>NZ_FMXH01000002.1:251129-600695 GCF_900103575.1 Pseudomonas sp. NFACC51 | reverse complement strand
CCCCTCTCAAGCTCACTCAATCAACCTGATCTACCGTGTCGCCGGGTTTTAGGGCCGCTTCGCGCCCCAGCGGGAGCAAGCTCCCTCGCCACGGGTCGATCTTCATGAAAGGCGAGCAGTCCCGCTTTTGGCCGATGCACTGCCTACGTCCTGTTGCGCTGGCTTGTTATAGTTCAAGCCTCTTTTCAGCCGGTAAAGGATCACTGCCATGTCGCAATACCAAGCGTTCAACGTCGAACTTGTAGACAACATTGCCCATGTGCAGATCAATCGCCCGGAAAAGATCAACTCGATGAACGCCGCGTTCTGGAGCGAGATCATCGAGATCTTCCAATGGATCGACGACACCGATGCCGCACGGGTGGTGGTGCTGAGCGGCGCCGGCAAGCATTTCTCCTCGGGGATAGACCTGATGATGCTGGCGGGCGTGGCCAACGAATTGGGCAAGGACGTAGGGCGCAATGCACGCCTGCTGCGGCGCAAGATTCAGCAACTGCAAGCCTCGTTCAACGCCGTGGACAACTGCCGCAAACCCGTGCTCGCCGCGATCCAGGGCTACTGCCTGGGCGGGGCCATCGACCTGATTGCCGCCTGCGACATGCGTTACGCGGCCGAGGACGCCCAGTTTTCCATCAAGGAGATCGATATCGGCATGGCCGCCGATGTTGGCACACTGCAACGCTTGCCCCGGATCATCGGGGACGGCATGCTGCGTGAACTCGCTTATACGGGGCGCACCTTCGGAGCCGACGAAGCGCGCAGCATCGGCCTGGTCAATCGTGTCTACAGTGACACCGCCAGCCTGCTCGACGGTGTGATGGGCATCGCCCGGGAGATCGCCGCCAAGTCGCCGATTGCCGTGACTGGCACCAAGGAAATGATCAGCTACATGCGCGACCACCGCATCGACGACGGCTTGGAATACGTCGCCACCTGGAATGCCGCCATGTTGCAATCGACCGACCTGCGCGTGGCCATGGCCGCCCATATGAGCAAACAGAAACCTGAATTTCAGGATTGATTGACCATGATTTCACGCTGGACCACCGCAGTACTCGATACCGCTCTTGCTGGCGGCTGGGCCGTCGCCCGCAGCCCTGAGGGCTTTCTGTTCGATGACAACGGCGCGCTGTTTCCCCGCGAATGGCTCAAGCGCCAAGACCTGTCGGTCCTCGCCGAGCACGGCATCGGTCACCTGGATGGCGAGCCGGTCTACCTGCTGGAATTGCACAGCTCGCTGGACATCCCAGGCTGTAACTGGAAAGGCCTGCGGGCGTTCATGCTCGAGGATGACCACACGCTGTACAAAGTGTTGGGCTATGCCGCGCAGATCGGCACCTGGGCCCGCGAACATCGTTTCTGTGGCAGTTGCGGCAAGCGCATGGGTCAGATTCCGTTGGAACGAGCCATGTATTGCGATGCCTGTGAGCTGCGGCACTATCCGCGGATATCACCGAGCATGATCGTGTTGATTACTCGCGGCGATGAAGTCCTGCTGGCCCGTTCGCCGCGTTTCGTCCCGGGCGTCTACAGCACCCTGGCGGGGTTTGCCGAGCCTGGCGAATCGGCCGAGGATTGCCTGGTGCGCGAGGTTCGCGAGGAAGTCAGTATCGAGGTGAAGAACATCCAGTACATGGGCAGCCAGTGCTGGCCGTTCCCCCATTCGATGATGCTCGGTTTCCACGCTGAATATGCTGGTGGCGACATTGTGCCCCAGGAAGATGAAATCGAGGACGCCCAGTGGTTCAACGTCCATGACTTGCCACCATTGCCGGCCTCGCGCTCCATCGCCCGCTACCTGATCGATCTGTATGTGGCGCGGCGCTTAGGCCACGCTGAACCAGTGCTGCCAGGCTAGGCGCACGGTCAAGCCCAGCACCACGGTGATGAACACCGGTCGGATGAACTTCGCACCGCCGCTGATGGCGGTGCGAGCGCCGAAGAACGCGCCGATCATCACCGACAGGCCCATGCTCAGGCCGATGACCCAATCCACTTGCCCGGAAAAGATGAACACCGACAGTGCCGCGATGTTGCTGACGAAGTTCATGCTACGGGCCACGCCACTGGCCTTGACCAGGTCGATGGGGTAGAGCAGCAGGCTGCTCACAGTCCAGAACGCCCCCGTACCCGGCCCGGCCACACCGTCATAGAAACCCAGGCTGAAGCCCTGGGGCGACTGCCATGTCTTCTTGATCGGTGCATCGCTGTCCAGCGGTGCCTTGGGCGTGCCGCCGAACAACAGATACAGGCCGCAGGCGAAGACGATCACCGGCAGCATCTTGTTCAGCCACTCGGCGGGCAAGTAATGGGCGACGATGGCGCCGGTCAGGGCCCCGACCAGAGTGCCGACGAGGGCATGAGTCCACTGCCTTGGGTGGAACAGCTTGCGCTTGTAGAAGGTGAAGCTGGCCGTCGCCGAGCCGAAGGTCGAACTGAGTTTGTTGGTCCCCAGGACCAGATGAGGCGGCAAGCCTGCCGTCAGCAGGGCTGGCGTGGTCAGCAACCCACCGCCACCGGCAATGGCATCGATGAAACCGGCAATGAATGCGACAACAGCAAGAATAGCGAGGGTAGTGAGGTCAACGCTGAGTTCAAAAGGCATGGAATAGGCTTATTTAGCAGGTCGCAGAAGGGCTGCGGGGAAGGCCGGTATGTTACCCATAATGGTGCAGGGCTGCGACAGCCGGTTGGGCGGTGCACCGTAGACCTCACAACCCCGCAAATCCCCGTAACGAGGGAGCCTGCTCACCCAGGGCTGTGCAGCAGCCCCAAAAGGCTTCTGATATCTGCCTGGCACACCGAGACCGCTGGGCGATTTTTTTTTGAAATCAAGGGGTTGCCAGCCTAGGCAAATGAGTACATAATTGCGCCCATCGAACGCACTGAGACGTAAAAAATCTTAATGTTTTCAAGGAGATAGCGCCGAGTAGGTGGCTTGTTTCCTGATCAGTTTGTACTGCGGTTGATGTGGCAGCATCGCATCAAGCGTTCTGAGGCCGAATAGCAAAATGGTTATGCAGTGGATTGCAAATCCACCTACGCCGGTTCGATTCCGACTTCGGCCTCCACTTTTAAAAAGCTCTGTAGATCTATGATTTACGGAGCTTTTTTATTTCGAAGCATTGAAAGCTTTTGTATTGAAAAGGACATGAGCTACCTTGCTTCGCGGGGGAGGGATGTATATATTCCCCCCTCTTGCTGCACCAGCCAGAACATCGGCCATTGGATTTTGCCGATATTTCCATGGCTAACCGCGCTACCGCCCGAATGGCGAAACTGGTAGACGCATGGGACTTAAAATCCCCCGCTCGTAAGGGCGTGCCGGTTCGATTCCGGCTTCGGGCACCATCTAAAATCAAGGGTTTGCGAGCGAAAGCTAATGCAAACCCTTGTTCGTTTATGCTTCTGGAAATTGCTGCAGAAACGGAGTCTAAGCCTGCGGGCGTTTTCAAGCACAAGCCCTTACACTCGGTGTCGAGATTAGCAAGGGGGTCATATCCTCCAGGCCTTGCCCATTACGCTAATCCTTTACCATGGAGAGGTAACGAGTGAACACAGTCGCAACGATGAGTCTGTTAGCCTTGATGAGCAGCAGCGCTGTATACGCTGGGGAGACAACCTCCGTTGATGGGAAATCGCTGGCTGTGGACTTTGGCGAGCCGACCGTCAAGCAGGTTCTGCACTATCGGAAAATGTACGATAAGAAGCCTTTTCCCGATGCGGAAATTTATTACTACAGCAACGGTTTGTACAAGATCATCTCTCAGGGAGAAAATCATTACGGTGTCTACGTCTTGCAGGGCCAACACACCGATGAGACATACACCGTGAAGTTCATTTCCCTGCCTTCCCCGGATTGGGGAAATAAAACGGCGTATCACCAACTCACCTTTATTCGAGGTGATGAACAAAACGTATTTATCCAGAACGCAATTGTCGACACTGGCGAGGCGATAGCCCAGCAGAATGGGACCTATACGCAGGAAAAAAATACCGTGGTCAATCCGATCAGCACCGCCTGGCAGAAAAAGTGAGCCCATTGCCCCCAGTGGCTTGATGGCAGGTTTTCAGGCATTTTCTGATCATCTAATACTTATAAAACAATAGGTTGCATGATTTATCTCATGCAACCTATTCGGCGTTGATCATCAGTGCCGGCGCCTCACAACCGCCGCCGAAAAGCTTCGAGAATGTCCCGCGTTCCCTTTTTCATTTGCAGTTGGGCAATGGCGTCCAGCGGGTGCCAAAGGCAATCGCTGATTTCATTCTGTGGCTTGGCCGCCGTCGAGTCGCTGACCGATGCTTCGAACACATGATGTTCGGTCTGCCCGTCACTGATTCGCATCAAGTAGAGCAGGTTCTCGACGTCCAAGCCGGTTTCCTCTGCCAACTCCCGTATGGCTGCCCCGGCATGGGATTCCCCGCGCTCGACGGTACCGCCCGGCAACGCCCAGCGGCTATTGGCTTTGCGAACCAGGAGGATATGGCGATTTTCCTCGCAGATGACGGTCGCTCGAATTTTCATGGCCGTGCTCGATCTGTGACTGTCATTAAAATGAAATATATCTGCAATATTTGAGCCTGGCATTAGCTGCTCCGTTCAAATATCGAGTTTTTCAAGGTCTTATCCAATACGACCGCGACGGAGCGGAGAAGACTGAGCTTATTCGTGCCTGCCATCGCTCCAATCCATCTCTCCGACCACTAGCACTAGGTTTTCGACCGGTTATCGCCTCAAATGAATCAGCTTCAAAAAAATGAATCCATGTTGGGTGCATTGGCCGTCCCCGATAGGGGAAGGAAGCGAGAAATGACCACCGTTGAAGACTTCAAGATCAAATCCCATGAGCTCCTGGTGGAGCTCGATACGGCGACATCGGAAATGATGAAACTCATATGTGTTCATCAAATGAGTGGATCGACTTGGGATGAGGCGGTCCAGCGTCAACATGAGGCCTATGAGCAGTGGGTCGCTTATCTGAACGAGCGGGGATAGCCGCCAATGCGCATCTTGAGGGTGCAAATTCTTTGAACGGCGCCTCAACGGCTCTGCCTAATCCTTGAACCGACAAGAGGATTAGGCCATGTCTGAATTAGCCAGTTATTTCTGGATCGCTGTTGCGGTGCTTTTGCTGCTCGTCGATTTGTGGGCGATCGTCAGTGTCTTTCGAAGCGACAAGTCGGCCGGCACCAAGGCTGGCTGGGCCCTGCTGCTGATCATCTTGCCAGTGCTAGGCCTGGTCATTTGGGGCGTAGCCGGGCCTCGCGGGGTCAAGGAAGGTCCTTCATCGCCGGAGCACAGCAAGGGCTAGCCAGGAAGAGGCTGTGGGAGCCACCTCAATGGTTTATCCAATTGCCGCCGGTGGTTTCGCAGTCTTCCTGGGCCTGCTGCAACTGCTCGATACCGTAGTAGTACCACGTCAATTTTGCATTATCGGGAAGAGTGGCCGACCCACCGCGCTTGTCCTTGCTGGTTGAGTGCGGGTTGGCCAACGCTTCCTGGGTCGGCTTCGCCTGGCATGTCGCCACGTATCCTTCGGCACAACGCTCGACTTTAAGCTTTTGGGTCGTGAGCGTTCCTTTGCTTTCATTGCTGCAAGACCAATCGAGGGTTTCCGCGGGCATGCCTTTGTATTCGTAGCAACTGTGGCTTTCGATTACTGGGACGGCCTGGCTCTGGGATCGAGTGATGACATCGCAGCCTTGGGCGAAGACGGCGACGGGGCTCGCACAAACGATCAATAGCAGGATTCTGGCATTCATGAGTTTCTCCCTTTGCGGTTTCTGCACCGGTGCCTATCAATTTCGAGGTGCAAAAAAAGCCCGCGTTCCATCAGTTTTCCAGCCGGTAGAACTCAGGGAGAAACAGGTCTGGCGCAGCGCGTCAGCGAAACTTGGGCAGAGGGGGTTCAGCAGGCTTGAGCGACATTAGCGCGCTTTGGATCGACGGGGCATCTTTGTCGATGTCGTTGAGCCGGTCCCGGATGCGCACTGCGGTGGGATGCCCGCCCTGGTGGTCGACCCAGTCGGCGATTTCCTTGCAGGCTGCCGTGAGCCGGGCCTGACGCGATTCGAGCAAGGTGAGCAGGGTGGTGATGGACTCTTTTTCGGACATGTCACACCTCCATTCAGGGGTTGATGAGGCAGCACAAAACCCGCCAGGGGCGGGCTGTGCCGTGGTTTAAGCGTAGTTGAGTTATTTCAGGTCTGTCGAAGAATCCGGCGTCCGGCTAGACAGCCGGTGCGTCGCAAACAATGCCAATGGTATCAGCTGGACTCCTTGACCCAGGACGGCGTGACGCTCGCCCGCCAGCGCACGTCGGTAATACCGTATTTTTCAGCCAGGGGCTTGGAGACCCGCTTGACCTTCTCTCTCCCGAATTTCGGTATGCGCCCGACCCCCGCGTCGCAACTGGCCCAATGCCAAGCCTCGGAGTTATTCATCGCTTCTGCGCGAATAATGAATGACTTGGGTTCGCCATGGAGCATGTAGTCGATGATGTAAAGCGATGGCCCGCCCATAAATCCTCCCTAATTAGTCCTATACGGATGGATACAAAGGCATGCGGAAAATTCCATCGAATTTCCAGACGGTCAAATTAATACCGCCCAGGCTCGAGCACGGAGCAATACCAGAGCGGTCGGAATTCGCGGCAAGGAACCAAACCCGGTTACCCTTCTCCAAGGTGAGCTTCAACACCGTAGGCCAGGGATCAAAGGCGACGCAGCGCGGCATCAACAAAAGGCAAGACATGAAAAACATCGCCAGGGTGCTGTTCGTCGCAGCCCTCACCATCGGTTTGTCGGGTTGCATTGGCGCCCCCATCGAACTGACGCCGCAAACCGAGCAACGTTTGCGCGAACACCCCCCGATCCGTTTCCTGCTGACATTCGATGATGGTCCCAGTGCCTCGTCTTTCTGGAACCCTAGCCTGGAGGTGCTCGACGCACTCGCAGACAATCCGGTACAGCCCGGCATCAAGGCGGTATTTTTCCTGCAGACTCGCGCACCACGTGCTGGTGGCAGTGATATTGGCCGCTCGGTCATGCGCCGTGAACAGCAGGAAGGCCATGTGCTGGCCTTTCATACGGCGACCCACTGGCACACCAATCACCGGTCGCTGAGCCCTGATGAGCTGGAGCAATCGCTCAACAATGGTGGGAGCGACATCGCTGCCATTAGCGGTGCGGCACCGATTTTGGTGAGGCCGCCATTCTGGAGCTTCGACAAGCGCACTGCGGCCGCCTACCGACAGCATGGCCTGCACATTCTGTTGACCGACCTGAGTGCTAATGACGGCAAAGTCTGGGGCATCACGATGAGCCCGCGGCGGCGGATCAACCTGACCCGGCAACTTTCCGAAGTGCGCGAGCGCATCGCCGCCGGGCAACTGCCAGCGGTGGATGGGGTTATTCCAGTGGTGGTGACGTTTCACGACATCAATCGTTATACCGCCCGGCATGCTCGCGAATACCTGCAAATCCTGCTCGAGAGTGCCAAGGCTACCGGCGTGAGGACCGACGCCAAGCCGTTCTATGATGACCACCAGGCGCTGGAGCGAGCGGCCTTGGCTCGGACGGTCGATCACAGCGCTGGGCCCGTGCATTTGCCGGGGCTGTGGGACTGGTTGTGGGATTCGGATTCCCACTGAGAGCGCCACGAATGCGGCGGGTGTCGCGACGTTCGGTTGGCCGCCCAGCGCAATCCGCGTGTATGGTAGGCCGTGCACCCTTGGTTAAAGTCGGAGGTGACCAATGAGTACTGCAATGCTGACGAAAATGCACATCAACGGTTATGACGTGCTTAGCGTAAACAGCGGCCCGTGGAGGGTCTGCACCCAGGCTGACCGGTTGGGTTCCTTTGCTTCCCGTGAGGAAGCGCTGGCCTACGCCGCCGCGTTGCCGACCCGAAGAGCCCGTAGTGGCCGGCCTGTAAACACGAAATAGAGGGGGCCGGTACATCCACTCTCTCGGTGACAGGTACACCGCTATCGCGAGCAAGCTCGCTCCCACAGTTTTTCCGGCTGTTCACCAAAAATCCCCTGTGGGAGCAGCTTGCTCGCGATGCCGGCGGGCCAGCCCGCGCCCGTCACGATGATCAGGCGCGGGCCAATTCCAACGGGACTTCCAGGGTAAACAGAGCACCTTGCCCCGGTCCGTCGCTATGGACATAAAGGCGGCCATTCATTTCAACCGCCGCCAGGGCGCAGCTGTGCAAGCCAAACCCATGGCCGTCCTTGCGGGTCGTGAAACCGTGATTGAAGATGCGGGCCAGGTTCTCCGGGGAAATGCCTTCGCCTCGGTCCTTGACGCTGAGGCATAGTGTCGTTTCGTCGAGGATGCGGATCCCCAGGGTCATCTCCCGTGGGTGCTCGCTGATGTGCGACATCGCGAATTTGGCGTTGCTGATCAGGTTGATCAGGATCAGCAGCAACCTATGCTTGTCGCCCATGATCGCAGGAACGTCCTGATACTCCTTGATGACGGTGACGTGATGCCGACTGAGCGCGCCCGAGTTCATGCGTAGCGCATCTTCGAACAGATCGCTGACATTGAGCGGTTCGATCAGCCTGGCTGCCCCTGCATAGGTTTGTTGAGTGGTGACGATTTCCTTGATGTGATCGATGCTCTTGGTCAACTGCGCCAGCTCATCGATAAGCACGGCTTGTTCTGCGGCGATGGAGTCGACCAGTTCGTTGAAATAACGCGGCAACAACCGACCTTTTTCATCATGGGTGATGAACTGGCCAAGATCTTCGGCATGCTCATTCATCATTTTGACCGCCTTGGTGAGCCCGATCGTCTTGCTGTTCCTCAACTTGCGGGTGACGAGTTCGGCTGAAATGTTCACGCTGTTCAGCACATTCCCGACGTTGTGCAACACATTCGTGGCGATTTCGGCCATGCCCGCCATTCGGGCCGCATCTACCAGTTCGCGTTCTGCCTCCATCAGTTCTCGGGTGCGCTCCTGCACGCGCTCTTCGAGCCGTTCATTGGACGTTTGCAGTTGCTGGTTGATCTGGTTGATGACGGCGTAGCTGCGAACCAGTCGCACCGCCAGGTAGATCATCAACAGCGCCATGAGGCTGGCACACGCGCCCAGGTAGATATGGTATTGACGGTCCGCAGCGGCGGTCCTGCGCTGGGTCTCGTTCAATAGCTCGGTGATGCTGTCCAGTTCCTGGGCCACCGGAATCACGCTGATGCGATCCAGCAGATCATTGACGATCGGTTGTTCCTGGATAATGGATTTGACGTGCTGGGTCAGGGCAATGAAAAGGGGCTGGCTGGTCGCAGGCAGTTGATCGACGTATTTTTCCAGATCACTCAATTGGCGCTGCACTTCCTCGGCTTTGTCCGAGGTGACATAAAGTGCGTACTCCAGCGTCGTCAGCGTCAGCTCACGAACATTGGAAGCTGTTGCCAGATGTTCCGTCGGGCTTTCGGCGCTCATCCCGTCGAGCAAGGTTTGAATACCGTCCTCGACCATCGGCAACGCATCCAGGGCGGTGCGTAGATTGGCGTTGTGTTGCTGGAATTGATCGACCAGCACCGTTTTGTTCTTGACCGCGTCCACGTAGCCGTTGCGTCTGGATGCCCAAAGAACGGCCAGTGGGCCAGCGTTATTGAGCTGCTCCAACTGCTCCCATCGACTGCCGGCCTCGAGTGGCGGTGTCAACGACAGGTTGTTGTTCATGCCGATCTTTTTCCTGAGGATCTTGACGTTCCAGTTTGCGTCGGCTTGCTTGAGCTGGCGAATGAAGTCGCGGGATTCGAAGTAGGTCGATGAGTCGTACGTGTATGACTTGATCAAAAAGAATATCAGAGCCGAAAAAACAACAAGCGCGATGGCCAATAGGGCGGGCCATTTATATTTTTTGATAATAGTGGTCACGCTATTCTCCTGTTCAGGGCGCTTATCGAAGGAGTCGGTGAATGCTCGAGGGCGGAGAGAGGCTCGAGGGGGAGCCGGAAGGGGGAAAAGTAAACGTCGTGCGGGGGTGGCGTGCCGGTTTGCTTTGGCCTGGGTACACGTTGAGCTCCCTGCTAACGATGAACGTCGGTTTCATGGCTGAGTGTAGCGCTAACGAGAGGGGCGATGCTTGCTGCGCAGCGCGCCGCAGTGAAGCAGGCGCGGCCGGATAGCCGCGCCGGTGGCATTACTTGATGTCGATGAAGGGCAGGGCGCCGTTTGGCAGCACGGTGGTTGGCAAGACACCATTCCAGCGTTCGGCCTTGGTCAGTTCCACCAGGTTCTGGTTGCTGGCCAGGGCCTGGGCCCGTGCCTTGATGGCTTCGGCCTCGGCTTTGCCGCGCAACTCGGTCGCCAGTGCGTCTGCCTTGGCCTGCGCAACTTGCGAATCGGCCTCCGCCTGGGCCTGGGTCACGCGAATCTGTGCTTGTACCTGCTCGGTGGCGAGCTGTTGTTCGCGGGTCTTGACCTGGACTTCCGCAGCCATGCGCGCTTCGATGGCTTTTTCGTAGGCGTCACTGAAGTCAATGTTCTCGACCTGGACGCTGTCGATGATCACGGGGCCGGTAATGGTCGCCTTGATGGCCGTGGAAATATCGTTGACCAGTTGGACGCGGTTCTGCACGGCAGCCACGGCGTTGAACTTGCCGAATACGTTTTCCACCTGGGTTGGCACCTGGCGGCTGATCATCCGGTCGCGGATACCTTCCAGGTCCTTGAACTGGGTATAGACCTTCGCGACATCGGAAGGCGCGATGTGCCAGGACACGGACACCTTGAGCTGGGCGGACTGTTGGTCCTTGCTGTAGGCCTGGAGGTCTTCATAAGCCGTCACTTGGCTCTGGACGCTGATCAGGCGTACCGACTCGATAAAGGGCGTCTTGAAGGACAGTCCCGGTTCAATCACCCCGACCAGCGCCCCGTTGCGCAGCAGAACGCCACGCTCGGTTTCGTCGACCGTGTACCAACTGCCAAAGAACACGCACAACAGGACGATGCCCGCGATTGCAGCAACGATGGAGCCGATGGTTTTACTGGTCACTTTTCTTTCCTTGATTGGCTTGGGAGCGTTTGCCATAGCGGTGTCCAATGTTGAAGCTGCAATTGGCGTTCTGAATGCCAGACACGAAAAAGCCCTGAATAATCAGGGCTTTAACGTTAAAAAATGGCGGAGGCGATGGGATTCGAACTCATGGACCTGTTACAGTCGACGGTTTTCAAGACCGTTGCCTTAAACCACTCGGCCACACCTCCGTACTGCGTTGCGGGCGCCATAATACCCGAATGAAACACACTGTCAAACTCTCTACGTAGCTTGTTACAGAGCGTCTGTTATGATCCTTGCCACTGAATGTTTCAAAACCGGAGGAGTGTCGCCATGCGCGAACAGGATTACGCAGTGAACAACAGCGTGCAGGCTGAGCAGCTAGAGGTTAGCCGCGTCCTGCGCAACACTTATGGCTTGCTGGCACTCACGCTCGCTTTCAGCGGTGTGATGGCTTATGTCGCACAACAGATGCGGGTGGGTTACCCGAACATCTTCGTCGTGCTGATCGGTTTCTACGGCCTTTTCTTCCTCACCAACAAACTCCGTGATTCGGCCTGGGGCCTGGTGTCGGCTTTCGCCCTGACCGGCTTCATGGGCTTTTTGCTCGGCCCGATCCTCAATCGCTACCTGCAAATGCAGGGCGGCGCCGAAGTGGTCAGCTCGGCCTTCGCAATGACCGCACTGGTATTTGGTGGCCTGTCGGCCTACGTGCTGATTTCCCGCAAGGACATGAGTTTCCTGGGTGGCTTTATCACCGCAGGTTTCTTCGTGTTGCTGGGGGCGACGCTGGCCAGCTTCTTCTTCCAGATCAGCGGCCTGCAACTGGCGATCAGCGCCGGCTTCGTGCTGTTCTCCTCGGTCTGCATCCTGTACCAGACCAGCGCCATCATTCACGGCGGCGAGCGTAACTACATCATGGCCACCATCAGCCTGTATGTATCGATCTACAACCTGTTCGTCAGCCTGTTGCAGCTGTTCGGCCTGATGGGTCGCGACGACTGATTGCATGGATGATGAGGTGAGAAGCCCGCTTTGGCGTGATGCTGTTCACCTAGAAACAACGGCGTTTTTCAGAGATGAAAAGCGCCGTTTTTTTTGGTTTTCCGTTTTTAGGTGCATTTTTGGGGGAGGGGATATCCATTTCTGCGGCAACGGATATACACACCAAAGCAAGTAAATCCCGAACCCCTCTCAAAAAAAACGGCACCACCCTTGGAAAAAGGGAAGTGCCGCTTTTGGAGCCCAGGTAAACGGTATTGCCACATGAAGTGGACTTAAGAGGCAAACCGCCGCAACCCCACCGGTGGTACAAAGGCTTCCAGCTCGGCCTCCACGGCCTCGATTATTCGTTCAACATCCGGGGCATTCATCACCGTCGCGCAGGGGATACCCGCAATGGCGATCATGGTCTCGCCGCTGGCACGGTCAAACAGCCGGGCAACCATGCTGCCAGGCGCATCCATGCTTGCTTCGAATCCCATGGGATGGAAGTGCCAGCGCATCAACTGGCAAGCATTGGGGAACGTAACCTTGCTGAAGGATCCTTTATTCATGTGTTGCCCGCCTTCTTCAATCGAGCGCTTCCTTTTGCTCATGTCAGGAAGGAAGAGCCATCATGGCTCTACCAGTGAGAACTAAAAATAGCACCTGAAAATGAAGCTCATGTGGATTTTTTCAGTCCGTTTTGCGATTGGTTCACTTTTTTTGATCTGGATCACGACTTAAACGGCAATGTCCAGAATGCCATCACGCTTGGCTGGGCTTGTCCCGAGGCTTGGACAATGGCTCTGGGACGCGGCTTTTCCAGGCGATGAGCAGGGCCAGGATCATCATCGCCAGGGCGACGGCGAAGGTCATGTGCAGACCGTTCGTCACGGCTGCGGGGCTGGCGCCGGTAATGTCATTCGTCGCCGCCGCGGCTGCAAACACCGCGCCGAGCACGGAGGCTCCGGTGAAAAAACCCAGGTTGCGCGACAAGTTGAGCAGCCCGGCGATGACGCCTCGCCTCTGGGCTGCTACATCGGCCATGACTGCCGTGTTGTTGGCCGTCTGGAAGAACGCATAGCCAAGGGTCGTCACCACGATAGCCGCGAGGTAGCCGACGGTGCCAAGGGTAGGGGGGACCAGTGATAACATCAGGCAGCCGAGCACCATGTTCGCCAGGCCGGCGAGTCGCATGGGGTGCACGCCGAAGCGATCCACCAGGCGCCCGGCAGGTACTCCGGCCAGCGCCGCAACAGATGGGCCTACGGCCAGCGCCAGTCCCACAAAGGCCGCCGGCAGTGCGAGGGTGATGGACAAGTAAAAAGGCCCGACCAGCAGCGTCGCCATCATGACCGTCGCAACCAGGGCGCTCGTCACCAGGCCTGATACCAATGATCTGTCGCGGAACACTTTCAAGGGAATCAACGGCGATACGGCCCGGGACTGGGCCCGAATGAATAGCCCGCCGCCCACGAGGGCGATCAGCAGCAGCGCAAGATTCAATCCGCCAAAGCTCCCGCGTCCGGAAGTCATGGACAAGGCATAGGTGGCGAGCGTCACTGCCAACAGCAAGGTACCGGTTACATCGAAGCGGGTTCCTTCGGGCTTCGGCGGCACTTCACGCACCGGTAGCGAATACCACGCCAGCCCTAGCGTCAACAGGCCCAGAGGGATGTTGACCAGGAACAAGGCCGGCCAACCGAACCCGCTGATCAGCATGCCGCCAAAGGACGGTCCGAGGGCTGTGCCCACTGCAGACAGTGTTGCCAGTAGCCCCATGGCGCTGCCGGTTTTTTCCTGGTCGACCGTCTCGCCCACCAGCGCCAGGGTCAGCGTCATCATGATGGCGGCCCCCAGGCCTTGCAGCGCCCGACCGGCGACCAGCAGCCAAAGCGAGGGCGCCAGGCCGCATACCGCTGATGCCAAGGTGAACAGGGCGATACCGGCCAATAGCAGCTTGCGCCGGCCCATCAGGTCTCCCAAGCGGCCGACACTGACAATCAGCGTGGTGATTGCCAGCAGATAGGCCAGCACCACCCATTGGACCTGCTGGAAAGAGGCTCCGAGCACCTCGGCCAGCGTCGGCAGTGCCACCGCAGCCACACTGGCGCCAAGGGAGGCCAGCAGCGTCGAGAGCGCAAGGCTGGCCAGGGCCCAGCGAGGTGAAAAGAGCCGGTGTGCGGGCGCGGTTGCCGGCCGGTTTTGTTGCGTGTTGACGGGTTTCATCGTGTCACCTGTATCCGTGGCGCTCGAAACGGAGCTGTCAGAACGTTACGCCTGGGCATAACATGGCGGAAGACGCAGCATTTGCACGTTATAGCTGCAACAAACGCCATCTGTTCAAATCGAGATACCGCCATGTCCTCGCCTGATCTCAATCTGCTCGTCACCCTTGATGTGCTGCTCTCGGAAGGCAGCGTGGCCCGGGCCGCCCGGCGCTTGCAGCTCAGCCCGTCGGCCATGAGCCGGGCACTGGCGCGGTTACGTGAAACCACCGGTGACCCGCTGTTGGTTCGGGCCGGGCGAGGGTTGGTGCCGACACCTCGTGCGCTGGAGTTGCGCGAACAGGTCAGCCACCTGGTGCAGCAGGCCCAGGCGGTGCTGCGGCCAGTGACGACCCCGGATCTTGGGCGCTTGAGCCGAACCTTCACGTTGCGCACCCGTGAAGGGTTCGTGGAAAACTTTGCCATCGACCTCATCACTCGCATCCACGAGCAAGCGCCCGGCGTGCGCCTACGCTTTGTGGAAAAGACCGACCGGGACAGCACGACACTTCGCGAAGGCACCGTGGACCTGGAGACCGCCGTCGTGGACAAGGACACCAGCCCGGAACTACGAACCCAGGCGTTGTTCAGCGACCGCTTGATTGGCGTTGTGCGCGCGGGACACCCGCTGAGCCAGGCAACGGTGAGCGCTGCCGGTTATGCCGCAGGCGGGCATGTCGGTGTGTCGATGCGCGGCCTGGATCATGGCCTTATCGACCAGGCCCTTGCGGCTCTGAATCTGTCCCGCGAAATCGTCACCACGGTGCCAGGCTTTTCCTCGGCGCTGGGACTGGCCCGCTCCAGTGACCTGATCGCCAGCGTGCCCGAACGCTACACCGCGAGCCTGCGGGTCGGCCTGCACAGTTTTACGCTGCCGTTTTCCGTACCTGGGTTCACGATCGCCATGCTCTGGCATCCGCGGATGGACGCCGATCCTGTGCATCGTTGGCTTCGAAGTTGTCTGCGGGAAGTATGCGCACGTAAACCGTAGAGATTTAGTAGATATTCGTTAATAGCATTTCGCTGGCACTTAGTTGGCGAAAGTGCGACGCCGTACGCAAATTGCTAGTTATCGATATTTAATATTTAAATAGTTTTTTGTCCGACAATCCGCAACTCGGGCGGTTTAGTTGGGGCACTAACGAGGCAGAACCCTATTGTTTATGGGCGTTACGGGCAGGGCGTGAAATTGAACGAAAAAAATTGCTAGACGTTTGATTTCCAATTGTGTCAGGTTTCTTACGTCCTCATTGGGCGAGTGATAGGACGATCTCGCCAGAGATTGTCTGTCTGACTAAAACTGTTCCATTTGCAAACAAGGAAGTGTGTTTATGTCGAAAGTCAAAAGCAGCGCTATTGATTCTGCCGAACAACTCCTCTGGGCGCCGCAATCATTGGCGGCTGCCAGTAATGCGTTCAACCAGATCAATAGTTTCAGCCACCAATACGACCGGGGCGGTAACCTGACCGTCAACGGCAAACCGTCGTACTCTGTCGACGAGGCGGCCACTCAGTTGCTGCGCGACGGTGCGGCTTACCAGGACCGGGACGGCAGCGGCAAGATCGAGCTGACCTACACTTTCCTGACTTCCGCCTCTTTCAGCACCATGAACAAGCATGGGATCAGCGGCTTCAGCCAGTTCAGTGCGCAGCAGAAAGGCCAGGCCGCCCTGGCCATGCAATCCTGGGCGGACGTGGCCAATGTCACCTTCACCGAAAAAGCCAGCGGCGGCGACGGTCACATGACCTTCGGCAACTACAGCGGCGGCCAGGATGGCGCGGCTGCGTTTGCTTATCTGCCAGGGACGGGTGCCGGCTATGACGGGACCTCCTGGTACCTGATCAACAGCAGCTACACCCAGAACAAGAACCCGGAACTGAACAACTATGGCCGCCAGACCCTGACCCACGAAATCGGTCACACCCTCGGCCTGGCCCACCCGGGTGACTACAACGCTGGCGAAGGCAGCCCGACCTACGATGACGCCACTTATGGCCAGGACACCCGTGGCTACAGCGTCATGAGCTACTGGAGCGAAAGCAATACCGACCAGAACTTCAGCAAGGGCGGCGTCGAAGCCTACGCCTCCGGTCCGCTGATGGATGACATCGCGGCCATCCAGAAGCTCTACGGTGCCAACACCACGACCCGTACCGGCGATTCGACCTACGGTTTCAACTCCAATACCGGTCGCGATTTTCTCAGTGCGTCATCATCGTCGGACAAAGTGGTGTTTTCGGTATGGGACGCAGGTGGCCGCGATACCCTGGATTTCTCCGGTTTCACCCAGAACCAGAAAATCAACCTCAATGACGCCTCGTTCTCCGATGTTGGCGGCATGGTAGGCAACGTCTCCATCGCCAAGGGTGCCGTCATCGAAAACGCCATCGGCGGCTCCGGCAGCGACTTGCTGATCGGCAACACGGTAGCCAACGAGCTCAAGGGTGGAGCGGGCAACGATATCCTTTGGGGGGCCGGTGGTGCAGACAAACTCTGGGGCGGCTCGGGGTCGGACACGTTCGTGTTCGCCGCCAGTTCCGATTCGCGGCCTGGAGCGACGGACCAGATCCTCGATTTCGTCAGCGGCCTGGACAAGATCGACCTGACCGGTATCACCAAGGGCGCGGGCCTGCACTTTGTGAGCGCGTTCACTGGTACGGCGGGCGATGCGGTGTTGTCGACATCGGGTGGCAACAGCCTGCTGTCGGTGGACTTCTCCGGGCACGGCGTGGCTGACTTCCTGGTCAGCACCGTTGGCCAGGCTGCGGTCTCGGATATCGTGGCCTGATGTCCCTTTCCCGTGGGGGCGGCTGCTCCTGCGGGACCTCGGCCAGGATGAAAAAATGCGTAGAAAATTCATGCCCAGTAGCGTTCGAGCAACCGCCGGGTTGCTCGCTACGCTGATGATGTTTTGTGGAGAAGCCGCCATGGCGCGCAGCCTGTTGTTAGCAGAACCCTCGCAGTTGGCCGGTCAGTGGCAGGCTGTTTTGTCGAGCCCGCAGGACAACGCGCAAACCCAGGCGCTGCAGGACAAACCGTCCAACAGTTGCCTCGTCGAACTCAAGGCGGATCAGACCCTGGGCGGGCAAACCGATTGCCTGGGCCAATGGCTGGGGGATGAGCCGGTTCGTTGGTTCACTGAACCCGACGGACTTTCCCTGATTGGCAAACAAGACTCCAGGACACACTTGGGCCTGCGTCAGGGAGACCATTATCAAATGACGTTGAAGTCCGGTTTGATACTCAGGCTTGAACGAAACAAGTCCCAGAGTGCTCATTAACGAATGAGTACAGTTGAGTCTTGAACGAAGTGCGCTTGTTTGAACAGGCGTGCTTTTCGGTGTCGGCCGAATCGAAAAACAAAGATTGGCAAGTTGAATAACGGCCAGTTCGCTGGCGAAGCCAACAACAAGGAAGATCATGAATAGGGTAAGGAGCGCTGCTGCGGCGCCGCTGTTTAAAGCGCTAGGCGATTATAAAAATATTTTGATCAGTGTTGGATGTTTTACCGCGCTGATCAATGTCCTGATGCTCGCGCCTTCGATTTATATGCTCCAAGTGTATGACCGCGGGTTGTCATCACAGAACGAGACCACGCTGGCGATGTTGTCATTGATGGTCGTCGGCTTCTTCGTATTCATCGGGCTGCTGGAAATGGTCCGCAGCTTCGTGGTCATCCGCATCGGCAGCCAGTTGGAGCGACGCTTCAATCTCCAGGTGTACAAGGCCGCGTTCGAGCGCAATCTGCGCCAGGGTGAAGGCAACGCCGGGCAATCCCTGGGCGACCTCACGCATATTCGCCAATTCCTCACCGGGCCGGCGCTGTTCGCGTTCTTCGACGCACCGTGGTTTCCCATCTATCTGCTGGTGATCTACCTGTTCAACGTGTGGCTCGGCGTGTTTGCCTCCGTCGGCACGCTGCTGCTGATCGGTTTGGCCTGCCTGAACGAGGCCATGACCAAAAAGGCCTTGGGGCAGGCCAGCGTCTACTCGCAACAATCCAGTCAACTGGCCACCAGCCATTTGCACAACGCCGAGACGATCCAGGCCATGGGCATGCTCGGCGCGCTGCGCAGCCGCTGGTTCGCCGTGCACTCACGGTTTCTGGGCCTGCAGAACCAGGCCAGCGACACCGGCGCGGTCATCAGCTCCTTGAGCAAGACCCTGCGCCTGTGCCTGCAGTCGCTGGTGCTGGGTTTGGGCGCGTTGCTAGTGATCAAGGGCGACATGACCGCCGGGATGATGATTGCCGGCTCGATCCTGATGGGCCGGGTGTTGAGTCCTATCGACCAGTTGATCGCCGTGTGGAAGCAGTGGAGCGGCGCCAAGTTGGCTTACCGGCGTCTCGACGTGCTGTTGCAAGCGTTTGCGCCCCAGGACGACGGCATGACGCTGCCTGTGCCTAAGGGCCAGGTGAGTTTCGAACACGTCAGCGCCGGGCCGCCAGGGCAACGCAACGCGACGCTGCAGCAGGTCAGCTTCAGCCTGGCCGCGGGGGAAGTGCTGGGTGTGCTGGGGGCGTCCGGTTCCGGCAAGTCCACCCTGGCCCGGGTGCTGGTGGGCGTGTGGCCGACCCTGGCGGGTACGGTGCGCCTCGACGGGGCCGATATTCATCGTTGGAATCGCGAGCAACTCGGCCCGCACATCGGCTATTTGCCACAAGACATCGAGCTGTTTTGCGGCAGCATCGCCGAGAACATCGCCCGGTTTCGCCAAGCCGATCCGCAAAAGGTCGTCGCCGCCGCGCAGCAGGCTGGGGTCCATGAGCTGATCCTGCGCCTGCCCCAGGGCTATGACACGGTGCTGGGGGAGGACGGCGGTGGTTTGTCCGGCGGACAGAAACAACGGGTTGCGCTGGCCCGGGCGATGTACGACCGGCCGAGCCTGGTGGTGCTCGATGAACCCAACTCCAACCTCGACACGGTTGGCGAAGCGGCGCTCGCCAGTGCCATCGCGCAGATGAAGGCCCAGGGCACCAGTGTCGTGCTGGTCACTCATCGTTCCTCGGCACTGGCCCAGGCCGACAAGTTGCTGGTGCTCGACGAAGGCCGGCTACAAGCCTTCGGCCCAAGCCAGCAAGTGTTGCGGGCGCTTTCCGGCCAGTCGGGTTCACAGGACAACGCGCCACGCAGCTCACCGCCGAACAGTCCCCAGGTGGCCCCCACCGGACTGAGCATGAGTCGCCAGTACCAGGCCGCCAGCAAACCCGGCGGCGCATGAGCAAGGAGCTCGACATGAATCTCGAACATACGCAGGACGTTGAGCGGCCGGAGCGCGACGCCCACTTCTTCACGCGCGTGGGCTGGGCACTGGCGCTCGTTGGCGCGGGCAGTTTTTTCACCTGGGCCAGCCTGGCGCCGTTGGACCAAGGCATCCCCGTGCAGGGCACCGTGGTGGTTTCAGGCAAGCGCAAGGCGGTGCAGTCGATGAGCAGCGGTGTGGTCAGCCGGATCCTGGTGCGCGAAGGCGAAGCGGTGAAGCAGGGCCAGCCGCTGTTCCGCCTGGACCAGACCCAGGCCGCCGCCGATGTGCAATCGCTGCAGGCGCAGTACCGGATGACCTGGGCGAGCCTGGCGCGCTGGCAAAGCGAGCGGGACAACCTGTTACAGGTAAGTTTCCCGGCTGAGCTGAGTCGCGATCCCGATCCACGCCTGGCCCTGGTGCTTGAAGGCCAGCGGCAACTGTTCAGCAGCCGCCGCGAAGCCTTCGCCCGGGAGCAGGCGGCGTTGCGCGCCAACATCGAGGGTGCGGCGGCGCAATTGGCGGGTATGCGTCGGGCCCGCAGCGACCTGACCGCCCAGGCCGAATCCCTGCGTCTGCAACTGGGCAGCCTGCAACCCTTGGCCGACAACGGCTATATCCCGCGCAACCGCCTGCTGGACTATCAACGCCAGCTGTCGCAAGTGCAGCAGGAACTGGCGCAGAACAGCGGCGAAAGCGGGCGGGTGGAGCAGGGGATCGTCGAGTCGCGGCTCAAGCTGCAGCAGCACAACGAGGAATACCAGAAAGAGGTGCGCAGCCAGTTGGCCGACGCCCAGCTCAAGAGCGAAACCCTGCAAGAGCAACTGAAATCCGCCGGCTTTGAGCTGCAACACAGCGAAATCCTTGCCACCGCCGATGGCATCGCCGTCAACCTGGGGGTGCACACCGAGGGCGCCGTGGTGCGCCAGGGCGACACCTTGCTGGAAATCGTCCCCCAGGGCACGCGGTTGGAAGTGGAAGGGCATCTGCCGGTGCACCTGATCGACAAGGTCGGCGCG
Organism: Pseudomonas sp. NFACC51; assembly: GCF_900103575.1. Classification (NCBI taxonomy): domain Bacteria; kingdom Pseudomonadati; phylum Pseudomonadota; class Gammaproteobacteria; order Pseudomonadales; family Pseudomonadaceae; genus Pseudomonas; species Pseudomonas sp. NFACC51. Next base: position 580,162 of record NZ_FMXH01000002.1, on the reverse strand, counting down.
CATTTGCCGGTGGACATCCTGTTTACCGCCTTCAACCAGAACCGCACGCCAAGGGTGCCTGGGGAAGTCAGCTTGATTTCTGCCGATCAAATGCTCGATGAGAAGACCGGCGCGCCGTATTACGTCCTGCGCAGCAGCGTCAGCGACGTGGCGATGGACAAGCTCAACGGCCTGGTGATCAAGCCCGGCATGCCGGCCGAGATGTTCGTGCGCACCGGCGAGCGCTCATTGCTCAACTACCTGTTCAAACCGCTGCTCGACCGAGCCGGCTCTGCGTTGACCGAAGAATAAGGATGTCCGGCGGTATGAAGCGTTTCTATTGGGTAGCCGTGCTGGCCGCTTCCGTGTGCAACAACGCCTGGGCCATGGGGCCTTTCGAGTTCTACGAGCGGGCCCTGCGCAATGACCCGGTCTACCTGGGCGCGATCAAGGAGCGCGATGCGGGCCAGGAAAATCGCGCCATTGGCCGCGCCGGGCTGCTGCCGCACCTGGGCTACAGCTACAACAAGGGTCACAACCAGTCCAAGGTCACGTACCTCAACGATCGCGGCGCCAGCCAGCATGATGATCGCAACTACAGCAGCTACGGTTCCAGCCTGACGTTGCAACAACCGCTGCTGGACTACGAGGCGTACGCGGCCTATCGCAAGGGCGTGGCCCAGGCGTTGTTCGCTGATGAAAGTTTTCGTGGCAAGAGCCAGGAGTTGTTGGTGCGAGTGCTGAGTCATTACACCCAGGCGCTGTTCGCCCAGGACCAGATCGACATTGCCCAGGCCAAGAAAAAGGCGTTCGAGCAGCAATTTCGCCAGAACGAGCATCTGTTTCGCCAGGGCGAAGGTACGCGCACCGACATCCTTGAGGCGCAGGCGCGCTATGAATTGGCAATCGCCGAAGAGATCGAGGCGCGAGATGAGCAGGATGCCGCCTTGCGCGAGCTGGGCTCGCTGATTGGCGTCCCGGCCCTGGATATCGGCGACCTGGCGCCGCTGCATGACACCTTCCAGACCTTTGCCTTGCAACCGGCCAGTTTCGACACATGGCACGCGCTGGCGGTGAGCAACAACCCCAGCCTGGCGTCCCAGCGACAAGCCGTCGACGTGGCGCGTTTCGAGGTGGAGCGCAACCGCGCCGGGCATCTGCCCAAGGTCAGCGCCTACGCGACGATGCGCCAGAACGAATCGGAAAGTGGCAATACCTACAACCAACGCTACGACACCAACACCATCGGCCTGGAAGTCAGCGTGCCGCTGTACGCCGGTGGCGGGGTCTCGGCGTCGACCCGCCAGGCCAGCCGCACTATGGAACAGGCCGAATACGAGCTGGAGGCCAAGACCCGCGAGACGCTGATCGAATTGCGCCGCCAGTTCAGCGCCTGTGTGTCCGGGGTGAACAAGCTGCGCGCTTATCAGAAGGCCCTGAGCTCCGCTGAAGCGCTGGTGGTCTCGACCCGGCAAAGCATCCTTGGCGGCGAGCGGGTCAACCTCGATGCACTCAATGCCGAGCAACAGCTCTACAGCACCCGCCGCGACCTGGCCCAGGCCCGTTACGACTACCTCATGGCCTGGACCAAGCTGCATTACTACGCCGGCACTCTCGGCCCGCAGGACCTGGCGAAGGTGGACGAGGCGTTTGTGTCCCGGGCGCCCATTCAATGACCTGTGGCGAGGGAGCTTGCTCCCGCTCGAGTGCGAAGCGCTCGCAGGCTTTTTTTGGGGCCGCTACGCAGCCCAGCGGGAGCAAGCTCCCTCGCCACAAAGACAAAAGCAAAGGCAAAGGCAAAGGCAAAGGCAAAGGCAAAGGCAAAGGCAAAGGCAAAGGCAAAGCAAACCACTAGGCCAGGACAGGCTCCATCAGGCCGCGCAACTCCAGGATTCTTGCAACAACTAAGGATGGTTCGTGATGAAAATCGATAACAACAAACAGCCCCGACAGACGGGGCGCGTGTTTCTGCCCAAGGCCCTCAACCGCGCCGTGCTCTGTGCACTGGCGACCTTGGGCACGGCCCAGGCGGCGCCTTATGTCGAGAGCGGCAGGGCGGGTAATCCAGACAGTTGGCGCAGCAGTGAATTCAACGCCGAATGGGGGTTGGGGGCAATCAACGCGCAACAGGCCTACGCCGCCGGGTATACCGGCAAGGGCGTCAAGCTGGGGATCTTCGACCAGCCGGTCTACGCGGCGCACCCGGAGTTCTCCGGCACTGGCAAAGTCGTGACCTTGGTCACCAGTGGTATCCGCGAGTACACCGACCCCTACATCCCGGTGAAAGCCGGTGATCCGTTCCGCTACGACGGTTCGCCCACCGTTGGCTCCGATGGCAAGCTGGGTTCCCACGGCACCCATGTCGGCGGGATCGCTGCCGGCAGTCGCGATGGCAGCCCGATGCACGGCGTGGCGTACGATGCGCAGATCATCAGCGCCGACAACGGCGACCCGGGCCCCGAAGACGGCATCATCCTGGGCAACGATGGCGCAGTGTACAAGGCGGGTTGGGACGCGTTGATCGCCAGCGGCGCACGCATCATCAACAACAGCTGGGGCATTGGCATCACCGATCGCTTCGACCAGGGCGGCCGCGATCCGGCGTTCCCGCACTTCACCGTGCAGGACGCGCAACTGCAATTCGATCAGATCAAGCCGCTGCTGGGCACCAAGCCTGGCGGCGCCTACGAGGGCGCCATCGCCGCAGCCCGCAGCGGTATCGTCACGATTTTCGCCGCCGGCAACGACTACAACCTCAATAACCCTGATGCCATCGCGGGCCTGGCGTATTTTGTGCCGGACATCGCGCCGAACTGGCTCACCGTGGCGGCGCTGCAAGTCAATCCGGACACCGCCAGCGCCGATCCTTACACCATCAGCACCTTCTCGTCGCGCTGTGGCTACAGCGCCAGTTTCTGCGTGTCGGCCCCCGGCACCCGGGTCTACAGCGCCGTGATCGGCGGCACCAGTGCCGACGACCTGACTGTCGGCTACGCCAACAAGAGCGGCACCTCCATGGCCGCGCCCCATGTTGCCGGCAGTGTGGCGGTGTTGATGGAGCGTTTCCCCTACATGACCGGCGCCCAGGTCGCCAGCGTCCTGCGCACCACCGCCACCGACATGGGCGCGCCGGGCGTCGATTCGTTATACGGCTGGGGCATGATCAACCTGGGCAAGGCCATCGACGGTCCATCGATGCTGGTGACCGAGCAGGACATCCCCGCAGAGTTTCGTATCGATGGCGCCTATGGTTCCGGTCAGTTCGTGGTGGACCTGCCGGGCATTGGCGCGATCATCGATGCCGGCAAACCCACGGAACGGGTGTGCAGCGGCATCCAATGTGGCCTGGACGTTTGGCGCAACGACATCGCCGGCCACGGCGGCCTGACCAAGGAGGGCATCGGCACCCTGGTGCTCACCGGCGCAAACACCTACAGCGGGCCGACCCTGGTCAATCAAGGGCGACTGGCGATCAATGGCTCGCTGGCCTCGGCCGTTACGGTCAACGACGGCGGCATCCTCGGTGGCAACGGGCGCATCGCCAGCCTGACCGCCAACCGCGGCGCCAGCGTGGCGCCAGGTAACTCCATCGGCACCTTGCAAGTGGCCGGCGATGTGACGTTCCAGCCCGGTTCGAACTACGCAGTGGAAGTCTCGCCCACCGCCAGCGACCTGATCGTGGCGGGCGGCAAGGCGTCCGTTGACGGAGCGACGGTGTCGTTGTCCCTGGAAAACAGCCCGACACTGCTGACGGCTGGCGAGGTGAAAAGCCTGTTGGGCAGGCAGTTCAATATCCTGCAGGCCGCCGATGGTATTGACGGGCGCTTCGCTGGCGTCTTGCCCAACTATGCGTTTCTGGGGGGCGACCTGGCGTACAGCACCAGTGGCATTCAACTGGCGGTCGAGCGTAACGACGCGTCATTTGCCAGCCTCGGCCTGACACCAAACCAGCGCTCCGTCGCCTCGGCCGCCGAACGACTGGGCGCGGGCAACGGACTCTACGAGGCCTTGCTGCTTTCGCCCAGCACCGCCGTGGCGCAACAGGCATTCCAGCAACTGTCCGGTGAAATCCATCCGGCCATTGGCACACTGTTGATCAACGACAGTCGTCAGTTGCGCGACGCCGTCGGTGATCGCCTGCGCCAGGACGCCCTGTACGACGCCGGTACGCCGACCGATGCCAGCAGCAATGCCTGGTTCAAGGTGCTGGGCGCTTGGGGCAAAAACGATGGTGGAAATGATCACGCCAGTACGACCAGTTCCATCGGCGGGCTGCTGGCCGGTGTCGACGGACTGATCAGCGACCAGACGCGACTGGGCTTCGTCACCGGCTACAGCGACAGTTCGTTGAGCATGGGTGAAGGCACCCATTCCTCGGCCAAGGCCGACAGCTATCACCTGGGGGCCTACCTGGGACATGAAATCGACGCGCTACGCCTGACCGTTGGCGCTGCCCACAGTTGGCATCGCATCGACGTCAAGCGGGACCTGCAATGGGGCGACGTCAGTGGCCGGGAGAAAACCAAGCGCGATGCCCGGACCACCCAGCTCTTCACCGAAGCGGCGTATCGCCTCAACTTGCAACCGGTAGCCCTGGAGCCGTTTGCCAACCTGGCCTATGTGCACCTGGACAGCGACAGCTTCCATGAAAACGGCGACAACGCGGCCCTGCACGGGGATGCCGACCGCCGCGATGCCGTGCTCTCGACCCTGGGCGTACGGGCCAGCCATGCCCTGGCCCTGTCGGATCAACAGCAACTGCAACTGTCCGGCTCCCTTGGCTGGCAGCACAACCTGAGCCATACCACGTCCGAACAGGACCTGGCCTTCGCCGGCAGTAGCAACACCTTCGCGGTGCAGAGCGTGTCCATGGACCGCAACGCCGCCGTGATCGGTGCCCGTGCCGGGCTTGCGGTCGCCAAGGATGTGCGGGTCAACCTCGACTACAACGGCCTGATCGGCTCCCGGGATAAAACCCACGGCGTGGGCCTGACCCTGGATTGGCAGTTCTGACCAAGAAGAAGGGCTGGATATACCCCCGTGGCGAGGGAGCTTGCTCCCGCTCGGGTGCGTAGCAGCCGCCCCGGGGGAGCGCTTCGCACTCCAGCGGGAGCAAGCTCCCTCGCCACAACAGCTGTACCTCCCGGTTCCCGTATTCCAACAACAAAAGAGAGCAACAACCATGGGCATCTACGACTACAAGAACCTCGGCACTGCCGAATCCAAGGCACTGGTCAGCGACGCGATGGCGATCATGCTGTATTCCTACCATAACCTCGACAATGGCTTTGCCTCCGGTTACCAGCACAACGGCTTCGGTGCCGGCCTGCCGGCCACCCTGGTGACCGCACTGCTGGGGGGCACCGATTCCCAAGGGGTGATTCCCGGCGTGCCGTGGAACCCCGATTCGGAAAAACTGGCCCTGGAGGCGGTACAGAAGGCCGGCTGGACGCCCATCAGCGCCGCGCAACTGGGTTACGCCGGCAAGGTGGATGGCCGCGGGACGTTTTTCGGTGAAAAGGCCGGCTACACCACTGCGCAGGTAGAGATCCTCGGCAAATACGACAGCGCGGGACACCTGCAGGAAATCGGCGTGTCATTTCGCGGCACCAGCGGCCCTCGGGAAAATCTGATCGGCGATTCCATCGGTGACGCGGTCAACGACCTGATGGCCGCGCTGGGACCCAAGGACTATGCGAAAAACTACGTCGGCGAAGCCTTTGGCAACCTGCTGGGCGACGTCGCGAAATTTGCCCAGGCCCATGGCCTGACGGGCAACGACGTGCTGGTCAGCGGCCACAGCCTGGGTGGGCTGGCGGTCAACAGCCTGGCGGACTTGAGCACCAGCCAATGGTCGGGGTTCTACTCCAGTGCCAACTACATCGCCTACGCCTCGCCAACCCAGAGCAGTACCGACAAGGTCTTGAACATCGGTTACGAGAACGATCCGGTGTTTCGCGCCCTGGACGGCTCGACGTTCAACCTCGCCTCGGTGGGTGTGCACGATGGGCAACAGGAATCGGCCACCAACAACATCGTCAGCTTCAACGACCACTACGCTTCGGCGACGTGGAACGTGTTGCCGTTTTCCATTCTCAACATTCCCACCTGGATTTCCCACCTGCCTACCGGCTACGGCGATGGCATGGGCCGGATCATGGGGTCGGTGTTCTACGACCTCACCGAAAAAGACTCCACCATCATCGTCGCCAACCTGTCGGACCCCGCGCGGGCCAATACCTGGGTGCAGGACCTCAATCGCAACGCTGAACCCCATACCGGCAGCACGTTCATCATCGGCAGCGACAGCGACGACCTGATCCAGGGCGGCCAGGGTAACGACTACCTGGAAGGCCGCGCCGGCAATGACACTTTTCGTGATGGCGGTGGCTACAACGTGATCCTGGGCGGGCAGGGCAGCAATAACCTGCAACTGCAGCAGTCGGTGAAGGATTTCAGCGTCGCCCATGACGGGGCCGGAACCCTGTATGTCCGCGACGCCCATGGCGCGATCAGCATCACCCGCGACATCGGCACGCTGGTCAGCAAGGAGTCCGGATTGTTCTGGGGGCTGCTCAAGGATGAGGTGAGCCACAGCGTCACCGCCAATGGCCTGGTGGCCGGCGCCAACCTGACGGCATATGCCTCGTCGATCAAGGGCAGTGTGGCCAATGACACCCTGGTGGCGGGAGCGAAGGGCGACTGGCTGTTCGGCCAGGACGGCAACGATGTGCTGATAGGCGGCGCGGGTAACGACACCTTCGTCGGTGGTGCGGGCAATGACCAGATGCAAGCGGGGGCCGGCAGTGACACCTTCCTCTTCAACGGCGCTTTCGGCCAGGACCGGATCAGCGGCTACGACGCGGGGGACAAGCTGGTGTTCCTCGGCGTGCCGGGCGCCGGGGCTGGTCATGACTACAGCCAGTACCTGTCACAGGTGGGCAATGACACGCTGTTCAAGGTCGGCGACAGTTCCGTGACCCTGGTGGGCGTTGGTCTGGGTCAGGTGGGGGGCGAAGGGATCGTGTTCGCCTGATATCGCCTTTGCGAGCAAGCCCGCTCCCACAGGGATGGATGGTGAATACAGGATTCTGCGAGCACCGGAAAACAAGTGTGGGAGCGAGCTTGCTCGCGATGGCGGCATTCCAGGCAAGTCACTGGAATTCAGTCAGTCTTCCTTGCGAATGGTTGCCACATCATCGGCGCGGACCCGGACTTTCCTGCCGGAAATATCCTCGAACTCGTAGAAACCGTCAGCGGTGCGGGTATTGGGGGTGTCCTTGGTCAAATACTGGGTACCGTTCTGCAAGGTCACCACGGTTGGCGACGCGCAGCCAGCCAGAGCCAGAAATGCCACGGCGACCATGGGCAGGCCCAGAAACCTGATGTTCATAACCATAACCTCTCAATTAAAAGGACACGGAGCAACTGATTCGACCGCGCCATCACGTTAGTCAACCGCCATTGGTCTCGCTTGCCGTAGGAAAGTTCATCGCTGACTGAAGGATTTCACCTTAAATATAGGAGACCGTTCATCTTTTGCTGTTGCCTGGCCGGTTTACAGCTGTTATCTGTATGCATAACCAGTGCTTAATATCCTTGGCGTTCTTTCCGTGGCAGTCCGTTCCCTCGACGATCCGTTTTACTACCTGAACAACTTCCAGCAGGTGCTCGCTTGGTTGACGCAGCGTTATGCCGATGTGCTCAGCACCGACGAGCAGCGCTTCATCGAGCACTTCGCAGCGCTGCCGCGTGGCGCCCAGGGCTTGCTGGTGCGGATGGTGATGCGCAAGGGGCTACGGTTTCGCCATAGCAAGCTGCATTACCCGGAAATTGGCGACATTGGTGCCGCCGTCGCGCCACTGTTGGCGCTGGGTTGGGTCGAGGAACAGGCCCCCATCGGGCTCGTCGAGCTGTTCGAGGTGCTGCTCAAGCCGGAAATCCTCCTGTGCCTGGGCCACCTGATCGAACACCCCAAGGCGAAAAAGACCGAATGGCTCCACGCCTTGGACGAACGCGTCAACCAGCCCCAGCCGTTCGATGCCTGGTGCCCGCAGTTGGATGACCGGCTGTACAGCCTGACGATCATGAGTCTGTGTGACCGGCTGCGGTTGATGTTTTTCGGCAACCTTTACCAGGACTGGTCGGAATTCGTCCTGGCGGACCTGGGCATCTTCACCTACGAAACCGTCGAGTTCAGCGCCGAGTCACGGGGCTTGCGCAGCCGCGAGGACGTCGATGCCTGCCTGTTCTTGCACGACTGCCAGCAGCGCTTCGAAGCTGGCGAGCCCCTGGATGAGATCGTCGCCCAGGTCAACGAACTGTCCCTGGACAATCCGTGGCTGGAGCGGCGCCGGGGCAAGTTGTTGTTCCAGATTGGCCAGCACGGCGAGCGCATCGGCGACTTCGCCTTGGCCTTGGGCATCTATCGCGATTGCACCTACCCGGGCGCGCGGTTGCGGATGGTCCGGGTACTGGAGCGCATCGGCGAATACGGCTTGGCCCTTGAACTCGGCGAGGTGGCGATGCAGGCACCGCAAAGTGCCGCCGAAACCCAGGCCTTGCTGCGGATCGTGCCCCGTCTTCGGCGCAAGTTGGGCGGCCCGCCGGTGCCACGGGGCCCGGTCCGGGAAGTGGAGCGCCTGGAGCTGCAACTGCCTCGCGTCGATCCGACCTTGTCGGTGGAGTACCACGTCCAGGCCCACCTGCACGACGACACCGCGCCAGTGCATTACGTCGAGAACAGCCTGATCAATTCGCTGTTCGGCCTGCTGTGCTGGCCGGCGATCTTCGCGCCGTTGCCGGGTGCATTTTTCCACCCGTTCCAGCGGGGGCCGGTGGACCTGCTCAACGAAGATTTTCATGCCCGTCGCGCCGAGCTGTTCGCAGCTTGCCTGGCAGAGCTGGACGATGGCCGCTATCGGCAGACCATCAGCCGTCGCTATGCCGAAAAGTGGGGCGTGCAGTCGCCTTTCGTATTCTGGGGCGCGCTGTCCGAGCCCTTGCTGGAGCAAGCCCTCGATTGCTTGCCGGCCGCGCATCTCAAGCACTGGTTTGACCGTTTGCTGCTGGACATCAAGGCCAACCGCGCCGGCATGCCGGATCTGATCCAGTTCTGGCCGCAGCACAAGACCTACCGCATGATCGAAGTCAAAGGCCCTGGCGATCGGCTGCAAGACAACCAGCTGCGTTGGCTGGAGTTCTGCCATGAGCACCAGATGCCCGTTGCCGTTTGTTATGTGCAATGGGCAGAGTCGGCTATCGTGAGCGAGCTTGCTCGCGATGGGGCCGCATGACCCCGGCATCCAGCTACAGCATCGCCGTGCGGGCGTTGTGTGAGTTCACCGCCAAGGTGGGTGATCTTGACCTGCGCTTCACGCCGTCGCCCACGGCCTTGGAAGGCATCGCTGGCCATCGCACCGTGGCGGCGCGGCGCAGCGATGGCTACCTGGCTGAGGTGGCCCTTGAAGGTCTCTACCAGACACTGAAAGTCAAAGGCCGGGCCGACGGCTACGACCCGACCCGCAACTGCCTCGAAGAAGTGAAGACTTACCGGGGCGACCTGAGCAAGCAACCGGCCAATCACCGCCAACTGCATTGGGCCCAGGCGAAAATCTACGGCTGGCTGATGTGCCAGAAACTACAGTTGCCGCATATCGACGTCGCCTTGGTGTATTTCGACATCGTCAGCGAAAAGGAAACCTGCTTTACGCAAAGCTTCGAGGCGGCGCAACTCCAGGCGTTTTTTGAAGCACAGTGCGCGCTATTCCTCGCCTGGGCCGAACAGGAAATGGCCCACCGTCAGGCCCGCAATCTCGGCGCACACACATTGGCTTTTCCTCACGCCAGCTTCAGGCCAGGACAGCGGCACTTGGCTGAGTCGGTGTTCAAGGCGGTCAGTACCGGCCGTTGCCTGATGGCCCAGGCGCCCACCGGCATCGGCAAGACCGTCGGCACGCTGTTCCCGATGCTCAAGGCCCTGGCGCCGCAGCGGTTGGATAAAGTGTTCTTTCTCACCGCCAAAACCCCGGGACGCAAGCTGGCGTTGGACGCCGCTCAAGTAATCACCCGCAGCGCGCCGTCGATGCCGTTGCGCGTGCTGGAAATGATCGCCCGGGACAAGGCTTGCGAACACCTGGACAAAGCCTGCCATGGCGAATCCTGCCCGCTGGCCCGTGGTTTCTACGACCGCTTGCCGGGCGCCCGGGCAGCGGCGAGCCAGGTCACGTTGCTCGACCAGGCGGCGTTGCGCGAGATTGCGCTGGCCCATGAGGTCTGCCCGTATTACCTCAGCCAGGAAATGGCCCGCTGGGCCGACGTAGTGGTGGCCGACTACAACTATTACTTCGACTTCAGCGCGTTGCTCTTCGGCCTGGCCCAGGCCAACGGCTGGACTGTCGCGACCTTGGTGGATGAAGCCCATAACCTGGTGGAGCGCGGGCGGCAGATGTACAGCGCGACCCTCGACCAGGCCACGCTGACCAGCGTGCGCAAAACCGCCCCTGAACCGCTGAAGAAATCCCTTGATAGGGTCAATCGCCAGTGGAACGCCTTGCATGCGCCCCAGGTGGCGGCCTATCGGGCCTATGAAAAGTTGCCGGACAAATTGCTCCAGGCCCTGGCTACCTGCACTACGGCTATTGGCGATTATCTAAACGATCATCCCCAAGGCCTGGACAGCGGATTGCAGGCGTTCTACTTCGACGCGTTGCAGTTTGGCCGGGTGGCGGAAACCTTCGACGAGCACTTTCTGTTTGACATCCACAAGCGCGAACTCGGCCGCCAGCGCAGCCTATCTACGCTGTGCCTGCGCAACGTGGTGCCGGCCGCATTCCTGCGACCCAGGCTGACGGCGGCCCGCAGCACGGTGCTGTTTTCCGCGACCCTGGGCCCCCGGCATTACTACGCAGACTTGTTGGGGACGCCGGGCGACACGGTATGGATCGACGTGGAATCGCCGTTCAAGGCCGAACAACTGGACGTACAGGTCGTCAGCCGCATTTCCACCCGTTTTGCCCATCGCCAGGCGTCCCTGGAGCCCATTGCCGCGTTGATGGCCCGCCAGTTCAACGAGCGCCCAGGCAACTACCTGGCTTTTTTCAGCAGCTTCGATTACTTGCAGCAAGTGGCTGGGCTGTTTGCCGAGCGGTACCCGCAAATTGCGCTCTGGACGCAATCGCGCGGCATGGGCGAAGCCCCCCGGCAGGCGTTTCTCGAACGGTTCATGGAGCACAGCCAAGGCATTGGCTTTGCGGTGCTGGGCGGCGCGTTCGGCGAGGGCATCGATTTGCCGGGTTCACGCCTGATCGGCGCATTCATCGCCACCTTGGGGCTGGCGCAGTTCAACCCGGTCAATGAGCAGATGAAACAACGCATGGCCGCAATCTTCGGCGATGGCTACGACTACACGTACCTGTACCCTGGCCTGCAAAAAGTCGTGCAGGCGGCCGGTCGCGTTATCCGCACCCAGCAGGATCGCGGGGTGGTGATGCTGATCGATGACCGGTTTGGCGAGGCGAGGGTGCAGCACTTGTTGCCGCGCTGGTGGTCAGTTACCCAAGAGGCCCACAAATCCCCTTGTGGGAGCGAGCTTGCTCGCGATGGCAGACTGTCAGCCAGTATTGATGCAAACTGACCCACCGCTATCGCGAGCGAGCTCGCTCCCACAGGTTGGAAGGCTTGAGGATTTTTCCTGGCGCCTGACTTGCTCCATACTTCGCGAAAAAAGAATCCACACGGATGCCCCGGCCAGATGCTTGAGAACGCCCCCAAGTCCCCACTCATGAACGAGGAGCAGCGCTTTCGCCTGCTCATCGACGCGGTGGTCGACTACGCCATCTACATGACCGACCCATCGGGCCTCATCACCAGTTGGAACTCCGGCGCCAGGCGCTTCAAGGGCTACGAGGAATCCGAGATCCTGGGCCAGCATTTCTCCCGTTTCTACACCGATCAGGATCGCGCCGCCGGCCTGCCGCAACGGGCGCTGGACACGGCCGTGCAGGAGGGGCGCTTTGAAGGCGAGGGTTGGCGGGTGCGCAAGGACGGCACGTTGTTCTGGTCCCATGTGGTGATCGATCCGATCATCGACAGCCAGAGCGGCACCTTGCTTGGTTTCGCCAAGATCACCCGCGACCTGACCGATCGTAAAATGGCCGAGGAAACCCTCAAGCAAAGCGAGCAGCAGTTCCGCCTGCTGGTGCAAAGCGTCACCGATTACGCCATCTACATGCTCGACCCGCAAGGCCAGGTCACCAACTGGAACCTGGGGGCGCAGCGGATCAAGGGTTATCTTCCCGCCGAGGCTATCGGCCGGCATTTCTCGATGTTCTACACCCCCGAGGATCGCGATAGCGGCGAACCACAACGGGCGTTGAGCATCGCCGCCAGCGAAGGGCGCTTCGAGAAAAAAGGCTGGCGCATGCGCAAGGATGGCACGCGCTTCATGGCCCACGTGGTCATCGATGCGATCCGCAGCGACACCGGCACGCTGTTGGGATTTGCCAAGATCACCCGTGACATTACCGATGCCACCCAGGCCCAGCAGGCCCTTGAGCAAGCCCGCGAGGCGCTGTTCCAATCCCAGAAACTGCAAGCCATCGGTCAGCTCACCGGCGGTATTGCCCATGATTTCAATAACCTGTTGACGGTCATCCTTGGCAACCTGGAAATCGTACGCAAGCGCATGGCCAACGAACCGAAACTCACTCAATTGCTGGACAACGCGACCCAGGGCGCGCTGCGCGGGGTTTCGTTGACCCAGCGCATGCTGGCGTTTGCCCGCCGGCAAAAACTGACCTACGAATCGGTCGAGCTGGCGGCCCTGGTGCAGGGTATCAGCGGCCTGCTGCAAAGCTCCCTGGGCCCATCGATACACATCCAGACCCGCTTCGCCGAGGCGCTGTCGCCGGTGCTGGCCGATGTCAACCAACTGGAACTGGCGATTCTCAATCTGGCGACCAACGCCCGGGACGCCATGCCCCATGGTGGCAAGCTCATGATTAGCGCCGATGAGCGGCAAGGGTGTGATGCGGCCCACGACAAGCCGATGGCCCCCGGGCGCTACATTTGCCTGGCGATTACCGATGAAGGCGAGGGCATGGATGAAGCCACGCTGGCCTCGGCCGTGGACCCATTTTTCACCACCAAGGGGGTTGGCAAAGGTACGGGCCTGGGGTTGTCCATGGTGCATGGCCTGGCGGAACAGCTCGGGGGGCGTCTGACGCTCAGGAGCGAGAAAGGTGTCGGTACCACCGCGCAGTTGTGGTTGCCGGTGGCAAACAACCCGGCACCGGGCAAAGCGTCGATCCAGGAAACAACGCAGCCAGTCGATGAGTTGAAAGTGCTGGTAGTCGATGATGACAGCCTGGTGCTGACCAGCACGCGCCTGTTGATCGAAGACCTCGGGCACCGGGTCCTTTGCGCGCCATCGGGCGCCCAGGCACTGGAGCTGTATGAGCGCAACCCGGACATCGACCTGGTCATCACCGACATGGCCATGCCGCAGATGGACGGTGCGCAGTTGGCGAAACTGTTGCGTGACCGCCAACCGGACCTGCCCATCATCCTGGCCACCGGTTATGCCGAACGCCTGGAAGGTTTCGCCACCCAATTGCCTCGGTTGATCAAGCCGTTCAAGCAGATTGACCTGGTGCAGATCATTGGGCAGACGATGAAATAGTCAGCCTCCTGTGGCGAGGGAGCTTGCTCCCGCTGGGTCGCGAAGCGGCCCCCATGTGGCGAGCGCTTCGCACTCGAGCGGGAGCAAGCTCCCTCGCCACACAAGAGCAGGCGCTTATTCAGTGTTCTTCTTGAACCCCCGCAAATTCATCGCACACAGGCAAAACTGCAACACGATCAACGCATACGCGTGGGTATGAAGGCCCCAGATCACCCACAGAATATTGCTTGCAATAAAACAACTGAATCCCGCCATCCGGCGTCGCGGTTGGCGTGAGCCGATCAACCAGGCGGCCAGCACCGTGACGAGCATCGCTGGCCATTGCACCCATCCAAGATAGTCCACACAAGCGTCCTCTTGCCCTTACGAACTAGAGACCCTGGCGGTTGGGGAGCGTTTCCCCGGATGTTGGATGCACCTGCGGTCCATTGGCTTGAACTTGCCGTGCGTCGGGTTCTTCTAATGAATCCGAATCATCAGAGAGGCTCGTCCTTCGCAATGCCCAGAATACTCACCGGGCCAACCCCGGAAGAAGAACTGACGGAACACAACGCCACACTGTTCGGTTCACCCAAGGAACGACTGGATTTCTATCGCCGGGAAATCCAGTACGAAACCAGTATCCTGGCCAACCGAACCGATGCTTACCTGGCCGCCCAATCTTTCCTGGTGATCGCCTTTGCTTCGTGCATGGCCAACCTGAACCCGGAGTGGGGCAAGTTGTTCACGCTGATCGTACCGCCATTCCTGGCCTTGCTGGGATTCCTCAGCTCGCTCAATGCCTGGCCGGGCATCAAGGCGGCCTACGAGATCATCGATCACTGGCATTTCAAGCAGAGCGAGCTATTGCGTGCCGAACCCTTGATGGGGCTGGCCTACGACGAATCGCCGCTGTTCAGCGAGCGGGAGTCGACGCACAAAGGCTACCGCAAGTCGCTGCTGTTCTCGGTGCGTACGCCATGGATCTTCGCCACCTTCTGGGTATTGCTGGGGGTGTATTCGGTCTATATCCAGATGGGCGATCCTGGCGGTTGAGCCACACGATCTTGCGGACGAACATCATTGTGGCGAGGGAGCTTGCTCCCGCTGGGCTGCGAAGCGGCCCCAAGCTTTGCGGTTGCTGCGCAACCGAGCGGGAGCAAGCTCCCTCGCCACAACAGCGTTCATCTCCTGCCGCAGTGCCTCACCTCGGCTGCTTGTGGCGCTCATACCATGCCAGGGTCGGTTGGGTCGTGACACCATGGACCAAAATACTCAAGGCCACCACCGACAGGGTGAGGTTGATGCACAGTTGCTCCACCTCCGGCTGCAGGTCGTTGTTCAAGGCGAAAAACAAATAAAACAGGCTGCCGATCCCGCGGATGCCGAACCAACCGATCAGCAGCCGTTGCGGTCCGTCGAGCAATCGCCCCCAGGGTAATGCCAGCACACTCAACGGGCGGATGACGGCAAACAGCAGGGCACCGATCGCCAAGGCCCGCCAGTCCCAATGGTTGGCCAGCACGACCCCAAGCAGGGTGACCAGAAACACTTCCATCGATCGCTCCACCAGGCTGCCGAATGCGAGCATGTCGCTCATCATGACCCCTGCGGCCAATTGACCATCGTCCAGCGACTCGGTATCGCCCAGAACAGCCTGTTGGGGATCGACGGTTTCGTGGCCCACCACCGGTTGCACCAGGTGTTCTGCCGGCGGCGCCGCTTCATCGGTGGATTTGACCTCAGCCTGGCGCAGCCCCAGGCCGGCGGCAAACACTGAGAGAAAACCATAGCCCTGGATCCACTCGGCCACGACGTAAGCCAGGGCAATCAGTGCCAGGGCCAGGTAGTCATTGGGCGACAGCGTGCTGTCGGCATTCCGGATGCGCATCGACAAGGTCAGCTTGCCAATGCCGCGGCCCATCCAGTAGCCGACCAGCAAACCGGCCGGCACCGCCCAGAGGACGTTACGCAGCAGCCATTCACCGAGAAAACCGCTGCCGTCTTCACGCAGCATCAACAGGCCGAGGATCACAAAAGGAAATGCCGTCCCGTCGTTCAGTCCCGCTTCGCCCGACAGGCCGAAACGTACCCGGTCGTCATCCCGCGCGTCATTGACCTGCACCAGCGCCGCCAGCACCGGGTCGGTAGGTGCCAACATCGCGCCGATCAG
The DNA here is from genome assembly GCF_900103575.1 of Pseudomonas sp. NFACC51. Classification (NCBI taxonomy): domain Bacteria; kingdom Pseudomonadati; phylum Pseudomonadota; class Gammaproteobacteria; order Pseudomonadales; family Pseudomonadaceae; genus Pseudomonas; species Pseudomonas sp. NFACC51. The sequence continues at coordinate 564,350 of NZ_FMXH01000002.1, read as the reverse complement.
CATCGACACGCCCCAACCCAGGCCCAACAGATAATGCAATGCCAGGCACAGGCCGGCGATGCACAGGATCATCACCGGCCCGGCCAGCCCATAGGCGACACGCCAGGTACGGTTCTTGAGGGGCAAACGCAACTTGAGGCCGCTGACGAACAATGAAAACACCACCGCGACCTCCGTGAGGTGTTCCATCCAGACCGCCGAGTCGCTGATGTCCAGCTTCAGCACGTCCAATCCCATCGGCCCGATGGCAACGCCCAGTACCAGGCACATCGCCGAGGTGGTGACCGGCATCCAGCGCAGATAGGAGGAGGTCAAGGCCAGGGTCAGCAACACCGCACCGAGCACCGCTACCCATACCGTGAAAGTCATCGTTGCTCCTTGGATAGCGCTTGGTACAGCCGGCGAGTGAACCCCGTGGCGAGGGAGCTTGCTCCCGCTCGGCTGCGAAGCAGTCGTAAAAACCTTTTGACCGCGCCCCCTTGCATGGGCCGCTTCGCCTCCAGCGGGAGCAAGCTCCCTCGCCCCAACAGCGCCGTTGCCACATTCAACAGCTGGGGTGGTTCTCAGTATTCGAGGGCTGGAGCGAAACGAGGGTTCCCCTCGTGAATGGACAACCCGTTTATCCGCCTGCCCTTCAACCCAACGGAATTTTTCGTCGTTGCCGGTGCTCTGCAACAGAAGAGACGTGCTGATTCAGCGTCCGCCGAAACCCAAGAGGCCCTTATGACTGCGCTGACACCCCTCCAATCCCAGCCGGGAACCGTGCACCCTGTTACGCCTGACGGGCACGTACGCCAATGCTATGAACGACTGTTCCAGGGCCCCGACGACGCTGACAAGCAAGCCGTCGCCCAAGCGCTCCTCCAGGAATGCATCGCAAAGGCCGCGGCGCTTCCCCAGGAGATGCCCGATGACCCCATGGCGCTGCTGGCCTGGGTCGAGCAGCACAGCGCCGGCGTGGCCCGGCAATACGCTGACTACCTGGAGCGGCGCAAAAATGGCGGCGCGCGGGAGTTCTTCAGCAGCAAGGCCCACGCCTTGTACTTCCTGCAGGCTGTAGCGCCGACCAAACGGGTGGACGGCGCCTGGCTATATGGCGTGGTCAAGCACTGGCACGACCATCGTTTCGAGGGGTTGCTGTGCACCTACCTGGAAGAACTGGGGGACGGTCATCCCGCGCAAAACCATGTGGTGCTCTATCGAAAATTGCTCGCCGAACACGATCTGTCGGATGCCCCGGACATCGACGACGCCCTTTATCTGCAAGGCGCCGTGCAACTGGCCTTGGGGTACGCCGGCGACGAATACCTGCCAGAAGTCATCGGCTACAACTTGGGCTATGAGCAATTGCCCCTGCATCTGCTGATCAGCGCCTACGAGCTGAGCGAGCTGGACATCGATCCGTACTATTTCACCCTTCATGTCACCATCGACAACGCCAGCACCGGCCACGCCCATAAGGCCGTACAAGGGCTGCTGCAGCTGATGCCGATGGAAGCCGACCGGGAAGCCTTCTGGCACCGGGTCACGTTGGGCTATCGCCTCAACGACCTGGGGCAGGGCAGCCGGGACATCATCGGCGCGTTCGACCTGACCCGCGAAGTGCTGGACATGCTTGAACGCAAACGCCCGTTCGGCCAGCACATGCATTCCGATTACTGCAAGTTCGAAGGCAAGACCGTCAACCAGTGGCTTTCGGCGCCAGGCCAGTTGGAAGGATTCTTGGCGGCAATGCAGAACAAAGGCTGGATCAAACGCCATGAAGACCCGCAGAACAGCCGCTTCTGGACGCTGATCAACGGGGCTGGAGCGGCCATGTTCGGGGTGTTCAGCCCCTACGAAAAACAGCTGTTGCACGATTGGATAGCCGGTGACTGGCTGGACGAGGGTACAAGATCCGGCGTCCGGCGCGCTCCGGTTGCTGCTTGCGAGCCGACGACGCCGATGGACGATCCCGATGTACAAAGCTTGCAACAGGCACTGCAAGGGCGGACGCCCAACGAGCAGATGCAGGTTCTGATGCCCTGGCTCTGTGCTCGGCGTCATAGCCATCCGGCCGGCCTGTTGGCGACTCGTCGGTTCATCGAACTCAAGTCCGCACTTCGTTAGGGAGCCCTGCATGAATGAAGAACGCCTGTCCGAGCGGGACCTTGCGCTGTTGCAATTGGGCCGGCGCCTGCAAGCCGACGGCTACCGTTTCATTACCCCAACGCCGTTGACCCACGAGCGAGTCAACCAGCGACCCGGCAATGAACGCTCCAAGACCTTGCGGGACGTGTTCGGTTGGTCGCGGCCATTTGCGCCGGGACTGATCAGTGCCGATGAACAGCGGCAACTGCAAGAAGCCCATGTGCTGGAAGAGCGCGACGGCCTTCTGCGCAGCCGGGTGCGCTGGTCGAGCCTGGATGGCTTGCTGTTCGCTCATTCGCCGTTCCCCACCCAGGCCACCGATGCGGTGTTTTTCGGCCCTGACAGCTACCGTTTCGCCCAACTGATCCATACTCATCTGCAGCAGAACTTCACGGCGGTACATCGCGCCGTGGACATCGGTTGTGGCGCCGGCGTCGGTGCGATCGTGATTGCCCGCGCCCGGCGTGAAGCGCAAGTACTGGCGGTGGACATCAACCCGCAAGCCTTGCGCCTGAGCGCCGTGAACGCCGCGCTGGCCGAGGTGGGCAATGTCGAGGTCGCTCGCAGCGACGTGCTGCAGGACGTGCCAGGCAACTTCGACCTGATCGTCGCCAACCCGCCGTACATGGCTGATCCATCCGAGCGCGCCTATCGCCATGGCGGCGGCGCACTGGGCGCCGGGTTGTCGTTGCGTATCGTCGAACAGGCCTTGCCCCGGCTGACACCGGGCGGCTCGCTGGTGCTCTACACCGGCGTGGCGATGGTGGATGGGCGCGACCCGTTCCTGGAAGCGCTGGGTCAATGGCGTGACTCGGCGGATTTCGGCTGGACCTACAAGGAATTGGACCCGGACGTGTTTGGTGAGGAATTGCTGACGCCGGGTTATCAGGATGTGGAACGGATCGCCGTGGTGGCGTTGGTTGTAACCCGCATTGGCGCAGGTATCGGCGGGGTTATCGGAGGGATTATCGATGAACAGGCGCATGAAATTCGGCATTGAAGAGGAGTATTTCATCACCGATCTGCAAACCCGTTGCATGCCAGGCGAGCCACCCGCACAAGCGATCGCAGCTTGCCAGGCCGAGCTGGGCAAGCATTTCGCCCATGAAATGTTCCTGTGCCAGGTCGAGATGGCATCGCCCATCTTTCGCAGCCTGTCAGAGGCGGCCGATTACCTGAGCCAGGTGCGTACGGGCTTGAACCAGCGGTTGGCACCCTATGGCCTGGGTCTGCTCAGCGCCGGTTCACATCCGATGACGACCCAAGTACTGCAGCCGACCGACGAGCTGCATTTCCAGCAACTGTTCGATGATTACCAACGGGTGGCGAGGCGCAGCGTGCTGTCGGGCCTGCATATCCATGTGGAAGTTCCGGCCATTCAGGATCGAGTGCGGGTCATGAATGAGATCCTGCCCTGGTTGCCGATGTTCCTGGCCCTGAGCGCTTCATCACCGTTCTGGAACGGTGGCTACAGTGGCTTCAGCAGCTATCGACAAGTGGCCTGCGATGAATGGCCACGCATGGGCGTGCCGGAGTTTTTCGAAGATGAGTCGGCGTTCGCCAGCTACGTCGACATGCTCATGCGTACCGGGTCCATTCGCCAACCCAGCGATTGCTGGTGGGTGATACGGCCTTCCTCACGTTACCCCACGCTGGAACTGCGCATTTGTGATGCCTGTCCTCGGGTCGACGACGTCCTGTGCCTCGCTTCGCTGTTTCGCCTGATGGTGGCCCATGCCGTGGCGCAGCGCCGGCCTGGCGCCAACTACAGCCAGATGTCCCAGTGGGTCCTCAAGGAAAATCGCTGGCGGGCCAAACGTCATGGGATTCTCGCGGAGTTCATCGTCGAGGGGCAGGAGCAGCCGATGCTGATCGGTGAATGGTTGACCCTGGCCGAGCAAACCTTCGGTGAGACCGCAGCAGAGCTGGGTGTCCAGGATGTATTCGGGCAGGTGCGCCGCATGGTGCAGGAAGGCACCAGCGCCGACCGGCAAATCGTCCTTTTCGAACAGGGGCTGTTGCTGGGCGATTCCGTCGAACAGGCCCTGGGCCGCGTGGTCGATCAACTGCTCGCGGAAACCGTCGGGCTGCCGGTTGCCGATCCGGCGTTGCAACAGGTGGCAGGTGGTCCATGAGCAGCAAGACCCTGGATGACTACAACCGTATGCGTGACTTCGCCGCCACTCCGGAGCCAGCGGCGAAGCGCTCGCGCAAATCGGCGAAGACGGCCCATGCCTTGCAGTTCTGTATTCAAAAACACGACGCCTCGCGGCTGCATTACGATTTTCGGCTGGAACTGGACGGTGCACTCAAGAGCTGGGCGGTGCCCAAAGGCCCCTCCCTGGACCCGAAAGCCAAGCGCCTGGCGGTGCATGTCGAAGACCATCCGCTGGATTACGCCACGTTCGAAGGCAATATCCCCGAGGGCCATTACGGCGCCGGTGACGTGATCGTCTGGGACCGAGGCGTCTGGATTCCCCAGGGCGATCCCCACGAGGCCTATGAAAAAGGCCGGCTCAAGTTCGAGCTGCAAGGGGAAAAGCTCAGCGGCCTGTGGAACCTGGTGCGCACCCACATGCCCGGCAAGCAGGAGCAGTGGTTCCTGATCAAGCACCAGGACCAGGCCGCCCGCCCCGAAAGCGAATACGACGTGGTCCAGGCCGAGCCGGACAGCGTGCTCAGCGATCGCACCCTCGTGCCCAAGCGTCGAGCCAAGGCTGGCGCCAAAGCGGTGAAACAACCGGAAAAAGCCGCGCAGCCGAAATCGCCGAAGCGCACCTCGAAAACCTCCCTCAGCGGTGCGGTCGCCGGGCCGCTGCCAGACACCCTCAAGCCGGAACTGGCGACCCTGGTGGAAAGCGCGCCCGACGGCGAATGGCTCTATGAAATCAAGTTCGACGGTTACCGGGTCATGGCGCGGATCGAAAACGGTGACGTCAGGCTCCTCACCCGCAACGGCCATGACTGGACCCACAAATTGCCAAGACAGGCCGAGGCCTTGGCCGCACTGGGCTTGGAATCGGCCTGGCTCGACGGCGAGATGGTGGTTGCCAACGACCAGGGCGTGCCGGACTTCCAGGCCTTGCAGAATGCCTTCGAGGGCGGCAGCAGCGGCAAGATCGCCTATTACCTGTTCGACATGCCTTACCTCAACGGCATGGATTTGCGCAAAGTGCCGGTGCAAGAGCGCCGGGCCGCCTTGGCGGCCGTGCTGGAGCCCAACGAAAGCCCTTTGCTGCGGTTTTCCGATGCCTTTGAAGAAACCCCTGAAGCGCTGCTCAATAGCGCCTGCCAGATGCAGATGGAGGGGCTGATCGGCAAGCGCGTCGGCAGCACCTATGTGTCCCGGCGCAGCAACGACTGGATCAAGCTCAAGTGCAAGAATCGCCAGGAGTTCGTGGTGGTGGGCTTCAGCGAGCCCAAGGGCGCTCGCAGCGCCTTCGGTGCCTTGCTGCTGGGGCTGCATGATGCCGACAGCGGCCAGTTGCGCTACGCCGGCAAGGTCGGCACCGGGTTCAACGAAACCACCCTCAAAAGCATCTACCAGCAATTGCTGCCCCTTGAGACGAAGAAGGCCGCCGTGGTAAACCCGCCCACCGGTTACGAAACCAAGGGCGTGCACTGGCTCGAACCGAAGCTGCTGGCCGAAGTGGCCTTTGCCGAAATGACCAAGGACGGCTCGGTGCGCCATGCGGTTTTCCATGGCTTGCGCGACGACAAGCCGGTCAAGGACATTACCCAGGAGCTGGCCAAGCCCGTGAAAAAAAACGCTACGGCAAAAAAAACCAAAGCCAAGGATGAGCCTGGCGCGACACCGGCCAGGACCAAGAGCAAGGCCAAGGCAGCGGCCTTGGACGGCAAGGTCCGCATCACCCATCCGGAGCGGGTCATTGACGCCAGCAGCGGCACCACCAAGCTGCAACTGGCCGAGTACTACGCCAGCATGGCCGAATTCATCCTGCCGGAACTGGAAGACCGCCCGGTCGCCTTGGTCCGGGCGCCGGATGGCATCTCCGGTGAGCTGTTCTTCCAGAAGAACCCCGAGCGCCTGGCGATTCCCGGTATCACCAGCCTGGACAAGGAACTGACCGGGCAGCCGGTGATGATCATCAACAACGCCGAGGCGCTGATCGGTGCGGTGCAGATGAGCACGGTGGAGCTGCACACCTGGAATGCCACCTCCATCGATCTGGACAAGCCTGACCGTTTCGTCCTCGACCTTGACCCGGACCCGGCGCTGCCCTGGAAAAGCATGGTCGAGGCGACGCAGCTCACGTTATCGGTACTTGATGAGCTGGGGCTCAAGGCGTTCCTCAAGACCAGCGGTGGCAAGGGCATCCATGTGGTGGTGCCGCTGACGCGCAAACTGGGTTGGGACGAGGTCAAGGGGTTCAGTCATGCGATTGTCAGTCACATGGCCAAGCTGCTGCCAGACCGTTTTTCGGCGGTGTCCGGGCCGAAGAATCGGGTAGGGCGGATTTTCATCGATTACCTGCGCAATGGGTTGGGCGCTACCACCATTTGCGCTTATGCCGCCCGGACTCGGGAAGGGTTGCCGGTGTCGGTGCCGATCTTTCGCGAGGAGGTGGCCGAGCTCAAGGGGGCGAATTTGTGGAACGTGCACAATGTTCATGAGCGTCTGGCGGAGGTTGGGCATGAGCCTTGGGCTGGGCTCAAGCGAACTCGGCAGAGTATTACGGTTGAGATGCGCAGGCGTATCGGTATGAAGAAAGTTTAACCGGATCACCTCAAGCCGCTGTCATCGGCATTGTGCACCCCGAAGACGCATTCAGCCCACCGGGACACGCATATATTCCGGCTGCAGGTAGTTGAACCAGAGCAGGATCATTTCCACCAGGATCGTCACCAGGACCAGCAGGCCGACGCCCCAGACACTTGCCGAATACAGCAGGCCCTGTTCCTTCTTGAGGCCCATGAACTTGGGCAGCCCGACGAACAGCAGGAACGTCGAGTAGGCCGACGCCAGTAACAGCACTGCCACGGCCAGCCAGCGGCTCGGGTAAAGCCCGAAGATTCCGGCCAGGAAGTACGGCGTTGCGGTATAGGCGGCGAAGCCGATGCATTGGTTAACCGTCGGGCGCGCTTCGAAAGTGCGGGACATCCAGCGGATGAACAGCCCCATCAACGTGACGCCGACGACGATGGTCACGTACAGCAGCACGCACAATTGAAGCGCGCTGGCACTGCTGAGCCGTACCGTTTCGTTTTCGGCCAGGCTCCATCCGGTCCATGTCGTGCCGATGAACAGGCATACCGTGGGGATCAGCGCGAGCAGCAGCAAATGAGCCAGGTAATGGCGTGGATGCGCCTGTTCTTGCTCGCGTATGTCGGCCCAGGCGAATTCGGGCTGCGTGAACAGTTTGACGAAAGGTGCGGACATGACGACCTCCTGATCAGGACGGCCTCTGCATGAGGCCCTTATGGAGTTTGAGGTACAGAAAAAGACTCGGGTTTCATTTATTTGCTGGTCCTGGCCGACGGGGCGATAAAGGGAATGAAACACAACGGTAGAGGTCAACCCATCAGCATCCCCGAAGGACCGTCTGCCATGACTGTTGCCCAAATCCTGGTTGATTATTTGCGCAATCATGACCTGCGCCTGACCACAGCCGAATCCTGCACCGCCGGACAGATCGTCACATTGCTGGCCGAGGTGCCCGGCAGTGGTTCACTGATCGAAAGTGGTTATGTGGTGTACTCCCCTGAGGCCAAGCAGCGCTTGCTCGGTGTCAGCCCACGCACCATCGAGACCTTCAATCTCACCAGCCGTGAAGTCGCCGAAGAAATGGCCCTCGGCGCCTTGCACGATGCCAATGCCAATGCGGCGGTGGCCACCACCGGTCTGCTCGGGCCAGACGACAAGGACGGAATACCCGCCGGCACCGTCTGCTTTGCCTGGGCGTTCGATGTGGACGGTCAGCGAGCACTGTTCAGCCGTTGCGTGCGCTTCTTCGGCAGTCGCGGTCAGGTGCAATTGTGGGCCGCCGAATACGTGCTGCAACAACTGCCCGGCTTTCACCAGCGCGCCGTGGCCGGCGAGCGGCGATAGGAGGGCGGGCCATGAGCGATCCATACGAGCAGGACGACCACCGCAGCCGCCAGTTTCCGGTATGCGAAGACATGGCGTTCCAGCACAAGGTCTGGCGTTTCGAGCGAGTTGGCTGGTACGTGTTGGTGCTGTTGGTGATCCTGGCCTTGCTGGGGCTGTTCTCCCGTGGCCCGCTGAGCAACCGGGAGCTGCACAGCGACGACGGCAGCCTGGGCGTCGAGTATCAGGCCTTCCACCGCAACGGCTCCAGCAACGTCCTGGTCATCCGTCTCAAGGGCCAGCCCAACGCCGTGTTGGAAGTCGAGTTGGGTGGCGATTGGCTGGAAGGTTTCGAGGTGCAAGCGTTGCAACCTGCACCGCTGCGCTCGGCGGGCGCGGGGCAGGGCATGACCCTCTGGGTACAGGCCGATGAACGAGGGCAGGCCAGCCTGCACCTGTCATTGCTCGGCGACGGTTTCGGGACCTATCACAGCCGCATCGCAACCCCTGGCGGTGCCTCGGTGAGTTTCAATCAGTTCATTTTTCCTTAGGTGACCTATGGATTCGGTGCTGCGAGCGGCCGTGATGTACGCGGCGTTGATGGTGTTGTTCAAGATCGCCGGGCGACGTTCGCTGGCAGAAATCACCACCTTTGATTTCGTGTTGTTGATGATCATCGGCGAGGCCACTCAACAGGCGCTGTTGGGGGATGATTTCTCGATGACCAACGCGCTGATGGTGATCGTGACGCTGATTGCCATCGATGTCGGCTTCTCATTGCTCAAACTGCGCTCCCAATGGGTTTCGCACCTGATCGACGGTGGCCCGACCATCATCGTCGAGGACGGACGAATTCTGCACGGGCGGATGCGTCATGCGCGGTTGGTGGAGGCGGACATCATGGAGGCGGCACGCTCCAGCCAGGGCATCGAGGCCCTGGAGCAGATCAAGTTCGCGATCATCGAGCGCAATGGGAAGATTTCGGTGATTGCCAAGGAGTAACCCCGAGTGCTGGCGAACTTCATTGTGGCGAGGGGATTTATCCCCGTTGGGCTGCGAAGCAGCCCCAATAGGCCAACACTCGGGATCAGCCTGATATACTAGGTGAGCTTTTTAGGGCTGCTTCGCAGCCTAGCGGGGATAAATCCCCTCGCCACAAAAGCAGTCTCAACCTTGATCAGAGCATCGGCTTGCCCCCGGTAATCCCATAACGGGCTCCGGAAATGTAACTGCCTTCGTCCGAGGCCAGCAGCACATAGATCGGCGCCACTTCAACCGGCTGGCCGGGACGGCCAAGGGGTGTCTGGGAGCCGAAATTCTGTACTTCTTCCTCGGGCATGGTCGCCACGATCAGCGGCGTCCAGATCGGTCCGGGTGCCACGCTGTTCACGCGGATGCCCTTGGGGCCGAGCATTTGCGCCAAGCCGCCGGTGAAGTTGGCAATGGCGCCCTTGGTGGTGGCATAGGCCAGCAGCGTCGGCTTGGGCATGTCGGAGTTGACTGAACTGGTGTTGATGATCGAGCCACCCGGCTTCATGTGCGGCACGGCGGCCTGGCAGATCCTGAACATCGCGGTGATGTTGATATCGAAGGTACGCACCCATTCTTCGTCGGGAATATCCTCCAGGTTTTCGTGGGTCATCTGGAACGCGGCGTTGTTGACCAGGACGTCGATATGCCCGAAGCGGGCGACGGTTTCATCGACGATCTTGCGGCACAAGCCTTTGTCCGCCAGATCACCGGGCAGCAATAGGCATTGGCGCCCGGCCTGCTCGACCCAGCGTGCGGTTTCCCGGGCGTCTTCATGCTCGTCCAGGTAGGCAATCGCCACATCCGCACCTTCACGGGCGAAGGCAATGGCCACGGCACGACCGATGCCGCTGTCGGCGCCGGTGATCAGGGCGATTTTGTTCGCCAATCGTCCGGAGCCGGTGTAGCTCTGTTCGCCGCAGTCCGGGTAAGGGTCCATTTTGCGCTGGCTGCCGGGCACCGGCTGGCTTTGTTTAGGGAAAGGCGGGAAAGGGTAGTCGACCATCGTCGTTCTCCAGGTGGGTTGCGATGGAGGGTGGACTTTGGGTTTTCGGGCAGAGTTCGGTCGAATTGTCCGGCCAGTCGATGAGCGTAATAAGGCGTGTTTCGTCGGCGAATAGAGGGGCCTGGCGAACATTGGACGGGCCTGTATTCTCCAATGTGAGTACAGGTGTCGTTTAAGGAGCAGGGCAATGTTCAGCCACATACAGATCGGCGCGCGCGACCTGCCGACAATGGTCGCTTTTTATGATGCAGTCCTCGGCTGCCTGGGGCTGGAGCGTATCGAGGGCGAAAATGATTCGGGCCCGCCGGGAGAAGGCTGGCGTCAGCCCGGCAAGCATTGGCCCCAGGTTTTCGTCCAGTTGCCTTTCAATGGCCTGCCCGCTACGTGGGGCAATGGCATGCAAGTGAGCTTCGCCGCGGACTCCCCGCAAACCGTGCGCGCTGCCTGGGAGCAGGCGATTGCCATGGGCGGCTCTGACGAAGGCGCTCCCGGCCCGAGGCCGCAGTATTGCGAAGGCTATTTCGGGGCCTATTGCCGCGATCCGGAGGGCAACAAGCTGTGCTTTGTCCATGCGCCGGATATGCATGAATAAAGCACAGACCCCATTGCGGCCAGGAGCTTGTGTGGCGAGGGAGCTTGCTCCCGCTGGGGCGCGTAGCGGCCCCTATCTGAGGGCTGCTTCGCAGGCCAGCGGGAGCAAGCTCCCTCGCCACAGGATCAGCCCCTGGCCTTCAGGCTGCGCTCCATCCGCGTGATCCCTTCCTCCAGCAGTGCCCGCGGGCAGCCGAAGTTCAAGCGCACGAACTGACCGGCGTCGTCGCCAAAATCCAGGCCGGCACTCAGCCCCACCTTGGCTTCTTTCAGGAAGAAGCCCTGCGGGTCATCCAGTCCCAACCCGGAGCAATCCAGCCAAGCCAGGTAAGTGCCCTGGGGTACGGTCATGGTGATGCCCGGCAGGCGAGTGTTCACTGCATCGACCAGGTAATCGCGGTTGGCTTGCAGGTACGCCTTCAGGGCCTCTAGCCACGGACCGGCTTCGCTATAGGCCGCACGGGTCGCTTCAAGGCCCAGGGCATTGACGCTGTCGACCATGCCGGCCCGGGCGCTGTTGACCCGTTCGCGCAGCTTGGTGTTCTGGATAATGGCGAACGAGGTCTTCAACCCGGCGATATTGAAGGCCTTGCTGGCGGACATCAGGGTGATGGTGCGCTCGGCAATCTCCGGGCTGAGGGAGGCGGTTGGAATGTGCACACGGCCGTCGAAGCACAGTTCGGCATGGATTTCGTCGGAGATGATCCAGGCGTCCTGCTCCAGGCAGATGTCTGCCACGGCCTTGAGTTCCTGGCGGTCAAACACCTTGCCCAACGGGTTGTGAGGATTGCTCAGCAACAGCGCGCCACCGCCCTGCAAGGCCTCGCGCAACGCAGCCAATGGCGTGTGGAATTCACCGTTGACCGGGTGGAATGGCAATTCCACTTTGTTCAACTGCCAGTGACCTGGGGCGTTGCGCAGCGGCGGGTAGTTGGGCACCTGCACCACGACATTCTGCTGGGGCGCTACCAAGGCATGTAGGGCCATGTTGAAGCCCGGCTCGACACCCGGCAGGAACACAATCTGCTGGGGCTCGACGCGCCAGGCGTACTTGCTCCACAGATCGGCCACGACGGCGGCGCGCAGATCGTCCTGGGCCACGCTGTAGCCCAGCATCGGATGTTCCAGGCGCTTGTGCAGCGCGTCGATGATCACGGGTGGGGCGGGGAAGTCCATATCGGCGACCCACATCGGCAACACATCGGCCGGGTAGCGGCTCCATTTGGTACTGCCGGTGCCGTGGCGTTCCAATACCGTGTCGAAATCGAAAGTCATGGGGGTTCCATCAGTCAGTCATGAGATGGCGAACATCATAAAGCAAAGGCCAGTGAGAAAAGCTTGATGGCGTAGTGCCACCAACTGATGATAATCAGTTACAGTTCACTGTCGAAACGCCCCCAAGACGTGAACGGCATTGGTAACGGACCCTCCAGGCCTTTGAAAAGGACGACCCCCATGACATCGCCCGTGCGCTTTAACGATCACCACCGTAGAGCCGATCGCATCATGTTGGGGCTGCTTTGGCTCACGTTGTTGTATTCCCTGAGCCTGGCATTCCTGCACTCGACGTTTACCCAGGCGCTGCTGGTCGGAGCGACAACCTGCGTGGCGAGCACCGCGCTTTATCGCGTCCTGGTGGGCACTCGGGCCATGCGCTGTATTATCGCGGTGGCGTTGATGGTCATGGCGGCATTGCACATCAACCAGACCCAGGGTGTGATCGAATTCCACTTCGGGATCTTCGTGCTGCTGGCCGTGTTGACGTTCTACCGTGACTGGCTGCCGATTGTCGTGGCCGCCGCCACCATTGCGGTTCATCACCTCGGTTTTCACTGGCTCCAACACCAGGGTTATCCGGTGTTCGTGATGGATACCCACGGTGGCTGGTCGATGGTCTTTCTCCACGCGTTCTACGTGGTAGTGGAAAGTGTGATCCTGATTTACCTGGCGAACCAGAGCCTGGCCGACGCCACGGAAAACCAGGATGTGCTCGATAAGGTTCTGGTGGCGGCCGCGCAATTGAGCAACGACGCTGGCAGGCAGCACAACGAGGGCGTCAAGGTCTCGTCGAGCGAGCGTTTCGATCATTTCCTCCAGCAGGTCACCCAACTGGTGGACGGCGTGGTGCGCGACACCCGAAACCTCTCGGACCTGGGCCAGGACCTGTCCCAAGTCGGCCAGACCCTGGAAACCGGCGCCCGCCACCAACTCGATGAAGTGGCGCAGATGAGCGGAGCGATCAGCCATCTGGTCCAGGCCATGGAGAACATCGCCGGCCATGTCGACCAGACCTTGCAGCGTGCCGGCCAGGCCAACGAGCAGGTCAACCGCGGGCGCAGCACGGTTGACCAGACCCGAGAAGAGATCGTCGAGCTGGCCGGGCGCATCAACCTGACCAACGAAACCGTGCAAGTCCTGGCTGAACAGGCGCAACAGATCGGCCAGGTGCTGGATGTGATCAATGGTATCGCCGAACAAACCAACCTGCTGGCCCTCAACGCGGCCATCGAAGCCGCTCGGGCCGGCGAGCAGGGCCGTGGTTTCGCGGTGGTGGCCGACGAAGTCCGGACCCTGTCCCAAAAGACCTCGACGTCCACCACGCAAATCCAGCAGATCATCGCCAAGCTACAGCAGGGCAGCCGCCAGGCCGCTGTCGCCATGCAAGACAGCCGGGATGGAGTGGCGCGCTGCGTGTCCGCCAGCCAACTCGCTTCACAACTGCTCCACGCCGTGGTGGAAGACATCGCAGTGATCAACCATTTCAACGACCTGATCGCCACTACCACCCAGGAACAATCCAAGGCGTCGATGGGGATCAATGAGCGCTTGCAGAGCGTCCAGGCCGTGGCTGAGCGCAACGCCGACAACATTGGCATCCTGACTCGCAGCAGTCAGTGCTTGCCGCCGTTGGCAGAGCGTTTGGCGGTGTTGGGGCAAGCGTTTCATGGCAAAGCCGGGACGCTCTGAGCGGCAGGATCTGCAGTGACCACCGCGCCTACATACCGGTAGCAAACGCCGGAGGATGTTCGAGGGTCAGCCGTATCTCGCGAAACGCAACTTCGTACTGGCAGAGCATGCGCAACGCCCAATCAGCCCGCCCCCGAATGCGATTGTCGTCTTCGTGGGCCGGCTCCTGGCCGTTGAGCATCGACTCCACCTGCCGAATGATCAGCTGTTCCGGCAAATACATAATCCGGCAATTCTTGTAGCTCGACGCACGCAGCTCGGCGATGGGATAGGCGCCGCCAAGTCCAGCCGAGACGCCCACCAACAGCGCGGGTTTGTGCCCGAGCTCCTTGGTCCCGGCATAGAGGAAGAAGTTCTTCAGCGCGGGGCAGGCCATGCCATTCCACTCCGGGCTGATCACGATCAGTGCTGTGGCTTTGGCAAGGATCGATTGTTGGGCACGCCACACCTCATTGCAGTCTTTTTCCGGCCAAAGCGGCAATCGGCAGGCGGCCAGGTCAATCAAGTCGCTGGCGTCGCACAGGTTGAGATCCGTTAGTCGCTGGCGCAGATAACGCGCCACTTTGAGCGACTGACTGTCCCCGCGGTTGGAACCCGACAGCACAACGATGTGGCGCCTCATTGCGTCACCTCCGGTTGTGCGCTGGCCTTGGGCGCGGTACGGCGTGAGCGCACGACGGGCCAGAACAATTCCTCTTGCCAACTGATCGGTGACAGGTGCTCGATTCCGTAGGCTGGCGGGCGTCGGCGCGTGATTTTTGCCGTCCCGAACAGCACATCCCATAGAAACAACAGGTTGCCGAAGTTGCCTTTGTAATGAGTGACACCGTCCTCGGCCGTCAAGCCATGGTGAGCAGAGTGGGTGGATGGGGTGGAAATTATCCGCTCCAGAAGCCAGACCACGGGCCGCAAACCACGAACCCCATAAAGCTTGTCATCCCATGCAACACTGCTGTGCGCCGCGAAAATAACAGTCATCTTGATGATCAGGTAAACGTAGTAGACCGGCGCGAGGCCCAGGTAGATCAGCATGCCGGACAGCCAGATCCCGGGCATGAGCAGGTAATAAAAACTGTTGTTGCGGTAAACGATCCGGACACTCATGTAGGGCGCGGAATGATGGGCGCGATGCAACGCATAGAGGGCGGGAACCCGGTGAGTCAGGCGATGCCACCAGTATTGAGTCATGTCGTCCAGCAACAGGAACAACACGAACCCGGCGACCCAGGGGATCGCCACCAGCGCGTCCTTCATCTGCGGGGCAACCAGGCTGAGCAACTTGCCGCTCAGCCACATGACGGCGGGGAAGGTGATTGCGACCAGGATCCCGGAGCCGATGACTTCAATCAGTACATCACGCCTGCCGCCCGATGACTGGCGCAAGGCCGAGCAAGCAAGTTCCAGCAAAATGAAGGCGAGGAATATCCCGGCCACGACGACAGAAGGATTATTGGCGAGCATTGTTGTATTCATGGCACTCTCGATTAAGGCCCCAGCGGGCAATGCCATTTCATTAGAAGCCAGCGAGTCAGCCCTCCCAATGCGCGAAACGGACAGAATCGAGCGAGAAGCGGTCAATCGTTCACCCCAACGCTTTCACCGGGGCAAATTGGGCCAGGTGCTGGAGCGTTTCCTGGACAGTCACGCTGGAGGGAGGCAAAAAGACTACAACCTGATCGAGCTGGATCAGCTCTGGCGCGAAGCGGCGCGCGTCGATCCGGCGATCGGCTTGAAACTGTTTGCGCTATTTACGCCTCAGGACTGGCACGTCCTGGCTTATCTTTGCCTGTACAGCCCTGACGTCTTGTCGGCCATGCAGCTTTGGGCACGCTACGCCGCGCTCGCCTCGGATACGGATACGGTGCGCTTGCTCAATGACGAAAACGGCCTGGGCGTCGAGTTGAGTGTCGATGCGCCGGGGGATTTGGCGCGGTACGTCGTAGAGCACTATGGCGTAATGGCCGTTACGCAATTACGGCGAGGAACGGGACAGGACATACAGCCGATTCTCGCCAGATTCGCCCATTCGCGGCCCTCGTATTACCAACAGTACAGCCAATGGTTTGGAGACCGTATCGAGTTCGACTGCCCGGACAACCGTTTCTATTTCGATGCCCCAAGCGCACGCCTGCCGATGCAGACGCGTCATCACGGCATGTTGGAGCTGTTGACCCAGGAACTCGACCGCCGGGTCGCCGCGCACCGCAGTTTCACCGGCTGGTCGGCCAGGCTGGCCGACGGTGTTCGGCGATCATTGGCCAAAGGCGAAACGCCAACGCTGGTCGATCTGGCGCAAGCACTGCACCAGACGCCGAGAACCTTGCGCAGGCGCCTTGAGGAACAAGGCACGACCTTCAGGCAGTTGCTCGACCAGGTTCGCGGCGAACTGGAGTTGCTTTTGGAAATGCAGGGCGAATCCCCGGCGCAGATTGCCGCTCAGCTGGGTTACAGCGATACGACCGCGTACCTGCATGCACGAAGCAGATGGCGTGCGGTGAAGTAAGGCAATCAGCGAGCCCTCCCGATACGAATGTATCTCTGTGTATCCAAGGCCATTGTTGATACGGACGATTTCATTCAAGGCCGTCGCTGACACATGCGCGATACCTGGCCGACGTCAAATGAGCCCACCGAGACAGCCCCAGCCGTCTCACTGGCTCACCCCACGTCGGAGATAACATCATGAACTGGAAAAACCTCGGCATCGCTTCCTTGTTTGCCGCACTGAGCCTTGGCGCTGTCGTGGCCAATGCCCAAGACAGCATCAAGCCTCACACCTACATGTATGGCGACCACCTGGATGTCGCCAAGGTGCTTTCGGTCAAGCAAGGCTCGGGCTGCGGCGTCGTGGAGACACGCATGACCTATTTGGACTCGGCCGGCCAGATCCAGGCACTGGACTACGACGCCGTCGCCCAGGACTGCGCTCAGGACAATTGATCCAGGTCCGTGGGCCACTCACTCAAGGAGAGTCATCATGCTTGCAATTTCATCCGTTTGCGCCTGGCACCGTTGCCTGGTTCACACCGCCAGGGGCAGTGCGCTCAGTCTCGCACTGCTCGCTGCCAGCCCGGGAGCCTGGGCGGCCACCGCCGCGGTCGCGCCAGCCAGTACGGTTCAATCGTCTCAATCCGAGGCCATCCGCCCATACCGCATCCATGTCGATGACGCGAAGCTGGCCGAACTGCGCACGCGCATTGCCGACGCCCGTTGGCCGGACAAGGAAACCGTCAATGACGTTTCCCAGGGCGTGCAACTGGCCCAGGTACAGGACTTGGTGAAGTATTGGGGCAACGGTTATGACTGGCGCAAGGCCGAGGCCAGGCTCAATGCATTGCCCGAGTTCATCACCACGATCGATGGTGTCGACATCCAGTTCATTCATGTGCGTTCGCGCAATCCCAACGCCATGCCGCTGATCCTTACCCATGGCTGGCCGGGTTCGCAATTCGAGTTCCTCAAGACCATCGGCCCGTTGACCGATCCGACCGCCTACGGGGGGCGTGCCGAGGACTCTTTCGACGTCGTGATTCCGTCGATTCCAGGTCACGGCTTTTCCGGCAAGCCGACCGAGTTGGGCTGGGGCCCGGACCGCGTGGCCAAGGCCTGGGACGTGCTGATGAAACGCTTGGGCTACACCCATTACGTGTCCCAGGGCGGTGATCATGGGTCGGTCATCTCCGACGCCTTGGGCCGCCTGGCGCCGCCCGGTTTGCTGGGTATCCATTTGAACATGCCGGCGACCGTGCCGCCGGAGCTGGTGAAGCCGATCAACAGCGGCGAACCGGCACCGGCCGGGTTGAGCGCTCCAGAACGCACTGCCTACAACTCGCTGAGCAGCTTCTTCGGCCGCAATGCAGCCTACGGCGCAATGATGGTGACCCGGCCGCAGACCATCGGTTACCTGCTGGCAGATTCGCCCTCGGGCACAGCGGCATGGATGTACGAGAAATTTGCCGCCTGGAGTGACAGCGAAGGCAAGCCGGAGCGTGTGCTCAGTCGCGATGAAATGCTCGACGACATCAGCCTGTACTGGCTGACCGACACCGGCGCATCGTCCTCCCGTTTCTATTGGGAGAACAACAACAATAACTTCAGTGCGGTGGCGCAAAAAACCGCTGACATCAAGGTCCCGGTAGCGATCACCGTGTTCCCCCACGAAATCTACCGCGCACCGAAAACCTGGGCCCAGCGCGCCTACCCATCGCTGTCCTACTTCAACGAAGTCAGCAAGGGCGGCCATTTCGCTGCCTGGGAGCAGCCGCAATTGTTCAGCGAAGAGTTGCGCGAGGCATTCCGGCCATTGCGTAGCGCCGCGAAAGACACCGTCGCCCAGACCGCTCATTAAACCTTTCCTGGCGGCTCAGAACCGTGAGCCGCTCACCCGCCATTCGTTAGAGAGATTCACATGGACACGACTCTGAACCACCCATCCGCAGCGCGCCATGGTCGCTTCTTCACCCCAGCCCTCCTGGTGTTCGCGATGATGCAATTGGGCGCCTTGGGCTTCGCTTCGTCGCAGGCTAACGCCGCCGATATACCTGCCAGCACCATCGGCGCCATTACACCGGGCAGTCACACCTCGTTCGGGCCGCTGAAGCACGTCAAGGCTGGCCTGTTGGACGTTTCCTATGCCGAGGTCGGTCCCGCCGATGGGCCGGTGGTCATCCTGCTGCATGGTTGGCCCTATGACATTCACAGCTACGCGGATGTGGCGCCAGCGCTGGCAGAGAAGGGCTATCGCGTGCTGATTCCGTACGCCCGCGGTTATGGCGACACGCGCTTCCTGTCGGCCAAGACCCTGCGCAACGGCCAGCCTTCTGCACTGGCAAGCGATCTGATTGATTTCATGGACGCGCTGAAGATCAAGCAGGCCGTGCTCGGCGGTTACGACTGGGGCGCACGCACCGCCGACATTGTCGCGGCCCTTTGGCCGGAGCGGGTGAAGGCGCTGGTGGCGGTGAGTGGCTACCTGATCGGCAGCCAGGAGGCCGGCAAGACACCGCTACCACCGGCCGCCGAACTGCAGTGGTGGTATCAGTTCTACTTTGCGACCGAGCGCGGCCGCCTCGGTTACGAGAAAAACACCCACGACTTCGCCAAACTGATCTGGAAGCTGGCGTCGCCCAAGTGGAACTTCGATGACGCAACGTATGAGCGCAGTGCCGCCGCTTTGCAGAACCCCGATCATGTCGCCGTTTCAATCTTCAACTATCGCTGGCGCCTGGGCCTGGTCAAGGGCGAGGCCAAATACGATGCACTGGAAAAGAAACTGGCGACGTTCCCGTCGATCAGCGTGCCGACCATCACCTTGGAGGGTGATGCCAATGGCGCTCCTCATCCGCCCGCCGAAGCCTATGCCAAGCGTTTCACTGGCCAATACGAACATCGCCTGATCGATGGCGGTGTCGGCCACAACTTGCCGCAAGAAGCACCGCGGGCGTTCGCCCAGGCCGTGATCGACGCCGATCACCTCCAGTGAGGCCGCGTTCCCGGCATCTGAAGTGAAGGGGAACCCGAAACAACGGGTTCGCCTCCCAAAGGCTGATACCTCAAATCACCTTGGATCAGGCAAACATGCCGGCGAATCCGGCAACCGGATAGGCGTTTCGCTCCACATACTCTCGCGGCCCTGAGGCCCTGCCACAGCGGTATCCGAGTGGCGGGGACTTCTGTAGGCCATCGAAAACACGTGTGCGAGTGCTTGATATGGAAAACAACACGATCCGCTTTGCCTGCAACGGCTGCGGGATCTGCTGCAAGGGGCGGCTGATTCCACTGACGTTGGATGAGGCAAGGCAGTGGCTACACCGCGGACATGAGGTAGCGGTCATACTGGAGGCGTTCGATGAGTCAACCTGGCCTTCCGAGCCTAGGCAATTCGCCCACAGCGCCCAACGGGCCGTGGCCGTCACCAGTGGCGATGCCCAGATTCGAGTCGTGGCGGTACTGGCGGGCAATGCGCTGACGCAGTGCCGCAATCTCGGCGACGATGGTCGTTGCGGCATCTATGAAGAGCGCCCGCTGGTCTGTCGAATCTATCCGATGGAAATCAATCCGCTCATTGCCTTGCGTCCTGCCGACAAGGTCTGTCCGCCTGAGGTCTGGGAGACGGGCGAGGTCTTGTTCAGCGACCGCGTTGTCGATCCGATCCTGGCCGATCAGATCGAACGCTCCCGCCAGGCGGACAGGGACGATGCCCAGGCCAAGATTGCGCTGTGTGAAGCGATGGGCATGAACGTCGCCGCCTGGAAGGGCAACGCGTTGGCGGTGTACTTGCCTGATAGGGCGCAGTTGACTGAAGCGATCATTCGCTACGATCGCGCCCCCGTGGCACCGACAGGCCTGGATTGGAAAGTGCGGGTCGAAACGCCGGCCCTGGCCCAACGCCTGCTGCAAGTGGGGGTCGCGCTGGATGATCAACGGTCAACCGGCTATATCTTCCAGAATCTTTAGGCACCCAGCCAAACCATCACTTTGTGCCCCCCAAACTCCTGAAACATATTGTCATTTCTGGCCCGAGGTGACTGATGCGAGCTAGGGATCGTTAAATCGAGTAAGAAATTGCGTCAATCAGGCAAGCGACTCGAACCGCCGACCCAGCATACTGCGTCCATATTGATCAACGACTTACGGTGATGGCGAACAGTGTTCGCATCACCAAGCCGTGGGTCCGATGTTTCCAAGGAGTGAAATGTGCACACCGACTTCAACTGCGACCAGGGCGTCAGCGACATCAGTCGCCTGGCCGGTTCGGTCAGCCAGCTTGTGCCCAGCGAGGGCGACCAGATCACCGCCATTGCCGGCTTGAGCCTGCATCGGCGCAACGCGATCACCGCGCCGACGCACTGCATCTATGGCCTGGGTCTCGGCGTGACCTTGCAGGGCCGCAAGCAAGCCATGCTCGGGGACGAGATACTGACTTACGCGCCGGGCCAGTCGATGGTGACCTGCGTGGATCTGCCGGTCATTTCCCACATCTCCCAAGCCAGCGTCGCCAAGCCGTTCCTGGGCATGATGCTGAGATTCGACAGCACGATGGTGATGCAAGTGGCCGAGCGCATGCAGTTGTCACAACGCATGAGGGACGACGCGTTTCGACCGGTTACCGTACAAGCGCTGGATACCAGGGTGCTGGACGCCCTGCGACGCTTGATAGACCTGCTGGAGGAACCGTCGCTGCTTGAGACAGTCGCTCCGCTGATCAAGGAAGAGATCATCGCGCGCCTGTTGAGCGGTGCCCACGCGCCACAGTTGCTGCATGTGATCGCTGCCGGGTCACCCAGCCAGCACATCGCCAAGACGGTTGCCTGGCTGAAACTGAATTTTCGCCAGGCGTTGCGTATGGACGATCTGGCGGCACAAGCGCACATGAGTCCATCCACGTTTCGCCAGCATTTTCGCACCGTGACCGGAATGAGTCCGTTGCAATACCAGAAGCAGCTGCGGCTACAAGCCGCTCGGCAGTTGATGTTGAGCCAGAATGTCGATGCGAGCAGTGCAGGGGGCTTGGTTGGCTATGAAAGTGCCTCGCAGTTCAGCCGTGAATACAGCCGCCTGTTCGGCGCGCCACCGCAGCGGGATATCAAGCGCATTCGCTTGTGATCGTGAGGCTTGTCTGGCGTTGCGGCCAGACAGCCTCACACGCCTGTCACGCCAATTTGAAAGGTAACTCACGCAACGGTTTACCCGTCAGGCTCGCCACCGCGTTGGCAAAAGCGGGGGCCAGTGCCGGCAGGCCGGGTTCACCCATCCCCGTAGGAGGCTCGGCGCTGGGCACGATGTGGACGGCAAATGTCGGCATGTCGGTAATGCGCGGCACGCTGAAGTCAGCAAAATTGCTTTGTTGCACCACGCCATCTTTCAGCGTGATCGCGCCACCTGGCAGGCACATCGACAATCCCATCAGCGCCGCGCCTTGGACCTGGGCCTCGACACTGCGAGGGTTGACCGCCAGGTTGCAGTGCACACCGGCCGTCACGTTATGCAGCACCGGACGACCGTCCTGCACCGAGGCTTCGACGACGTAGGCCACCACCGAGCTGAACGACTCGTGGACCGCCACGCCCCAGGCATGGCCCGCCGGCAACTGGCGCTTGCCATACGCACTCTTGTCCACGGCCAATTGCAGTGCCTCGCGATGGCGTGGGCTCTGGTCGCCAAACAGCTTCATCCGGTAGGCCACTGGATCCTGCTTGGTCGTGCGGGCGATCTCGTCGATCAGCGTTTCCATCACAAACGCCGTATGGGTGGAGCCCACGCTGCGCCACCACAGCACGGGAACGTTGAGCTTGGGGTGATGAACCGTCAGCCGCATGGGCAGCGGATACGGATTACGCAGGCCTTCCGTGGCGGTCGGGTCGATGCCGTTTTTCACTCGCCCGCCAAACACGGTGCCGGTGATGATCGATTGGCCCACCAGGGCGTGGTCCCAGGCGAGCACCTTGCCGCTGTCGTCAAAACCGATGCGCGCACGGTGCAGGTGCATGGGCCGATAGTAACCGCCCTTGATGTCGTCCTCCCGGCTCCAAAGGGTGCGGATAGGGGCGTTGACCCCGGCGGTGCGCGCGGCCTTGGCGACCTCGCAAGCCAGTACGACGAAATCGTTGGTGGGCACGCCGCGCCGGCCAAAACCACCGCCGGCGGTCTGCACGTTCACCTGGATCTGCTCTGGCTTGAGGCCCAGCACCTTGGCGGCCGCGGCACCGTCACCGCCGGGGAACTGCGTACCGACCCACAGTTGAGCGCCATCCCCGGCGAGCTGCACGGTGCAATTGAGGGGCTCCATCGGGGCATGGGCGAGGTAGGGAAACACGAACTCGGCGTCCAGTTGATGCGGCGCGCTGGCAAGTGGCGTCATGTCGGCATCAAAGTGCAGTGGGCCGGGCTGGTTGGCCAGTTCCCGGTATTGAGCCAATTGTTTCTCGCTGTCCACTTTTTCTACAGCGCTCGCATCCCACTCCACCTTCAGCGCGTCGCGTGCCAGCTTTGCCTGCCAGTAACTGTCGGCGACCACCGCAACACCTTCGGCACCGCCGTCCAGTGGTACGCGCAACACGGCTTTTACGCCTTTCGTGGCACGTGCCGCGCTGTCATCCAGGGCGGCGATTTTGGCGCCGAACACCGGAGGTCGGGCGACGACAGCGGTGAGCTGCCCCGGCAGATGCATGTCGATGCCAAAATCCTGCTGGCCGCTGCTCTTGGCCTTGGCGTCGATGCGTGTCGTAGCCTGGCCGATGATGCGGAAATCCTTGGGATCCTTGAGCGTGATCTGCTCGGGCACCGGCATCGCCATCGCGGCTTCGGCCAGCTCGCCGTAGCTGGCTTTACGGCCTGCCGGGCCGAGGACCATGCCGGCCTGGGTGCTCAGGCTCGCCACGTCCACGTTCCAGCGCGCGGCGGCGGCACTCAGCAACATGGCGCGGGCACGGGCGCCGAGTTCGCGGTACTGGGTGTAGCTGTTCTTGATCGAGTTGGAACCGCCGGTCAGGTGGATGCCGAAATTCGGGTCCATGTAGGCGGCGTCACTGTTGCCGTTGCGACTGCGTACCAGGCTCCAGTCGGCATCGAGTTCTTCGGCAAGAATCATCGGCAAGCCGGTCTGCACGCCTTGGCCGAACTCCAGGCGGTTGATGGTCACCGTCACTTCGCCGCTGGGCGCGATTTGCACGAATGCCGTGGGTTGCTGGCTCGGTTTGAGTGGCACAGCGGCGCCACTGGTCTCTTGCGCCAGGGCCAGGTGTGGAAACGCCCCCAAGGCCAGCCCGCCGATGCCGACGATCTTGAGAAAACTGCGGCGCGGCAGCGTAGCGGGGCTGTCAGCCTCGTCGCGTTCAAGCAGGAGTTGCAAGGCGCGAGGGCGCTCGTTCGGAAAGATCTCGTTCAACATGGTCTGCTCCGATCAGGCAAGGGCTTTGGCGGCATCAGCCACCGCGGCGCGGATACGGGCGTAGGTGCCACAGCGGCAGATGTTGCCGGCCATGGCCGAGTCGATCTCGGCGGCCGTGGGCTGCTTGCCCTTGGGTTGGGCCTTGAGGAAAGCGGTCGCGCTCATGATCTGGCCGCTCTGGCAGTAGCCACATTGCGCCACATCATGCTTGACCCATGCATCGTGCACGGCGCTACCGACCGGATCGCTGCCGTTGGTTGCCGCTTCGATGGTGGTGATTTTCTTGCCTTCGGCGGCGGCAATGGGCGTCACGCAGGAACGAATGGCCTGGCCATCCAGGTGCACGGTGCAAGCGCCACACAACGCCGCGCCGCAGCCGAACTTGGTGCCGGTCATGCCCAGCGTGTCGCGCAAGGTCCAAAGAATCGGGGTGCTTGGGTCTACGTCGACCGTGTATTCACGGCCATTGATGTTGAGGGCGCTCATAGGGGTACCAGCTCCGGATGGTTTGGCTCTGGTTAACTATAGAAAGCTATGTTTGGGAGCGATTGCACGATCCGGGCGGATGATTGCCTAATCTTGCAAATTGACTGGAGCGCCATGAAAGAGCTACCAATGGCCTTCGGTAGCATTTCTCATGCAACGGCCAGCAAGCCGCTCTTCATCGCGCAATTCTTGATGCTGTTGTACAGGAAGTCGACGATTTCCTGCGCTTCTTCGACGGTTTTGTCGAAGACTGCAATCAACATCTTCTCCACGTCCTCGGCCGCATAGCCCACAGCCTGGAGGAAGATGGCGGCCTGCTTCCACGCAAGTTTGAAGGTGTCTCTGAGGATCTTGCCGATTTGCTCGATCCCTTCAATGCCCTTCAGGATGCCCTGATAGACGTATTCCAACCATTTCTTCGCGTCTTGGAACAATCCGACAAAGAACTGTTTGATCTTCTCCAGCAGGATGCCTGGGAGATTTTCCAGAGGACCGATGTCGACATCCAGGTCGAAGCTGGCGATGTCATGCGTGCTGCTGGCCAAGGTGAAGCTGAACGAGGCGTTGGCAAATATTCCCTGGCCTGTGGTGCCGAAGGCCAGGTCGGCATTGATGGTGTCGTCGATGCTCAGCGTGCCGAGTGGCCCAAGATCGATGGACTCGTTAATGCCGACGCTGGCCGAACCTTGTGCGTTGATTGAATCGATACCGTCGATATCGGCCTGTAGGTTGAAGGTCGAACCACCGAGGGTGGTGTCCTTGAGTTCAAAGTGACAATGGTCAGCTCGAATATCGATATCGATTTGCGGGCCGATACCCAGTAGATAAGCTTCACCGGAGATCATGAATGCGGGCGTTCGATAGGACGGTTGCGGGTTAGTGGCGTCCGAGAAGGTGCACAGCAGCACACTAGGGCCGCTCGAGCCCTGGGCACCCGTGAGCTTGAACAGCTTGTCATTGCCGATGACGATTGGCGCCATTTCGACATTGAAGGCGATGCCTTTTTGCGGCATGACCTCGACCTTGATCTGTTCTCGGATCCACAGAAACTGGATATCGGCAAAAATGTGGAAGCCCTGTGGGAACGTCAATGTGGCGATGCTGACTGGCTGAGGCACGACGTACAGTTGGGCTTCCAGGGACACCGAGATCTGCCCCCCGTTACGCTGCATTTCGTAGTGGTACATCGTGGAAAGATCGAGCAGGTACCAAATCTGGTCCGGTGTGTTCACAATCAACTGGATCTGGCCACTATCGGCGGGCAGGTCAACGCCACCGGCGGCGAACATCTCACGAATTTTAGCCAGGTCGTAATGGTTCAGGGCATCGTGGTAGGTCTGCCAGTCGCTGTCGAAGCTGTGCAATCGACCCACCGCTATCTGGGTGAGTACATCGCGCAGGAAACCGGGCAAGTCCGAGGCAGTAGCACCGGTCAACTCGTCAAAGACCTTGGCCAGGCTGAGGTCGCTGACAGCGCCGGCAACCATTGACTGGCTAGGTTGCACGGTGTCGATGAACACCGCCAAGGCGCTATCGATGTCGGCTATATCCAGTTCGGCGGCAAATCCGATCGAAGGTTCGCCTTCGAAGGAAATGCCAAGCTCGAACGCCAAGCTCTTGAGCTTGAATACCGAGAAGTCGAGGGTGCCGTTATCGTTTTCAACCACCATGTCGCCCGATACGAATGCGCCGTTTTCCACGACTGCCAAGCTGACATCGAAGCGCACCGGTTGCGACTCGAGGGTGGCGCGAGCGGTGGCGGTCAGATAGAACTCAACCTGTTCGGCCTGTATCTGAACGCCCAAGGCCCCGCTGAGCGTTACCGAACGATTGATCACCGTGCTGATATTTGCGAAAAGCCGTGCCTGGGTGCCGGCATCGGTGCCAATGAATATCCCCGCATTCAGGTTAGTGTCTGGCGAAATGGACAGCATCCTGGCCAGGTTTTGCAGGATCCTGTTTTGCTTCAATTGGGTCTGCGCGTAAAAGTAGAAGCCTTCCTGCAGTCCACCTGACCAGGCCGGAATAGTGATCTGTTTTGACTTGATCTGCGGATTTTGAAATAGGTCCAAAGCCGGAAAGGTGAAATCCGACTTCTTCAGCGTGGAAACGATCACCACCTGCTCGCCGGCAATGGGAAAGATATCCAGGAACGCCTGGATGGAAGCAAGTCCTGGCAGCGCCGACAGCTTGCACAGGGACAAGTCCAGGCCCAGAGCAAAGCCCCAGGTGCCTTGTTGGTCCAGGAGTTCGAAGGCCAGCGAGCCGGCGTTGGCAACCTGGGTTCCGAACGAAAGCTTGAATTGATCCTGGTTCTTGGTGATCAATAACGTCGAGTCGGTAAACGTCAAGTCGCCAAGCCCACTGGGCAGTACATCCTTGGCGTTGCATAACCAGCCGATCAGCCCGTTCAACGTGACTTGGGGCAGGGCACCCCGCAACGCTAGCCCCTGAGTGGGATCGTAAGACATGGCCAGCGTCAGGTTGTCGTCGAAGACCAGCCCGCCGGCAAACTGAGCCGAGGTCTTAGCGTTCGCCCCGAGCCCTTTTGACAAGCCGAATTGAATGTCCTCGATGGCCAGGTTGTGCGGGCCCAGTGGAATGACCCACCCTGGGGAGTCGGCCATTTCGGTGTAAAAGTTGTAGCCGGCCTGGGTATCGATGTTGACCGACAGCATGTCGATCGTCAGATCGGCCGGTGGCTGGATCGAAGGCAGGTATCGCGTGACCAGCGCCTGCAGCGGTAGCGTAACCGCGTCCTCCAGTTCGCCGGCAATGAAGAAATCAGGATAGCCGGCGCTAACGTTTACTTGGGCGGCATTACCGATCAGGAACAACGCATTTATCGAAGCACCCGGTGCAGGCTTGATAAAAGGCAGGGTGACATGGAACTCAACGGATATGGATTCGAGCAGAAACTCATCGCCCAGCAGTTTCCATTGAGCGTCCGGGATACCAACGGTCAGGTAGACATAGTCGACGCTAAGGCCGGTGCCCGACCCCGTCAGCGCGATCGCCGCGTCCAGCAACTGCAGCTTGCCGGCATCATGCAGGGCGTCTTGCAGTGGCCCCGGCAGGTAGTCGATTAGCGTCGAGGTGCCTGCCAGGTCCAGCAGGTCCGCCAGATTGCTCAGGGTGAAACCGCTGAATTCTCCGGTGATCACCAGCTTGCGAGTGCCCTTGGGAATCTTCGATGACAGCTCAACGGTCAGGCCGGCACTGGGTATCGTCAGCGCACCACTGATCGCCATGAATGGCTCATAGCTGGGGTTGGCCATCCACCATTTCGCACTCAAAGGACTGTAGACCGAGAAGATCGTCTGGGTAAGCGCAAGCTTTTCGGAAATGGAAACGTCGAGTCCCAGGTCCACGAACAGACTGATGCCCGGCGGCGAGTTTTGCTCTTTCCATGGGAAATTGTTAACGATCTCGCGCAACGGCGACACCTGCACGGACGGTTCGACGATGTTTCCGCCGATCGCGAAACGGTCGTTGACGTCCAGCAGATGTTCCAGCGCCAGCAGTACGCCTCTAAGCTCAACGATGCCGGCGAAACCGAGCCCTGCGTCCAGCGACACTGGCGTCTTGGTGGAGCCCAAGTCGATATCAACGACGGTGGCATCGGTCAGTGCATAGAACCATGCCGAGGTCAGCGTGAGATCGTCCAGCGCCGACGTCTGGGGAGCGGTGACACTGGAACTGAAGTCGAAGCTGACGGGCAGATCCGGGAAACTGTCGGAAAATTTCCAGTTTCGTCCTGTGCCAATCAAAGTGAACATCAACTGGACAGTGACGTCGCCGCTTTGCGGGTCGAGCACAAACGTGGCTGTTACGGGAGCGTTAGCCACTTGGCGAAAAAGCGAGGCGGTGCCGACGCGCTGCACTGTATTGCCGGCGTCGTCGGGACCGATGCTCGCATTGGAAATGGTCAACGGTTGATGGTCGAAAATGCGCCCGTAAAAGTCGGCGAATTTTGCGGTGGTCACCGTACTGGCAACGATGGTTGTCGTCCCGTCCAGCCCAATCTTGAGGTTCTCGCGAAGCGTTTGGATATCCATGGCCATTTCTTCATCAGAGAGCGAAGTTCGCTGGGGTTATTCTTCGAGAGTCATGACGATAGGCATGTGGTCGCTGATGATCTTGGCATTCTTCATTGCCAGTTGCAGCTGCATGCGGGTGACGATCATGAAGGTGAAGCTGTCCATGATTTCCTGGAGGACGACGTTGGGAACGCAGACCTTGAGTTCC
The DNA here is from genome assembly GCF_900103575.1 of Pseudomonas sp. NFACC51. Taxonomy (NCBI): domain Bacteria; kingdom Pseudomonadati; phylum Pseudomonadota; class Gammaproteobacteria; order Pseudomonadales; family Pseudomonadaceae; genus Pseudomonas; species Pseudomonas sp. NFACC51. The sequence continues at coordinate 535,955 of NZ_FMXH01000002.1, read as the reverse complement.
CAATTGGAGGTGATGCCACGGATGAATATGTTGTCGTAGGCGCTTGCCAAAAAGGCGTCGTCAACATCGCCTTTCTGGATCATTTTCTGGCGATTGGCGATGTCATTGACGAACGATTTCAACGAGGTAAGGGTAGTTTTTTCGCCGTCGAATATACCGGAGAACTTCAGGCTGGTCAGAGGCGCATAGGTAGCGGCATTGGCTGTGTTGTAGTTGAAGTCGCCAGAGATCAAAAAGGCCGTGTTGCCCGTGTTGATCTCGATCTCTTCGCTGAGATTTGCCAGCAACTGGATGGTCGCATCTTTCTTGTGATACTTGGGTTGGGGGGCATGCCAGAGCAGGCAGTTGAGTTCCTTGGGCTTGCCTGCGGTTCTGGCCTGCATGTTCCAGAACAATGGATTACGGTCAGCGAAAATCACCTTGGTGCTGGTGGCGACGGCCATGTTGCTGACGCTGACGTTTGCATCGTCCCAAAGCAACGCGTACTTGTCGGCGCGCCGGGCGAACGTATGGGCGACTTCAATATTTCGCTGCGACACCTCGTATTTCCACTTGCTGCCTGAGCCTACAAGCTTCTTGCGATCATTGATGGCCTGGACCAGCACTTGCACCGCTTGCTCACCCGTGCCGAGCGTCACTTCCATGACGCCGATGACGTTGGCCTGCATCTCGTCGATCAGCACGGCGATCCAGGCCGCGACGTTGACGTTGCGAAAGACGTCCTTGGCGCATTTCTTCGAGGACAGGCTTTCAATATTCCATGACATGTAATCGGCAATTTCCGGCATGGACGTTCACTCCATGTGAAGGCGATTTCGGTATCCCGGCGGTGTCAATGCTGGTTCCGCCGGGATATCGTTCAGCTGGCGGTGACGCTGGCGGTACCTGTCAGCAGGACCTGATTGCCCACGCCTGTGATGTTCAGGTTCTCAGGCGTCACCTGCAGAGTGAAACCTTCGAAATTGCCGCTCAGATCCGGAATTTGCAGCAGGGTCTGGGCCAACTGGCCTTGGATCGTTTCCTGGATCTGACCTCCTACCACATCGTTGAGGATCGCCAGGGTAATGGAGGAGATCACACCACCGCCCAACGTTGCCATCCACGCCCAGAAATTGGAGGGCGTGATGTTGACCGATGGGCGAGAAACACTGCCGCCGTTTATACGGATGTTACGTTGCGCATCCACCATCACCTGCAGCGTCGCGGTGACTGGGCTGATTGATATATCCCAGTCTGCCGGGCCCAAGCTGTAGCTACCGCTCAAGTTGAGCGTCAGCGTCAGGTTACCGTTGTTGACCGAAGCGCTGTAACTGTTGAGATGCACGACGGCACCGCTGGCCGAATAGGTCTTCTGTACTGTGCTCCACCACAGATTGGCGACGACCTGTTGGATCAGCGGCTCGGTGAGTACCAGGTTGAAGCCGCCATTGGATGGCGGTTGCTTTTGGCTGATCGCCACCGGCGAGAACAATCCGCCGGCCGCATAGGCGTTGCCGCCATCGATCAACAGGGCGTATCCGGCAAAGGTGATACCGTTGACGGGCCCCAGCGGTATGGCGATGGCGGATATCAGGCTGTTCACCCGGCTGGCGATATCACTCTTCAAGGCGTCCAGGATTTCGTTCACAAACGGATCATCGGTGACAAAGTTGATATCGGTCACTGATAGACGCACCACACCGTTGCCATCTACTGTGGCCCGTGCACTGGCATTGGCACCGACTGTGCTGCTGGTGGGGTCCCCGCCGGCCACGGTCACGGACAGCTCCACCGGCATGCTGACCATGAAAGTTTGACCGCTACCGCTGGCGGCCAAACTGAATGTCGGTGGTGCAGATACGCTCCAGGTCAAACTCGCGTTCGCGTCGGGGATGTTTGCGGTGTCGCTCAGCTTGGGCGCGATGGTGGGAAAAATGGATTCACTGGCGTTGTTCAATAACGATTGCGAAAGGCCCGCGATGAAATCGGTGGACATGGTCGAAACTCCTTTTTCAATCAGATAGTGGCCAAGGCCTTGCGGGCTTCCGTGGTGGCGACCTGCGACAGGCTGGCGAGCAGATTGGGGTTGGAGAGCTGGCCGTTGAGCGCGGCGATGAGCTTCGTCTGGTTGGCGTCCTCATTGAGCAGTTGGTTGATGGTGGCTTTAAAGACGGTCGCCAGATCGATATCGATCGTTATGTTGCCATTGCCGACGACCGGATTGACCGACAACGCGCTGAAGTTGACGACTGCGGTATCGAGCTGTCCATCCACCGCCTCGGTAGCACTGAAGACCCCGGTCAGGTCATCGACGTGGTTGATGGTCAGGCTGAAAGTACCCGGTGGCATGTCGACGTGGTTCAGGTTGACGTGCAATTCGCCATTGGCCTGGATCTGGTTGGGTACGGCGGGGGGGCGTTGGTACCCATCCTGTGTATTGGGCTGTTTGCCATGGAAGGTCACGGTGCTGCCGTCGACGACGATCTCGGGGTCGGTTCCATTGTCGAGCTTCACCTGGCTGTTGCTCAGTCCGAGGATATGCAGTTTCTTGATAACGATGTCGATCGGAATCTTTTCGATCGTGAATGAGCCCAGGTCCACTTCGGCGATGGTCAGTGGGTCCAGGGCGCTACCGTCTGGGTTGTAGAGAATCGAGGACAGGTAGAAGTCGGAGGTGGGCGTCAATAGCATGTTTTCCAGCAATTGGACGAGTTGACTGTCGGACATGATGTTCTCCTAACTGTTGAGTTGGTTGAGGATGGCTTTACGCGCGATCTGGCTGAACTCTTCCGATAGCTGCGGCGCCTGGGCGCTGAGCGCATTGTTCAGCGCTTTGGCGATCTGTGACTGGACTTCGGGTTTCTGGAACAAGCGGCCGATGATCTGCTCCAGTGAGACATCGTGAGGCGTCAGCGTCACCGACACATCTATCTGGGCACTGTCCAGGCTTGCGCTGATATCGCTGATCGTGAGCGTCAAGGCATTCACATCGGCGCCTGATGGGGTGATCGTCAGCGAGCTTTGCAGGTTGACCACAGTCGCGGTCAGGGTGCCCTGCAGTAGGACTGGCTTGAGGCCCTGCTGGGTCAGCGAGAACCCGGCGTTCACGGTGAGCGGCGGTGCCGGTGGAACGGGCAGGCTGACCGTCGGGCCCGGGCGGTCGAGCTGCCGTACCGGCCCCTCTGCCAGAGCGCCGAAATTGAGCGTGGCGGCAATCCGCGGAGTGCTGAGCTTAACCGCCGACAGCGGTGCCTGAGCGTTGGAACCGCCCGAAAGCGTCAGTTTGGTCAACTGGATGTTGGTGTACTTCAGCCCCCCATACGTCTGATCGGGTATGTCGATCTGAGGATTGGAATAAGGCTCCAGCACCGGATCCGACGAGCACGCGAGTTGCCACGGGAGATACCAGTTACTGTTCGCTTCGTTCAGCGCCACGCGTGTGCGATCGAACAGGAACAGGTCCACGGGCGAGGCCGCGTCCTGGCCACTGTCGTCATTGGGCAGGCCTTGGGCAGGGAGGGGGCCGAACACACTGGACATGAGGTTCTCGGCCTGTGTGCCGAGCATGTCGTTGACGCTTTGCAGGTTGGAGGGCAAATTCAACATGCTGCTTAACGCGCCGACCATGGCTGCCTGGCCTTGGGAAGCGCTGAGCGCCTGCCTGATCAACTCAATCAGCTCATCTTTGCCCGTCAGGTCGCCATCCAGCGTGAGTTGCGTGAAGTTCAGCGTGATGGAACCGCCCTTGACGTTGGTGATTTTCAGGTCGCTCACCCCGATGGCCAGGGAACGGGTTGCGGCGCTGCCTTCGATGGTCACGCTGACCTGCGCGTTCAACATGCATTCACTGAACGCGACAGTGAACGCACCGGTGCCGATGATGTCAGTGGTCGAGGTGTCGGGAGCGTCCCCGATCAGGAGCGACTGGTCGATGCGATAGTTGCCAGACATCGTCAGCGGCGGCAAATGTGTCTGCCCCGAGGGGCCGTTATAGTAATTGAACAGCAATGGCAGGGTGATGGAGTAGCCTTGGCCCGTGAGTGTGGAGGACGACGGATTAACGAAGATGTTTTGCAAACCGTCCACCAGGACTGCAGACAGACTCAGGTACGGATACGGTTTTTGGGGATCGGGCACGGCGTCTTCGTCGTTCATCAGTGACCATACGTTGGCGAACCGCTGGGCGATATAGTTGCCATTGTCGCCGGTCAGATAGCCCAGATCCTGCTCGTCGGCATGCACCGGCAGCACCGGATTTCCATCCCCCCCTTGCATCTCCGCCAGTTGCTTGGGCAGCCATAGCTTTGCATTGTCCGGGTCGTTGAGGCACGGTTGCAGCGTGTCGAGAAAAAAACTCATCAAGGTGCTCATGGGTGCTCCGTCAGGTGCAGGGTCAGCCGTTCAATGGGCGGTCAACGACGTGTAGTGCCAGTTCCTCCAGTGCGTCGCGATAGCGGCCTGGAGGAAATGGCTCGAGATAGAACAGCGCCTGCAAGGCTTCGCGCCGGGCAGCCGCGTAGGCCTTGTCGATACAGCCACAATCACGCAAGTCGTCCAATGCATCGCCCAAACGATGCCCCGTCAATGGCGTGCCTTCGCGCAGCGATTGGCTGATTGCATGTGTCGGGCCGAGCGTCTCCATCGCATAGATCAGCGGCAGCGACAGTCGACCCAGTAACAGGTCGATACCTGACTGCTTGCCCGCCGAACTTTCGTACTCCACCACATCGAGCACGTCGTCCATGATCTGGAACGCACGACCCAAGGCGCGCCCGAAGAAGCCACCGCGGCGGGCATCACGGCTACGCCCACCGGCCAGATCGATACCCCCCTGGCAGGCCAACCGAAACAAGACTGCGGTCTTGCGGTCGATGGTCTGGTAATAGCGCGCCAGGCGTGCATCGTGATCCTCGGGCAAGGTCCGGTCCAATTCGTCCAACTCGCCTCGGCAGATATCGAACGCGGTATCCAACACCAACCGCACCAAGGTCATGTCGCGCTCGGTATCCACGGCGGTGGCGAACCCGCGAAGCGCCTGTACGAATTGCAGATCGCCGATCAGCAGCGCGGTCTTGCTGCCGCGAGCCGCCGACACCGATGGCAGTCCGCGTCGCAGCTGAGCCTCATCGACGATGTCGTCGTGGATCAAGGTGGCCACATGCAGCATCTCCAGCGATGCCGCGCCTTTGTAGACCTTGTCGGGCAGAGGCCCATTCTGCGCGATGAGCCGCGCCGACAGGAGCATGACCAAGGGGCGTATCTTTTTACCGCCGGCAAACATCTGCCGTTCCACGTCGGTGAGGTAGGGCGCCTGCGGTTCCAACGCCAGCTCCACTTCCTGCCGGAAACGCACGAGGTCTTCGGCCAGCAGTTCTTCACTGATGCGCGCGTACACTGATGCCGACGATGCTGTCGGCTGTTGCGCGATGACTACAGCAATGGAGTCGCTTGCCGACATCATGCCTCCTGGCTGGCGAGCATTCGCAGTACGCGAGTCAGTTGGCTGGCAATGCGGTCTTCGAGGATGCCTCGGATGAAGTTGGCGCTGCCCAGGCGCGAGCGACCGACCTCACCGGCCTGGCCCTGCCACTGCGCGCTGTCAAGGTCTAGAGCCGGCACGCTCAAATTGCTGCGTTGCAGTTTGAGCGTCAGCGCGCCATCGGGCTGCTCGCTGAGGGCGAAGACGAAGCGGCTTTGCGCGAGCGAACTGGAGAAGGGTCCGCTATGCAGGGGCAAGCGGCGCTTGGGGTCGTGCAGACGCAATGATTCGGCATAGATGGACTGCACACGCGCCTGAGTCTCGGCGTCCATGATGAAACCGTGCTGGGCGCATAGATCCAGGTCGGTATCGTCATGGCTATTTTCGAGGATCCGTGACAACGCGCTTTCCAGGCCCTGGGTCTGCAACAGGAAGTTTGCCTGATTCGCAGGCGAGGCTTTATCGACAGCGCTATAGACAGCCTGGGCGGTCATAGGCACCACATTCTGCTGGGTGTTTTGGGTGGCGTTGGCAACTTGCGTCTGAAAAGTCAGCGCGGCCGTCGCGGCCTCGGGGTAGGGGTGATAACAGGCGCCGTAGAGATTGAGTTGTTGCGCTAACGCGTTCTCATTGTAGGACTGCGACGTCGTACCAAAGGACTTGTCCGTGATCGCTGGATTGACCGGCATGCCCGGTGTATCCAACGCCTGGGACGTATAGTCGGACATCTGCTCGGTGGCGCCATCGCCTATCCAGAGCTTGCGCAAACGTGCATTGGTAGTGAAGACAGCGTTGTAGGCGTCGTTGTGTTGGTTGAACATATCCAGCAGGGAGCGGCCGTTTGCAGTCTGATTCAACTGGGTACGCTGATCGTTGGCTTGCTGCAGCTGGTCATACTGTTTCTCGGTGATAGTCGGTGGATCGGTATCATCAACAGTACTCGCACCCACGGCAAAGCTTGCCAGCGGCGCCATCAATCCACCGGTATCCAATTGCACCTTCGCACTTTCCAGGCCAAACAGTTCGTAGGTTCCGTTCAGTTGCATCGGCGCCAGGGTCACCACGATACGGCGGGGATCATGGTCGGGAACGATGGATAACAACGTCACTGGCGACACCGAGATGTCGTTCAATGCCAGCAGTAATTCGCCACCGTTGGAATTGCTGGGAATGTCCACATGGCTGGCCAACGGATAGGGGCCACAAGCCGATACCGAAAATTGTTGGGGCAGGGTAGCGGCCAAGGAAGCTGTGCCGGAGGCAGCCGTCAATTTCGGCAGGAAGTCGTCGATAGTAGGCATGCGATGCGCTCTCGTAGGCAGATCAGACGCTGGTAGAGGGGAGATTGGTGATCGCCAGCGTCGCGACGATTTTCAACATCGGGCTATCGCCGATGTTGACGCTACCCAAGGTCAGAGCGCTGGGGGCGATGCGGATACCATTGGTATCGTAGTTGGGCACTGAGCCGATGGACTCGACTTTGCCTTGCAACGCGTCCTTGGGTTTGTCCTTGACCTCTGCGGCGATGAGGGTCGCAATGGGATAGGCAACCGCGGACAGAATCTTCTGGACCAGGTTTCCTGTCGGCGTCAATTTAAACGTCAGCGACGGTACCGACGTTATCGTCGCGCTGATAGCGACGCCATCGACTGCCACGGTCAGATCGATTTCGGCGGGCGAAGGACTGATGGAAACATCGTAATCAAACATGCTCGACATGGGCGTTGCTCCGGCAAGGAATTTGAGGGTTACAGCAGGGCCGCACCGAGGGCACAACCTGCCGCCGCCAGGGCCATGCCTGCCGCAGTGAGGGTGGCCTGCGCGTTGAGCGAAGCGCTCAACTGGGCATTGATGGTCAAGGGGGCCACCTGCTTGACTGTGGCCGAGAGCGAGGAGATCGAGCCGTTGTAGCTCCAATCGGCCAGTTTCTTGAAGTCGCCGCTGTCGGAGAACGGATACCCCTGGTAAGGCTTCAAGAAAACAGCCATTGCCGCGTTGATCAGCGTATTGCTGGCGATCACGAACACCGGATCGGTGGGCCAGGTTACTCCGTCGATATCCAGCGCATTGGTGTTGGTGGTCAGCGTCGTCGCACCGAGCAAATAGCTTGCAGTGAGTTGCAGCTGTACAGGGTTGAGTGTCACCCCGTTCCAATCGAGGTTGGGCAGGTGCACGAGGGCCAGCATCTGATTAGCAGAGGTGAATATCTGCGGCAACAGCATCAGGTTGAATATGGCTATGTCCCACGCGGAGAATTTGCTCTCGTCCAATGACACTGCCACCAAGTCGAGTGCCAGTGTTCCCGGCGTAAAGGTGAGCGTGGCGTAGACCACTACGCTCGGGGCGGTACCGCCTACCGCGGGCGCAGTGCCCAGCGTGTAGCTGGCCGTCAGCATCGGCAAGGTGAGTTGGACCATTGGCAAACTGGGCAAAGGGATGCTCTGGGAACCATTGGTTTCGCCGTTCGGCGCAAGCGCGGCATTCCAGATAGCCGGGGAGGGAGGACCGAAAGCAAGGCTAGGCGCAGCACCGACATCCCAAGTCAGCGTCACTGCTCCGAGGTCTGGCAGGGTTTTGGGCAGGCTGCCCTTGAATGGGTCATTAGTGCTGGGGGCGTTCTGGTAATACTCGCCCAACAAGGTGTTGAGCTCCGTCACGCTGATGCCTGCGGCAGCGTCGAAATTGGTCATCCCTGTACCTTCCTGATGTCTGTGAGAATCCATCTCACACTCGAATGTAGCAGGTTTTTAAAAGTCCACCTTTTTTCTTAAAAATTTGTTTAAGAGGCGTCGGTTCGGCCAGATATAAGAAATGCCAGCGCTTATCGATACCTCTGGCACCCGCCCATTTCGCAAGAAACCGTAGCGGGACACTCCGGCTTCTTGCGCGACGATTCACCTCCCGGTCTACATAAGCATATTGCGCGAATGCCGTGCGCTCGCCGGCCTGGATGAACGTCTGGATAGTGCGGTCGGTGTGCAGGCGGGCACCGATGGGGCGGTTGCTACTTGCGAATCAGGGCTATGACGTATTCGCACACTTGCGCTGTGGCGTTTTCGAACGTGCAGGCTTCTTCAGGCAACCCCAATTGCAAGCAGTCGCCTTGCTCCAGGATGTAGGTGGTGGTGCCCTTGGTAAACGTCAGCGTGCCTTGCGTGGCCCACACCTGCTGATGAAGGAACGCATAGGCCGTGGCCGGGTAGCTGATACGCACGCCCGCAGGCAGTTGCACACTGATGAGCTCCAATGGCCAACCCTCCCGCGGGGAGACTTGCTGGCGCGCGTAGCCAGTTTCCGGGTCGACCCAACGCGGTTGCTCCGCCGCCCTTGACAGAAGTCCCGAGCGTCCCTCGGCTCGATGCAACAGGGTGGAGAGGGGCAAGCCGAAAGCTCCCGACAACCGGCCCAGGATCGTCGACGTCGGGCTGACTTGTGCGTTTTCAATTTTGCTGATCATTGCCTTCGATACGCCGGATAGCTGGGCGAGCTCGCCGATGGACCATTCCCGCGCGGCTCGCTCGGCTTTGATGGTGAATGCGATGTCAATGGGTTGATTGTTCACTATAGAAGACTTCCAAATCGGGGTGATTTAATTTGAGCTTAGCGCCCGACATGCATCTTGCTGGTGCAAAAAAAGATAATGCTCTATTTTTGTGCGATAAAATATTACCAACTCATAATCAATTGATTCTAAATGGAATTAATATCACGATTTTCATGTTTAAAAATAAATCTATTGTTCGGAACGCCTTCGATTAAAAGTATCAATTTGTTTGCGTGAATTGCTTGTTTACTATCTGAAACGCGCAGCGACATTCCGTCGCGGCCATCCAAGCTACCTTATCGTATTTGGGGGGATCTATGCCGGCTCAGCAAATGGAACAAGGCTGTCTCACGGGTGAGCAAATCATTCATTCGATTAAAGGAATGATCACGGCTTCGGGGATCAACACCAATGCGTTCTATAAAACCTTTCGACAGGCCCCGCTGCCCAAGGCAACGCTGAAGAAAGTGTTCCAGCAGTACTTTTATTACATTCGTACGTTCCCCCAGATCCTGGCGGGTACCTCGCACCGCACCGACAGCGAAGTGATTCGGATGAAGCTGGCGCGCACGGTCGTGTCCGAGCTGGGCGATGGGGTAGGCGAGGCACACTTCATCATGTTCGAGCGTGTACTTGCCGGCGTTGGCATCACGTTGGATGACTGGAAGAAGGTTGAATATATTCCCGAAGCCAGTGAGTTGGTCGATGGCCTGCGTCGAATTTTCCTCGAGGGTTCGACAGAGCATGCCATTGGTGCTCATTACGTTATCGAAGAGTTCGGCTTTCCGATGATCGCCAACCTGTACGAAGGCTTCCGCCTCTACAGCGGGTGGAAACACGAAGACTTCACCTATTTCTATCTGCACATGCTGGTAGAAACCGATCATGTGCAATGGATCAGTGACGCGGTCATGGAGGCGGCCCGGGACACTGACAACGGCAACAATATTCTGGAGGGCGCTGCCGATGTACTGAACTTGTTGACCCGTTTCTGGCAAGGACTCAACCGAATAGCCACTCACGCCTGACCAATCAATACAAGGGGGCGGGAAGTCATGGATGATTTGACATTGATTGGTCGAGTGGCGCCCTTCAGGGATGCCAGTGCACATGCAGCATCCTCAGGAGCGTTGAACCTTTCGCAAGGGCTTCCTGAACCCCTGTTTGACAATGCCATGAATGCGGCGTTGGCCCGCCAGGTCAGGGCGGGCTGGCAGTACGCCGACCCACGCGGCGAAATGATTTTGCGCGAAAGCATTGCGGCCCACAGTGCCGGCTATGCGCCCGACAGTGAAGTGCTGGTGACCAGTGGCTGTACCGAGGCCTTGTACTTGGCCCTGTACGCAGCGTCCACGCAGTACGGCAGCCGGGTCGCGTTCTTTGAGCCTTTTTATCCCTATTACCCAGGAATGGCCACGTTGCTGGGGTTGGAGTTTGTTGCAGTGCCGTTGTCGGTAGGGGAGCCGATCGGCCCCGATTGGGCACTGCTCGAACAGCAGTTGCGCGCGGGTGTTCGCATACTGCTGCTCAATACGCCCCATAACCCGACAGGGTGGTGCATGTCCGCTGATGATTGGCAGCACCTGGTGGCGCTGGCAAAAAACCATGATTTCATGGTGATTGTCGACGAAGCCTATCGTCACTATCAGTACGACGCTGACACACCGGCGCGCTACCCCAGCCAGCAGATTCCCATGATGGTGGCAGGCAGCGCTTCAAAGTTGTTGTCCATGACGGGCGTGCGAATCGGCTGGTTATGCGCGCAGGCAACCTTCATGGAGCGAGCCTATGCCCACCACCTCTACCTGAGCTATTGCCAACCCACCCCCATACAGGCGGCCGTTGCTGTTTTGCTCGATGAGTTGACCGTCGGGCGACTGGATAGCTTGCGTGAGCACTACAAGCACAAACGCGATCGCCTGGCAGGTGCGCTGAGGGCTGCCAGGCTGGATGTCCGGTTACCGGCGGGCGGCCATTACATCATGGCCGACTATTCACGGCGGGCGCCTTTATTGTCCCCCGTTGAATTCAGTCAACACCTGGCCGCTCGTTGCGGTGTCATGCCATTGCCCGCGACGCCCTTCTACCAGGGGCCATGCCCCACCTATGTCCGGTTTTCTTTCTCGGTAGCCAAACCCATTGTTGATCAAGCCTGTGTCCGCCTGGAGGGTTTTTGAAATGGAGCAGCATGTGTTCGACGTCATTGTCGTAGGCGGCGGTCCCGCAGGGCTTGGCGAGTGTATCCGGCTGATTGATCTGGGCCTGAAAGTCGCTGTCATCAGCGATGTATTCGGGGGGTGCATGGGCATGATGGGCGATCATCCATTGCAGTCCTACTGCAATGAACTGGAGATCGAAGGCGCGCCCTATCCCTTGCAAAGGTTCATGCGCAAGTTGTGCGTCAGCCCCACCGGTGAGGAATACGCAGCCTACATCCGTAGTAACTTCGAAGCCTTGCAATTGACCAAGATCCAGCAACGGGTGGTCACCGTCAGCAAGGTCCAGGGGCTGTTCGAGGTGAGCCTGGCCCCGGGTTCCCAGCATCGTTCCTTGCGTGCACAGCAGATTATCCTGGCAACCGGGATTCGCCCGAAGGCGCCGCCCTTCGAAATGCCCAGTGCCCATTGGTTCAATTGCTTTGACGTCTATCAAATGGTTGCGCGGGGCCAGGCCCATCGTTTCCTGCAGCAAGATGTGGTCATCTTCGGCAGTGGTAACAGTGCGTTCCAGATCGCACTGCTCCTGGCGCCGTTCGCCCGCAATGTGTCGATCCTGATCAAATCCTATCTGGGGCTGTATCCCCAAGAGACCGATGATCGCTTTGCCCTCAGGTCCCTGAGCCAGCGCACGCTGGAAATGATTGCCAAGACTTCGTCCAGTTCCTTTCAAGGGCCGCTCAACAGCGCCAGCAGCACGGGCCGGGCCAATATCTGGCTACATGCCTACAACAGCATTCGCCAGGATGGCGACAAGGTCGTCATGGACCTTCCGGCGTCACTCAACGGCCATCCGCTGCTCCAGGCTTCCTGTCGCAAGGCTCAAGAGGCGGGCCGATTGGTCGTCGCCCAGGCATTCGACGGGCATGAGTTGCATTTGGATGTGTCGGCGAAGGAGCAATGCCTTGTTTCGGCCATCGGCGTCACCGCACAACTGCCCGCCACCGACTGGCCGCAACTGCTCAACCAGCAAACCGGCTTTACCTGCCACCAGGATGGGAAAAGCCCTGTCGCAGGCCTGTATTTCGCGGGTGCTGCCTCAGGTTATGCGTCGATCAACACGATGGTGCCGGCAGCTGCAGAAATGAGTGCCGCCATATCGCTGCGAGAAGGACTGCGGTCATGGGCGTGAGGATGTTCCAGCCGCTACGCCTGGACATTGGCGACGTGCTCGGGCAGTCGGCAGCGGCGCTCAAGCAGGCCATCGCCCAGGCCAAGGTACTGGTCATCGCCAACCAGGACGTCAGCGTCGCCCCTTATGTGCAGTTGATGCGCAGGCTGGGCTCGCCTGTCCATCATGTGTTGGCCAAGTACTGCCTCGAGGATTATCGGGAAGTGCTGACTGTGACCAATCTCCATCGGGACGGCCAGGCCTTGGGCGTGCATGAAGGAGGAGGGTATTGGCACACCGACATGTCGTACAAATCGGCGAACACGGTGTTCACGTCACTGCTGTCGGTACGTGTACCCGACCAACACGGCGAGACCCAATTCATCGATTGTGTCGCAGGCCTGCAGCAGGTTCGCCAGTGGCTGGAAAGCCCAGGTTGCCCGCCGTACCTGAAAGGTCTCGACCTGGAAAACCTGCGGGTTCACCACCGCTTTGGCAATCGCGACGCGCTGCGCAATGCCGATGCCGCGGTGCAACAGCTCAATTCCCAGGAGGCTGGCGCACTGGAAAACACCGTGGTCCACCCCCTGGTGTACCAACACCCGCTCGCTTGCACGGCGTCGCTGTATGCACCGGCTGCAACGGCCATGCAAATAGAAGGGGTAACGCCTGCACTGTCCCATCGCATTCTCGACAGTCTGGTCGACTTCCTTGTCCAGCACGCACCGCGCTATCGGCATGCCTACCGCCCAGGCGACATCGTCATCTGGGACAACCTCTCAACGCTGCATAAAGGTCCGCCAATACCCAAAAGTGAAGGGGGCGCCGATGCGCGCCTTCTCTATCGCATGAACGTCGACTTCCAGTGAGGCACTACCATGATCCAGACCATCGTTTTCCTGACGCCCCATTACCTTAACTTTGCCTCCGAGAAGGCGTTGCAGACGCTGGGTCGAGATTGCCGGACAGTGCTGATCGCCTATCATGCCGACGTCCTGCCGCCCGCGCTCGAGCGTAATGTCTCACAGGTTGTGCGCGTCGATGCCGACCTGCAGCGCAACATCCGTCCGCTGCTGGACCACGACCAATGTCGCAGCATCATCAGCGATGAGCTGCGAGCCGTGCAGGGCAATACTTCGTCATTGCGCATTTTCTGCCAGGAAGAGTGCCACGTTGAGCTGGCGGCTCAGTTGCGCGAGGAGTTCGGATTAGAGGGTGATACACAGGCGATCGTGGCGAACTTTCGCGACAAAGTGCTGATGAAACACGCGGTCAGCCAGAAGGGGATACGCATTCCCGAGTTTGTGCCACTGGATCACGTACGGCTATCGGCTGAGCCGCAGGCTTACTACGCCGAGCTGACGGCGCGATTGGGCTTGCCCCTGGTCCTGAAGCCGGTGAACGCAGCGGGCAGTTTCGAGGTGTCGATCATTCGCAACGAGGCCGAATTCATCAAGGCCCGCGAACAAGTGCTGGCCTCGCCGTATCATTTTGATTACGAGGTGGACGAGTTCATTGACGGCGACATGTTCCAATGCGACTCGTTTGTGGTCGACGGTCAAATCCGCTACTGCGGTGTGCTGGAACTGGGTTGCACCAACTTTGACTTTGTCCAGGGCAAGCCCTTGAGCGTGATTCCCGTGGCCGACCCCACGCTCAAGGCGACCCTGGAGGCATTCAATCGGGACGTGATTGCGGCCCTGAACTTTCGCAACGGTTCGACGCACCACGAGGTCTTCGTGGACCGCAAGCGCGGTTATCCGGTGTTCCTGGAAATTGCCGCACGCGTACCTGGCGGCATCGGGGTGCCGTACCACGAGAAAAACAGCGACATCAACCTGATCGACGCCAATCTCTACCTCACAGCCGGCGTCGCAGCTCTCGATGACATCAAGCCCAACGAGAAGAACAACGTGGTGTCCGCCTTGTTACCCTTGCGCAAAGGCCGGATCAGCCAGCTCAACGAGCCCCCCATTTCCAGTATCTACGACATCGACTGGCGGGTCGCCCCCGGAATGGTGGTGGACTCCCGGTCCCTGGCCGATACCGCCGGCATCCTGACTTTGTATAACACCGATCCAAAGGTACTTCGCGCCGACTTCGAGGCTTTGCAGCACTACGTACCGACCCAGGTGGAAGTGCTGGAGCCGGGAACCGCTTGATCGATCAGGTAGGGCGCCAAGCACAGGTTTTTCTCAAGGAGCAGGCATGAAGACAGGAATACTCGGTGCCGTCAGCATGGCGGTCTACTGCATCTCGACGGCGCTCTCGGCCGTCTGGGTCATGGTGGCGTTCACCCGTATCAGTGGGGCGGCGTTGACATTCATTACCTTCCTGATGGCCTGGGCGGTATTTTTCCTGGTGCATACCTTGCGGGGTCATGACCCGTTTCGCCTGCTACGCGAGGAGTGGCGAGGCGTACTGCTGCTCAATGTGCTGACGTTGTTCAGTTGGTGGTTGATGTTCATGGCATTGCAGCGCATCGAGGCGTCGGTGGAGTCGGCCATCTATCAGGGCTGGATGCCGCTGGTGGTGGTGGTCTGTGAAATGCTGGTGGCGCGCTCCTCGGTCAGTCGTTCCCGCTGGCTGGGCGCGCTGCTGATCCTGCTGTCGCTGATGGCGTTGGTCCTTATGCGTCTCGCGCTTGGGGTCACGGCCCAGGTAAGCCTGGTCAACTTGCATGAGGGCATCGCCCTGGCGAGTGTTGCCGGGATCACTGGCGGGATCTATGTGTTCTGCTCGGCTCGACTGAACCGCGACAGCAAGTACAGCGCCATGGATATCCTGTGCGTCAGGTTCTTCCTGCTATTGATCGTCACAGGGTGGGTCGGCCGGGAAAATCTGCACCAACTGCTCACGCTGGATACCGCCATGCTCGGCCAGTTGATCAAGCTGGCGTTTGTCAGCGTGCTGATTCCGGTGTTTACCCTGCAATTTGCCATTCAGCACCTGGGAGGTGGGCGGGTGTCCATTCTCACGCCTTGCGTGCCGGTCATTGCCTTGGCCGCCGAGTTCGTGCTCTCCACCTGGCATAGTCCTTGGGTTCCCGTCCTGGTTACGGTGGTGTGCGTGGCGGTGTTGTTGTCCAACGTCTGGTTTTCGCGAGACAGGCGCGTTGTTCATTCAGGGCCTATGCCTGTTGCCCTTCAAAAATAGACTTCTGTTTGCTGGAGCATCCCATGACTCTTTCCTTGGCCTTTGCGCAGGGGGCGGCAGACGCTTGCTCGAATGACGACCGCAGCGTACTGGCACGCACATTGGAAATCGCACGAACCTTGATCGGTTTCCCTTCGGTCAGCGACCGCTCCAATCTGGACCTTATCGAATGGGTGAGCGGGTACCTGCACGGTTTCGGGGTACAGGCCCAGATTCTACCGGACGCCTCCGGGCGCAAGGCGAACCTGTTTGCCAGCCTTGGACCGCCACGCCCCGGGGGCATCATCCTGTCCGGACATACTGACGTGGTGCCGGTAGCGGGCCAGGCTTGGGCGCAGGATCCGTTCAGCGCTTATCTGGATCAGGATCGGCTCTACGGTCGTGGCAGTTCGGACATGAAGGGGTTCATCGCCGTGGTGCTGGCGATGGTTCCCGAGCTGATGGCCTCTGCACGACAAAGCTTTCACCTGGCCTTGTCCTATGACGAAGAAGTGGGTGCGATGGGGGCGAAACATCTGGCCCCGTTCATCACCCAGGCGCAGCTGGAGCCCGCCGGTTGCATTGTCGGCGAGCCGACTTCAATGGCGTTGGTGATCGGCCACAAGGGGCGTCACGAAATCAATTGCTGTGTCCATGGCAAGGTGGCGCACTCCTCGTTGCCGAACGAGGGGGTCAACGCTATCGACTATGCCGCACGGGTACAGATGCAGCTTCAGCACGTGGCCAGGCGACTTTCACAGGGGCCGTTGGACAGCGGGTTTGATGTCCCGTACACCACCGTCCAGGTCTGCCGGGTCAATGGCGGTGTCGCTGGCAATGTCATTCCCGGTCAATGCAGCTTTGACTTCGAGATTCGCTACCTGCCCGGATGTGATGCCGAGCAACTGCTGGTACAGATCAAGGACGACGCCAAGCAGGCCATGCACAGTGAGACGGATGATCGCGCTTGGGCGGCGTCCATCGAGTTTTCCCACACGTTGCATACTCCGGGGTTGGATGAGAAGGGCAACCAGGCATTCGCGCAGTGGGTCCGCGAGGCTAGCTCAATGGCCCATGGCCGACAGCGAGTGGCGTACAGCACCGAGGCCGGACTGTTTCAGGCCGCAGGGATCCCCACGATCGTCTGCGGCCCAGGGAGCATCAAGCAAGCGCACAAAGTGAACGAGTATGTGGACTTGGCCCAGCTCAAGGCCTGTGAACAGTTCCTGCGCCGCCTGGCACGTTGTGAGCCATTGCCGCCAATTCCCGCAGGGGCTGCGCAATGAGCGCCACAGCCTTGGATAGCCAGGGGCGCGAACGCAGGAAACTGGTGCTGGCGGTGAGCGTGGGCGCCGCACTGGAATGGTTCGACTTCACCCTGTTTGCGATCTTCTCCTTGCAGATTGCCGCAGCGTTCTTTCCGGCTTCCGACCCACTGATGTCGTTGCTCGCGTCCTACCTGGCGCTCGCCGTCGGCTTCGTGGCCCGACCGTTGGGCGCGCTGCTGATGGGGCGCTATGCCGATCGCCAGGGGCGCAAGGCCGCGCTGACGCTGTCCATCATGCTGATGGGCGCCGGGACCCTGATCATCGCCGTATGCCCGACCTACCAAACCATCGGTTGGTGGGCACCGCTGAGCGTTGTCGTCGCGCGCATATTGCAGGGGGTTGCAGCAGGAGGAGAGATCGGTGGCGCGCTGGCCTATCTTGTCGAGACAGCACCGGCGGACCGCCGCGCGCTATTTGCGTCCAGCCAACAAGTGGCGCAAGCCGGATCATTCCTGCTATGCGGTTTAAGTGCGAGTCTATTGTCGAGCGCGCTGACGCCCGCCCAGTTGGATGAATGGGGTTGGCGCGTGCCCTATGTCTTCGGACTGCTGGTCGTGGTCGCAGGCTTGAAAATTCGCCGCAGTCTCGAGGAAAGCGAGCCGCTGCGCCGCTTTCTCGATAATCAAGATAAGCACGCGATGGCCGGGAAGGGGCCTAGCCTTCGCCCCTATCTGCCCAACCTCGTGATGGGGGTGTTGATCGTCGTGCTCTGGACGGTCGCGACACAATTGATCAATTTCATCCCGACCTATGCATCGATGGTGCTTGAGCTTCCGCGCAACAAGGCCTACCTGGGGTTGGTGCTGGTCGGCCTCATCACGCTGCTGTGTCCGTTAACGGCACTGCTGTCGGACCGTATCGGGCGCTACACCGTGATGCTCATCGGTGCCGTGGGGGTCGCGCTCTGTGCCTACCCAGGGTTCGTATGGCTGAACAACAGTCCCAGTCTCCCGACGCTGATCATCTTCCAATGCGCGCTGGCAGTGTTGATGGTGCTTTACACCGGGCCGGCTGCGGCGGCCTTGGCAGAGCTGTTTCCGGTGCAGGTCAGGGCCTTGGGTGTCTCGCTGGCCTACGCCTTATCGGTGACCCTCTTCGGCAGTGCCACGCCTGCGCTGATTACCCTGATCTACCGCCAGAGCGGAGATGCCCTGGCGGCGGCCCACTGGTTGTTTGCGGCGGCCTGCCTGAGTGCGATACCGCTGGCCTGGGTAAGCCTGTCGAAATACCGGGCAAGCGCCACCCCGGCGCTGACGGCAGAGCATGAGACTTGAGTGACGTTGATTCACCCTGTTCATTGAACGCGCTTCGCAAACCCGTACTGCCTGGCAGACCCCACCACCGCCAACGTCAGCAGCAGGAGAACGACCAGGACCGGCGCAAACGCCACCACCCCCAGATGATCGAGCAGAATGCCGCCGACGATCCCGCCGCCGGCAATGGCGAGGTTCCAGGCCGTGACCAGCATTGACTGGGCCAGATCCGCCGCGTCTCCGGCAGTCTTGGCGATGGCCGTCTGGAACAGCGTCCCAGCCCCTCCGAAAGCGATTCCCCAGGCAGCCACGGCGATATACACCGCCGCAGGCCTGTCGCTCATTGCCCCGAGCATCATGGCCGAAAGGGCGAACAACACCGTACCTGCGAGCGTCAACGCCCGCAGATGGCGATCGATCAGCACGCCGACGACCCAGATCCCCAGCAACGATGCGACGCCAAAGACCAGCAGGACCAGATCCGTTCGCTCGCCCAGGCCTGCCGCCGTCAAAAACGGAGCGATATAGGTAAAGAGAATGTTGTGCGCCAGGACAAAAGCCAGTACCACGAACAACACCGAACGAACACCCGGCAGGGTGAAGACCTGGCCCAGGGCAAGACGTTTGCTGGAGGCCTGCCCGGGAAAGTCAGGCACCTTGAGTCGTACCCAGACCATCAAGGCCACGGCGAACAGGCTCATGAGGGCGAAGCTCATTCGCCAGCCGACCAGATTGCCGAGCAGCGTGCCAGCCGGGACGCCCAGGGATAACGCCAAGGGCGCGCCCACCATGGCGATTGCAATCGCTCGACCTTTCTGGCTTTCGGGCACCATGCGGGCGGCATAACCGGCCAACAAGGCCCACAGCAGCCCGGCCGATACGCCCCCCAGCAAGCGCGCGACAATGGTCAAGCCATAATGGGTAGAAAACGTCGTGACGGTATTGGCAACGGCGAAACCGGCGATGGCCATCAGCAACAGCTTTCTGCGTCGCATGCCTTGGGTCGCGGCGGTCAATGGAATGGCCGCCAGCAAGGAACCGATCGCGTAGACCGTGACCAACTGGCCGGCGAGGGCTTCGGAGATCGCCAGCCCTTCGCTGATCTGTGAAAGAAGACCGGCGGGCAAGGCTTCGGTGAGGATGGTCACGAATGCCGCCAGCGCGAGGGCAAACAGTGATCCGATAGGGAGCGGCGCGGTGTCCGGGACAACCTCGGCATCGGCGTCGATATGGGTATTGGCAATCGTCATGTGTCACCTGCCTGGAACGCTTCTGACCCGCCGGATAGCGGCGTCAATCGCAGATTGATAAGTGCCGACTACGGTAAGTGCCCCTCCTTGGCGAGACAAGAATGCTAGAGTGCGCAACACATCGGAAAAAATGTCCGCAATTGGAGCCTGGCGTGGAATCACTGAGCGGGATTGATTTTTTTGTTCGCGCGGCCGAAACCCGTAGCTTTTCAGAGGCGGGCAGGGCGCTGGGCATTTCGTCTTCGGCAGTGGGCAAAAGCGTCGCCCGGCTCGAGGCACGGCTGGGTGTGCGGCTGTTTCATCGCAGCACGCGCAGTATCACGCTGACGGCGGAAGGGACGCTTTTCCTCGAGCGTTGCCGGCGTATTCTCTGCGAAGTCGAAGCGGCCGAACTGGAACTGTCGCAAACCCGCCAAGCGCCACGGGGCAAACTGCGGGTGAGTTTGCCGCTGGTTGCAGATTTGGTCATGCCGACGCTGATGGCCTTCATGCGCCGCTACCCCAGTATCGAACTGGACCTGGATTTCTCCGACAGGCTGGTGGACATCATCGAGGAAGGTTTCGATGTCGTCGTTCGGACTGGAGAACCGAACGACTCCCGGCTGATGTCCCGTCCGTTGGGCACGTTCAAGCTCGTCGTGATCGGTTCGCCCCGGTACCTCGCCGAACACGGCACGCCGCAGGTGCCGGCGGATCTGCTGCGCCATGCCTGCCTGCTCTACAAGTTTCCCAGTACGGGCAGGATGCAAGTCTGGCCGGTAAACGGGGACGGTGAGCCGGAACTCAACCTGCCGGCGACCCTGGTCTGCAACACCACCGAGGCGTTGCTGTACGTCGTGCGCGATGCATTGGGGATTGCCTGCGTGCCGGACTTCACCGTGCGCGACTCCATCGCCAGCGGTGAACTGGTCACCGTCCTCGACGACTTCAATCGGCATCAAAGCACCTTCCGTATGCTCTGGCCCTCAAGCAAACACCTGGCGCCGAAACTGCGGGTGTTCATTGATTTCATGAGCAGTGAGTTGTTCAAGTGACCGGACCACCGCAATCGCGAGCACCCACAAGGGAAAGGTGCTGGCCACGGATTCAGATCAAGGGGCCTTGTTCTCCACCAGGCAGTTTCCGCCATCCACCACGATAACTTCCCCCGTGAGGTAGCTCGCCTCTGAAGACGCCAGGAAAGCCACCAGTGCAGCGACTTCTTCAGGACGTCCGGCGCGGCCCATCGGCGTGTAACCGGCCGCTTTGGCTTCCTCTGGAGTGGTCGATCCTGTGGTGATCCAGCCTGGAGCGACGCTATTCACCGTGATCCCTTGCTGGGCGACTTCCAGCGCCAGGCTCATGCTCATTCCGACCATCGCGGCCTTCGCGGCGCTGTAAGCCGCTTCACCGGGGTTACTGCAGCGGGTGCCGGTCGTGGAACTGATGTTGACGATGCGCCCATAACGACGCGCCCGCATGCCGGGCAGAACTGCCCGTGTAAGAAGAAAGGCCGTGGTCAGGTTTCGCGCCAACGTCAGGTTCCAGGTGTGCAGATCCATGCTTGCCACGTCGGAAAAAAACTCCGGGCTGCCTTGCATCGCCATGCCCGCGTTGTTGACCAGAATATCGATCTGCCCCCAGACGGACTCCGCCCATGCCATAAACTCACGTACCTGGTTTTCATCGGTAAGATCGAGGGCCCGTCCTTCGACTTCGAACCCTTCGGCGCGCAGTTCTGCGACTCGATCGTTGATGCGTGCACTGCTGGCGGTGACGATCAGTCTGGCGCCTGCAGTACCCAGTCTGCGCGCGATCGCCATGCCGATTCCGATCTCACTTCCAACCCCACTGATGAGTGCCACAGGGTTCTGTCCAGTTGCGTTTGGCATGGCGTCTCCAGAGGTTTAGCGATTGCTTGGTGGTCCGAGTCCTATATATAACCTGATCAATCCTTGAATGCCGCCGTCACTCCAACAAACTTTGCCACCTACCTCCGCCCCTTATAGCGCCTTACCCGAATCACGCAAATTGCGGAAGCCAAAGCGCGATCTGCGGAAACAGGATCAACAGCGCGATCAACACAAGTAATACGAAACAGAAGGGCAAGGCGCCGTAGATCACATCCAGGAACTTGCCTTTGTTGCGAATACTTTGCACCACGAACAGATTCATCCCGAATGGCGGGGTAATTTGTCCCATTTCGCACAGGATGATGAGTATCACGCCGAACCACAGCGGATCGAAACCCAAGGCGACAATGACCGGCACCACCAGCGGTGCGGTGGTGATCAACATGGCCAGCGTGTCCATGAAGCAGCCGAGGATGATATAGAACACGATGATGGCCAGTAGCGTACCCATCGGCGACATGTCGAGACCCGTCACGAAACTGACCAGGGTTGCTGTCAACCCGATGGATGACAGCACGAAGTTGAGGAAGAACGCCGACAGGGTGATGAAAATGATCATCCCGGTCGTGCGCATGGTGGACTCGAAGGCCTGCCCCAGGTTTTGCCAGGTGAAGGCGCGCCGCCACAGGCCCAGGGCGAACGCGGCGATGACCCCCAGGGCTGCCGACTCACTGGCGGTCGCGAAACCGCTGTAGATGGCACCGACCACCAGGGCGAAGATGGCCAGCGGCGGCAGCAGGTCTGGGATGCTGTCCAGTCGTTCGGCCCAGGTCGAGTGCTCCTTTTTGCCGCCCAAATCGGGACGGATAAGGCAAGCGAACACGATGATCGCCACGAACATGAAGCTGAGCAGGATGCCCGGGATCGTAGCCGCCAAGTACAGCTTGGGCACCGAAAGATTGGCGATCAGCGCGAAGAGAATCATGTTGATCGAGGGCGGAATCAAAATGCCGAGTGTACCGCCGGCGGCGATCGAGCCAAGGAACAGCGGGGCAGGGTAGCCTTTTCGTTCCTGCTCCGGCAGGGCTAGGGTCGAGATGGTGGCGGCGGTCGCCACGCTGGAGCCGCTGGTTGCCGAGAACAGCGCCGAGGCGCCTATGTTCGAATTCATCAGGCCACCGGGCAACCACGAAAGCCACTTGGCAACGGCACCGTACATGCGCCCGGCGACGCCTGAACACACCAGTAACTCGCCCATGAGTATGTAGAGCGGAATAGCGACCAGCAAGAATTCGGCGCTGGTGCTCCAGGCAATTTCGCCTATGGCGTTGCTGAGCGGCAGTGTCGAGAACAACTCTGACAGCGAAAGGCCCAGCAGGCCGACGCTGACCGCCGCAGCCACGCTCAAGCCAAGTAGGGCCAGTAGGGTGAATAGGGTAAAGGCGAGCATTTAGTGCGCTCCATTCGACGGAATCGTTGTGTGCCCTGGCGCGGGACGATGGGTTTCTTCTTGAATGTCCTCCTCGACGGAATTGATGCCGATCAGCGCAGTAATCGAGGCCCATCGTTGCTGACGCAGCTGGATAACGCTGGCGCAGCCCAGCACAACGATGGTCAGCGCAAAGAACAGGTAACCGGCGAACCAGGCAGCTTGAGGCACCCACTGCTGGATTTGCAGCGGTGTGGTGGAAGTCGAGCGGTACTGGATGGAATCCCACAGCACGTCCCACGCGTGGAACAGCACGGTGCCGACGAAAAGTGCCATACAGCTCAACGCCAGCAGATCCAGGGAGGTCCTGAATTTGAGGGGCAGGCGCGAATAGACAATGTCCACCCGGATATGGGAGCGTTTTAACAATGCGATGGGAAAGGCCCAGGTGCTGACAATGGCCAGGACATAGCCGGCTATTTCATCGGCACCGCCCATGGACAGGCCGATGGTCTTGCGCAGGATCAGGTCAATGCCGATCATCAGTGCGGTGCCCATCAGGGCAATACCGCCCAGCCAGGCGCTCAGCCTGGCAATGCTGTTCACGAGCCGGATAGCAGAAGATTCAGTGCGTTTCATGGATGGGGTTCTCCGCAAACGTGGGGGCGTTCAGAACGCGCGACAAGCTTTGTCGCGCATGCTCCACAGGTGTTCAACGCATGGGCGCGGGTCAGGGGTTGTGCAGGCTCACGCCAAGGGACGCGCCTGCCGTGGCATTCCAACGCTCGACACACGGCGCACCACAACGCTTGCCCCAGTCGTTGGCAATCTTGAGAACGGCGCTCTGCAGAACCTGCTTCTCGGCATTTGTCGGTGTGCTGACCTGCATATGAGCCGGGTGGTGAATCTGGCAATCAGGTGCACCGATGTTGCAGGCCAATGCAGAGTGATTTTCTTTGGCGGTTTCTTCCCACAACCGGTCTTCCAAGACTTGGGATTGTGCCTGGAGCAGGCGTTGTACAGGCTCGGGCAACGCCTGCCAGCGTTTCAGGCCAATGGCATAGAAACCAACCGACCAGTCCACTGGCAGGTTGTAGAGGTGGTTGGCCACGTCATACCACCTGGCCGCGTTGCCTGAGCCGATGCCTGTCACCGCACAGTCAATGACGCCGGTCTGCATGGCCGTCACCACCTCGGCGAACGGCAAGGTCATGGGCGATCCGCCGAGTGCTTTGATCAACTCGGACATATTGCGCCCGCGTACGCGAATCTTGCGTCCCTTGAGGTCTGCGATGGAATTGACGGGGTCGCGACAGAAGAACACCTGCGCCGTATAGGGCACCGTCGCCAACAGCTTGACCCCATGTCGTTCGGCCATGCGTTCTGCCAACACTGGTTTGAACGCCGTCGAAACCCGATGAGAGGTTTCAATATCAGCGGCCATGCCGGGCAGGTCGATCCCTTCGAAAAAGGCGTCGTCGCCGGCCACGAAAGCAAAGACGCCCATGCCGATTTCAACCGCGCCAGAGCGGATCAAACGCACCATCTCAGCGCCTTTGAGGCCACTTTCCGATAACCCTCTGAGGCGCGCCGTGACGGCGCCACCGGAACTGTCAGGCAGCGTTTTGTTCCAGAACGGCTTCTCCACCGCACGGAAGGTGTAATTGTGGCTGCCACCGCCAATCACATTGAAGTGGGTGGTCGCCTGGGTGTCCGCCAAGGCTGCTGGCCCGATCAGGCCGTAGAGCATGGCGAAGATCAGAAGGGAAGTCTGGTACGGTTTCATGGTAGTCCTGTTGTTTTTTTGAGGGAGCTACATGGCAGAAACGAAATGGCAACGTGCGTCTGTGTTTTCTTGTTCAGGATCGGCCCAGCGTGGCGGCGTCGATGATGGATCTGGAACCGGTGACATCCGGGAATTTCTCGCCGTTTGCCAGTCTCGCCAAGGTGATTTTTTCGTTCTCCTGAAACGCGATTGCGCGCCGGGCCAGTGGGAACACCTGGCCGGGGGTGATGACGACGATGCCGTTCTCGTCGGCTACCACCGCATCACCGGGATGGACCACGACACCGCCACATTGGACCGGGGTACAAAACTCACCTTCTTCACCCTTGACCCGAGTGGTAATGGCACTGGCGCCCCAAGACCATATGGGAACCCCATGCTGGCGTAACTCGCTCAGGTCGGTGACGAATCCGTCAATGACGATGCCGGCGATTCCGGCCTGTTTGGCTGCATACGCCATGGCGCCGCCCATGGCTGCCGTGACCCGCTCACCGCAACGATCCACGATCAGGAAGTCACCTGGCCTGGCGCAACCCATCGCGTAATGCAAAATGCCCCCATCGGCTCCAGGCATTCTCACTGTGACGGCGGTTCCAACCGCTCTAATGTCTTGGAAATGGGCTTTTATACGGGCACTTAGAATACCTTTAGTGACGAAGTGGCCGATGGTTGCCGGCTCGGCCGCGAGAAGAATCGAAAGTTCTTCCGCGGCGATCTGTTGCGGTAGTTCTTTAATAATATACATGCTGGTATTTACTTGTTTTTGATGAATGTCTGATACAGTCAGTGCAGCCTAACAAGCATGAATCCAATGCGATAATAAAAAACAACGAGTCAACGCCAGGACGATTTTTATCATGAGAATTACCCTGATGCAGATCGAGGCCTTCTATTGGACTGCTCGATTAGGCGGCGTCCATGCTGCCTCGCGACATCTTCATTTAACACAACCGGCCATTTCCTCTCGAATTCGCGAGATGGAGTCGTTGCTGAGCGTGAAACTTTTTGACCGCAGCAAGCAACGCATGATCATCACCCCCGATGGCCTGATCGCCCTGCAGCATGCCGAGATGGTGCTTAACAACAGCGTCAAGCTCGAGCAGTTCGCGGCCAAGCAAAAGAACAATCGCAGATTGCGCGTCGGCGCTGACGAGTGTTCGGCAATGGTTGGGCTGACCGCGGTCATCGCCGAGATCAAGGCGCATTTTCCAGAAATCACCCTTGAAATCACTATTGATGTGGGGGCGGTGCTTAACCGAAAGCTGAACGATCACGAGCTTGACCTGGCGCTTCTGACCAATCCGATGACACGAGACGATGTCACTGACATCTTTTTGGGCTGGATGACCTTCCAGTGGGTCGCCGCCGCCCAGTTGGAAATTGAAGGCGGGGCATTCCTACCCGAACATGCTGGCGCCTATCCCATCGTGACGCATTCCGCGCCCTCGACTTTGTACTCGGTCGTTGAGCGCTGGCTGAAAGAAGGGGGGAATGTGTCCGAGGCTTTTCACTCCAGTAATTCCCTGGCGTTCATCGCGAAGATGATCTCTGCCGGACATGCTATTGGTATTCTTCCTGTTCCGTTAATTCGAGATATGTTGGCAGTGGACATGTTGAAAGTATTGCCCTGTCATCCGCCCATCGCGCCGGCCAGGTTCTGCTTGTCTTATTTAACGGAAAGGCCCGATGTTCAACTCGATGAGTTGGTCGCGCTGACGCGGGCGACGCTGTTGCGTCAGAACTTTCTGGTCAACTAGTCGTTTGCGCATGTAGTTCAAGGCCGAAGCAAGTTTATTGATTCGGCCTTGAACTATGGGGAGGCTTATAAGTTGCGTGGTTTCAGGCGCCAGCGTATTGGGTCCCCTGGAGCGTTTTTTGGATCGCGGCGATGTGTTGTCCCGCCTGATTCAGCCATGAAAGATCACTGCCCATCAGTAACATGTCACAGCCCATATCCAACAGGCGCCTGGCTGTTTCCGTGTCTGCTGGAAAGCAAGGCACCATGACTTGGACCGAGCGCCTGTGGCATTTCTCGATCAGTAACGCTAGGCGCGCCTGGACTTCAGGGTTGCCGAGGCGATAGTCGACCGACAATTGACGGGACAACGAGTAATCCGCCGGGCCGAAATGCACCGCATCGATGCCTTCGACATCGAGGATTTCATCGATGTTGTCGAAGAACTCGTAGCTCTCGGCCATGGGTACGATCACGCTACGGGCGTTTTCCTCTTGCGTGTAGCGGGCCCAGTCAAATCCCGGGCCGGCGTAATTCGCCGAGCGAACCGAGCTGTCACCGCCGCGCCGGCCGAACGGTGGGAATTTGCTGCAGCGGATGATTTCCCGCATCTGCCCAGCATTGTGGACCTGGGGAACGATGACCCCTGCAGCGCCCATTTCCAGGGCTTTACGGATGTCCCATTCGAGGGTGCCACGAACGCGAACCAGGCTGTGGATAGCAGCGTGGTTGGCCGCCAGAATCAGTTTTTCCATGTCTTTATCGACGCCCAGAGCGGTGTGCTCGGCATCGATGAAGACAAAGTCCAGCCCCCAGTTGCCAGCCACTTCGATGGGCATGCAGGCCGTACTGTAGATGTTCATCCCGAACGTTGGGCCGTCCGCCATTCGATCTTTCAGCGAGGTGATCTTCTTGTGCATTGCAATTACCTGAGAATACGTTTTCTGTGGCGGTCGTGTCAGAGGCGATAGGTTTCTGGCAGACGGTCGCGGAAGGGGTGTATCTCGAACACACCAGGGTCGCGGATCAATGACTTGTTGCGCGCTTTGTCCAGGTCGATGTCGACGCTGAAGATGCCGTCCTCTTGTCCGGCGCGGATCAAGGTCTGCCCCGACGGTTCGATGATGTGACTCATGCCGATGAACTGCATGCCGCCGTCCATGTCGTTACGGTTCGAAGCGACGAAATAGACGATGTTCTCGGCGGCGCGCACGTTGCTGAAAATGTCCGGCAGCAAGCGCGCCTGCTCGGGCCAGGCCGCGGGCAGGACAACAATGTCGGCCCCTTCCAACGCCAGGGTGCGTACGACTTCCGGGAAGCGGATTTCGTAGCAGATCGCCAGGCCGATACGGCCGATTTCAGTATCGAATACCGGCGGTGTCCATTCAGCTGGGCGATCAGTGAAGCGATCACCAATCATGAAGGGCAGATGGCGTTTGCGATGCAGGCCGATGATCCCTTTGGGTCCCACCAGTGCGGCGGTATTGAAGATCGACTCGGCGTATTGCTCATAGAAGCCGACGACAATGTGGATGCCGGTTTCAGCGGCAACCGCCAGCAAAGGCTTAAGGGCATCGATGCTGATGGCGCCTTTTTCCAGGTCTTCGCGGCTGTCGAACGAGCCTCCGGTCAGCAGGCATTCGGCAAAGGCGATCAGGCGCGAGCCTTCTTTTGCGGCTTGCCGTGACAGCTCAGCGACGTTGTCGATGGTTTGAGCCGGATTGCCCACAACAGGGTGGATCTGTGCGACCGAAATCTTCATGGTTTGGTTTCCTTGTGATGGATGCTGGGCGTGCGCTGAGTGGGGTGCTCAGCGCAACTGTGGGCGGCGCCGTTATTGCGGGTGGTAATCCACGGCCATGTAGACTTTCTTAACCAGTTCGGGGTTGATCTGCGCGGCGTATTTATCGAGCACCGGGCGGATTTTTTGCTGGATGCGCGCGATCTCTTCGGGAGCCAGTTCGTTGACTTGCATGCCGGCGCTGCGCAATTCGGAAATCGTCCTGCTGTCGGCCTGGCGGGAAATCTCCCGTTGCTCAAGGCGCACTTCCATGGCGACCTCCGTCAGCAGCGCCTTCTCATCGGCATTCAAGCTGTCCCAGAAGGGCTTGCCGATCAGGACGATCTGCGGGTTGTAGTTGTGATGGGTCAGGCTGAGGTATTTCTGCACTTCATTGAACCTTGAGGCGAGGATCAGGGCCGCCGGGTTTTCCTGACCGTCCACGGTGTGGGTTTCGAGCGCGGTGTGCACTTCGGTGAAGGGCAAAGGCGTGGGGTTCGCCCCGAGCGCCGTCCACACATCCAGGAACAATGGCGATTGTTGCGCACGAATCTTCATGCCGGCGATGTCTTCCATCTTCTGCACCGGCCGCACGTTATTGGTCAGGTTACGCACGCCCAGCTCCCAGAACGCCAGGCCCACCAGGTTCTTCGCGGGCAACTGGTCGATCAGCATCTTGCCGACTTCGCCATCGAGCATGGCGTCGACCTTGGCGGTATCGGTGTAGATAAAGGGGAAATCGAGAATGCCGAAGTCGGTCACATGATTGAGCATCAGGCCGGCGTTCCAGGTCATCATTTCCACCACGCCGCCCTGTAACGAGGACAGCACTTGTACGTCGCCGCCCAGCACGCCATTGGGGAAGGTCCGCACTTTAATCTTGCCGCCGCTGCGTTCATTGACCTTCTTGGCAAACAGCTCCATGCCAATGGCCGGCGGCGTTCCCTTCGGGCTGGTTGCGGCAAACTTGATCGTGCGAGCGTTGTACTCGGCGGCGAAGCTCAAGCTGCTGGCCAGCAGCAGGGCAGCCAGGACGGTTAGATGCTTGATCATGGTTTTTCCTTTTTCTTGTCGGTTGTTTTAGTGGGCGAACCATTGCGCTGGAACAGTGACCAGGTCAGGGAACATCACCAGGAGGAAAAGGACGATAATTTCGGCGATCAGGAACGGGACGGTGCCCTTGAGCAGCGCTTCGTAGCGCATGTTGCCGATGCCACAGACGACGTTGAGCACCGTGCCCACGGGCGGGGTAATCAGGCCGATGGAGCAATTGATCATGAACAGCACGCCGAAGTAGATCGGGTCGATGTTCGCGGCGGTTACGACAGGGACGAGGATCGGCGCCAGCAGCAAAATCGTCGGTGTCAGGTCCATGACCATGGAAATCAACAGAATCAGCAGCATGAGCACCACGATCAACAGCTTCGGGTTGTCCATGACCGGTTGAATGAGGTCGATGATCTGCCCCGGGATGTCCGCGATGGTGATCATCCAGGCCGGGATCGAGGCGGCGGCGACCAGGAACATGACGGCCGCGGTTGTTTTTCCTGCACGCAGTAGCAATTCGCTGAGTGACTTCAGGCTCAGTTCCCGGTAGATCAGCGAGGACACCAGCAGCGCATAGACACTCGCCACCGCACCCGCCTCGGTAGGCGTCACGATGCCGAAGCGCAGACCGACTACGATGATCACCGGCAACAGCAGCGCCCAGGTGCTGTCGGCCAGGGCCTTGATGCGTTCCTTGCCAGACGCCTTGGGGCTCAGTTCGATGTCGTTGTCGCGACGAGACACTAGCCACCAGGTGATGACCAGCGCAGTGGCGATCATCAGCCCCGGGGCGATACCCGCCAGGAACAATTTGGTGATCGACAAGCCGGAGGCGACCCCCAGGACCACGAAACCAATGCTGGGTGGAATAATCGAGCCAAGTACCGAGACCGAGGCAATCAGGCCGCCGGATCGATTGCGGTTATAGCCTGCGATGACCATCATCGGCAGCAGCAGTGCGGTCAGTGACGCCGCATCGGCCAGTGCCGAGCCCGACAGGCTGGAGAGCAGTACCCCGGCGAAGATGGTGACGTAGCCAAGGCCGCCGCGCAGATGGCCGACCAGGGAAATGGCCAGGTTGATAATGCGCTTGGACAGGCCGCCGCTGTTCATCACCTCGCCAGCGATGATAAACAGAGGAATGGCCAGCAATGGGAAGCTGCCCGCTGAGTTGATAATGTTCTGCGCGATGATCTGGCCATCGAACAACCCGAGCAGCCACATCAGGGCAACGCCGCAGAGGATCAGTGCATAGGCGATTGGCGCGCCTATGAATAAGGCGGCCATCAGCACGCCAACAAAAACGCCCAGGGCCATTATTCGAGCACCCCGTGTGCGGCTGAAGACAAGGGCACGCCAGCCGGTGTGGCCAGATGCTTCACCAATTGAGCGCAGAGCAGCAGGGTGCTCAAGATGCAAAAGACCAACCCGGCGCCATAAAACAAGCCCATGGATACTCCGGTGGAAGGGGCACCCACATCCAAGTTGATCAAGGTCTGCTTCCAACTGCCCTGGAGAAACAGCGACGTGGCGAACAGCATCAACAGATAGGTCAACGTCAACAGGTGTTTGGCTATCTTGGGCGAGACACGGCTGGTCAGGATATCGACGCCGATATGACCCTTTTCATGAAGCATGAGTTGGGAGCCGGCGAAGACCAGCCAGACGAATGCCAACCTGGAAATTTCTTCAGTGAAAAACAAGCCGGAATTAAAACCGTAGCGCAACACGACATTGGCGAAAATCAGCGCCGTGATAGAAACCAGGCACGCAATGATCAATACCTTAAGCGCTAGAAAATAGAGTTTCAGGATGTCGTTCATGGCACTTGCACCAGGTTGAGGGTATGGAGGCTGCGCAACGGCGGTGTTGCAAGGAAAACCGCGCCGCTGAGCCGATTGGAGCGAGCTGCAAGAAGATGCGAACGAAGCATGAGTAAGGTCACCTTTTTATTATTTGTTATAAGTCGTCGTACGACATGAGTGAGTCTTTCCTTTCATCGAAGTTGTGTCAATGCCAATGACAATGTTGGATAAGTCAATGTTCTTATTAGTTAGATAAGGAATATTAATCAGCTTGGAAGAGGGGGGCGAAAGTTGTGACTACTTGTTTTAAGTGTTGTTTTATTTGTTGTTATATGATGACGTATGACGTCAACAGCTTTTCCAATGACAATCAAAAACAGGTGATAAACAATGACTCCATCTGAGCTTAAATCCGTGCTTTCCTCGGGGCTGCTTTCGTTCCCGCTGACTGATTTCGACAGCCGCGGCGAATTCAATGCCGCCGGGTATGCGCGACGCTTGGAATGGTTGGCGCCGTATGGCACGAGCGCGCTGTTTGCCGCAGGGGGAACCGGGGAGTTCTTTTCCCTGGCGGCCGATGAATACAGCGCAGTCATCAAGACCGCAGTCGATACTTGCGCCAGCAGTATGCCGATCCTGGCGGGGGTGGGCGGATCCACGCGTCAGGCGATTCAATATGCCCAAGAGGCCGAGCGATTGGGGGCCAAAGGGTTGTTGTTGCTCCCTCATTATTTGACCGAGGCGAGCCAGGAAGGTGTGGCCACCCATGTCGAGGCCGTGTGCAAATCGGTCAAGATCGGCGTGGTGGTTTACAACCGCAATGTGTGCCGCCTGACCGCTGCGCTTCTGGAACGGTTAGCCGAGCGCTGCCCGAATCTGATCGGCTACAAGGACGGCTTGGGCGATGTTGAATTGATGGTGTCGATCCGTCGTCGCCTGGGCGATCGACTCTCGTATCTGGGCGGTCTGCCTACGGCTGAAGTCTACGCCGCGGCCTACAAGGCGCTGGGGGTTGCGGTGTACTCGTCGGCGGTATTCAACTTCGTCCCTAAGCTGGCGATGGATTTCTATCACGCGATTTCCAGGGAAGATCACGTGGCCGTTGGCAAAATGATCGACGATTTCTTCTTGCCCTATCTGGACATACGTAACCGCAAGGCGGGCTATGCAGTCAGTATCGTCAAGGCTGGTGCGAGAATTGTCGGCCATGACGCAGGCCCTGTACGTACGCCGCTCACCGACCTGTCTTCGGAAGAATATAAGCTGCTCGCTGCGCTGATCGAAAAACAGGGCGCGCAATAACCCCACCATGATTCAAAACCACTGAAGACACAGTGGTCGGCGAGACACCCTGCAAGAGCAAAGCTCTCGCGGGGTGTTTTGATTTCTGAGAGGGGCGTCGGATTGCGTGATATATCGCCTGCTTATCGCCCGAACAACAACCGCTTTTGCCGCCAGACCGGCGCGCTCGTGGGGAAAAGCACTTCGGTTGGTCGATAGCGGGCGAGACCGCAGGCGGCGGCGATGCGCTGGCGTTGCTGGCCGCGGACAAGGGCTTGCTGAAAGCTGTGTTCACTATGGGCCAATCCCAGCATATAACGAGTACCCTCCTGGAAGTGTCTGCTATTGGCTTGCCACCATCTTTCGATTGCCTGTGAATCGGGCCAGGGCAGGTTTTCATCGGGGTCCATGGCGACATTGGGATCTTCAGGGTTGTCGTTCGGGCCCGCATCGAAATTCGGCAGGGCCTGCAATTCCAGATCAAGCAACGCCAGGTCCGCGCCGGTGATCATGCTGAAGGCTTCGCCGGCGACGCGGGCATAGGGCAGGTCGCTCATCTGCTGGATCAACCAGGGCACGCAGACCGGATCGCCCAGCAGTCCGAGGGCCTGGAGGCCGATGCGCCGATCCCGGGGATCCTGTACCCATTGCCGTATCCAGGCGATGCTGGGTTCGCGCTCTTGCCAGGCCAGCAGTACGCAGAGCGCGCGGTACTGGAACTCGCCCGGTTGCTCGGCGAATGAGCGCAGAGCCTCCAAGGCTTGCTGGTCGCCCATTTGGCTGGTGGCCCAGTTGGCCCAGAAGCGCGTAGCGGCGTCTTCATGCTGACGGTGGGCACGAATCGCCGGCAGCAGGTCACGCCGGCGCAGCTCGCCAGCCGTGCGGGCGGCACGTGCCAGCACGCTGGGGTCGGCGTGGGACAGTTCGGTCAGCAGGATAGGGCCGGGATTCTGGCGATGCATGCCGCAGGCCGCCAGGCCGAGGCGGTGAAACAAAGGCTCGGGGGAGGCAAGCATGCGCTCGATCCAGGGCGATACACGCTCCCAGTCTAGCCACCCCAGGGCCATCAGGTAACCTCGTTCAGTTTCCGTGGCACTTCTCAAGTGCTCGCTGAGCCGCGACAGCACCTTCGCATTGGCCGTCTCGAAGGCCAGCAGCACACTGGCGAACATCTCTCCGACGGTGTGCGGGCCAAGCTGGGTCAGCAGAATTTCCAGGCTCATTGAGCCGGCAATACGCAGGCCATCGAGATGAGCGTCGATGCGTTCGTCCAGTTTGCCGAGGTCATCAAGGTCATAGTGGGGCGCGCGCACGGCATGATCGTGCAGGAGGATGAGGAAGCAAGCTTCTTCGGCATGTTGCTCGATCATTGATGAGATGGGGACCATGACGTCTCTGTCTTGTTACGGCACCAGGTTTCCAAAGAAGTAACGTTTACCGACTTCGAAGTGCAGGGGAGAGGCCATGTATCGGTCCAGGATAGCGGCCGCATTCAGCGGTTGAAACTCGCCGTTTTTTCCATAGAAGCTGGAACAGTCGACGCCGGAATACACCTCGAATTTACGCCTCCAGATGAGAAAATTGCTCCAATCGATCCATTCGTCAGTGCCTGACGGAACCAGGGACTTTCTCATGACCCAGACTTGTTTGTTCATGTCGACGGGCATCCCCCCGGAAATTGAGCAGCGATCGCTGCCATAAGCGTCCTGCAGTTGGCTAAGTCGTGAATCGACAGCCGCTTTGTAGTCGACTTCGTTCAGGCCACTGTCAAAGAACTCGGGCTCGTTTTCAATGGGGTCAAGAAGATTGGCTAGATTGGCTTCAACGGCGGCACGGTCGGCCCGACGTGCAAGCGTACGCCACGCCTCGACCATGAAAGGTATCAGCCACAGCACACCAGACCACTGGGCCGCCACGCAGGCCTCGATGCGAAGGTAGGTGGGGGCTTCGATCATGAGCTCGGCAAGGAAATCCAGGTCCGTGTCGATCCCCGCATCAGCGGTCAGTCCGAGGCAGGCCGACACCAACGTCGGATCGCAATCGGGGTCCACTATCCATTTGCGCAGTTGGGCTACGTGGCTGTAATCGCCATGCTTGGCCTGTTCCAGAATCGCAGCAAGGGCAATCCACGGGTCATCATTCATCCAACCGTCAGGTGACAATACTTCTACCGGAGCGGAGCCGCTGTAGTGATATCCACGGCCCTTCCAATAGAAGCTGTCTTGAAGGAAACCTGGTCTTTGGGTGTGCTTGTAAATATAGGCTTTCATCATTCGGGCCTTGGAAAACTATTGATGCGTGTCTCTTGAAGTGTACTTAGCTCTCCTTCGAGCTTCTCACACTTCTTGCCAGTAGGCGCGAGATTCCCTTGCCCGGCCGGACAACCGCCGGCCGCCTTCGGGACTCTATGCGCCACCGGCTCTCCCGGGCCCACTTCTGTTTTCCAACGCATATAGCCCGGCCGGTTCATCATCCAATCATTTTCAATATTGTTTTTCTCTCGTTTGCTCGTTACATAGTACTTATTGCATCCGCTCGGTTGCTTTCCGGCGGGTGGCAACAGGTGCCTGCACTTGGGATTGGCCCGGACTTTGGCGAGGACGGCTGCATTCTTGGGATTTTCTGCGGTGCCGTAGAACTGGTCTTCCGTCATGTACTCCCCGTTCGCTTGAGCCTTGGAGTGCGCCGCGCCGCCGCAACATTCACATTTGTGTTTGCCCGGTACCTTGGCGTCTTGTTGCACCGGACTGTATTTGGCGGTGTTGACCATGGGCACGGCCGCATTCGCTGCGGGGCTGGCATGATTCGATGTGGTGAGATCGGTATGTCGGTCTACGTTCTGGCCTTCGAAAAGAACATCCATTGACCATGAAACAAAATAGGTCTTGCCGGTGATGACGTGAGTGATGACACCGGCCCCCTGACTTCTTGTGGCGGCTTCATCGCCCAGCGGGGAGGTTTTATAGAAGGAGCGATTTTTTAACATGATCTCCTTGTTTTCGATCTTGACGGTCTTGCTGCCTTTCTTCATGTCCTTGGAAAACGAAGTGTCCGGATAGGGCACCGGGATGGGTCCCCCCGGAGGTGGCGGTGGTGTCAGGCAGACATCCGGGAACGCCGCGATGACCTTGCCGCCACCCGCTTTGCATGCAATCTCATCGCCGTTTGCGTAAACGTCGCAGCTCATAGGTCCCCCTCTGGCTGGCTAAGGTCGCGCACGACAGCCGCCGCGCGTGCACCGGCCAGGGCACTGCTCAGACAGATCGCGGTGGTTCCCGGTGCATAGCCTTTGCGAAAGGCCTGGTCGGCGAGTATCAATTGGACGATTCCAGCAATGGCCCCGGTGTCACCCATGGCCTCTGCCCAATGCCACAGTGGCTGATCCTCTTTTCGCACTGTCCGAAAAAGCCGGGCCTCCATCAGCGGAAGTTCCTTGAACCCGTATTGCTCTCCCGTGACATCGGACAGACGCAGATCAATTTCATGCAGACCCAGTTTGGCCTGGGCGAGTGCCGTACGAGCAGCGTCGGTCAGCCCGCCTGCTCGCAGGGGTTTGCTCGACAAAAGAGGCGCCTCTTCTTGCCCAAAGCCCAGGCCTGAGATTTTCAAGCAGGTGCCAGGCTGCCGATAGGCCTGAATCAGGATGGCCGCAGCCCCTTCACCAGGAAACAAGCCGTCATTGTGAGTGGCCGTTTTCAGCCGGCGATGCTCGTCCAACCACTGCAGCGTCAAGGCGCTGAGCAGCGAGTCAACACCCGCCACCACACAGGCGGGGACCCGTGTTTCCTGCATTAATCGACTGGCTTCATGAAGGGCATGCATGCCGGCAACATGGCCGGAGGGGATGACCCTGGAATGCGTTGGATGGAACCGTATGCCCAACTTGGAAGATACGTCCTGTATGACGGCCTGGGCTATTTCCCTGATATTGATTCCGGGGCGCTCCGGTTCAGCCAGGCACAGGAGAAATGGCACTTCAGTCCAATCCAGCTTCGGCGCACCCTGTATCAACTCGACCAGTGCATGCTGCATGAGCTCGGACATGCGCGCTGCTGCCGGCAAAGCCAGGTCAAGGCTGGGCACCGCCGCGCCGATGATCGGTTCGCACGCGTTGTCAAAAAACGGCAGCTCCTGGAGTGCTGACAGCCCGGCGCGCTTGGCAGCACAGGCGCTGGCGACGCATAAGCCCACGGGGCAGGCCATGCCCATGCTGGTAATGAAGAGGGCGTGCCCCTGCATGGAGGTCATGTTTCCTCTTCCGCGGGAGGATAGGCGTCCTTTGTCCACGCGATGAGTTGAGCCAATGACTTGAAGTGTTGTTTCGCGCGCATGCGTTCTTCGTTGGCCTTGGCCTGTTCGAACTGAGCGGCGGTTTGCCCGACGATGACCTTGGCCACCTCCCTGATGTTGCGCCCGAGGGGTGAAGAAGCTCGCCATGTCAGCGTCAGGCGATTCGCGTCTGGTTCAAGAATGATGGTGTCGACCACGGCGACGGCTTCCCGTGTGCTGTCGTCGTGAAAAACGACAAGCATCGCGAGTTTCAGATTTGCCGGAAGCCTGAATGCCGAGCGGCCTTTATCACTCAGGTTAAGCAGCGCGACTTCTTCGCCCCCACGGGGAAAATCGATTTGCTGGTCCTCGGGTGCGCATTGGAAGTAGCGCACGTCAAAATCTTCGGGAAGAAATGGAAATTGATGATCAAGCCACGCCTGATCATAAGTGCCGGCCCATTGGATACGCTGCCGCCATGCCCGACCAATCGGGCCAAATGCCATTGGCTTGTAATGTTCGTGGGGAGCGGTGACCGGCCTGTCCAGTTCTTCGGTATTTGGGAGCGGCAAGCCATTGGTCTGGGCACTGCTCGCTGCGGGGTAAAATCCGACTCCAACCGGGTTCCATGGGTACCATTTGTGTTTGGCCGGGTCTGCATGCGTGCGATCCACGCCGCCGAAAGCCTGCGCGTAGGTAATCGGCATTGTGGTGAATGGAACAGGTCTGCTTATCGAGTGGGAGAGGGCGCTATCCTCATAGTTTCGTGCCCCAATCACTTTGAATGCCTTGACGAGAGTCCCCACTTTCAGCGCTACGTTCACCTCTGTTGCCGGCTCACCGTTGGGGGCGTGGCAGTGGCCATTAAGCAGAACATCGCAGCGGGGCTTGTGCAGCGCAAAATCGTTTTCGTATAACGCGGCTGATTCGCAGGGCTCCCCTGGGAATACATCGGCCATGATCAGCGGAACCTGTTGTTCAAGCAGGCGCGGCGGATGTCCAGGGTGATCTGGAATGCCGTAGGTCCCTTTCGCCACCACGACCAGCCATTCACGGCCCGTTTTATCGGTTGAAGTCGTATAGCCGCCGACCAGGCGGGTCTTGTTTACCAATTCCATGGCGTCACTGCCTCAGTTGATCTGTACCGAGCCGCCCTTGATGCGGTTCACACCAGACGATCGGCTCGAGAGGTAGGCCCCTCGGATCAACACCTTGCCTTCGCGCGTGAGGGTAATGCTCGCCTTGCCGCAGCGCAGGACGATTTCCCGTTCTGCGGTGAATTCCAAGCGCTCGCCGTCCAGCTGGGCGACGGCAGGCGCGGCGGTTTGCGGCAGGCGCTGGATGCGGCCGATCACCAGCGGTCGGGCCACGTCGCCGGCCTCGAACATCAGCGCGACCTGGGCGCCGATGTCCTCGCGAGTGAGCGGTGTGGTCGTGCGCGCAGCGAGGCCTGTATCAGCGGGGCAACCGGGGAAGGCCACCACTGGGGCGTCCGCCTTGGGCACATCCAGAAGCACGCCAATCACGACGCCCTCCACGCGCGCTGGCGTGGAGGTGGAGGAGGCGGGGAGGTGGTATTCAACGGTCATAGCGCCTACTCCATGGCTAGTTCTGCAGAATCTTCTGGCCTTTGACGACCACGTTTTTGCTGGCCTTTATCTTGATGGCACCGGAGCCGTCGATGGTGATGTTCTTGCCGCTGATCATGATCGTGCCGTCCTTCTTCATGGTGATGCTGGCGTCGCCCGTCGTCAGGCTGATGGAGTCGCCGGCGGTCAGGGAGAAGTGCTTGCCAACGTCCAGGCTGTCGTTCTGCTTGATGTTGGTGGTGCGGTTCTGGGCGACGTCGCGGGATTCGTTCTGGCCAATCTGGGTGCTCTGGTTGCCGCTGATCTCGATGCCTTCGTTGCCCTGGACCGTTTCGTTACGGTTGCCGCTGATGCCGATGGTCTCGTTACCGCCCACGTCCTCGGTGCGGTTGCTGGCGATGCTGATTTTTTCGTTGGCGCCGACTTTTTCGGTGCGGTCCGCACCGATGGTGATGGTCTCGTTACTGCCCACGTTCTCGGTGCGATTGGCGCCAATGGTGATTTTCTCGTCGCTGCCCACCTTCTCGGTACGGTTCACGCCAATGGAAATGGTTTCGTTATTGCCGACCTTTTCCGTGCGATCCACACCGATGGTGATGGTTTCGTTGTTATCGACGGTTTCGGTGCGGTCGTGTTTGACGTGCACGGTTTCGTCGTTGTCGATGGTCTTGCGGCGGTCATGGCCAACCCAGTGGGTCTCGTCGTTCTCGACCTCGATGTCCTGGTTTTTCTCGGCGTGGATAAACAGCTGCTCGGCGCCTTTCTTGTCCTCCATGCGGATTTCATTGAAGTTGGCCGGCGAGCCACCCTTGCTCGAGCGGCTTTTCACCCCGCTCTGGGTGGCATTGGCCGGCAACCCGTAGGGCACGGTCTGTTCGGCGTTGTAGACACGGCCGGTGATGATCGGCCGATCCGGATCGCCCTCGAGGAAACTGACGATCACTTCCTGGCCGATCCGCGGGAGCTGCACGGATCCCCAGTTCTTGCCGGCCCAGGCCTGGGAAACACGAATCCAGCAGGAGCTGTTTTCATTGGACTGGTCATGGCGATCCCAATGGAAATGCACTTTGACCCGGCCATATTGGTCGGTCCAGATTTCCTCGCCACTGGGCCCCACCACCACGGCGGTCTGCGGTCCACGGACGATGGGAATCGGCGTGAGGGGCAGAGTTCGGAAGGCCTGGTTGGCATCCATGCAGTCCAGTTCGCTGACGAACTGTTCGGCGACGTCCGACTGTCCGCTTTCATAGGCGTCCTGACGAATCTGATAACGGGCGGCCACCACGAGATACTCGCGGTTCTGGTCTGCACGGTCATATCCCGTCAGCGTGAACACATGACCGCAACCGATGCCGCGGGCGCGTCCGCGCAACTGCACACGCTCGAACTGACTGTGGATGGCTTCGATGCGAGTACGCGCATAATGATCGCCATCGTTGCTCTGGACGTATTCACCGGGGTAGTCGTAGAGCGGGTAGTCGGCGTTGGTGTGGGTGCGCGGCACACTGGAGCGCACCTCGAGGCTGGCGCGTGGGCGCAGGAAGTCATAGTCGTTCAGCGCCAGCGAGCCGGGTTGGACTTCCCGTGCCAGTTGCCAGTCGTAGAAATGATCGCGCTCGCGCATTTGCCGATCGGGCGGATAGAAGGGCACCGATTCATAGTCTGCCGCCGTGGAGTGAGCGCCATAGGCGTCGGCCAGTACCAGGACATGCCGTGACTTGTCATGGCGAAAGTAATAATAGATGCCTTCCTGCTCCATCAACCGGCTGACGAAGTCGAAGCTGGTTTCGCGGTACTGCACGCAATATTCCCATTCGCGGTAGCTGCCGCTCAGGCTGTCCTCGAAATCGGAGAAGCCGAGGTCGCGGAACACCTGCTTGATGATGTCCGGCACCGTCTTGTTCTGGAAAATCCGGCAGTCGGAGGTGCGCGTGAGCAGCCAGAACCACGGGCGCAAGCTGACGCGGTAACCGGCGAACTGACCGTGGCCGGTCAATTGCCGGCAACTGCAGACAATGCCGTGGAAATAGCGCTTGCCGCCGTCATACAGCTCCAGGGTCAGGCCCATCGGCTTGCCCAGCAATTGGTCGAACGTGATTGTCCGGTCTTCGGAGGTCAGGTCCAATTCGTAGTGAAACAATCGCCCCAGCTCTTCGCTGCCCTCCATGCTTTGCAGCAACAAGACATCGCCGCCGAGGGGGCTGTCGACCTGCACCAAACGGTTGTTTTGGGTGATTGCCATGAACGGCTTCCTTTGGCTCGTGTTCGGGCGTCAGTCGGCCGTGGTAAAGAAGGTGGCGTCGCACGCATAGTCGTCGCCATAGGGGATGCCAGGGGAATTCGAGTCCAACACTTGCTGCACATCCACCACAGGGGGATCTCCTTATCGGTATTGCGGTCTTCAATCGAACTGAACGTACGAGCAGATCCTCATCCTGCGGATTGACGTGTGTCTGGAGCCCGTTAGATAACGTTCCGAGCATCGCCGGAATGGGACGGATACCTGACGTCAAGATAGGTGACGGAAGGTCGTCTACGTAGTTTCGTTAGCTATAACTGTCATTCCAAAATCGAATAACACTATGAGAGTGACGGACTCGGCCTTTGCAACCTTTCTGACAAGAATGTCAGGAAGCGGTCAGCCTGCGGACACCTTCGCAGCCTAGACTGGGGAAAATGTACATCCAGGCGATCTTGCAGGGGGCTTGAAGCATCAGCACCCAGCCAAACATCGGGATCGGCTATTGGGTCTCCTAATTTGTGGCACCGTTTTAAGAGAGGCGTTACCCGATGCGTTTGCTCATTGTCGAGGACGAAGAAAAAACCTCCTCCTACGTCCATCGTGGCTTGACCGAGCTTGGCTACATTGTCGACGTTGCCACGAATGGTATCGATGGCCTGCATTACGCACTGGAATGGGACTACGACGTGGTGATCCTGGATGTGATGTTGCCGGGCAAAGACGGCTACGACGTATTGCAAGGCCTGCGCCTGCACAAGAAAACCCCGGTCATCATGTTGTCGGCCAGGGGGACGGTGGATGATCGCATTCGCGGGCTGCGCGAAGGCGCCGATGATTACCTGGGCAAACCTTTTTCATTTGCCGAACTCGTCGCACGTGTCCAGGCCTTGATCCGTCGTCACGCAGGTGACTCGGCCGACCTGACGCATTTGCGCATCGACGACCTGGAGGTCGACCTGCAAGCGCGCAAGGTGACCCGGGGCGGGCTGCGGCTGGACCTGACGGCCAAGGAGTTCTGTCTGTTGAGCCTGTTGGCGCGGCATCAAGGCGAGATCCTTTCCAAGTTGATGATTGCCGAGCAGGTCTGGGACATGAATTTCGACAGTGACGCCAACGTGGTCGAGGTTGCGATCAAGCGCGTCCGCGCCAAAGTAGATGCCCCGTATCCGCGCAAGCTGCTGCATACCGTCCGCGGCATGGGGTATGTACTGGAAAGCCGAGAGGCAGATGGCAGGCAAACGGGTACGCCTTGATGAAACGATCGATCGCCAAGCGGCTCGCCCTGATGTTCGCCCTCGCTGTCCTGCTGATCATGTCGATCAGTGCGACGCTGTTGCGCTGTTCCTTGAAGCAATCGCTCGATGAGCAGATGCAAAACGAGCTGGTGCTGCGCCATTCCGTGCTCGACCCGGTGCTAGCCAAATACGATTCGCCAGCATTCTGGGTCGGTTTGCGCCAGAAGCTCGACGGCCTGACGCCCGCGGATGAACGAGTCCGCTATTGGATCCTGGTAGACAACCCGGCCTTCAGTTATGGCGGGGCGATGCCGGATGGCCAGGATTGGTCGAAGCGCTCCGATGGGCTTTTTACCCTGGATCTACCTGACCGAGAGCGCCCCATGATGGTGCTGCTCAAGACCATTCCCGCCATGGGCAACCGTCCGGAACTGCGTTTTATCGTGGGGCTGGACTCGACGCCGTTCAGGAAGACCCTGGACCACTTCACCAAGATATTGATCCTGACCTCGGCGTTGGGCATCGGGCTGGTTGCGCTGCTCGGTTACTGGATCGCGCGTTTTGGCCTGGGACCGGTGAGGCGCTTGAGCCGTCAAGCCAACAGCCTGCCGCCGGGGGATTCGAAGCAGCGACTGGACACCGAAGCGCTACCTGGCGAATTGCAGGAACTGGCGGTGTCATTCAACGGCGCCTTGGCGCGCCAGGAAGCGGCCTGGTGCCAGCTCGAAGGGTTCAATGCCAATGTGGCCCATGAGCTGCGAACGCCCCTGACCAACCTGATCGGACAGACCCAGGTGGCATTGGCCCACGGGCGTGAGGTGAGCGAGCTTCAGGACTTGTTGCAGTCGAACCTCGAAGAGCTGGAGCGGATGGGCACCATCGTCAATGACATGCTGTTCCTGGCCGGGGCCGAGAGCGGGCAACGAGCAACCGAGCTCAGTGACGTCTCGCTTTATGAAGAGGCGGCGAAGACGGTGGAGTATCTGGAGCCGGTCTTGCATGACAAACAGCTGAGCGTGGTGATCCAAGGCGACATGCGCGTGTGCATCGACCGACGCCTCTTTCACCGCTCCCTGGCCAATTTGATACAGAACGCGGCGCGCTACGCGGTGCCGACAAGCACCATCACGGTGACGCTGGCCAGCCACGGCATGCAGGTCGAGGTGAGCGTTTCCAATGCCGGAGAGCCCATCGAGAATTCGCACCTGGAGCGTCTGTTCGAGCGTTTCTATCGCGCC
Organism: Pseudomonas sp. NFACC51; assembly: GCF_900103575.1. Taxonomy (NCBI): domain Bacteria; kingdom Pseudomonadati; phylum Pseudomonadota; class Gammaproteobacteria; order Pseudomonadales; family Pseudomonadaceae; genus Pseudomonas; species Pseudomonas sp. NFACC51. The sequence continues at coordinate 493,392 of NZ_FMXH01000002.1, read as the reverse complement.
GACACCGCCAGGGCGCGAAGCGATGCGCACCATGGGCTGGGCCTTTCCATCGTGCGTGCGGTGGCGTCCATGCACGGTGGACGCGTGTTTGCCCACAGCGAAAACGGGCTCAACACCTTCGGATTTTCCTTGATGAACCAGACCGCGCGTTAGTCGTCGCCCCTGGGAGTAAAGTCCGCCCGCGTTTGACATCTTCCCGTCAGCCAGCAGTCACCTTGACGTCAGTCGCCCCCGCCTAAAGTGCCACGACCATCCCAACGAGGACAGTGTCGTGGAGCCCACTATGAACATTCGAAACCTGTCGATTGCCGGCCTGCTGGCAGTCATCTCCTTGAGCGGCTCGCCGCTGCTCGCCAAAGAGCAAACGCAGTTCCCGGCCTACGAATATGGCATGCCGCTGGACATCGCCAGGGTCATTCATATCGAGGAGGCGACATCGCCGGTATGCGAGGTCGTGCAAGCCAAAATGACCTACTTGAACACCCAAGGGGTAAAGAAACACATCAGCTTTCTGCAGTTGGCTGAGGCGTGCTCGAAACAGTGACCGTCCGGCGATGCCGGTTCATTTCTTCAGACAGGGACCATCACCATGTGGAATAGAACACCCCCCGCCATTGGCCGCACGAGCACCATGAATCGGCTTGCGAGAATGGCGAGAACCCTCGCCGCGGGCGTCGCGCTGCTTAGTACGGTGAGTATCGAAGCTTCCGATCGCATTACACCGAAACCAGACTGGTCGACCAGCGACATACCGTCCCAGAAAGGCCGGATTGTCCTGATCACCGGTGGCACCAGCGGCATGGGCTACGAGGATGCGCTGGCCTTGGCGCGTGCCGGCGCCGAGGTCATCATCGCCGCGCGCAACCCGGAGCGTGGCGCACAGGCCATTGCGCGTATCCGCGAGTCCGTACCCGACGCCAAGGTGCAGTTCGAGAACGTGGACCTGGCTGATCTTTCATCGGTGCGCGGCCTGGCCCAGCGGCTCAATCAGCGACTGCCGCGCCTCGACGTGTTGATCAACAATGCCGCCGTCATGGCGCCTCCCGAGCGAGGTACGTCTGTTGATGGCTTTGAACTTCAACTGGCCACCAATTACCTGGGGCACTTCGCGCTGACCGGCCTGCTGGTGCCGCTCTTGCGTCAAAGCGAGGATGCCCGTGTGGTGAGCCTGTCAAGCATTGCCGCGGCGCGCGGCGCGATGAATCTCGATGATCTGCAGAGCGAGCAGAAGTACGACCCCTACGCGGCTTACGCACAATCGAAACTGGCCATCCTGCACTGGGCCTTTGCCTTGCAGCGGCGCAGTGACGCCGAAAACTGGGGAATTCGCAGCATGGCGGCGCATCCCGGCGTTGCGGTCACCGAGTTGGTCGCGCGGGGGCCAGGCCTGGACAGCGAGTTCGGTCGGCGCTGGGCAAAGGACCGCGATGCGTACCACTCGGCAGCACAAGGGGCGTTGCCCACGTTATATGCCGCCACGGCTGCCCAAGCCGTAGGCGGGGCTTATTACGGCCCGACCGGTGACGATGAACGACGCGGTCCGTTGGGCTTCGCCAAGACGCCGCCCGCCGCCAACACGCAGGCGGATGCCGAGCGACTCTGGGCTGTCTCCGAGCGCCTGACCGGCGTGACCTATCGCTGATGCAACCCTGGGCGCGGGCGTCCGTCCCGCGCTTGACCTTTGCCTTTGCCGTCTCCCCGGAGTCCCTATGAGCACGCCTTCCTATTTGCACCGCCTGAGTCTCGCCCTGAACGCCCGCGACGGCGAGTTACGTCCAGCGTCGTGCGGATTCCTGCTGTTCCTTTGCCTCTTCACCGGTTACTTCATGCTGCGCCCGATCCGTGAGTCGATGGGTATCGCGGCAGGGGTGGAGAATCTGCAATGGCTGTTTACCTCGACCTTCCTGGTCATGCTGGCTGCCGTGCCGTTGTTCGCCTGGCTCAGTTCCCGAGTGCCGCGCCTGCGCCTGATCGACTGGGTGTACGGCTTCTTCGGTTTCAACCTGCTGATGTTCGTCGAGTTGTTCCAGTTCCAGCCAGACAGTGTCTGGCTAGCCCGGGTCTTTTACGTCTGGATCTCGGTTTATAACTTGTTCGTCGTGTCAGTGGCCTGGAGCCTGATGGCAGATGTATTCGACAGCGAGCAGGCCAAGCGTCTGTTCGCCTTCATCGCCGCGGGCGCCAGCGTCGGCGGTTTGTTGGGGCCGGCCCTGAGCGCGCTGCTCATCGACCCCCTCGGCGCCTCGGGATTGATGTTTCTGGCGGCCTTGTTGCTCGGTGCCACGCTGGTGTTGAAACGGGCGTTGATGGGGTGGCGCGAAACGGGCGGGGCTGGTCGTCCCGGTGCCGCGCCGACGCAAAGCCCCCAACAGCCATTGCACGGTAATCCGTTCAGCGGGTTGACGACGGTGCTCAGGTCACCTTACTTGCTGGGGATCGCCGGCTTCGTGGTGCTATTGGCGACGGTCAGCACCTTTCTCTATTTCGAGCAGGCGCGCCTGGTGGCCGAGCATTATCCGGATCGCCAGGCGCAGGTACGCATCTTCGGCACCATCGACATCATCGTGCAGGCGGGCGCGTTACTGTCCCAGCTGTTCATCACCGGCCGCATAGCGCCGAAGTTGGGGGTGCGTGCTTTGTTGGCCGTCGTGCCGCTGCTCATGTGCATCGGCTTCCTCGGCCTGGCGTTGGCGCCGGGGTTCGCTCTGCTGGCGGCGGTGATGATCGTGCGACGAATCGGTGAGTACGCGTTCGTCCGGCCAGGTAGGGAAATGCTGTTCGCGTCGCTGGATGCCGAGAGTAAATACAAGGCCAAGAACTTCATCGACACCGTGGTTTATCGCGCGGGTGACGCCATGAGCGGCTGGGCCAAGAGTCTGCTCGACCTGCTAGGGCAGGGGGCCGGTCTGGCCGCGATAATCGGCGCCTGTTGTGCACTGCTGTGGGGTTACTTGGGCTGGCAACTGGGGCGGAGGGCGGATAATGCCACGTTGCGGGAGTTACGTTTGGCGACCATCTCGGCCAGGGCATGAACACCGTACCGACCAGCATGAAACCCACTCTATTGTCTGCCGCGTCGTTGCGGCGAGGAAAGGTGAAGCGGATGAGTCTGAAAAACACGGTACTGGCGATCGTAGCGGTTGTTGCTTTCTCGGCGTTCTCCACAGCGTTTGCGGGCAAGGAAAACGCCTTGGTCGGGACATGGCGCATGGTCAGTGCAACCGTTGAGAGCCAGGGCAGTAGATCGGATGCTTATGGCCCCGACCCCCATGGTTGGCTCGTCTTCACGCCAGAGCTGACGTTTGTCGAAGTACTCACGGATCCACGCGTGCCGGCGTTTCGATCCAACGTTCGTGGCGAAGGCACGGATGAGGAAAACCGGGCAGCAATGGCGGGGAGCATCGGCTTTTTCGGGCGATATACCGTCGACCGGAACGGTGAGTTCACAGGCAACACTGTCGAAGGGTCTACGTTCCCGAACTGGGTGGGCGCTGTGCGCACCCGGGCCGACCTGCAGTTGAAGGTCGATGGCAATCGGATGGTAGAAGATTTTCGCCGCCCGGATGGGGCGAAGGTTCACATCGTCTTTGAGCGTGTAAGGTAGTTTCGAAGCGTCGCGTGCAACCAGATGATGGCCTTTTCCACCGGGCTGACACCGATAGAAAAGGAGCCGCAATCGCGGCTAATGCCAGTGGGAGCCACGACCAGTCTGCTCACGCATTCTTCAGCACTACTGCAACTCTCGAAGGACCGATTCAAATGCCTCGAGGTGCTCTCTAGTCAGCAGATCCAGATCGTGCGAGCGCCTGCAGCACCTCGATTGCTTTCTGGGCATCATCTTTACCCACAAAAATGTGGTCGTGGTAGTAAGCCGCGATGACATTACAGCTGATGCCAGCATTTCCCAGTGCAGTTGCAAAGGCAGCCGTCAAGCCAACGGCATCCAGCGCCGAATGGACGGTCAAGGTAATCCAGGCGGCGACATATTCGAATTCAAGACCCAGCGCCAGGGCTGCGGATTGCTCGAGGATGACCGTCAGGCCTTCCTTCTCCCGAAAGCTCCCCAGCACTTCCTGCCCCTCCAAGATGTTGCTGTTTTTGACAGTGCAGAAGACATAGTTACCCTCATTCAGTAAAGGGCTCATGCCATGGAGTAGCTTTGCTATTGATTTTTCACCCGACATTTCATAAGTCTCTATCGATTGTTGACGCCCCAGTCTCGGCTTTTTTCGCGATAAGAAAAGTTAAATTTCATGATGCAGGATTAGCAGATCTAATATTGCATGAGGGCGTCTGGCACCTTGTCTTGTGACTTTTCTTGTTACCCCTGAATGGGGCTGTGGCCAACACCGTCGCGGGGTGGATAACGGTAATAGCATAGGCGGGAGGAGGGTGACGCCAACACTCAAACGAAGTATTGAATAGGAGATTCCTGTTCTATTTGTTTGATTTAAGTCCATTGTAGAACTCACGTACCATTTCTTCGGAGACGTCCATGTTCTGTCGAAACTTACTCGGGCGCAAATCATGGTCGCCATTGTACTTGGCGTCTATTCCGGAGCCGAAAGCTTCATCTTTCTGGATCATTGAGTTTAGCGCTTTAATCAATGCGCCATCGCTAGTGGCAATCTTATGCGCGCCTACGTAACCATCCACGAGCGTTTCGGCGTACCCATGAATCTCGCAGTTATGATAAAGGTAGAGCTTCATGATGCAGGCAAATGAATGAGCGAAAGATTTTTTGGCGCCGTTTGGCAATGCCGAGTTACAGCCATAAATTTTTATCTTCCCGGCAAAGCTTTTATTCAACGAAACTTGATTTTTTAAAGTTTTAGCCAGGGCAAAGGCAGTGATGGATTCGCTGCTAGCAGAGGTTTCCTTGGACAAGTCAATGCTTCCTGGAGCGCAATGTCCGAAAATGTAGATGACCTCGTTAGGGCCTATGCAGCTCTTCAAACGCTCTTTAAGCCTTTTTTTCGAAGGTCCATCGAACGTGAAGAACTCATAGTCGGCCAGGTCGGTCCGTTCTGTGTTGGCTTCAATCTTCGAGCGCCTGGCTTTTCGCCAGTTTTCCCTCGTATTGACCCATTGCTTGGACTGTCCTGAAAACGGAAATATCACGATTCGTGAGTGATTAGGGGGGCTGTCGTCGTTGCCGTTATCACACATAGCGCTGGCTCCACGTGAAGGATCTCCTTGTCGAAGAGATTCTAGTCAAGCCTGTGGATTTGGTAGCTATTGATGCTTAAGCGTTCTGGTCATTGGAGCTGAGGGGGAGATAGGAGGCCGACGGCTCAGGCGAAGGAGTAAACATTTACCCATACGCCGTTTAACAGAGTAGGTCGTTTCGCTGGGTGTTGCGTTTACAGTTCATGCCTTAGGCACCCGGTTTTCCTAGATTTGTGAGTTTAATTCGTCGCCTACAATGATAAAGCTGTGTTGCTCGCCTAAATCCGCGCTCTGTTGCAAATAATTTGTTACATGTCGATCGATCCAATGAAGCCGGAGACCCGTTTTTCACCTTTGAAGCAAACTCAATTAAGCTCAGCAACATAATTGAAAGAGACGCCAAAAAATGGAATTTCCTGGGTTAACTCGGCAGTTGTTAATTGATCCTGAGCTTTGGAGTATGACCCGATCAGGTGCACGGGCCGGTCGGGGTTTCCGATATCAGGACGCGGTGGCCGCTTGGCTCGCCTCAGTGGCGTGGCGCGGTGAAGCCACTTGGACGCGGCTCATTCCGGAAGGTGTCGACGACCTTACCTTGCACGGACCTGAGCTTGAGTTTAGAGCCCAGCTCAAGGCCAGGCATGATCCTCAGGGTGTCTTTTCCCAAGCCGAGACGGCAAAACACCTCGCCAAGAGTGCTAAGGATCTACCTCACGATTGGCGTGAATCCAATCGGGTGAGATTAGCACTGGTGCTAGAGCGACCGCTTGAGGGTATTCAACCTACAGGTTGGATAGTCACACTTGCCGAAAGTGACCAAGATCTGACGAAATTCGAAAAGCTTTTGGCAGAGGCCTTAGGGCAACCCGACAATGATTTGGTCGAGGCTTTACTGGCACGCACCCATCTGGTGATTGAGCCCGACCCGCTAGAACGCGGCTGCGCTGCTCTCACCAGCACATCACTACCGCCTGCGGGTGTGCGGCTGGTGCTGCAACAACTTCGCGAGCAGGCTGGGAAAGCATCTGATTCTAACTATCTAGCATCGAGCGAGAAGCCAGAAACATTGGACCGCAGCGACGTGCAGATACTTATCGATGGGGTTCAAGGGGTCATTGATCCTATCGGCTACGTTGATCTGATAGCTGGCCTCGCAGAGATTGCAAATTTCAGCGAACCTATGCCGGCTGGGGGCTTCTACCGAGGTGTCAACGTGGCACCGGGGCACGTCGGGGCTGGTCTAGTGTTTGCTCGACCGGAGTTGATGGCGGACATTTTAACCAGCCTTGAGGCAAAGCGATTTGCTTTGGTTGCGGGTCCTTCCGGAGCGGGGAAGTCAGCACTTGCCTGGTTGTCGGCTCACCATACACGTCATGCCGTGCGCTGGTATCGCATTCGGGAGCTGCAGGTCGCCGATGTAGCAAAGCTCGTTCAGCTCGCCAAACTACTAGAAGCGAGCCCTGAGCGCCCCGTCGGTTTTGTCGTTGACGATGTGGGCCGTCAGGAGACGGCGGGATGGGACGCGCTCGTTCGGGAGGTGGAGGCCCAAGCAAGTCTACTTGCCATCGGAACGGTGAGAGAAGAGGACATCTTTCTTCTGTCATCCGCAGCTCGTACGCCGACGATCCGACCCAAGCTCGATGAGAGTCTGGCATACGGAATCTGGAAAGCTCTGCAAACGTCCGGCTCAGTAGCTTTCAGTCACTGGCAAGAGCCATTTGAACTAAGTAACGGTCTGCTTCTCGAGTACACCCACTTGCTAACTGCTGGGGAGCGCCTTGAGGAGACGATTCGTGAGCAGGTACGTCGTCGTCTTGCCGAAGACCGGGACGATGAGCTGATGATTCTAAGGACCATTTCCTTTGCTGCTGCTCAAGGGGCAGCTATAGATCCAGTTCGGCTTCGAATACTTTCTGGAATGGATGAGCCTCGCTTTGCAAAGCTGCTTCAGCGACTGGTCGATGAGCATGCGGTGCGTGCCAGGCCTGACGGGGCGCTTGCAGGGTTGCATGAGATTCGTTCGACATATCTGGACGGAGCCATCCGAGAGCTTCTCGGTGAAGCTCGAAGTCGGGCAGTTACAGCGGCAGCTGAAACCCTTGCGAGCGATACCTTCGCGGCTTTCATCGTCCGGGTCTTGCGACGATGGCCTGAAGAGGAAAAAGCAATGTTGGGGGGGCTCGCTGCTCGGCTAAAGACAGAAGAAGGGCGGTGCTGGACGCCAGTTCTTCATGGCCTCGGACTCGCAACCGCGGATCGAGTTGCAGAAAAATGGTTGGAAATTTCTCGCTCAGCAGATATTGATGACCGCTTAAGCGGGTTCACTTTTATGTTTGCTCTTGCGAGTGTGGATTTCGGCGACGAACCGTTGTTCGCCAAACCGAAGATAGCGCACGCCTCCTTCTCGAAAGTAAATGTCGCCGATCTTCGTAGCATTTTGATCGAGATGGCGACAGACGCTTGGCCTACCCAACTAAGTGTTAGCGAGACAGCTGAGCTCGCCGCTACGCTGTTGCCAATTGCCGGTTGCAAATCACCGCCGTCTATCAGGTGCATTCCAAGTGGTGACTTGTCTGAAGCGCCCCTGGAAGATCTTCTAGCTCTTCTCATCACGCTAAGAGAAGTAGATTTAGATGCTGCGCGAACCGTTGTCGAGATGTCCGGGGGTACGACCGCTCTTATTAGTCGTTTGTACAATGAAAGCCCTTGGGTAACTCGACCCGAAATCGGAGAGTCCGACGGCATGCTCAGTGTTACTGGGTACGTCCGTTTCGTTCACCCAGAGGTTCAGTTAGATCTGAACGAGGAAGTCGTACGCCTTTGCACGGCCATGAGCGCTGTGGTACCTGATGCTGAGCTCCTCATCGCAGACGCGATCTTCAGCGACGGCCGTCCTGTTGGATATGGTGAACACTCTCAGAACTCCAAACGTATGCCGCGGCATGCAGTGATTGCTCCTGCACGTATTGCCTGGAACCAGGCTGAAATTCGAGCGATCAATCGTTTGGTTGCTGCGCCGACCGAAACCCAGCGAACTACGGAGTTAGCCGTCGCTGTCAATGAGCTTGGAGTCAAGCTGAGGGAGGCGGGGGATTTCTACTGTCGGATGGAAACTCCGGGAGCGAAGTGGAAAATGCTTTTGCAGATTCGGGACTGGCTCACCACGTTCATTCAACCTCCGAGTATCAATGAATCGCTCACCGGACCTTTATCAGCAGGTAAGTTGAGTGATAGTGACAAACTCCATGACTTCGTTACAGGTCTGCAGCGGCTGATGACTGAGCTCACTGACGGTGTTTCGGAAAAGCCGAACCTTATGGCTGCCCGGACAGCTAGCTTGGTGCGCGAAGCGGAGTTATTACATCGCCCAGAGTTATGGCGCATGACCAGCGAGCCTCCCCTGGAAATGTTGGTTCAAATAGCCGAGACGCTTCGGCAGATACGCGCCGTACTTGCCGACACTGCTATGAATCCGGATCAACGCCTTGTGTTTGCAAGTCGTTTTCGTACCACGAGTCGTCGCCACTCCATTCTACGTCGAGCTGCGGAAGATGCGTGCCAAAGGGCTGAGTCATTGACATCCGCTCGCCGAGAACAGATACGGCTCGCTATGGCGGACAAAGGATTGAACGTTGAAGTGTATTCGCGTAATCAGCCCGAAAGCAGTGGTGCTCAATGGCCAGATGCTGAGTTTGCCGTTCTCTTGAAGGTTGAGGCGCTTTTTGATTGGTTAACCACGGAGGAGTCTTTCTCCGCAGTGGCAGCTGCACTATCGCCCCAAGCAACCGTTAGCTACGGAGCGGTAATCAATGGACGCTTAGCTCCTATGGGCATGACTTTCATAGTTTCGTTATTTCCCGACGTTACCTTCGCTGACAAATGGAAAGATAGCGTACCGTACTCTCCGATAATCGATGAAGACTTAAGGCTCTACGATGAGGCTTTGGAGGCCATCGGAGCTATGTCGGCAGCTTGCGCAGAATCAGGACGTGAGATGAATGCCAAAGAGCTTGAGTTTGTAACCAGCATGATGGAGCGATGCAGACGCAGTATGGAGTGCATAGCGACGAAGCTAGAAGATACCGCAGATGATGTACTTATCGACGTAGCAGGTTCTCTCAGTCGTGCGTTCAGTCGCTTTCAGAACGAGCTAGAAAATGAAGAGGGCGAAATAGTAGCTTCTGATTTGTCAGCCGGTCTACGCGGGACTATGACAGATCTGACGTATGAAATCCTTGGCATTCGTTTAGCCCTTATGGAACGTGCTGCATTTCGATTGGGGAGCACCGGCGTTGAAAGCTGATCGCTTTTTCAGGTTCAGGCGGCAAGGGCAGCGTTGTGCTAGTGAGCGCCGACGAGACGAGGTTGGCGAGCCAGGGAGATGATGATGGTGAGCAACGCCTGTTTGAAATCGTTTGCTCATTAGATGCCCGACCTCCGTTCGCGGGCATCTGCTTTTATAACGTCACGACCAAGGGGATCTGCCTAGGGAGTTGCGCACTTTTTGAGTCAGCCGTTGGCATGCATCGCGGCGGGACAAAAGAGGGTCGGGCTCCATCCTAAAGTTAAGTAGACGCCAATGATCGCGTTGGGCTACCTTTTGCCAGGCTGTGGCCGGGTCAGCTTACCTGGCGATCATGGGTAAGGATGCGGTTATGATCAATGAGCTCCAAGCTAGTAAGTCTTGCTACTTCTATAAGCAACACCGTCCCATTACTGCCAAGGCCATCTCTGCCGTGTTTCGGACGGTCCGGGCAGGCCAGATTGCGCCATCCAATAACCATTTTAGCTACAACCGCGAGCAATACGGGAATGCCTACTGGTCTGCGCTCTGCTTTCAGTTTGATCGTAAGCCGGCGTTCCTGGCTGGCTCCACGTCGATTATGGAGAGGGTGAGCGGATACTTGCTGATCGTGGAGTACGAAGACCATGTCGCGGTGTTCAAATCGCAGCTCGATCTGCCCTCGGAGTTTGTCAAAACGCACCTGGTGCGGATGAGCGCGCAGAATATTGATAACGGGCTCACCTCTGAAGACGCTGTATTTGACCGCGTACGGTTGCGTCATATGACGACGTCACGACTGGCGCTGCGCAGCAAAACCCTCGAAGCCCCGGATTTACGGAATGCTGTAGGTATGGCGTCATCCGGCCGCTTCGCGCCATTGGGATATAGCTTCCTGCAAGATGGGGAGCATTACTCGACGACTCCTCGTACTGGCCGCATCTCACAGCGCTCAGACCGTTCCGGGTATGAACAGCTAGTGAGGTTCGCCTGCGAAATCATTGATCAAATCAAGCTGAAGGGCGAAGTGGCGTCTGCTGGCTTCCTGAGTGCATTCGCTCGACCCATGGAGCTGTCGCAACTCAAGGCGGTGCCCAATCAGCTTGGGGTAGACACGGCACTCCTGCAGGACGCCATTTTTGAGCTCAACGAGATTAGGTTCGTCAAGCCAGATGGAGCGGGTCATCGGGAACTGAACCGGCTGGAAACCGAAGAGGTTCTGCAGGAGTTGAGTACTGTGTTCTTGGTGGAGAAGACGAAGACCAAGCTTCTTCTCAAGGATCCGGTAAGCGGCGCTGAGGTCGGTGAAATCGTCGTAAACAAATCTCGGATCTCGTTCAAGCAGTTGGACTTGCCCGCGATCAAAGATGTGGCCGTGGAAAGGGCAGATCTGCCTGTAGGCACAGATGCCGACCGTATTCCCCTGAGAAGATTTATTGATCGTACTGACACATTCATCGTTCTTTTTGATGCGCCCCAATTCGCGTACATCGATGGCAGCCTGTACCAGGATGATTCGCTGACCAATGGTGGGGCTTCGTTCCTCGGATACCTGTTCAAGGATAAAGAGCTTGCTAAGGTTACGGATGAGAAGGGGGACTTCAAGGCAACCCAGGTCGCATTCGACTCAGACTCCACGTTTGGAGTGATTTTGGCAACGATCGCCGCTGAGGACGACATCGTCGTCTGTGATGACCTGGGCGACGAATGGGCTGATTTCATTGGCTTAAAGACTGATCCGGGAGCGCCCCGCATCACGTTCTATCATGCCAAGCACGGTGCTCTCTCTTTGGGAGCAAGCCCGTTCCATATTTCGGTCAGCCAAGCTATCAAGAACCTGGGAAGCCTCGGACTCCCAGCAGCTAAAATGCGATCGAAGTACCGCAAATGGCGAAAGCCCTACAAAAATGACAGTACAACCACGAATATCAGTCGGTTCTGCAAGGGCGATGCAGCAGCCGCTGTCGCCGGCATGAACCTTTGCCGCGACGCCCCGCATACCATGAAGCGAGTCGCCATTGTCACCTCATCCCTCAGCAAAGCGGCCGTCAGTGATGCCTTCAAAAGTATTCAGGCGGGAGGTAATGCCGACCCCTACTTTGTGCAGCTGTATTGGTTGCTGTCCTCGTTCTTTGCTGCCTGTGCAGAGGTAGGTGCATTTGGCTGTGTGATTTGCCAAGAATGAGACTTTTCCGGGGGATGGTTGACGCGCCGGAACAACTGACGATGACATGAGGATGAGCGGTGATGGCGGTATCTATTCCCTGGGGGCTTGCTGGAATAGTGGTTGGGTGGGCTTGGAGGAGGATCGAAAAAGTGCTGTTCTACAAAACCTACCTGGTGTCCCACCGAAGATGGTCGAACCAGTACGGGTTAGGCGCATATTGGGAGCTGCTTGGCGAAGATCTGGAATATACGCTGCGCATTGCCCAATCGACCGACCCATTGCCGCAGGTGTCGAAAATTGCGTTCCGTGCGAGGAAGCATGTGGTCAAATGCTTCAAGGGGGTATTTGAAGCCAAGGGCATGGATGTGCGGTACCAGGAAAGCATCACGATCTTCGATGTGGATGCCACACCGATCATTTACAGCTTGGTCAATCTCCCCATGTGCGAGCCCATTGACGTTAACCAACACGCCATCCGATTTTCACTGGATACGGTCAGATTCCGGCTCTGCAGCGTCGAGTTCGAGGATGGGCGGCTTGAAAGGATTTCAGATCCTTTGACGCAGACGCTTACCCAGACCTGGGCGCAAAATTCACAGTGGAAGGAGAATTGGGGGAGCTACTGGAATCTCGATGCCATCCACTTTGCTAAGCAGGAACTCGGAATTTTCTGGCGCTGGTTTGGAACATATTCCTATATTGGGCGCTACTCTCCAGGCGGTCAGCTATCTGGCTCGGCACCCTGGTGGCGGCCAATGGCCAAAATAGTCGGCTGGGTGATGAGCCTTCCGTGGCTGGTAACGGTACAGTTCTGGTTGGCGATCTGGTCTGGCCTATTTGTTCTCGACAAGGACGATCGATTGAGCTGGCGCAGGAAGGGCTCCGCGGGTGATCCGGGTTGATGGGGGAGTGCACCTGTATCATCCTTCTGCCATCTGGTCCGGAGGCACTCCAAGCTGCAGGTCGAGCGGGCGCTGATTGCTGAGATGATCGAGCTCGCCGGCTGTAGTGAGGATATGGATACGGTTCGAATGGGCAGTCGTGGCAACAGGCGATCCACTTGGCCCAGGGCGCAGCCGAACAAGCGCTGTCCGAACAGCGGCAGGTGTTACTCACCGAGAGAGAGCCGCTCGCGGCAGTTGAGGATCAAGCATCACCGGGATGCCGCCCAGCATCGTCAGCAGGCGGTGGCGGTCTGCCGATCTACCGTTGAAACCCTGGAGCAGCAGTTGCGGCAAACGATCAAGGCCGAACGCAAGAGCGGCGCCGCCCAAAAAGCGCTGATTGTGTTTTCTCATGGCCACCTATGACTTCTGGGCTTTGATACTTCTCTTAATGGTCAGATCTTGCGTCAGCAAGATGTAAGCGAGCGAGGCGGATATCAACCACTCAGACTGCGCCGATATAGCTCATCAACCCAGGGCGATTGATTGTTCCCCTGATACACTAGGCACAACTCTCTACGAGGGCGCGTGACGCCGACATAGAAGAGTCTCCGGGCTTCACGCAGTGCAGAAGTACTTCGGTTGTCTCGCGCGTTGGGAATATCGCCCTGATTGATACCGAACAGGATGACAGCGTCGAACTCGCGGCCTTTGGCACTGTGCAGCGTGCTCAAGGTCACTCGGCCAGTGCCGTCGAATCGGCCGGCAAAGGTGTTGAGCGGAATGTCACGACCCTCCACCGGATCGGTTCGCGCGATCATCTCGGAACAAACCTCCCATTCCTGGTGGACGTTTCGGGCAATGGCCCGCCAAGGCACGATCAACTCCTGATAAGCACGGTGTAGCCAAGTATGAGTGGTTTCGCCTGCATCAATGCTGCTGCGCAGAAATGCCATCAGCTGGAGTGATAGTGCATCCTCCTCTGCCTCATTCGCACGTCCTCCGTAGACAAGTGAGCGCGCCTGGCTGAGTAGTCGACCATAAGGTGGAGCTGCAACACACCACCCGCCAGTAACCCAGCCGGCACAGGACTCTATGAAGCGAGCAAGGTAGGAACTGCGTTTCACCAGCGCGTTGCCGTCAGTACGGACAAAGGTGCTGTTTGCACTTTCAAGCGCAACCGCAACCTTGTCACCGAGCCAGGCAGCGCGGTAGAGAATCGCGACCTGTTCGGCTTGAAACCCACTTGCTATGAGATGGGGTAAGACGGTTTTGGCGATATACGACGCTTGCTGGTCAAGGCCTCCCGGAACCGGAAAAAAGCTTAAATTTCCCTCTGAGGCACCTTCCACGCCACAATAATCACGCTCCTCGCCAAGCGCAGCCATTGAGGCGTTGATGATCTTCGCACCTGATCGATAGTTGAAGCGCAGGCGAACTGTTTTGACGTCCCTTCGTTCAGTAAGCCCTTGCAGTAGTCCGGGATTGGCGCCCGCGAAGCTGTAGATCGACTGATCGGCATCACCGACCGCAAATAGCCGGATCCCGCCCTCGAAGCAGAGGAGCAATACCAGTTCATGGAGCGCATGACCCAGGTCTTGATACTCATCGACAAACAGCACGGGAAAGCGAGCTCGGAGGGCTTCACGGATCCACTGGTTTTCCTTCACCATGCGGTAGGCAATGAGCGGCATGTCGTCGAAATCGATCAGCCCTTTGCGCCGTAGCTCGGTCTCGTACGCTTCGATGAAATCGGCCAGTTCAGGGTTGCTCCCTCTCCAACTGGGGCGGCTGCGATCAACCTCACGGCGGCGCTTTTCCTCAGCAAAGCCCCACCGCTCCTGCGGATCGTCTGCATCGCCGAAGACAGTCTCATGGGCCGTCTCAACCGCACGACGGCTCTCAGCGCGCGTCGCGACGCGAAAGCTGCCTGGAAGAAGGCCTGCAATACAGCGGGCATAAGGAGCAATGACTTGGGTGAGCGCAAAACTATGGACGGTGCCGATGAAGCTACGATCACTACTCATGACGCCGAATCTGGAAAGACGCGTTTCAAGTTCAATCGCACATTCGTTGTTGTAGGTGATGCATGCGACCCCACGCGGATCGATAACATCCTCCATAAGCGTGCGCGCCATGGCGGTGGTCAGCGTCTTGGTCTTGCCGCTGCCTGGACCGGCCAGAACCACGCAATGCTCGCGCTCACATACCGCTTCGTATTGCTCTGAGTTGTGTGCAAGCTCCGCGAGCGCTTCTTCCAGCGCGAGACGTTTAGACATGGGACACCACAAACTGAATCGCCGATGCGATATAGGCTGGCGGTACCAATCCAGGTAGTTTCCTTTTGAGCTTCGCGCTCAGGCGACCCTTGCCGATGTCCGAAATCATCGCGAGTAATTGGTCGGGATCGACGTCCGTACCGGAACGCCAGGCGGCGATGCGTTTCGTGCGAATGGTGCCAAACTCCTGTTCGTCGAGGATGTCGAGTAACACCTTAAGTAGGTCGGGGGTATTCGCCACCGCAACTTCGAAGGTCCGGTCGTTCAGGAAAATCCCCCGCTTTGCCCAAGCCAAACTGAAAGCGGTGAAATCGGCTTGTTCGCACCATGTGCGACCTTCGGGCGTAAGCGGAGTCGCTGCGGATACAGTGCAAAGGGCGTCCCAGATCCCTACCGTGCGGGCTTTCCCGAGCGGAGGCTGGGAACCGTCAAGTGGGTCCCAGTCGGTAACGACAGCGAATGGCAGGCCGAGACTGCTAGCGAGCTTCACATAAGGCGTGAAATTGGTACCGGCGACATTGCAGACGGTAATGCCGACCTGGTCCAAGTTGTAACCTAGCGCCTCTGCGAATCCAGGTAGCAGCGCTTCCTCCGCGTCGCCCTCAACGAAGATTACCCCCCGTGCGAAAAGTAGCTCGGACCGTGTTCCAGTCAGATAGCGTTCGATATCGTCGAGCTCTTCGGACGTTACTGGTAGCAAGGCTAGGGAATACGCGAGGGTAACGCCTTTCACTGAGCGCAAGTTCACGACCGATCGCAGCGGTGCAACCGCAGCCAGGGTAGGGGAGTGGCTAGTGACGATCAGCGCCTGAGCAGGGTCGGTACTCTGGAAAAGCTTGTCGAACACGGCTCGCTGAAGCTGAGGATGAAGGTGCGCCTCGGGCTCCTCGATACACAGCAGCGAATAGTTTCGCTCATTCTTTGCTCGCCGCCAGGCAAACTCCGCCAGTTTTAACGCGACCAACGCGACATTGGCGGAGCCCAAGCTCGCTTCAGCAATACCACGCTTCCCGTCGTCGACGAACATAGAAATCGATCGAAACAGCCGCAGGGGGTCGGCCGGCGCGAAGCGTAACCGAGCATCTATGTCATGTGTCTTTCCAGACAAATTAAGAATGCCATTGCGGAGCGAGTCTTCGAGCGCTTTCACCGACGGGAAGCTTTCCATCTTCTTAGTTGCTGCCTCAAGATCGGCGGCGACATTCTCCAGCTCGGGGCGGCTGACTGAAGCAACCGCGTCTTCGAGCAATGGCCGAAGTGGCGAACTACGCCAGGATGCGAGCTGTCCCTCTGCATCGCGCAAGGCATCTAGTAAGTCGAGCGCAATCCGGCGACGCACTCGACTTGGCACTGACCGGGATTCATCGCCTCCGCCATAGACGATGAATTCGCAATCCTCGCCAGACTGCGGCACTCCTGTTACCTCAGCTTTCTTGCGAAAGGCATAGCTCAGTCGTGCGACCTTAGGATCAGCGGCTATGCGAAAGTCGGTTAACAAAGCCACCAGTGCATCGTCATGATCGAAATCGGTGAAATCGAGATGCACTTCAATCTGAGGATCGTGCGTGAGGTCACATCCATCCCAAAAGTCCGAGAGCCTCAGTTGCCGCGCCGAATCAGGGAGGGTCGGGTCAAGTACCAGTCGAATGGCGAAAAGCAGGTTGCTCTTGCCGACTCGGTTCTCTCCCAGCAACACCACGTTGCCAGCGAGCGGGATGTCGACGCTCTGAAAATTTCGGAAGTTGTGGATGATCAATTTGGCTAGACGCATGTCATTCCCTCTATCACGCGCGGATCTGCGGAGAAGTGATATCACTTTGAGGGTATCGCGTCGATATCGACTTTCGACCAAGAGCAAACGCGCCAAGGACAGGACATCGCACAGCATTCTCATACACAGCGTAGTGCTGTCAGCTACTGTGCCAGGGCACAGCATCGTAAAGCCTGAATCAGGGCCACATTGGCCCGCAGTGTGCGGCCTTCCCCAGCCCGTCAGATCGGAAACATCGACTCAGGCTTGAGCCTCAGCATGCCGGATGATCACCTTCGGTACATGGGCGTCCGCGAGGCGATAAATTTCCTGCAGCTCTGCCTCAAATGCCCGCAACACTTCTTCAAAAGTCGGTAGTCCCCCGTTCAAAGCAGATGCGCGCCGCAAGCGGCTTTTCACTTTGTCGTAGATTTTATTCAGCACCTGGGCTGTATCGACATACTTCTTCAAGCTGGCAAGCTTATGAGGATCGGAAAAACCTGCGGCGGACGCTTCGATCATCGCCTCGTATTTGGACATGTCCACTGAAAACGCGGGTTCGATGAAGAAGTGATGGATGCAGATTTCTCTAATCCGCTGATCAGCCTCATACTCCTCTTCCTGCATGCATAGCCTTTCGCGTTCGGCCTCATCTTCGGCCTCAATCAACCTCTTCACCTGTATCTCCGCCTTCGAGGCAATAGCGAGGAGCTCCATATCATCCTGCTCGTAGGCAATCTGCTTCAGGAAAGTTGCAGCACCCAGCACCTTGTAGTCGAGGAAGACATCATCTTCTGCATACTCTGCATCAGCGACTCTTTGTGCTTCCAATTGACTGACCCATGCTTGCAAAGTGACCTTGATTGACTCACGCATCCATTTATCCCTGTCGATTGTTCAAGCTGTGTTCGTCCATGGCTGCCTAGCCACCTGCAACCAGATCGCCTCCCTAGTATCAAGTTATCGTGCGACGGCGCCGCCGGATGCCAGAAGCTTGCCGTCGGCGTGGTCGCTATGCACCGATGAAGAGTAGTGGCGCAATGGTATCAAAAAGGTCATGAGCGGTGCACGGCAGACCGACGACCTAGGAGGTTTGCAAAAGTATAGAAATCGCTCAACAGCCATGTGGACCACTAAGCGGGGGGAGCCAACGAGCGCGTTGGTAGGTCGACAGCGGCCAACGGTACCGCATGCCCACCCGCCGCATTTTTTCCGCCTCCTTTAACCCTCGGAACGCGATTGTGTCAGCGGCGTGGAGCAGACCATGGGCCAATCGTTAGCACGGTTCCAAGCCCTCCAAGGAATGGTACTGCGAGCAGGGAAAGCGCTGTAACACCGCCTGCAGCTACCACTTAGCCCGCAGCACGCGCAGTACCTTCACTGGCGGCGATTGAGTAGGTGAGGCGAGGCTTGCCGGTGACAAGTCACTCAAACGCTAGATCGCTGCGTGACGACGCTGACACGCCTGGACGGCCCACGGCGATGAGGGTCAAAATCCGTCGGAATTTGGATGCCCTGTTTACACTCGCGAAGCGGCTTGACCTGTGGTTCGATGTCCAGCGTCATTAGCCTGCTTGATATCAGGTGCCCGTGAGATGAATAGAAAAATGAATATCGCCGTAAGCGCAGTAGGACTGGGTTTGCTGGGCGGGGCTGCTATCTGCACATCTTCGGCTGTTGAGTTGATCAGAACCCAGTGGACGGGGTCACGGCGGTTAGCTATCGTCGAATCGTCATCGCTTAAGTATTGAGAGCGTCATTGGGTCCGGGTACGGCGGTCATTACCGTCCTCCTGACGTTGTGAAACTTGGCTTTGTATCAATCGCACGTTATCTCTACCGGAAGCTTCTCCGTGACGGACCAGCACACTCACGAAAACCATTACGTGCCCGTGTGGTACCAGAAGCGCTTCATACCCGCTCCTGGAGCGCAGCTTTTCTATCTCGATCTCTCGCCGCCGATTTATCCGAAAGGCCCAGGGAAATCGCTCACCAAACGCGCCCCAAAGAGCAGCTTCAAGACAACGGATCTCTACACGACCTGGTCCGGGGGACAGCCCAACGATGAAATCGAGCGTATGTTGTTTGGTGAGATCGACAATGCTGGGGCAGTCGCGGTTCGCCAACTCGCCAATAGTCAGCCAGAGGACGTACATCATGCCTTTGAGCCTTTTTTCGAATACCTGGGCGCGCAGAAGTTGCGTACGCCGAAAGGCCTAGACTGGATCAATGCCCATTACTCACTGCTTGATCAGTCTGGCCTGATGAGGGAAATGCAACACTTACTGACGCTGAACTTGACCATCTGGAGCGAAGGGGTTCGCGAGATCGTCTCTGCCAAAGAGTCGGACGTGAAGTTCATCATCACCGACCATCCTGTCACCGGTTACAACGCGGCATGCCCGCCGGACGCTTCGGCATGTCGCTACCCTAATGAGCCGGCCGTGCAATGGAACGGGACTCAGACGATCTTTCCCCTGGATGCAGAACACTGCCTGATCCTCAGTCATCTCGACTACGCGAACCGGCTAGCAGGCCTAGACCTGCTAGCCGACCGACAGAATGCCCGGCACTTAGGCAGAACGCTGGTTCGGACGGATGCATGGATTCGATCAAGGTCGCTGTCTAGAGAACAAGTAGTAACGATCAACTACCTTCTAAAGACGCGCGCGCGGAAGCATGTGGCGGCGCCAGTGCAGGATTGGCTCTATCCGG
The DNA here is from genome assembly GCF_900103575.1 of Pseudomonas sp. NFACC51. NCBI lineage: Bacteria > Pseudomonadati > Pseudomonadota > Gammaproteobacteria > Pseudomonadales > Pseudomonadaceae > Pseudomonas > Pseudomonas sp. NFACC51. Next base: position 474,147 of record NZ_FMXH01000002.1, on the reverse strand, counting down.
AGAAGGAATACGCCGGCGATTGGAGCGAGATCGGGGAGGTGTTACGCCCTCCAGCTAACGAGCTTTGGCATTTTGGCGGAGAGATGTACGTCGGGTACGAGGATGGCTCAACGGACTATCAAGACCCGTATGGGCGTACCTCGGGCAGCCATGAGTACCTGAAGAAAACTCCCCAGTCAGCTCCCATTGAGGATGGAGCTGAGTGCGGTTGCGGCAGCGGCTGTTCATTTGCAGCGTGTTGCAAGGATATTCCTGAAGCTCATCGTCCTACCTGGTCGGTGGCAAGCATTCGGGAGCGCAACCTGATGTTCATCGGCAAGGTGAACAACATCCTCGGGTTGGACAGCGGGAAAAGCTGGAACGACGTGCGCGCAGAACTGAACGACGAGCACGTCGCGCAAATTTATCGGTGTCTTCAGGCATTGTGGCCAGCTGACACAAACTTCAGGGAGCTTTGGCCGCGGCCGGATCCTCGAATTTTTCGGGCGGTGTACATGGGCTGCATCGACCCCCGCACAGTCGTCACCAGTGTGCTGGCCTGGACCAGCTATTTCGACGAGGTCGTGCTCCTCAACCCGTTTATCAATCCGACCTGTATACGGCCTGAGTTCAGCCCCGTCGAAAATCCAGCTCAGCACAGGGTGCAGACCCTGAAAAATGTGATGCTCTTACTCGAACTCGAGCCTTTCATTCGGGCCGGGATAGTTCACTTCGTCCCTGACCCGGGCGAGCTCGATTTCGCTTTTGGCAAGGCGATGCGGGACATGGCGCTATCTCGCGTCGGTGCTGCGGGGGACTCTCACGACGACACTGGTTTTCTCAAGCGCCTTGCCGAGGACGATACTGAGCGACTACTCACACGGCTGCCACTTAAGGCTTTCAGCAACATCATCCGCAAAGCGTCGCCCCACCTTAATGTGGCCGATGCCGATGAAATGGCACGACGAATCATAGAGAGTAGAGCTGATGACCCCTTGGCGCTACTGCAGCCTGTGGAGCCAGGAAAGGAGCACAGCCAGCTCATGGCGTTTCGTTGTGCACCGCTTGAGCTTTCGATGTTCATGGCCCAGGTGACCGGCGCCGCAGTGTTTACGGATCTTCCGGTTTTCTGGCGACAACTGCATGCTTCAGCGCAAGCTCAACCTTCCGCAACCTGCTGGGCACCATTCACGGCTTTGACCGATGAGTTGTCCTTTACGCTGGCTGATGATCTGCGCGAAATCTATCGCCTGCGGACATCAGAGGGCTTGTCCGATTTCCGAGGCGTGTTTAGAAAAGTGTCGAGTTTGCTTATCGCGCCACAGGGAGATATAGCAAGCCAGGTTGAGCAGCTTGCAACTAATACTGAAGTAGCATCCCTAGCTGCTCAGGATTGTTGGACGACTGATTGTCCCGCCGGTTCTGCGCGACGACTCAGAATTGCTATTCCTGAGGACGGATTTGCCTATACAGCGGTGCAGCGCCAGGTCCTAACCTACGGGCATGAGAACGCTCTGAAGACCGTTCCGCTGGCTCTATTCGTGGAAGCGCCTTGAGAGATCATCCGCTGCCATATATCTAGTTGTTCGACGTTGGGCAGTCCAACGTGCGGGCTTACGCCGTTGATCAACGCAGTCGTTGCCCGCGAAGCAGCCTCAAATGACTCCACCGCGCAGTACAATTCGCCAAAGCCACGGGGGGACTTGGTCGTTATGAGTTGGGACTGAATACATTGAAAATCACGGGTTCTGGCGCAGAACCGACTTTCAGAAATTTGTGTATGGGGCTTAGGGGAGACTTCAAAGCGCAGCTGTATTTCAAGAGGGGAGGAGCCGTACTTTTGCTTATCGGGCAAACTCCGGAGGGAGAATGCGTTGACGACGTGATCCAGCTGACTTTTTCATCGCCTCTTTCAAACGTTGAGCAGATCCTTCAAGCTCGGACGGCGACGCAAGGCTAAGAGCAAGCATTAACGCATCGCGGCGTTTCTGTTTACCTTCCAAAATTTCAGAGAGGCTACTTTCCGGCTGAATAGGGCGCTTCATCGTTGCTGACCTCGATCTTCGGATCAGATTGGATGCTAGCACAAGCCATACAACCCGCAGCCTTCCGTTGATCCACTTCGTATGAGGCATCAGAAATACGAATGGATCTTCTGCCGCTGCTGGTAATGGCATGTCATTTATCAGATGATCATTTCATCTCGCTTGGCAGCTCCGTTCGGATGCGGGAAAACAGTTCGTCGAGTGAGATCGGATTGTCCTGAAGCAGATAACAACCTACGAGAATAGTCAGCGGATGAACGTCCAGAACAGATGCCAGCTGACTCTTCAGGCCGCGCTCTAGAGTGCTGAGATAGGTGCGACTGCTGACATCGGAGAAATCCTCCTGCGAAAGCTTCCTTTTCGATCTCAGCTGTTTCAGAGCCACGCCAAATGCCTGCTTCAGTTCCATATTGCCGATCTCGCAAAAGGAACGATGAAGCCTTTTTGAGTTCTATAGAGCTACAATCTATAGTGTTCAATCTCAGAAGGGCTCGCTATGTTCGTAACCTACAAGCAGGCTGAAATCCCTCTCGGAATAAATTTTGGGGATGAAAATACTCAGCATTGGCAGTACGTGGAGCAAACGCTTCAGTGCCCTTGGTTTTACCTCAAGCTCGCCCGACAAAGCGGCGAGGAGGTCATGATCAGTATGCTGCTCATACCTAGCACTCCGGCATTCGAGCAGTTGCTTGGAGAGCAAGGAAACGGTCTTTGGCTCAAGGGTGTACAGCTGGTTACTCCGGGGTATATGAATGGAAGCGATTGCTGGGAAATGGAACGATTGCTTGAGATCAGCGAGGTTGTTGATGACAAAGACGACAGCTGCACATATGTCTACAGATTGGAGGGTGAGCGTCTCTATTCCGAGAACCGGCAGCTGGGTCGATCATCTCCGCGTACCACCCGTGTCATTTTTTCAGCTGTAAAACACCTTCGCAGCGTAAGCGTCCGCCCGACACCCTCTTGCTGATCAGGCCTTCACCTGCTTCTTCAGCCATTGGTTGACCCAATCGCAGTCAAACGCCGTCGGATCAAATCCATCATCCCCATACCACTCCGACATTTCTTCATGTTCGGGATGATTCGGATCTGCCAACGCTGCCAGAAACTCTTCATAACCAGCCACACCGCCAATATCTTCCGGCGGGCATCTATTGGCCCCATCGATGCAACACGGCACCTGCGGGAAAATAATCGCGGGCAAGGTTTTCTCGACTTTGATGCGCAGTTCCCAGTTATCGCCAAAGTCGTAGACATAACGAAACGTCTTCTTCCCGTACAACACGTTGATCAGCTTTTTACGCTGCTCAGAAATCACCGGCGGGCCCCAATCCGGGTCAGGCACACCGTAACTTTCACCATCAATTTCAAACTCATGCAGATGCGTGTCGCTCCAGCCAAATACAGCCTGGATCACCTGATGCAACTTGCTCAAGGTGATGTTTTCAGGCACTGCAACTCGACGCCAGATCGAAGGTTTTATCCATTTAAATTCGATGTGCAGCACCAGAACCTGATCGGTTTTAATCATGGACGGAGAAATCGTTTTGGGCATGAGTCAAGCAGCCTCGCTGTGTTCGAGGGGGTTAAGGGAAACGTTCCAGGGCAACAGTTCCTCTACCCGGTTGATGGGGTGCTCGGCGATTCGCTCCAGCACGTGGGTCAAATAGGCTTGCGGGTTCAGGTCGTTGAGTTTGGCAGAGCCCACTAGGCTATAAATCGCAGCAGCTCGCTCTCCACCGGCATCGGAGCCGACGAACAGATAATTTTTTCTGCCTAGCGCGACGGCGCGCAATGCTCGTTCGGCAGCGTTGTTGTCGATCTCAATCCGCCCGTCATCGCAGTAGCGCACCAGTGCCTGCCACCGATTCAGGGCATAGAAAATCGCACCACCCAATGCCGATTTTTTCGACAGCTGAGTCAGTGTTTGGCTAAGCCACACGTGCAATTGCTGCAACAGTGGGCCGGCTCGGCTTTGCCGAGCTGCTTTTCGCCGGTCGGGCGGTTGACCGCGAACCTCACTGGCGAAGCTTCCCACCGCAGTCAGCGCATTGCGACTCGGGCTGATGGACGTGGATTTCGCGAGGCAGGTGTTCAGGTAACGGCTTGCGCCGAGGGACGGTACGAAGTGGCGGTTCGGTTGGAGGCGTTAGTGTTGTCTGGCTGACTTCCAGCTCCTCCAGACTCAACTGGAGTTGGTCGATCATGGTGTCCAGTTGCTCGGAGCTGCGACCGAACTGTGTGCGACGCAGTTTGGCGATCATCATCTTCAAGCGCTCAATCTCTGCCCGCTGGGCAGAGACCAGAACCTTCAGAGCTTGAAGATCATTGGGCATAGAGTCGGTCACGAGAGTCATGACCGCATGTTACTGGGGTTTTTCAGTGCGGCAAGTCAGACCGCAAGGACAGGTGCTGTACGAATTGGCCTGCGCCAATCAATGCCCTCCAACAGCATCGACAGTTGCGCGCTCGTCAGCGACACGCTGCCGCTGGTTGCTTGCGGCCAGACAAAGCGCCCTTGTTCCAACCGTTTGCAAAACAGGCATAAGCCGTCGCCATCCCACCACAACAACTTGATCCGGTCACCGCGTCGTCCACGAAAGGCGAAGATCTGACCGGAGAAGGGATCGGCTTTCAGCTGGGTCTGCACCAAAGCCGCCAATCCGTCGAAGCCACGGCGCATGTCAGTGACGCCGGCGGCGATCCAGATACGGGTTCCAGCAGGAGGAGCAATCATCGCAATAACTGCTGCAAGACGAGTTGCAGCGTCTGCGGATCGGGTGCACCCGTAATACACAGCTTGGCTTTTCCTACTTCAACTGCGATCTCGGAATAATGCTCTGCCGGTGGCTGGACGACTTGCGCCAGATCCATTGGCGTCTCGATCATCTGAACGGGCAAGAGCGTTATACCCTGGCTAACCGGGCCGAATAATCCCTCCTGATACTGTTGCCGCCAGCGAAATACCAGGTTGGCATTGACGTCATGTTCGCGAGCGATCAACGACACGGAGGCGCCGGGCTGGAAGGTGGCTTCGACGACTCGGCGTTTAAAGTCGAGCGGGAAGTTGGGGCGACGACCCGCTCGACGGGCTGGGGCAACTGTATCCAAGATAGTGTCCACTAAAAAATGGTGTCCACTATCTTGGCCAATTTGGAGGGCTGTCAGGAGAGGGTGCTGGGCGGACGGTTACACCCATTTAGACTCTATGACAAGAGATGTCGCAAACACCGCATGGAACAAGCTAGCGAGACCATAGTGGAGTGTGCCCCACACTGCTCAACTTCTTACACCTCTCAGAGCACGACAATCTCGTCTGCCTTCAGCCAGCCTGCTTCAATGACGCTCGCTTTGGCAATCTCTGGGGAGGGGAGGATTTGTCAGTCGATGGCATCCACCCAAGATAATGTCTCCTGGAGGGAAAAGCAGCAACCAGGATGGGATGATCCCAATCCCGGTATGCGCCGGTTCAATTGGCTACTCTTTCTCGTCTGAAGGCTTTCGTACGAAAGGATTTATGCGCTTGTAGTACCGGTTGTCAAAGCCGATAGGTTGTCCATTTAGCCTGTCAGCTAATGCATTATTTTCATTAAATGTAGCTAGAAAAGTGGCGTCGAGTCCGGGCAGCTCTGGGTTGACTAGCATTCGGGAAAGATGATTAATTTCAGCGATTGCCAGTGCGTAATCAATGCATGCATAAAGCCCCTGTAGTATTCCTATTTTGTTCCTGCGCAGGTATTCATAGCTGACTTTTAGCTGCTGAGGCTCTACCACTACAGACGTATTGTTTGTGAGTGCAATTGGGTTCGGGTGTGCACCAAAGTCAATGGCAGCGTCATAAAGGCTGAATATATGGTGTTCATATGGGGTGTCATTGGAGTTTTCGTCGTGCTCTTGGATGTAACCTCTGAATCTTTTAATTGCTGCTGTAAATGCTTGTTTGCTGGCATTGAAATCAGCATCTGAAGTGTGTCGATTCCGCCATTTTTCGACTAGGCCTTCTTCGCGGTTAAATAGGTAGCCATAAATGGCTGATTCCATCGCGGTTCTAAACAGTGGAAATAATGCCGAAAAATGGCCGGCGCTCGCTAGGTCATAGGCTGCCACAAAAAGGGAATGAGCGTGAACGGCGGCTGTAAGTGCTTCAGTAGAGCCCAGGTCTTCGATGGAGTCCAGAATGAGATGATCGCATTTATTGACAAGGGCGATCACCTCCGCAAAATCATTTTCGATGAGTTTGCGGAGCTCGTTTTTTGAAGCGGTATACGCTTCGTAGTCAAATCGGTTGTCAGAGTTGCTCACGGGTATTTCCTACCAAGGTTGTCTGCTTATTTTAGCGTGGTACACACACGGAGTACGCATATGTTTCTGTTGTTTCAGAAACATGACATGAATGCTAAACGCCTCAACGTTGGTTGAGATGGCCGCAGAGGTGGGCGTTTTTGGGTGTGCGTGCGTGAGTTTTGAGGGTCGAGAGGTGAGCGTCGTTTAGGAGCCGTTTGGCGAATGGTGCTACGGCTGACGCGGGTTCCAGGGAAGCTTGAGTGCATTTCTACTAGTTTCGCGAACGCTTCAATTCGCAACGGCCACATGTGGATTTGGTAGCTATTGATGCTTAATCGTTCTGGTTTCGAGCTGAGGGGGGGTGATAGGAGGCAGACGGCTCAGGTGAAGGAGTAAACATCTACCCATACGTTGTTTAACATAATATACATTATGTGTACTCACAGATATTCCCACGCCCCCCATTGATGGCTGGATTTGAAGCCAATCTCATCCTCTCAATTCAATGCTGTACCGTGACGTCATCGATATCCCTCAACCAACTGTCGCCAAGTTCTCCGTGTTCCCAAAAAGGCAAATAACGTACTAAGGTTTAAATCGCCTGCTGAATGGGTGCGATTTCCTACACACGACCTTAGTGCGACATACAAGGATAGACAGTATGAATGCCAGATCGGACCCTGGCGGTGACGGCATCGTCCTGGCACTGGGAGCCGCCGAAAGCGTCGACAGCGTGGCCTACGCTTACGGACATGCGCGCTCGACACTTTGGGATCACCCACGCAATGCCAACCTGCGCCAGCAACACCCGGACGGGACGACGCTCGCGTCGGGGGATTTATTGTTCGTTCCCCCGCGCACGAAAGCGACCTTCGAACAGAACGCCACCGGGCGAAGGCACACTTTCCGCGTGCTGAACACGCCTGCCTTGCTTCGGTTTCGTCCTTATGCGCTCGCCGGACAAGGCCTGGCGCGCCACTTTGAAGTACTGCGTGGTGACACGCTGCTGGGGCGTGGCACGGCTGAAGCGAACGGCGATATTGTCTGGCCGCTCGAGCCAACCGCCGATGACATCACTGTACGCGTAACCTTTGACGGCTTCTCCCGCGACTATCCATTGAGGCTTCGCGCGCTCGACCCGATCAGCACCCTCAAGGGCGTGCAACAACGCTTGCGTGGTCTCGGCTACTTCAGCGGCGAATGCGATGGCCAGATGAATGACGCGACCCGGGTGGCCATCGGTGCTTTCAAGATGCAGGCCGGGTTGCCTGACGACGATGAGTTGCTGAGCAATGCCGTACGCGCGACGCTCCACGGCTACCATGGAGAGGCCTCCCTGTGATCCAGGTTCACAAAACGCCAACGGCCCCTCCCGCGCTACAGCGCTCGCATGCTGAGATGCAAAAAGGCATCCAGGAAGCTGTCCAGGCTGGCGCCATGGTGGTCCTCTGCACCAAAGGCACCAACACCGCCAAAACAAAAAGTGTTCCAAAAGGCGCGGTGAAGATCGTCATCGACGACGATCAGTACAAGCCGCCTCACGCCAAGGCGCTGCTGAAGGTGGACCAATATGGCAAGTGTGCCTTTTGCGAGGCGCGCTTCATGAGCACCGCAGGCGGGGATGTCGAGCACTTTCGGCCGAAAAAACGCCACGACGGTTTCGTCCCCGTGGGCGCCCAGGCACTCGATAACCTCGGCTATTTTCAATACGTTTATGACTGGAGCAACCACTTGTGGTCATGCAAGGAGTGCAATGAGACCTACAAGAAAAACTACTTCGACGTGATACCGGACAACCTGACGACCCCACCGCCGCGCCTGGAAGACTTCGACACCGAGGACGAGTTCTGGGCAGCCATTAACGAATGGGGTCGTTTGGGTCCACCGCGACACGACGCATGGAACAACCCGAGCAATGCCGAAAGGCCGGTGTTGATCAATCCTGTCACCGAGAATCCGCGCGAACACATCAGCTTCGATTCAGAGACGGGAGAAGCCGTCCCCGCTCCTCTCGACGACCTTAACCAACAAATGCAGCCCACGAGCGACAGGGGTGGCAAGAACATTCTTGTTCTCGGCCTGAACCGCAAGGAGCTTGTGTTCGCCCGCATGCGGCACCTGGCAATGTTGCGAGGCGTGTTTCTGGAGATGACCCACAACCTCGACCTAACGATCGAGTTCCTGAAATGGCAGCGTGGAGACGAGTGGTTCAAGACCCTGACGGTGCCAACATTGCGCGACAAAGTGAAACGCTACACCGCTTACCCCGTGTCGGAGGATCAAACCCGCTCGGCCATCGAGTTCTTGTACTACTCGACGACGCCCCAGGCGCCGTTCTCGGCTTTGGCGATGGATGCCCTTGCCTGCTGGAGCCTGGAGCTGACCAGACACGTGCTTCAGTCACGCGAGCACATCACTCAACTGCAGGCCGCACAAAGCGGGAATGCCCCGGCCACCCGCAGCGTCCACGAACTTCCCCGGCTCGGCCTGCATGCGGTCATCCTGGCTACCTACGAAGCGGACATGGAGGCGCTGAAAGCGTCGCGTGACACCCTTGGTGCGTATGCCCCGTTATGGAATGCCGGATTTGAGCAAACGCACATCGAATACGTCTGCCGGGACCGCCTGGCAAAGGTCATGGCTCTGCACGCCAAATTTTACAAGGACCAAAGAGGCTATCCCCGTCACGACCCGGCTTTTGTCACTGCTTTTCTGAGCCACGAGCGCGATGTCCTTGATGTCTGGAATGCCCTGGAAACCTATGAGTGCGACAAGGATACATGGAGCAGCGCGATGGACACGATGAACCAGAACCTGACGGAATATGGGCCGGATCTCGCAGAAGACCTCACTGTCCATTGCAACCAGATCGTCGGCAGACTCAACCATGCGACACAAGCGTTCACCCTGAATCGAAGCTTGAATCAGACAGCGCCCTGGTGCGACGAAGTGGTCAAGATCGGTCAGGCTGGTGAGCAACTTACCGCTGAGCTCGACCGTCGGTGCCAGGCCTGCGCAAACGAAGATGTGAGCAACAGCACCAGCAGCATGCGCGTCACACTGAAGGAAATTGCCGAGGCCGTCGCTAAACTGAAAATAGGCAATATTCCCGAAACAGTGATGCCATTTCCGTTGCCAGCCCCACCAAAACCCTGGATCACGCCCAAGGCCACCGGGCTGCGCAAACGCGCCGGCATGCCCCAGAATTTGGACGCCGCGTGGCAACATATCCGTCTCAAGTCCAATTCATGAGCCCTTCCAGCGCTCCACCGCACGCTGATCCAATTCCGGAAACGTCACCTGACAGTTGCCCGGATCAAGGCCATCCACCCTCGCCCGTCCGAACGCGTCAAGCACACCGCTGTGCTGGGTCCCGTTTGGTAATGCAATGACATAGGATTCCCCGGCAACGGGCTGCCCCTGCATATCCAACAACTCGATCTCCACGAATGTCAGTACCACCGGCTCAGGTCGACTGGCAGATTCGGAAGAGGCTTTTACTGGCAGACGCCTGCGGGCTGCGGCGGACACCGGCGCAACGACCTCTTCTACAGCGACCGAGGCCGGTACGCGAACGGGCATCGGCCGTTGGTATGGATAAACGTAAGCACACAGCTCCCCGCACCATAGTTTGCTGGCGACCTGACGGCGAACTTCGCGATCATCCAGCAGATGGACCAGAGACTCCTGGGCGGATAACAGCGCGCGCAAACGGTGTATCTGATCGGCTCCGGCAAAATGTCGGTGAATAAAACTGTCGGCCTGCCACGGTTCACGCATTTCGATCCTGGTCGCCCCGCTCCCCCCTTGCTGCATGGACGGACCGTCAGCAAAGCTGGATCGAGAGCCCAGTTCGATGCGATCAGCCCCGTCAAAAAAACATATCCGCATAGGCTGCCAGTCCTGGGCAGGAGGATGAAGGAGCAGTCTAGATGATTATCATGGAGACCCTGCTACAGGCCACTGATAAGTCCGGTGCGAAAACTGCGAAGTCAGTGACTCAATCCTGTAAATGACATCGCACACGCTGCAGCTCATCGCCCAGCAAGGCCTGAGGCTTCTCGCAGCCAGTGGTGCATAGACTGCACCGTTCGCGGAAGAAGCAGCCGCTCGGTAGTCGGCGGTTCCCTGGTAATTCGGTCGGCGCCGCGACTTGCTCGTCGTGCAGTGGCACGCCCAGTCGTGGTACCGCCTCGAGCAACAAACGGGTATAGGGGTGACGTGGCTGATCGAGCACTTGAGCCACGCTACCCAGTTCAACGATTTGCCCCAAGTACATCACCGCTACCCGATTAGCCATATGACGCACCACGGATACGTTGTGAGAAATCAGGATGTAAGTCAGATTGCGGGCACTTTGCAGCTCTGCCAGCAGGTTGAGAATCTGCGCCTGAACCGAGATGTCCAGCGCCGATGTGGGCTCGTCCAGGACAATGATATCCGGGTCTGACGAAAGGGCTCGGGCGATGGCGATGCGTTGACGCTGCCCACCGGAAAACTGATGCGCGAAGCGGTCCAGATATTCCGGGCGGATGCCGACTTGGGCCGCGACCCTGGCGGCTACATCGCGCATCTGCGCATGGCTGACATGGCCTCGGGCGTATAACGGCTCGGTGATGATTCTCCAGATAGGCAGACGCGGATCAAGGGACGACTGTGGATCCTGGAAAACAATCTGAGCGTTCCTGCGACCTTCGCCGCTGCGATTGGCCCAATTCATCTCCCCGCTGCTGGGCGGCAGCAGGCCCATCAACAGCTGGGCCAAGGTGCTCTTGCCGCAACCTGACTCGCCGACAACCCCCAGGGTCTCGCCTGCCCGCACCTGAAGATCAATGCCGTTCAAGGCGTGGGCATATCCACGCGGTCGCCCCAACCAGTCATTGCTCACGGGGAAACGAACGTGAACATCGTCAAGTTGAAGAATCGTGGGAGCCATTTGGGTGATGGGTTGAAAGACGGCACTGTTCATCACGAAAGCTCCTTGACCGGTAACCAGCACGCGCTTTTACGTTGGTCATTACCGTTGATAGTGTTGAGATTCGGGCGCTTGCTACAAACCGGCATGGCGTATGTACACCGCTCCTGAAAAGTACAGCCCACGGGCAAAGAGGCCAGGTTCGGCACCTGACCGGGAATGGTCAGCAGCGGCTGGCCCGGCTCGACCATTTCCGGCAGACCATTGAGCAAACCTTGCGTATAGGGATGTTGTGGATTTCCCATGACATCGGCCGTGCGACCCTCCTCGACCACTGCCCCTGTGTACATGACGTAGACCCGGTCGCAGAACTGCGAAACCAATGCCATGTCATGGGTGATGAGCAAGATGGCCGTGCCCCGCTGCCTGGCTTTTTCTCGCAACAGCAACAGCACCTGGCGTTGCACGGTCACGTCGAGGGCCGTTGTCGGCTCGTCGGCAATCAGCAATTGGGGTTCGCAGGAGAACGCCAGCGCGATCATCACCCGCTGGCGCATGCCGCCAGACAGCTCGAAAGGATAGCTCTCCAATACCTGTTCCGGACTGGCGATGTGCATGTCGCGCAACAGTGCGATCGCCTTGAGACGGGCTTGGGCGACGCTGATCTTCTGGTGATGAATGATCACATCGAGCATTTGCCTACCGATGCGCCGGGTCGGGTTCAAGGCGGTCATCGGCTCCTGGAAAATCATCGCGGCATCGCGCCCACGAATCGTCAGTAACTCTTTTTCAGGCGCTGCCAGCATGTCACGACCGAGCATGCTCAAGCTGCCGGCGGTGATGCGATAGCTGCGCTCGGGCAACAACCGCATGCTGAGCATGGCCGTGACCGACTTGCCCGATCCGGACTCGCCGACGACGCCGACGATTTCCCCGGGATTGACATGCAGCGACACGCCGTTCAGCGCTTTGACGTTGTTCTTGTAAGCCGGGAATTCCAGGCTCAGGTTGTCGATGGACAATACTGGACTCGACGTCTGCATGGTCACTTCCCCTGTTGCCGTGGATCGAGCAGATCGCGTACGCCATCGCCCAGCAAGTTGAACCCGGTGGCCGTGATCAGAATCGCCAGGCCTGGAAAGGTCGAATACCACCAGTTATCGAGGATGTAGTTGCGCCCGGTGGCGACCATCGCGCCCCACTCGGCCGTAGGCTGCTGCGCTCCCAGGCCGATAAAGCCCAGGGCCGAAGCCATGAGGATCGCGCTGCCGATATCCAGGCTCAGTTGCACCAGCAATGGCGGCATTGCGTTGCGCGCCACGTGCCAGTGCACCAGGTGCCAGCGCCCTGCCCCGAAGGTTTGGGCGGCCTTGACATAACCCATCTCGCGGATGCTCAAGGCTTGGCCGCGGGCTAGCCGGACATAGGACGGAATTCGTACAAGCGTAATCGCCAGCATCGCGTTGAACAGGCTCGCCCCCAACGCAGCCGCCAAGGCCATGATCAGCACCAGCGAGGGCACCGACAGCATGATGTCCATCAGGCGCATGATCAATGCGTCGAAACGACCACCGATGACCCCGGAAAAGCACCCCAGCAACCCGCCGATAAAACAGGATGCAAAAGCCACGAACAGACCGACACCCACCGACTGCTGGCTACCGAACAGCACGCGGCTGAACAGGTCGCGACCGACTTCGTCGGTGCCGAACCAATGGGTGCTGGATGGCGGCGTCAGGCGTTCGGCCAAGTTCAGCGCGTTGGGGTCGTGACTGGCGAGCCAAGGGGCGAAGATCATGCACAGCAAGACGACACAGGTGATCGCCAGGCCCGCCATGGTCAGCGGACTGCGGCGGACGCGGTAGGTCAGATAGGCGATTTTTTCGTTCCAGCGCGGGCGGCGCGTGGCCATCAGGGTAGCGGACATTTCAACTTACCTCGCCGATGCGTGGGTCGATCACGCGGTACACAATGTCGATGGCCATGTTCAGCAGCACATAGATGAACGAAACCAGAATGGCGAAGCCCATCACCGCCGGGAAGTCCAGCGACTGGATCGACTTGACGACATAGGCGCCCATGCCGGGCCAGGCGAAGACCGTTTCGGTCAGCACCGCGCCATACAGCAAATCTCCGAGGGTCAGCCCCAGGACTGTCACCGAAGGAATGAGCGCGTTAGGCAGTGCGTGGCGCAGGATCACAGTCCATCGCGACAAGCCGTAGGCGCGGGCGGTGCGGATATAGTCTTCGCCGAGTTGATCAAGCATGGCTGAACGAATCTGCCGGGCGACGACGCCCAAGGTCACGAATCCCAGGGTCGCCGCCGGCAGAATCAGATGCTCGACGGCATCGAGAAACAGCGCGCCCTCACCGGCGAGCAGCGAGTCGAGCAGATAAAAACCACTGATTGTCGGCGGCGGAGCAAGCCCTTCGGACAGCCGCCCTCCTCCCGGCAACCAACCCAGATGCCCGTAGAACAGAACGATTGCGCCCAGGCCGAGCCAAAAGGCCGGCGTTGAAATTCCGGTGACTGCAAGCGTGCGGGCGATCTGGTCAATCGCCCGATTGTGATAAACCGCTGACAGCACGCCAAGCGGCACGCCGGCCAGGATCGCAAGCACCAGCGCTACCAGCGCCAGCTCCAGTGTCGCCGGGAAGAACGTCTGCAGGTCTTCCAGAACGGGACGGCTGGTGCGTATCGAGGTTCCCAGGTCTCCCTGCACCAGGTCCATCAGGTAACGACCGTATTGTTGATACAGCGGCAGATCCAATCCCAGTTGATGACGTATACCGGCCACCAGTGCATCACTGGCCCGGTCGCCAGCGATCAATCGAGCAGGATCACCCGGGATCAGATGCGAAATTGCAAAGGTAATCAGCGAAACGCCGAACACGACCAGCAACAGGCCGAGCAGGCGCTTGCGCAACAAAGTCAGGAAGGCCATTTTGGCACCTCGGTAACACCCGCGACGAAAATCAGAAGCCGCGCCAGCCACGAATGGCCAGCGCGAGGGAGTCGGTTTACTTGCTCATACTGCCCAAGTTGAACACCTGTTCGAGCATGGGGTTGAACACGTAACCCTTGACCGAATCACGCATCGGCAAGGTGTAGCTCTTCTGGTAGAGGTAGGCGTAGACGCTGTCCTTGAGCACCATTTTCTGCGCGCTCTGGTACAGCTCGACGCGCTTCGTGGTGTCGCTATTAGCGGCGGCTTCTCGAATCAATTTGTCGACTTGCGGGTTGCTATAGAACGAGCGGTTGCCCTGCAGGCCCTGCATCTTGGAGTCGAACCAGAAGTTCATGAACATGTACGGGTCGGCAAAGTCCGGGCTCCAGGCACCGACCGCGATGTCGTAGTCCGCCTGGCCGACGCGCTCACGCAGCGTGGCGTTGGCTAGCTTTTCCAGCTTGAGGTTGATGCCCAGTGGCGCCAATGCAGCTTGCAGGGTCAGGCCGATCGGTTCCCAGTTAGGATCCTTGTCCGAATACATGTAGCTGAGGTTGGTGATTTTCTGCGACGTTTTCGCGAGGCTTTCCTTGGCGGCTGCCATGTCCTGCTTCATCGGCGGCAAGGAGCTGTCATACGCCCACATGCCGTCCGGGATTGGCCCGTTCAGGAGCTTGGCCTTGTCCCTGAGAATGCCTTTGACGATGCCGTTGTAGTCCACCGCTTCGGTGATCGCGCGACGTGCATCGACGCTGGTCAGTGGGCCTTTTTTGTTGTTCAGGTAGAGATAGGTGACCCGTAGCGACGGGAACTCCTTCACCGCCACGCCGGGCTTGCTGGCAAGAACGCCGAGCTGGTCTTCGGGCATGTCTTCGATGATGTCCAGGTCACCCCGCTCCAATTGCAGACGACGCACGGAGGGCTCACCGATGATTTTGATGACCACGGTTTTCAGCGCAGGTTTGGGGCCGGCGAAGTAGGTGTTGGGCTCCATGGTCAACGACTGGCCTTTTTGCCAGTTGCTCAAGCGGAAGGGACCGGAGCCTGCGGTGTGGCTCGACAGCCAGGCATTGACGTCCGCGCTTTTATTGACCACTGCGGGGTTGATGATCGACGCGCCATTGTGGGCCAGGGTAAACAGGAACGGCGAGAAAGGCGTCTTCAGGGTGAACCGGATAGTCTGCGGGTCGACAACCGCGACCACCATGTCCTCCGG
The DNA here is from genome assembly GCF_900103575.1 of Pseudomonas sp. NFACC51. Classification (NCBI taxonomy): domain Bacteria; kingdom Pseudomonadati; phylum Pseudomonadota; class Gammaproteobacteria; order Pseudomonadales; family Pseudomonadaceae; genus Pseudomonas; species Pseudomonas sp. NFACC51. Next base: position 458,760 of record NZ_FMXH01000002.1, on the reverse strand, counting down.
AAATGCACCGGAAGGTCCCTGCTTGAGCGTCATCAAGCGATCAAAGGAAAACTTCACCGCGGCGGCATCTACAGGGGCGCCGTCGTCAAATTTGTTACCAGGTTTGATTTTGAATTCCCAGACCAGATCGTCCGGAGAAACGGTCCAACTCTCGGCCAGGTCACCCTGAACTTCGGTGCTGCTTTTGTCGCCTTCGACCTTGTAGCCGACCAGGCGCTGGTACGACGGGTAGGTAATGGTCCAGTCGTTGTTATCGAAGGTCACGGCCGGGTCGAGGGTCTGGGGGTCAGCGGGTTTGCCGATGACCAGGGTGTCTTGTGGTACAGCCGCTGTCGCGGCCTGCCAGGCGCCAAGGCTCAATGCACTGCACAAAATGCTCAGCAATAGCTTGCCGGCGCCGGGAAAGGTTTTGCTGGTCACGGTGTTCATTGGGTTCATGCCGGTTTCCTTGATCATTCGATAGAGGGAAGTACGTCAGGTTTTTTATAAAAGCTATAACCGGGCAGTTGCAGGTGAAACGTAAGTAACGCTGTCTTGTTATTGTTATCAGCCGCACCGAGCGTGGGCTGCGCGGTGCTATCTGTTGGTGAATCAGTGGTTTTAAACGTCTTCCAGCAAGGGGTAATCGTCGGCATTCGGAAGTTCGTAATGCCACCACTCGGTAGCAATCGCCTGGAAGCCGGCGGCGAGCATGATCCCCACCAGCAGCAATCGATTGCGTTGCACGTCTACTGGCAAGCCGGGATGGAACTGGTGGGATTTCTCTTCCATTGCGTCGAATTCAGTGCCCATATCCAGCGGTTCGCCATCAGCACCGACCAGTGTCAGATCCACCGCCACACCACGGCTGTGATGGGAGCCCAAATGTGGGTCACGCACGTAGTCGTTGTTTGGCAGTGCGTCCCACAACAGGTACTGAGCGTAAGGCGGCCGATAGGCGTCATAGATGCGAAGGGTAAGGCCGGCCTGACGCGCGAGCTGACTGGCCTTGGACAAACAGTCGGCAGCCTGGTGATGTAACAGGCAACGCGCATTTGGATAAATCACTCTTCCTGCCAGGTTGTCTGCACCGGCGTAGATCAAATCGATTTGCAGCTGGTAGCGCTGGGCATCGATCTCTACAAGGGGGCTGTTGTTCACGCCAATACTCCAGTTGGGATTCGGTGGGACGATGAGGATCAGCCTTCGAACTGACCGAAAGCTTTTTGCAATTGACGGTTCTTGGCCAAGCGCTCATCGAGCCGATCCCCGTATTTCTCAGCGACGGCCGACACGATGAGATTTAACAGGCAGGCCAATGGCGCAGGCGAATCCCAGAACTGCCCGACATCGGTTTTCAGTTGCAAGAGGTCAAGTGGGTAGTCCCTGGCCCAGGGGCATTGCAGGTCGGTGATCAGGGCCAATGGGAGGTTGTTATCTATGGCCGCGTCGCAGAAAGTCTGAGTCACGCTGGAATAAGCGCGGAAATCCGCAATGATTGCGTAGGGATTGGCAAAGCCGGAGTTCAGGGTTTCTGCGTAGATGCCGGACAGACCATCGACGTAGTAGACCTTGGGCCGGATGTACTCAAGATGGCTATGGAACGCTGTGAGAATCCCTCGAGTGGACTGAATGCCGAGAATGAACACTGCATCGGCTTCGTAGATACGTTGCACGATATCGGCGAAGGCGTCGCTGCGCGCTAGACCGTAGACATACCGAATGGCCTCGATCTCACGACTCAGGGAACGATCAAGAGCATCTTGCTGATTGCTTTCGGCACGAAAGGCGCCGATGCGATCAGTGATAAGCCACGACGTGGGTGTTTCAACGCGCAGGCTCTGTTTGATTTCATCGATGTTCTGGTAACCAAGGGATCGAAAAAAACGCCCTACGGAAATCCCAGTGGTGGAGGTCTGCTGCGCGATGCTATCGGCCGACTCGAACGGAAGCTGTTCTGGGTTACCCAACAGATAACTGGCGATCCGCTTGCCAGTCGGGGTCAGGTTGGAGAACTCTCGCTCCAGCAACTGCAGGAAGCTGTTCTTTTCCATGTTTTCAGAGCTCCCGAACGCAAAATGTTACCGCGATGACATTAATTTCTATCGTGTTAAAACAATAACATTCGATTTCGAAGCAATACAATGACTATTTTCAGCAGACGTCCTGCGGTGATTGTGTTGGGTCTCGATGAATAAGCTGGGTACAGGTGGAGGCAAGTGCGGTTTCGGTGCGTCCTAACGGAGGCTGCGTTCACTGCTTCAAATACACCCCCAGCCCCTCCTGCGAATCCGGCCCAGCGTTGTTCCCAATGACCGCGAAGCCTTTCACCAATTGAATGTGATACGGAGCGTTTTTCTCGGAGACTTGCGGCTCGCGCACGATGATCAGGTTTTCGCTTTCCATCGGTACGATGTGATGCTCGGTCACGCCGCCCTTCAAGGTCACGCTCAATTCCGCGATTTCTTTTCCGTTGGCGTCGCGGTCCGGCAGGATCTTCAAGTCCAGGTCGGCGTCGCGCCCCAGGGCGTCCTGGCGCATCTGGTAATGGCCGCTGCGCTGGTCAGCGTCGACGTCGTCGATTTTGTCGCCATCCAATTCCCGTTCTTCATCGTGCAGCAGGATCGCCAACTTGCTGTCGTCGCCCTGAATGCCGCTGACCCAGGTGCCGGTGTGATTGTAGGGTTCGACTGTTTCCCGGGAGATCCGCCAGGTACCGGTTTGACGACCGTCATCGGCGTATTCGTGGAGGCTGATGAGATCGTCGTCGGCGTCTTCCCGGGTTCCCAGCAGCTTGATCGCTTCGCCTGTGCCAGCCTGGGTGTAGCGCACCTCGCCAATGATCACGGTTCCCTGTACCTGGTACCAGAGCTCTACCGGGGTCCTGGCGTCGAGGGTTCCGGCAAGAATCACTGGATCCTCCTTTTCCGGACCTTCCAGGCTCGATTGTTCGAGCCACTGGCCATCTTTCAATTCACCGGTGGTGCGTCGCGTGTAGCCGCTGGGCATGCTGGTATTTTCGCCCTCCTCGGTCGGCTGGATTTGCTCCTCGGTGTCTGAGTGAAGCAGGACCAACTCATCGCCGCGCATTTTCCAGTGGGTGGCGCGAGTCCAGCAGCAGTCGCGGTCGGTTTGCGAAAGCAGGACGCCGTCCAGCGGGCTGACGGAGAACATGCCTTTGCTGTCCTCCTTTGCCAGGCCCGTCAGCGCAGGATTGAGGACCCATTGGGTTTTCTGCGGGTCTTGCAGGTAGACGTCGAACGCCGGTTTGTAACTCGCGTCGGGATCGTTACCGTTACGAATCGCCAAGTCCAGGCGGCCATCGAAGTTGAAGTCGTCGAAGTACAACAGGCTCTGGGGGCCGAGTAACCAATTATCGACCTTGCCGTTGCGGTCCACGGGCACATTGCCGGCGGGCGTCTGCAATTGCTGCAGGGCTTGGTGGGTGGTGTTGTCGCGAATGGTGATAAAGGCACGCGCCAGTTGATGCGGGTCTTCCGGCGGCTCCGGGAACAACACGTCGACCAGATATTGGTCGCTGCGATCATTCACCGAAAACGCCCTTGGCTCGGCCATGACCGGGGATACCAGCGTCATGGAAAGAAGCACACTGCTGACGAGCGAACGCATCCACCCACTTCCTTGCTGAAATTCGGGCCAGCAGTTTAGCGATTGCCTTGATGCATCGCGAGAAACGACTGTTGCTATCAGATTGGCCCGGACTGTAACTGACGCCCTCCTCGTCATTCGCTTACTGTCGTGGCTCACCCCACGGAGTGATCCCCATGCCGGATACCGCCAATCTCTACCTGTTCGTGGTTGCTGTTGTGCTTCTGCTGATCGTCCCAGGGCCCAACATGGCCTTTGTCACCAGTCATGCGCTGGCCCACGGTTGGCGTGCCGGTATTGCCGCCGCCCTTGGCATTTCCTTTTCGGACGTGCTGATGACGATGATGGTCAGCGCGGGCATTGGTGCGCTGGTGATGAGCTGGGCGCCGGCGTTCGACATCCTGCGCCTGGCCGGGGCTGGTTATCTGCTTTGGCTTGCCTGGCAAGCACTGAGAACGCCAGCAGCGACTCAGGATAGCCAGCTCCAGGTGGCTTCGCTGTGGAAAATCTTCTGCCGAGGCGCCCTCAACAGCCTCTTGAATCCCAAGGCGCTGCTGTTCTTCATGGTGTTCCTGCCCCAGTTCGTCAACGTCAAGGCTGGAGGCGTCAGTGTGCAGTTGATCTTCCTGGGCGCGTTGCTGGCGTTGATTGCACTCGTCTTTCATACGCTGTTGGGTGTTTGCGCCGCTCAGCTCAGGGCGAAGCTGGCAAGCGGCGGGATTTCAAGGCGCCTGGGCACGTATGGTTTTGCCGGGGTCATGGCAGCGCTGGCCGCACGCCTGTTGTTTCTTGACCGCCCGCTTTGACCACTGGCTTCCCTGCGCCAGCGATTGGCCTATGCTTACCCAATCCATTGCGGAGCTGGATCAATGTCGTCCTCGGAAACCGCCCTCCTTCAAAGCTGGCACCACAATGCCCAATCCTGGATCGAAGCCATCCGCACGGGGGCCATCGAAAGCCGGCTGACGGTCACGGACCAGGCCATGCTACTGGTGGTGCAGAGCCGCCAGCCCGAGCGTGTGCTCGATCTGGGCTGCGGCGAAGGCTGGCTGTTGCGGGCGCTGGCTGATAGGGGCATCGAAGCGGTCGGTGTGGATGGCGACGCGACGCTGGTCGAAGCGGCCCGGGCGGCGGGTTCCTCGCCGGTGCATCTGGCAAGCTATGACGCACTGGTGCAGGAGAAGGTGGACGTTGGCAGCGGCTACGACCTGATCTGCGCCAACTTCGCCCTGCTGCACCAGGACATCATCCCATTGCTCGCTGCGATGAATGCCCTGCTCAGCCCAGGTGGCGCGCTGGTGGTTCAGACGCTGCATCCATGGACCGTGGCGGCGGGCGATTATCAGGACGGTTGGCGAGAAGAAACCTTCGATGGGTTCAAAGGCCAATGGCAACGTATGCCGTGGTACTTCCGCACCTTGTCCAGTTGGCTCAATGCCCTGGACATGGCCGGTTTCCGATTGGTGCTCCTGCAGGAACCTCAGCACCCACAAAGCCCGGTGCCGCAGTCGTTACTGCTGGTGGCCGAGCAATCCCCGTCATGGCGTTAGCGACTCGACGGTAAAACACCCCGAGCGATACACCCTGCGCGCCTGCAGCCCGCGCTTTTGCAGGGTTTTCCTGACGGTTCTGAGAAACATGCCGTGAGACACCACGATCGTGGTCTTCCCCGGTTCGCCGCAACTGCTGTAAAGCTCATCGGCGACACCGAGCGCCCGCTGGTGTTCGGCTTTCCAGCTGGCGGCCCCCAGTGAAATCCCCAGCAACCACAGGATCCTGTGCAAGGCGAACCAATGCCTCACGCCCATTTTCAAGACAGGAATGCTGCTTAACCGCAGGTCGTATTCACGTAGTCGAGCATCCTGTTGGATACGTGTGGCTTCGAATAGCCGGCATGCCGTCGCGTAGGCTCTGTTGACGGGCGAGGAAATGATGTTGGCTTCGGTCGCCAAAAGCGCTCGGGACAAATCCGGTTGGCTCAGGAATGCGGCAATTTCACCCTCATCGATGGACGAGGTCTGATTGTATTCATCCAGCAGCAACTTGGCTGAATGCGCATTGCAGGGCTTGTAATCGATCAGCGGCGTGGCATGGCGTATCAGGTAAATCACAGCGACAGCTCCCTTGTTTTGCCTTGAAAATCCCTTTCGAAGCGCACCTGTATACAGGCAACGACGCCATTGATCGAGTGCAATGCTCCTTTTATCCAAGGAGTGATGACCCTGTGGCGAGGGAGCCAGTTCTTGTGCCACAGGATCGGTTTTACCAGCGATCTCTTTACCAAAGCGCCATCGTGTAGCTGACGATCAACCGGTTCTCATCCAGGTCGTTGCCAAAATTCGAGCGCACCGTTGCGTTGCGCCATTTCAAGCCGAGGCCCTTCAAGGTTCCATCCTGTACCACATAGGCGATATCCGTGTTGCGCTCCCATTCCTTGCCTTCGCCCGGTGCGCTGCGCTGGACGTTGTCGCCGGTGATGTAGCGAGTCATGAAGGTCAACCCGGGTACGCCAACAGCCGCAAAGTTGTAGTCATAGCGCGCTTGCCAGGAACGCTCGTCGATGTTGGCGAAGTCGCCGATCTGCACAAAGTTGACCAGGTAGGGATCGCTGCGTCCGATGTACGGGAACGGATCGTCGCCGCTCATGCGCTGGTAGCCCAGGCCCAGCGCATGGCCCGCCAGGCTGTAGGTGAACATGGCGCCGAAAGCCTGGTTGTCGAGTTCGCGAAAACTGCCGTCTTCGGTGCTGCGCGAATAGCGCACGTCGCTCTTGAACGACTGGCCTGCGCCCAGGTCCACGGTGTGGACGAAGCCGAGGTAGTTCTGCTGGTAGATGTCTTCCAACAGGCTATAACGGTATTGCGCCGTGAGGTTCGGCAGGAACTGATAGTCGGCTCCGGCGAACTGGAACTTGTCGCTGCTGCCGCCGATGCGGTTGGCGGTCATGTCCTGGTAATCGGTGGAGTCGACAAAATTGATCTGCGTGAGTTGCCCGGCGGTCAGCTTCAAACGATCGATTTCCTGCACGCTCAACAAGCCGCCCTTGAAGGTTCCCGGCAACAGGCGCGTGTCGTTGGAACTTACCGCAGGGTCCTTGATCTGCAACGTTCCCAACTTCAAGGTGCTGTTGGACACACGGACTTTGGCGGTCAGGCCCAGTTCGCCATAGCGGTCTTGCGAGCCGCCGGACCGATCCGCTGGCAGCAGGTTGGCGCCCGCCGTACCGCCCCCGGAATCCAGTTTGAAACCGGCCATGCCCAAGGCATCGAGGCCGAAACCCACGGTCCCGGCGGTGTATCCCGACTCCATCCGCAGCAGAAAGCCCTGCGCCCATTCTTCAGCCTTGTCCCGTGCCCCTTCGTGGCGGAAGTCGCGGTTGAAGTAGAAGTTGCGGGCCTCCAGGCTGCCTTTGCTGTCGGCGATGAAGTCGGCCTGGGCGTTCGGCACGCCGATCAGGCTCAGGCCCAGCAACGTACCGGCGGGGGTATAAAACCAGGTGGATGTGAAATGCCCCATGGCATGCTCCTTTTTTATGGACGCGAGCGAACCCTCTCGGGGGCGTTGCAATCGCGTCCGATGGTTGTTGTTTTAAGGGGTGTAGCGGCGTCCGCGCTGTGCGCGGACGTCACGGGTGGTCAGGACTCGAGCTGCCTGCCGCGGGTTTCCGGCAGGCTCAATGCTGCCAGGATCACCACACCATAGGCGCCGGCCGCAAACACGCCGATCCCGGTGCCGATGGGCAAGGTGTTGCTCAACGCGCCGATGAACAATGGGAACAGCGCCGCGATGGAACGCCCGGCGTTGTAGCAAAAGCCCTGCCCCGACCCGCGCATGCGGGTGGGAAACAGCTCGGTCAGGAATGCGCCCATGCCGGCGAAGATGCCCGAGGCGAAGAAACCCAGTGGAAAGCCCAACCAGAGCATCCAGGTGTTATCGATTGGCAATTGGGTGTAGGCCAGGACGATGGCCATGGACCCGACGGCGAACAGGATGAAATTCTTCTTGCGGCCGATGGCATCGGTCAGCAGCGCACTGGTCACGTAGCCGATGTAGGAACCGACGATGACCATCGCCAGGTAGCCGCCCGTACCGAGCACACTCAGGCCGCGCTCGGTTTTCAGGTACGTCGGCAACCACGTGGTGATGGCGTAGTAGCCGCCCAGCGCACCGGTGGTCAACAGCGAGGCGCGCAACGTCGTGCTGAGCATCCGGGGGGAAAAGATCTCGAAGAAGGCCCAGCGAGAGCCCAGTTCCGGCTTGGCCTGGCGCTGCCGCACCGCATGTTCGAAGGTGTCCGACTCCTTGACCAGTCGACGGATCACCAGCACAAACAGCGCCGGCACCAGGCCAATCAGGAACAACGCCCGCCAGGCGTCTTCCGGCGGCAGGAAACTGAACAGCCCGGCATACAACAGCGCCGTCAACCCCCAGCCCAGCGCCCATCCGGCCTGCACCATGCCCACCGCTTTGCCACGGTCCTTGGAGCGGATCACCTCGCCGATCAATACCGCCCCTGCGGTCCATTCACCGCCGAAGCCAAAGCCCATCAAGGTCCGGGCCACCAGTAATTGCTCGTAATTCTGCGCCAGCCCACACAGGAAGGTGAAGAATGCGAACCACAGGACCGTCAATTGCAGGGTCCGTACCCGGCCGATTCGGTCGGACAGGATCCCGGCGATCCAACCGCCGGCCGCCGAGGCCAGCAGCGTGCAGGTGCCAATCAAGCCGGCGTCGCCCTTGGAAATCCCCCAGGTCGCGATCAGGGTCGGGATGACGAAGCTCAGCATCTGTGTATCCATGCCGTCCAGGGCATAGCCGATCTTGCAGCTCCAGAATGTACGTTTTTCATTTTTCGACAGGGGGCCGTACCAACTGAACGGGCCCGTGCGCCCTGTCCCGGTGGTTACGCAGTCAGTCATGGTCTTTTCCATGGGAGGTTCCTGCGGCAGCAAGCGAAGATGACGGACACGCCTCGTTATTTTTTTGTGAAGGCGTTGTCGTTGGGGATGCGGACGCAGTGGCTGCGTCGTGGAGCGGATTCTTGGTGGCGGATCGGCACAGCGTCAAACGGGAAAAACACCAGATGGGACATAAGAAAATTTGATGCCCCAACGGCCCGATCTGGAGTGACAATTGCAAAACAATTGCAACATAAGAACCACCCGCACCCAGAGAGCCCTCATGAACCTCAAATTCCTCGAAACCTTTGTCTGGGTCGCCCGGCTACAGAGTTTCAGCCTCACCGCCGAGAAGATGTTCAGCACCCAGGCGGCGATCTCCAGCCGAATCGCTTCGCTGGAAGAGGAGTTGGGCCTGCGCCTGTTCGTACGGGATTCGCGCGGGGTTTCGCTGACCCCCGAAGGCCTCAAGGTGCTCGACTACGCCGAGCAGATGCTCGAAGTGCAGCGGGCGTTGAAGCAGTCACTGGACACCACCATTGCGCAGCAAGGCCTGGTGCGCATCGGCGTGATGGATACGGTGATCCACACCTGGCTCAGCCCGTTGATGTCGATGCTGATGCAAGCCTTCCCCGCCGTGGAAATCGAAATCACCGCCGATGCCGCGCGCAATCTCTGTGACCAATTGCAAAAAGGCTACCTGGACATCGTGTTCCAGACCGATCTGGTCCGCCACGAAAGCGTGCGCAACCTGGAATTGGGTCACTACCCCATGCACTGGATCGCCGCCAGCCAGTCGATCTATGCCCGCCCCTACGCGTCACTGGTGGAAATGGCCGGCGAGCGCATCATCACCTTCGTCAAGCATTCGCGACCGCATCAGGATGTACTCAACCTGTTGTACGCCCATGGCGTGAGTGCGCCACGGGTCAGTTGCGTCAACTCGGTGTCGGCCATGACCCGATTGATTCGCGACGGATTCGGCATCGGCGCCCTGCCCGCCGCGCTGGTGGCCAAGCCCCTGGCCAGCGGTGAATTGATCCAGCTCGAACCCGGCACCGCCCTGCCCCAACTCGACGTCGTCGCCTCGTGGCGGGCGGGTGTCGGCCTGGAACTGGTCGAGAACATCGTCCAGATGAGTCGCCAGGTAGTCAGCCAATACGCCGTTGATGTCGGGCCGCAACGCATGGTGGCGGCTCCCGGGCTGAACGGCCAACCACCTCTTGAATAACTTTTAGTTGTCACGGGGTAGCAATATTCCTTGTTGGACGTCATCCCCACGCTGTTCTCAAAGTAGCGAACGAACGCTTGGAGAGCCCCGTAATGATGTCCTTCGAACAACTGCAGCAATGCACACCCCTGGCCCTGCGCCAAAACATCGCCGCCGGTCAGTACCAGGGCCATACCAGCGGCCTGGGCCAGGGCCGCGTGCAAGCCAATATCGTGATCCTGCCCGGCGACTGGGCCAATGAATTCCTGCGCTACTGCACCCTCAATCGCCAGGCTTGCCCGGTGCTTGACGTGACCGAGCCAGGCGATCCGTTCTTCCGTAACCTGGGCGCCGCCATCGATATCCGCCACGAGGTACCTCAATACCGGGTCTACCGCCACGGCGAGTTGAGCGAAGCGCCGCTGGACATCGAACACCTGTGGCAGGACGACCTGGTGGCCTTTGCCCTCGGTTGCTCGTTCTCGTTCGAACAACCCCTGCTGGAGGCCGGCATCCGTTTGCGGCACATTGAGTTGGGGCGCAATGTCGCGATGTTCCAGACCAACATCGACACACGCCCCACCGCCCGCCTGTCTGGCAAGATGGTGGTGACCATGCGGCCGATGAAAGCCGCCGCGGCGATCCAGGCGATCCAGATTACCGGGCGCATGCCCAACGTTCACGGCGCCCCGGTACACATCGGCGATCCGTCACTGATCGGCATTCAATCCCTGAACTCGCCGGATTACGGCGATGCCGTGCCGGTGGAAGCGGACGAGATCCCGGTATTCTGGGCCTGCGGCGTAACGCCTCAATCGGTGGTCCAGGCCTCACGTCCACCGTTGTGCATCACCCACGCCCCTGGCTGCATGCTGGTGACGGACTTATGGAACAGTGATTTGTAAACCTCGGACGAGGCCGTTTTCAACTTGAAGGGACACACGATGAACACCGCTCAGCAATCGATTCAACAGTACATCAGCGCCAAGGACGGCAATCGCCCGCACCTGCTGGATCAGGCTTTTACGCCGACTGCTACGCTGCACATGAACGTGCGCACCGGTTCCATCACGTTTCCCGACCACGTCGAAGGCCGTACCGCCATTGGCGACGTGTTGGTCAGTCGCTTTGGCCAGACCTTCGAAAACGTCTACACGTTCTGCCTGGCCGCCCCGCCGCCGGCAAACGCCGAGGCGTTCCAGTGCAAGTGGCTGGTGGCAATGTCCGACAAGAACAGTGGCGAGGCACGCGTCGGTTGTGGCCTGTATGACTGGCAGTTCGATCCGGGGTCGAGCCTGGCCGAGCGACTGACCATCACCATCGAACACATGAAGACGCTGCCGGCAACCGATCTGCCGATGATCATGGCTTGGGCATCGCGGCTGGAGTACCCATGGTGCCAGCCTGAAGCGGTTCTCGATAACGTCCCGGATTCAGGCGCGCTCCAGGATGTTATCCGCTACCTGGAAGATCTTTGATCAGGCCGCCCGTGCGCTTTCAGGAGTCTTGCATGACTGTTTCAAGGAATCGCCCCAAGTGAACATCAAGTTTCTCGAAACCTTCGTCTGGGTCGCCCGCCTGAAGAGCTTTCGCCTCACCGCGGAAAAGCTGTTCACCACCCAGGCGTCCATTTCCAGTCGGATCGCCGCCCTGGAGGATGAAATGGGCGTGCGCCTGTTCGTGCGCGATTCCAAAGGTGTGTCGCTGACCTCCGAAGGCCAGCGCGTGCTGGAATACGCCGAGCGCATCATGGACACCATGCAAAGCATGAAAGCCGTGATCAAGGATCCACGCCAGGTGCGCGGCCGAATCCGCATCGGCGCGATGGATACGGTGATCCACACCTGGCTCAGCCCTTTGGTGACGCGCCTGATGGAATGTTACCCGGCCCTGGAAATCGAACTGTCGGCCGACACCGCGAGCAACCTGTGCTCGCAACTGGAAAAAGGCTACCAGGACATCATTTTCCAGACCGACATCCTGCGCCTGGACAGTGTACGCAACGCGCTGCTGACCCGTTACCCGATGCACTGGGTGGTGCGCACCGGCTCCGCCTATGACCGGTCCTATGCGTCGCTGGAGGACTTGTCCCAGGAACGCATAGTGACCTTCTCGCGCAACTCTCGCCCCCACCAGGACATTCTCAACCTGCTGCATTCGGCCAACATCGTCTCGCCCCGCATCAACTGCGTGAACTCGGCCTCGGCCATTACCCGCCTGGTTCGCGACGGCTTTGGCATTGGCGCCATGCCCGCGGCGCTGGTCGTCGGCGAACTGGCCCAAGGCACATTGACCTTGGTGGACGGCGTGCCGCTGCCATCGGTCATGGACATCGTCGCCAGTTGGCGGACCGGCGCGGGAATGGAACGGGTAGAAGACATCGTCAGCCTGACCCGGGAAGTGGTCGGCGAATTCGTCGCACAGTTACCGCCCGGGTATCGACTCGATATGAATTGAGCCGCCCATTCATTTCGTCATCAGATATTCACACCGGTGACATACCGTGGGCACCGATTGATCCCGTCCCTCGATCGGTGAGCTATCTGCCTGATGCAAGCATTCCTGAAAAACAGAACGCCCGAAGCGCCGGCTACAACGCCAAATCATAGGGAACACAGGCATGACACGCAGAACAGCGACAGGTCCCGTGAAGGTGAGATCTGTGTCCGGTTCCTGTCGTGTGCAGACATCCCCTCGCTGCTTGAGCTCGAACAACGGAAATGGACGGACGACCAGCGGGCCGATGCCGCCATGCTGGCCTCCCGAATCGCCGCATTCCCGGCCCTGAGTGTCGGTGCGTTTTGCACACGCAGCGGCAGCGCGCGGGCATCGCTGTTCATGAAACCGACCCGGCACGACCATATTCGCCAGTGTCCGACCTGGGCAGATTGCGCGAGGAAGCAGCACGGTGACGAATCGGCCAGAACGGATGCGTTGTTTGGCATTAGCCTGAGCAGCGTCGACCCGAAAGCGGCCAATGCGATTTTCGAGTTCTTCTGGCCCTACGCGCTGAAACAAGGCTGGTCGGTCATCTACCTGGGATCTCCTGTCCCGGGCCTAAGGGATTGGCGCTCGAAAAACCCCGGCTTCACAGAGGCGCACTACATCCTGAGTAAACGCCAGGGAGTGCCGTTGGACCCACAGCTGCGGTACTACTTCAAGAAAGGCTTTCGCAAGATTGTCGCCATCAAAGACAACTACTTCCCCCATGAGCCTTCGCTGGATGTCGGCGTGCTGCTCCAAGGCAAAGTGCCGCTGTCGGGCCTTTCGTTCATCTGGAAGAGAGTTCCGTTGCCCTGGTTGCAACGCATGAAAAAACTGGTCTTCGTGTGCCTGTGAGTACCTCCCGGGCTCTAGCCGTTGCCCGTGCAGTGGCTTTTCCTTCATCGAGCAGCAATCTTCCCAGCTACCTATTCATGCTGCTGTGCGTCCTGAATTCCGCCGCGATCGGCTGGCTGGCGACGCAGGAGGCATTCACATGGCTGGCTGTCGCACCGCTGATCGTGCTGCAGGCGATCCTGATGATCGGTGTCCAGGAGATCAAGCATCAAGGCGTGCATCGCCAGTTCCTTGTGGGCACACCTCTCAATGAGGCGGTGGGTGTGTTCGCGGCGGGCATTTTTGCGGCAAACTTCGTGGGCTACCGCTACTTCCACCTCGAACACCACCGCAAGACCTGCCAGGCCGATGATCCCGAAGGCTTGATGTACGAACAGACCTGGCCGACCCGCTGGATCAGCCTGCTGGGCGCCGCGGAGCAACTCTGGGTGGCGATTTCCACCAACAGGATCTCCCGCCGCTACCTGCCGCCGAACGCGGTCTGGCGCTGGCGCTGGAACAACGCCGTGATCGGCGTTTTTGCGGCTGCGCTGGCGTTCGGTCTCTATGAGGCGCCTCGACTGGTCGTCTGCGTCTATCTGCTCCCTTATTGCCTGTTTGCCTGGATGGATTTCTGGCTGACGCAGGCCGAGCACTATGGCGTACGGATCTCGGCCCAAGGCCCGCGACGCCCGCCCTGTGAGATCACCACGGACGTGCGCCTGCCAAAGATCCTCTCCTGGCTGATCCTCCATCGTTCGCTGCATCGCACCCACCATCATGCGCCGGCAACCCGTTGGTTCCACGCGTACGCGCAATCGAGGGTGCTCGCCAAAGACAAGCCCCGAGGCACGACAGGGCTGCCCACGTTCGTTGCGACATGGATGCGACTCGGTCCCCGACTCTGGAAATAAGCCATGAAAAACAACTGCGAGCCCTTCTGGAACGACACACCGATCAGGACCTACCTGTTCGATGCCTTTTCGGTGCTGCTCCCTGCCGGCGAACAATTTGTGATTTCAGTGGTGCAATCATCCGCTTTGCAGTTGCCGCCAAACTCGCCACTGGCTAACCAATCGCGCGACTTCGTGGCCGAGGAACGCGCCCACCAGCGAGCCCATCGTCTCTACAACCAACAACTGGAAAAGCAGGGTTTTGAAGTCAAGAAATACGAACGCGAGATCGAAAAGGACCTCGATGCCCTGCGTACCAAACTGTCACTCCATGCGCAGCTGTCCCTGGCCGCGGCGTTCGAGCATGTGACGGCCGTCACCTCGCGGATCGCCTTGCGCAGTGGCGGGCTGCTGTCGACCAGCACCTCCCCGCAAACACGCCTGTGGCGCTGGCACTGCGCCGAAGAAGTGGCTCATCAGCACGTCACCACCGATCTACTCCAGGCGTTGGGTGTCCCCTATTGGCAGCGGATTGTCTATTTTTTGGCCGCATCGGCGCTGATGAGCTTCGATGTCCTGCGGCATCTGCATGGTTTTGCTCGCTGGGACATTGCCCGCGGCCGCGTCAGCGCCAGGCAGCTGGGATGGGCCACGGGGCGCCTGCTACTGCGCGATGGTGCGAACCTGGTGCTGCTGGCCAGCGGATGGGGCGCCTACTTTCTTCCGCTGAAAACGACTGCGGTGGCAGGCTGTAAGTGAACTGCAATATCCCCGACTTATTCTGGACCAAGCGCACTGCGGCGAACGCTGGTTGTGCATGTCGCCCGCTCGGAAAGTTCCAGGGAGTTCGCCATGAAAATCAGCGTATTCGGAAGTGGTTACGTAGGCTTGGTGCAAGCTGCCGTGTTGGCCGAAGTGGGCCATGACGTGGTGTGCATGGACATCGACGAGCGCAAGGTCGACAGCTTGCGCCAAGGCCAGGTGAGCATTTACGAACCTGGCCTGGCCGCGCTGGTGCGTGAAGGCCTGGAAGCTGGCCGCTTGCATTTCACCTGCGACGAACAGCTCGCCGTGCAGCACGGCCAGGTGCTGTTTATCGCCGTGGGCACGCCTTCCCGGGAAGATGGCAGTGCCGATCTGAGCCAGGTCCTGGCCGTCGGCGAGGCCGTCGCCCGCTACCGCGAGCAACCGCTCATTGTGGTGGAGAAGTCCACCGTGCCGGTGGGCACCGGCGACGTTCTGCGGGGGCACATCGACAAATGCCTGCTCAAGGCCAGTCGCCTGCTGCAGTTCGATATTGTTTCCAACCCCGAATTCCTCAAGGAAGGCTCGGCGGTCGCCGATTGCCGTCGTCCGGATCGCATCGTGATCGGCTGCGAGCGCGATGAAGTGCGCGAAACCATGCGCGACCTGTACGCCCCGTTCAACCGCAACCACGATCGGGTCTTGTTCATGGACCTGCGCAGCGCCGAGCTGACCAAATATGCCGCCAACGGCATGCTGGCGACCAAGATCAGTTTTATCAACCAGATCGCCGAACTGGCCGAACACCTGGGGGCCGACATCGAGTCCGTGCGCCTGGGCATCGGCGCCGACTCGCGCATCGGCTATCACTTCATCTACCCGGGATGCGGCTACGGCGGTTCGTGCTTTCCCAAGGACATGCGTGCCCTGATCCACACGGCCGAGCAGGCTCATTGCTCCAGCGACCTGCTGCAAGCGGTGGAAGCCATCAACGGGCGGCAGAAACACAAGCTGTTCGAGCGGATCAACGCGTTCTACCAGGGCGACCTGCGCGGCAAGACCTTCGCCCTCTGGGGCCTGGCCTTCAAGCCCAACACCGACGACATGCGCGATGCTCCGAGCCGTACCCTGCTGGAGTCGCTCTGGGCAGCGGGTGCCAGCGTCCGCGCGTTCGACCCGGAGGCGATGCAGCAGACGCAACAGCTCTATCCCGACGAAACCCGACTCATGCTGATGGGCACGCCGGAATCGGTGTTGCCGGGGGCCGACGCATTGGTCATCTGTACCGAATGGCAACCCTTCAAGGCGCCGGACTTCGACCTGATCCAACAACGGCTCAAGGCCCCAGTGATTTTTGACGGTCGTAACCTTTTCGATCCGGAGCGCATGGCCGACAAGGGTTTCACCTATTTCCCGATGGGTCGCGGGCAGTCGCGCAACCTGCCTATCGCCCAGCAAACGTGGTTCCCGGCTTCGAGAAGCGCGTGACCTGTGAGCGTTACCTCAAAATTAATGCACTCAACCAGCATTAATATGAATTTGTAAGCAAGAGTTGTGAGCGGCACACTGTGCACCGTTCCTCCCCCAACTGTTGGAACACTTAAAGGGCTTTCTGGGACTCTCCCGTAAGCCCCTTTTTTTGTTCGTTTTTTGGATTTTCGCTTAATGCTTTCTCGCTGGTTCCCCGCCGCTATCAATACCCGTCCCACCGAGTGGAGCCGCGCCGCCATCGGCATGGCGCTGGGGACGATGTTCAGTGTCTGGCTTTGTGGCCAGGTATTCGGCCTCGAGGTGGCGCAACACCTGATCGGCCCCCTCGGCGCCTCGGCGGTGCTGTTGTTTGCGGTGTCATCGGGCGCCCTCGCCCAGCCCTGGTCGATTGTCGGCGGTTACCTGTGTGCGTCGGTCGTCGCGCTGCTGGTGGCCCATGTACTGGGCCGTACGCTGGGTAGCGCCTGCCTGGCGGCGGGCATGGCGCTGGTGTTGATGTGCTGGCTGCGTTGCTTGCATCCGCCGGCAGGCGCCCTGGCGGCGACGCTGGTGCTGGCCGCCCCGTCTATCATTGCCTTGGACTGGCAAGCCGTTGGTGCGGCGATGCTGGCCGGTTCCGGGTTGCTGGCCTTTGCGCTGGCCTATAACAACCTGACTCGGGTGCGCTATCCCAAGCGTGCCAGCGAACCGCTGGCCGTCATACCGGCTGACCATCCACCCGTCGACCGCCAGGCGATCACCGCCGAAGACCTGAAACTGGCCTTGGCGGAAATGGAAGCATTCTTTGACGTCACGCCGGAAGATCTTGAGCAGTTGATCCACGCCAGCGAGCGAAATGCCAAGCGCCGCAGCATCGCGGAGGTTCTCTCCAGTCGCGGCTAAGCCTGTGGCTGCTATAAATATGCAGAAAGGACCTGCACGTATCCCGGTTGTGCAATGCAAATTTGCACTGTTACGATCCTGAATAGGTACGCGCGACACAATTCATAAAGAAGAATAAAAGCAGGGAGTTAGCGATGACAGCTCAGGTTTCATCACACGCTGCGGGAACCCTAGACACCGCGGCCTATGAGGTGCTGGTCGACGTTCGCAATCACATTGGCCATTTGACCCTGAACCGCCCCGCCGGCCTCAATGCCCTCACCCTGGGCATGGTGCGCAGCTTGCAGCAACAACTCGATACCTGGGCCCTGGACCCACAGATCCGCGCCGTGGTGCTGCGGGGCGCGGGCGAGAAGGCGTTTTGCGCCGGCGGTGATATCCGTTCGTTGTACGACAGCCACAAGCAGGGTGACACCCTGCATGAAGATTTCTTCGTCGAGGAATACGCCCTCGACCTGACGATTCATCACTACCGCAAACCAATCGTCGCCTTGATGGATGGCTTCGTGCTGGGCGGCGGCATGGGGCTGGCACAAGGTGCCGACCTGCGGGTGGTGACCGAGCGCAGCCGCCTGGGCATGCCAGAAGTCGGCATCGGGTATTTCCCGGACGTGGGCGGCAGCTACTTCCTGCCGCGCATTCCTGGCGAACTGGGGATCTACCTGGGCGTCAGCGGCGCGCAGATCCGCGCGGCCGACGCCTTGTATTGCGGGCTGGCCGACTGGTATCTGGACAGTCGCAAGCTTGAACAGCTCGATGCGCGCCTCGATCGCCTGGAGTGGGGTGATACGCCACTCAAGGACCTGCAGAGCCTGCTGGCCAAACTCGGTGTGCAACAGCTGCCGGCCCCGCCCCTGGCCGATCTGCGGCCAGCCATCGATCATTTCTTCGGCCTGCCCGACGTGCCGAGCATGGTCGAGCAGTTGCGCCAGGTCACCGTCGCCAACAGCCATGAATGGGCAATAAAGACCGCCGACCTGCTGGACAGCCGCTCTCCCCTGGCCATGGCCGTGACCCTGGAAATGCTGCGGCGCGGTCGGCATTTGAGCCTGGAAGACTGTTTTGCCCTGGAACTGCATCTGGATCAGCAATGGTTCGAACGCGGTGACCTGATCGAAGGTGTACGCGCCTTGCTGATCGACAAAGACAAGAACCCGCGTTGGAACCCGCCGACCCTGGAGGCGCTGGACGCCGACCATGTGGCGAGTTTCTTCGAGGGCTTCGACGACCACGGGAACTGAGCCATGCATGACCTCGAACTGACCGAAGAACAAGTGATGATCCGCGACATGGCCCGGGACTTCGCCCGTGGTGAAATCGCCCCCCATGCCCAGGCGTGGGAAAAGGCCGGCTGGATTGACAACGGTCTGGTGGCGAAGATGGGTGAGCTGGGCCTGCTGGGAATGGTAGTGCCGGAAGAATGGGGCGGTACCTACGTCGATTACGTCGCCTATGCCCTGGCCGTGGAGGAAATCTCCGCAGGCGACGGTGCTACCGGCGCACTGATGAGCATCCACAATTCGGTGGGTTGTGGGCCGGTGCTGAATTTCGGCACCGACGAACAAAAACAGACATGGTTGGCCGACCTCGCCAGTGGCCAGGCCATTGGCTGCTTCTGCCTGACCGAGCCCCAGGCCGGCTCCGAAGCCCACAACCTGCGCACCCGGGCCGAACTGCGCGATGGCCAATGGGTCATCAACGGCGCCAAGCAGTTCGTCAGCAACGGCAAGCGAGCGAAACTGGCGATCGTGTTTGCCGTGACGGACCCGGAACTGGGCAAGAAAGGCATTTCAGCGTTCCTGGTGCCCACCGATACGCCGGGCTTCATCGTTGATCGCACCGAACACAAAATGGGCATCCGCGCCTCGGACACCTGCGCGGTCACCTTGAGCAATTGCACCATCCCCGAAGCCAACCTGCTGGGAGCTCGCGGTAAAGGCCTGGCCATCGCCCTGTCCAACCTGGAAGGCGGTCGCATCGGCATCGCGGCGCAAGCCTTGGGCATCGCCCGCGCGGCGTTCGAAGCGGCGCTGGCTTACGCACGTGATCGCGTACAGTTCGACAAGCCGATCATCGAGCACCAGAGCATCGCCAACCTGCTGGCCGACATGCACACCCGCATCAACGCCACCCGCCTGCTCATCCTCCACGCCGCCCGCCTGCGCAGCGCGGGCCAACCTTGCCTGTCAGAAGCCTCCCAGGCCAAGCTGTTTGCCTCGGAAATGGCCGAGAAAGTCTGCTCCTCGGCCATACAGATTCATGGTGGTTATGGGTATCTCGAGGATTATCCGGTGGAACGCTACTACCGCGATGCGCGGATTACCCAGATTTATGAAGGGTCGAGCGAGATACAGCGGATGGTCATCGCTCGGGAGTTGAAACACTACCTGGTGTGATGGCTGGGAAAGCGTCGCGAGCAGGCTCGCTCCCACAGGGACTTTGGTCGAGCTCCAATTTCGGCTCTACACAAACCCAATGTGGCGAGGGAGCTTGCTCCCGCTGGTCTGCGAAGCAGGCCTCTGCATTTTTTCAGCCGAACCACATGATCCGGTTTGCGACTGCTGCGCAGCCGAGCGGGAGCAAGCTCCCTCGCCACGGGTTATGGGGTGGCCGCCTTACTTGTCCTGGAACTCCGCCGCGCGCTTGGCCACGAATGCCGCCATGCCTTCTTTCTGATCTTGCGTCGCAAACGCGGCGTGGAATACACGCCGCTCAAAACGCACGCCTTCGGACAGGCTGACTTCAAACGCACGGTTGACGCTTTCCTTGACCATCATGCTGATGGGCACCGACTTGGAGGCGATCAACGCGGCGGTTTTCAGTGCGTCATCCAGCAGCTCATCGGCCGGTACGATCCGCGCCACGATACCGCAACGCTCTGCCTCCACGGCATCGATAAAGCGCCCGGTCAGGCACATTTCCATGGCCTTGGCCTTGCCCACCGCCCGGGTCAGGCGCTGGGTGCCGCCCATGCCTGGCAGCACGCCGAGGTTGACTTCCGGCTGGCCGAACTTGGCGTTGTCGCCGGCCAGGATGAAGTCGCACATCAACGCCAGCTCACAGCCACCGCCCAAGGCAAAACCGTTCACCGCCGCGATGATCGGCTTGCGACGGTTGGCCACGCGGTCGCTGTCGCTGAACAGGTCGTCCAGGTAGATCTGCGGGTAGGTCAGCTCGGCCATTTCCTTGATATCGGCACCGGCGGCAAAGGCTTTTTTCGAGCCGGTCAGCACGATGCAGCCAATCTTCGGATCAGCCTCCAGGCTATCCAGCGCCTGGTTCAGTTCGCTGACGATCTGCGCGTTCAAGGCGTTCAAGGCCTGGGGACGGTTGAGGGTGATCAGGCCGACGCGGTCCTTGATCTCCAGTAAAATCGTTTCGTAGCTCATGCAGGACTCCTGTTCAAAGATTGCGCGAAATGACCATGCGCTGAATGTCGCTGGTGCCTTCGTAGATCTGGCAGACCCGCACGTCGCGGTAGATGCGCTCCAGCGGGAAGTCGTTCAGGTAACCGTAGCCGCCCAGGGTTTGCAATGCCATGGAGCAGACTTTTTCAGCCATTTCCGAGGCGAACAGCTTGGCCATGGAGGCCTCCACCAGCGCTGGCTGGCCGCTGTCTCGCAGGGCGGCGGCGTAGTGCACCATTTGCCGGGCCACGGCGACCTGGGTCGCCATGTCGGCCAGGCGGAACGCCACGGCCTGGTGTTCGATGATCGGCTTGCCGAAACTGGAGCGTTCCCGGGCATAGTCCCGGGCCGCTTCGAACGCCGCGCGGGCCATGCCCACCGCTTGCGCCGCGATGCCCACGCGCCCGCCTTCCAGGTTCGCCAAGGCGATCTTGTAGCCCTCGCCCTCCTCCCCCAGGCGATTGCCCACCGGCACCTTCAAATCCTCGAAGAGGATCTGGCAAGTGTCGGAGGCATGCTGGCCGAGTTTGTCTTCGACCCGCGCGACGCTGTAGCCCGGCGAATCGGTCGGCACGATGAACGCACTGATGCCACGCTTGCCTGCGCTCGGATCGGTCACCGCAAACACAATCACCACCCCGGCGTTCTGCCCGGACGTGATGAACTGCTTGCAACCGTTGAGCACGTAATGATCCCCCTCCAGCCGCGCCCGCGTCTTGAGGCTGCTGGCGTCCGAACCGGCCTGGGGCTCGGTCAGGGCGAAGGCACCAAGCATCGCGCCACTGGCCAGGGGCGTGAGGAATTTCGCCTTCTGCTCATCGTTGCCGAACTTGAGGATCGGCACGCAGCCCACCGAATTGTGCACACTCATGATGGTCGAGCACGCGCCGTCGCCGGCGGCGATTTCTTCCAGGGTCATGGCATACGCCAGGTAACCGGTGTCGCAGCCGCCCCACTGCTCCGGCACCAGCATGCCGAAGAAGCCCAGCTCGGCCATTTCATCGATGGCTTCCCGGGGAAAACGGTGCTCGCGGTCCCATTCGGCGGCGAACGGTTTCAAGCGTTCCTCGGCGAACTGCCGGGCCATGTCGCGGATTTGAGTCTGTTCTTCAGTCGCAAGCATGGTAATTCCTTAATACAGGCATTCGACGGCCATGGCCGTGGCTTCGCCGCCACCAATGCAGATCGCCGCGACGCCGCGCTTGAGACCCTTCTGGCGCAGGGCTGACAGCAGGGTCACCAGGATCCGTGCGCCAGACGCGCCAATCGGGTGGCCCAGCGCACAGGCTCCGCCGTGGACGTTGACCTTGTCATGGGCAATCTCCAGCTTGTCCATGGTCACCAGCCCGACCACGGCAAAGGCTTCGTTGACTTCGAACAGGTCGACTTGATCCAGCGACCAACCGGTTTTCTGCATCAGTTTCTTCACGGCGCCAATCGGTGCGGTGGGAAACAGGCTCGGAGTATCGGCAAACGCCGCGTGACCGTGGATCACCGCCAGGGGCTTGAGGCCACGCTGGGCAGCCTGGCTCTGACGCATCAGCACCAGGGCTGCGGCACCATCGGAAATGGAACTGGCGTTGGCCGCCGTCACCGTGCCGCCCTCGCGAAACGCCGGTTTGAGCGAGGCGATCTTGTCGATCCGCGCTTTCGGCGGCTGCTCGTCGTGGCGAATGGTCACTTGTTCCTTGCCGACCATGACCTGCAACGGCACGATCTCGGCCTCGAAACTGCCGTCCTTGATCGCTTGTTGGGCGCGGGTGGTGGACGCAATGGCGAAGGCATCCTGGGCCTCGCGACTCAAACCATTGGCCTCGGCGCAATCTTCAGCGAAAGTGCCCATCAGCCGACCTTTGTCGTAGGCGTCTTCCAGGCCATCGAGGAACATGTGGTCAAGCACCCGGCCGTGGCCCATGCGATAACCGCCGCGGGCGCGATCGAGCAGGTACGGGGCGTTGGACATGCTCTCCATGCCGCCGGCCACCACCACCTCGGCGCTGCCGGCGATGAGCATGTCGTGGGCCAGGATCGTCGCTTCCATGCCCGAACCACACATCTTGTTGAGCGTGGTGCAGCGGGTCGACTTGTCGAGCCCGGCGCCCAGTGCGGCCTGACGTGCCGGTGCCTGGCCCTGGCCGGCGGCGAGCACGCAACCGAACAGCACCTCTTCAACCGCACCCGGCGCGATACCGGCCCGCTCCACGGCGGCCTTGATGGCGGCGGCACCGAGTTGCGGGGCGGTGAGGCTTTTCAGTTCGCCCTGGAAACCGCCCATGGGGGTACGGACGGCACTGACGATGACAATAGGATCGTTGGACATCATGAATCCTCCTTACTTATTTGGCTGCCATACGCAAGGCACCGTCGAGACGGATCACCTCGCCGTTGAGCATGCTGTTCTCAATGATATGCCTGGCCAGCGCCGCGTACTCGGACGGTTTCCCAAGGCGTGGCGGAAACGGCACGCCAGCGGCTAGGGAATCCCGCACCTCGGGGGTCATGCCGGCCATCATCGGGGTTTCGAAAATCCCCGGGGCAATGGTCATCACCCGGATACCGAAGCGCGCCAGTTCACGGGCGGCTGGCAACGTCAGACTGGCGATGGCGCCTTTGGAGGCCGCATAGGCGGCCTGGCCGATCTGGCCGTCGAAGGCCGCGACCGAAGCGGTGTTGATGATCACGCCACGTTCGCCATCGGCGTCTGCCTCGGTTTCGGCAATGGCCGCAGCCGCCAGGCGCAGCAAGTTGAAGCTGCCGATCAGGTTGACGTTGATCACCTGGCTGAAGCTGTCCAGCCCGTGGGGGCCGTTCTTGCCGAGGATCTTCTCGCCGCGCACGATACCGGCGCAATTCACCAGGCCATTCAGACCACCGAACGCATCGACCGTGGCCTGGACCGCCGCTTCAGCCGCCGCTTCGTTGCTGATATCGGCCACCACGCTCTGGCAGCCCAGTTTTTGCGCCTGGGCGGCCACGGCGTCGGCGTTGAGGTCCACCAGCATCACCTTGGCGCCGGCCTTGACCAGCATCTCGCCGGTGGCCGCGCCGAGGCCCGACGCGCCGCCGCTGACGAGGAAAATCTTGTTGTCGATCTGCATCATGGTTTCCTTGGGTTCAAGCTGAAACGTTCTGCGCCGCAGCCTCTTGAGCCTTGGCGATTTCCTGGTTGCGCAAGATAAAGCGCTGCAACTTGCCGCTTGGGGTTTTCGGCAAGTCGCTGACAAATTCGATTTCACGGGGATACGCATGGGCCGCCAGGCGCTTGCGCACATGCAGGCGCAATTCCTCGGCCAGCTCCGGTGAGGCGCGATATTGGGTGCTGAGCACCACGAAGGCCTTCACCAGCTCGGTGCGTTCCGGATCGGGCTTGCCGATCACCGCCGCTTCCACCACGGCCGGGTGTTCGATCAGCGCACTTTCCACATCGAACGGACCGACCCGGTAGCCGGAGGTAGTGATCACGTCATCGCTACGGCCCACGAAGCTGATGCTGCCGTCGGGGTTAAGCTCCACGGTGTCGCCGCTCAAGTAGTAGTCGCCAACGAAGGCCTTGGTCGGCGCACCTTCGTAACCGGCGAACCAGCACATGGGCGACTGGCTGCGGTCCACCGCGAGAATGCCCGGCTGGCCCACGCCCAGCTCGCGCTGGTTTTCATCCAGCACCACGATCCGATGGCCCGGCGAGGCAAAACCGGCCGCCCCCAGATGTACCGGATGTTCCAGCCCATGGTGGTTGCACAGCACCATGCCTAGTTCGGTCTGGCCATAATGGTCGTGGATCACCACGTTCAGATTATCGGCGAACCAACGGATCACCTCCGGGTTCAACGGCTCACCAGCGCTGCTGACGATGCGCAGCTTGCCCTTGATCGAGCGGGCAAACTGCTCGCCCCCGGCGATCAACAGCCGATAGGCAGTGGGCGAGCCGGTCAGGTTGGTGATGCCGTATTTGTTGATGACCCGGCAGGTGCTTTCCAGGGTGAACGGGCCATCGTAGAAAGTAATCGGATGTCCCATGGCCAGCGGCCCGGTCACGCCGAAATAAATGCCGTAGGCCCAACCGGGGTCGGCGACGTTCCAGAAGGCGTCTTCAGGTCGCAGGTCCACCGCGTCACGGGTGTAGCTCTGGAACGCAACGATGGCCTTGAGTGGCACCGACAGAGCCTTGGCAGGCCCTGTGGTGCCGGAGGTGAACATCAGCAGGAACGGGTCTTCGCCGGTGAGCATCAGCGGTTCGCACTGGCTGGAGTGGTTCGCCACTTCGGCCCAGAAACTGTAGTCGCCGCGCACGATGCCCTGGCCCTTTTCACTACCGACCGTGACGATGGTGGGGCAACCGGCGATTTCATTGAGCTTGGGACGGTTGACGGCGTCGGTCACGACGATCCGTGCGCCCGAGCTGCCGACGCGGTGCTCGATGGCCTTGGGCCCGAATGCGGTGAACAGCGGTTGATACACCGCTCCGATACGCCAGGTGGCGAGTACAACGATCAAGAGTTCCGCGGTGCGCGGCAGCAGGCCGGCCACTTTGTCGCCCTTGCCGACGCCTTGGGCGCGGAGGAAATTGGCGAACCGCGCGGCGTTGTCCTGCAGGTCACGGTAAGTCCAAGTCGCATCGCTGCCGTCACGGCCCTCCCAGAACAAGGCGATGCGCCCCGGCAACGCATGCCGGTCGCAACACTCGACACAGGCATTGAGCGCCTCGAGCGAGCCGTGCAGCGCGGCGTTGACGGTTTGCAGGTAATCGAATTGCGAAGTGGCGGACGAATAATCGCGCATGACCAGCATCCCTCTGTGTTTTTTATTGGTTGGGGGAACCGTGGATAGCAGGCAAATACTCGCGCCGAAGGGCTGTGGCGGCAATGGTCAAAGCTTTCAAGTTGCTTGACTGGTTTGGCCATGGTTCAGGGGTGTGTTGCCTGTCGCCCCCCCTGTGGCGAGGGAGCTTGCTCCCGCTGGGCTGCGCAGCAGCCCCAAAGCAGTCAACTCAATTAGCCTGACACACCCGGTTGTCCGGTTCTGGGGCCGCTTCGCGTCCCAGCGGGAGCAAGCTCCCTCGCCACAGGGCCGTTTTCAGCCACTACAAAGGATGCGTCCATGTGAATGAGTAAACCTTTTCCGGCGTCCCTGGCGACATTCCCACCCAGGAGCGTGGGAACGATCGAAAGTTGCTTGACTGGTTTGTGTTGCCTGTCGAGCCCCCCTGTGGCGAGGGAGCTTGCTCCCGCTGGGCTGCGCAGCCGCCCCAAAGCAGTCAACTCAATCAGCCTGACACACCCGGTTGTCCGGTTTTGGGGCCGCTCCGCGCCCCAGCGGGAGCAAGATCCCTCGCCACAGGGCAGTTTTCAGCCACTACAAAGGATGCGTCCATGTGAATGAGTAAACCTTTTCCGGCGTCCCTGGCGACATTCCCACCCAGGAGCGTGGGAACGATCGAAAGTTGCTTGACTGGTTTGTGTTGCCTGTCGAGCCCCCCTGTGGCGAGGGATCTTGCTCCCGCTGGGCTGCGCAGCCGCCCCAAAGCAGCCAACTCAATCAGCCTGACACACCCGGTTGTCCGGTTCTGGGGCCGCTCCGCGCCCCAGCGGGAGCAAGCTCCCTCGCCACAGGGCAGTTTTCAGCCACTACAAAGGATGCGTCCATGTGAATGAGTAAACCTTTTCCGGCGCCGGGGACTGGCAGCGCTGGTTATCCGCATCAGCCCCCACCAGGAACCACTCGGCCCTAGAGGTATCGCCGGCCCGGCGAGCCTTTTGCGGGTCGTAACAGCGAGCCAGGTCCCGGGCGGGGACCAGGGCGAAGGCCCGGGGGTGGCTGCGCAGCCAGGTGGCGGATTGTTCCAGGGCGTTGCCGTTATAAAAGCCGAAATGCACGATGGGTTGCCGGGCGAACAGCCAATGGCCCTCACGCCAACCCACGAGTACCAACTCGGCATTTGAAGTCATCCCCGCGACATCGCGCATCAAGGTCTGGTGGGGGTTGATGCCTTCCTTGTGGGGCTCGACGAAGCCGCGTACAAGCCAGGCACACAACCACAGCGCAGCCAATACGTTGAAAACCCTCCTGCCCCTCGGTCGCGCGCCAAACCAGCAGCGCAGCATCCATGGCACAAGCGGCGCCACCACCAGAATCAACGCGGGTAACGCGGGAAAGATATACAGCTTGCGCTTGCCGCTGCTCAGGCTAAAGAACACCAACACCAGCAGTACCCAACCGAGCAGCACCAACACCCGACCGTCGTGCTTGAGCAGTTGTTTACGCCAGGCCGGCACCAGCCAGGGGAGCATGAACACAATCGGCAGCCAGTACTTCGGAATCACCTGGACGAAAAAATACCAGAATGGTTCGCGATGCTCCCATGCGTTGGCATAACGCCCGGCAGTCTGCTTGAACAGGATTTCCTGGGCATATGCCAGGCTGTCGGCACTGCCCTGCGAGACAATCACCAGCAAAGGCCCCAGCCATAACGCGATGGCGACCAATGCTACGAGCAGCCCCAGCCACCAGCGTCCCCCCTGACCAGGCATGGCCACCACCCCCTTCCAACCTTTGCGCAGCGCATAGGCGTAGGGAATCAGCAGTAGCACCGGCAGAAAACCCACGCCTTTGCTGATGATCCCCAACCCCATCGACGCACACGCCACGTAGTACCAACGCCAGGCCGGGCCGAGCAGCATGTGCCGGCACAAGCCATAGATCCCCAGGATGGTCCAGAGCGCAAGGAAACCATCGATCTGCCCGGTGCGCAGGATGCTGTAGGTCTGGTAGGTCGCGAGAAACAAGAGCGCCGCGATCACCCCTACGCGCCGCCCCCACAAGCGTCGGCCCAGGTCATACAGGCACGCGGTGGTAACGGCGCCTGCCAGCAGCGCGGGCAAGTACAGGGCAACTTTGGGCAGGTGGGTCAGTTGCACGAACAGCGCCACCGTCCACATGAACAGCGGCGGTTTGTCGGCGTAGATTTCACCGGCGCGATGGGGAATGAACCAAGAACCGTTCTGCAGCATCTCCAGGGCAACGCCAAGGAAGCGCTCCTCATCGACGTTCATCGGTTGGCGCCAGCCAAGGCCAGCGCCCACCATGATCAAGGCCAATACCACAAACGCCAGGAGCTCGAGCCGCGAGGAAGATAGTCGTATCCGCACCGTCTCAGCCCTTTTTGGCCAGTTCGGGGTTTTCCTGCTCATGATGCTTGGCGATCAACTGCAAATTGCGCAGGTAAACGATAAAGCCGAAGGACTGGCCGACAATGAACACCGGGTCTTCGCGGTAGATGGCATAGGCCAGCAACAGCGCACTCCCGATGATGCTCAGGTACCAGAAGCCAACGGGAATCATGCTGCGCTTCTTGTATTCGCTGTACAGCCATTGCAGGGCAAAACGCCCGGTGAATGCCAATTGACCACCGAAGCCAACGGCCAACCACAACGATTCTCTGCCCATTTCAAACCTCGGTTTCTTGTGCGTTGACGTCCAGGCGGGTGCGTTTGATCAGCCACCACACCCCGAACAGATCGACAATGCCCACCAGCGCCCGGTCCAGGTTGCCGTAATTGGACACCCCGGCCCCGCGCTCACGGTGATTGACCGGATGAACCAGCATCCGGCCGTTGTGACGGCGGATCAGCGCCGGAATGAAACGGTGCATGTGATCGAAATACGGCAGGCGCAGAAACGCCTCGCGCTCGATCAACTTGATGCCGCAACCGGTATCGGGCGTCTGGTCCTTGAGCAGGCTGGCGCGCAATTTGTTGGCAAATCGCGAGGCCCAGCGCTTGCTCGCCGTGTCCCGGCGATTGACGCGATGCCCTGCCACCAGCTTGACGCCCGCAGGGGTGCCTTCGGAGCCGCGCACCAGGTCGAGCATTTTCGGCAGATCGGCCGGGTCGTTCTGACCGTCGCCGTCCAGGGTTGCCAACCAATGCCCGCGTGCCACTTCAGCGGCGTGGTAGATCGAGGTGCTCTGCCCGAGGGAACGGGTGTGGCTGAGCACCCGCAATTGCTGGTAGCCGCTACCTTGCAAGGTGCTTAACTCAGCGGCGGTGGCGTCGGTGCTCCCATCGTCCACCACGATGACCTCAAAGTTCTCATTGGCCAACGCCGCGCGCACTTCTTCAAGAAGTGGAATGAGATTACCTGCCTCGTTTTTGGCTGGAATCAGGACCGATACATAAGGGGGTTCGTGCATGATGCTCCAGAAAAAAGCTGGGAAATGAGTGGTTAGACGGCGTAATAGTCGCGGTACCAATCGACAAACGACTGCACACCGACGGGCACCGCGACCTGTGGGCGAAACCCCACCCGCGCCTCCAGTTCACGAGTGTCCGCCCACGTGTCGACCACGTCGCCCGATTGCAGTGGCAAGAAATTCTTTATCGCGCGGATGCCCAGCGCTTCTTCAATGCACTCGATAAACTGCAAAAGCCTCACCGGTGAGCCGAAGCCGATGTTGTAGACCTTGTTGCGCACGCCGGTCTCATCGGTCGGCGGCAGCGGAATCAGGCGCACGAGGCCCTCGACGATGTCGTCGATATAGGTGAAATCGCGAGACATCGCGCCGTCGTTGTAAACGTCGATGGCGCGACCGTTGAGGATGGCATCGGTGAATTTGAAGGGCGCCATGTCGGGCCGTCCCCAAGGCCCATACACGGTAAAAAAACGCAGGCCGGTGGTGGGAATGCCATAGAGATGCGAGTAGGCGTGAGCCATCAGCTCATTGGCGCGCTTGGTCGCGGCATAGAAAGACACCGGCTGATCGACAGGGTCGGTCGTGGCGTACGGCAGGCGGTCGTTCAAGCCATACACCGAACTGCTCGAGGCGAAAATCAGGTGCGCCGGCCGATGGGCACGGCAGGCTTCCAATATGTCGAGGAAACCTACCAGGTTGCTTTGCGCATAAACGTCCGGATTGTCGATGGAATAGCGCACGCCGGCTTGGGCCGCGAGGTGGACGACTTGGTCGAAGGCGTGTTCGGCAAACAACTCCAACAGTGCCTGTTTGTCTGCCACATCCAGCAGCTGAAAGCGGAAATCGCGATATTCGGCCAACTGAGCCAGTCGTGCCTGTTTCAGCTCGACGCTGTAGTAACTGTTGAGGTTGTCGATGCCAATGACCTGATGACCATCGCTGCACAGCCGCTTGGCGGTATGAAATCCGATGAACCCTGCGACGCCGGTGACCAGTACTCTCATACGCGGCCCAAAACGGTCATTTGCATACATTACCCTGATGGATGGTCCGGCTTTTCCGGGGCTTGCACAGGCTTGTATCAGAAGAAAATGACGGTTTTACGAGCGTAGAGAAAAACCCTGTGGGAGCTTGGGTAGGCACAAGATTGGAGGCCACCCGATGGGTCAATCTGGGTCGTTGAGAATCAGGCTGCGATAATGCCCCGGGTTGGACCCGGACCATTTGCGAAACGCCTTGTAGAAGGAGCTGGCATCGGCAAAACCCAGGCGCGAGGCGATTTCGACGAAACTGATGGAAGGCTCGGCCAGCCAGGTGATCGCCAGGTCCTTGCGCACGCTGTCCTTGAGGCCTTGGTAAGTCTGGCCCTCCTCCGCCAGGCGTCGACGCAGGGTGGAGGCGGACACGCACAGCTGCTGGGCCAGGGCCTCGGTTTCCGGCCACTGTTCGGCAGGCAACTGCCGCAGGTCGTGCCGGATACGGCTGGCCAGGCTTTGCGGGTCGCGGTATTTGACCAGGATGTTGGCCGGGGCCTGGGCCAGGAAGCGCTTGAGCTCATCAGCGTTGCGTCTGATCGGCAGGTCGAGGCATTCGGCGGCGAAAATCATCCGGGTGCGAGGCCGGTCAAAACGCAGGTTCTGGGAAAACATCACCCGGTAGTCGTCGCAGAAATCCGGCGCCGGGCAACGCAGCTCGATGGAAAGAATGGGAATGCGCCGCCCAGCCAACCAGCAGGCCACCCCATGGACGATCATCCAGTAGGTGAAGTAGGTAAAGGCCCGGCGCGGTTCCTGATCGTCTTCCAGCAGCACGATCTCCGCCAGGCTTTGCTGGCGCACCCACTGGGCCGGCAGGTGTTCGAGCATCAGCGACAGAAAACCCAGCCCCGCCGTCAAGCCGCTCGCCAGCGTCGACTGGGCCATGGCGCACTGGCAGAGAAACGCCAGGCTGCCGGACTTGAGCTTGCGCGGGTCCATGCCAAAAAACTCATCATCCAGGCGCCGGGCGAGCAAACGCCAGAGCCGCGCATAGGCATGGGCCGGGACCCGCGCCTGGGCGTCGTCGAGCAATGCGGGATCGATGCCCACCTTGCTCAATACCTCATCGGTAGCCGCTCCGGGAGCGCAGCTTTGCAGCAGCGCCTCACGCACCAACTGAATGGAGATGGTGTCTTTTTTCGACATGGCGCCGGTGTTCACAGGATCCGGTAAAGCAGCCGTTCTATCCGCACCCGGCTGACCCGTTTCAGGAACCTGGCCACGGCGTCGGGGTAATCCGGCAGGGTTTCCAGGTCCAGGTAACGCTCGATCCGGTGAGTGTGGCGGTAGATCTGTTCAAGCTCGGCCTGGCGCGGCGCCAGCAACTCGCCCTTGGGGTCGTCCAGCAACAGCGCGTTTTCCAGGTCCAGGCGAAAGGCCCGCGGGTTGAGGTTGTTGCCGGTCAGCAAGGTGTAGCGCTCGTCGATCCACATGCCCTTGAGGTGATAGGTGTTGTCCCCATCACGCCATAGGTGCAGGTTCAATCGGCCGCTGTCGATAGCGCGCTGATGGCGCTTGGCGAAGCGCCGCAAGCTGATTTCGTAGAGGTATGGCAGCGCCGCGATGATCTTGAACGGCTCGCTTGGCGGGATGTAGAAGTCGTTGGCGGTCTTGTCGCCGACGATGATGTCGATCTTGACCCCACGGGCCAGGGCGCGATTGAGCTCCCGGGTCACCGCCAGGGGCAGGTTGAAATAGGGTGTGCAAATGGTCAGTTGCTGCCGACTGCTGGCGATCAGCTCACCGATCACCCGGCTCAGCGGATTGTTCTTGCCCACCCCCAGCAACGGGCTTACCGACAGGCCGCTCTTATCGAGGCTGCCAACGCTGGTGTCATAGGTCGCGTACTTGAGGCGACTGCGCAGGTCGCCGATGTCCTTGCGCAAACTGCGGGTGCTGGGCAGGTTCGGCAGGTCCAGGCGGTGCACGGCCCTGGAGGTGATCAGGCCGTGCTGCACCAGGTGATGCATCGAATCGGCCAGTGCCGTGTTCTGCAGCAGGTGATAGCGGTCGTAGCGGTATTTGTCGAACTTGTGCAGGTAGACGTTATTCAGGCTGGCGCCGCTGTAGAGCACACAGTCGTCAATCACGAAGCCTTTCAGGTGCAGCACGCCGAACAGCTCGCGGGTCTGTACCGGCACGCCGTAGATCGGCACTTCGCTGGCATGGGTGCGAGTCTGTTCCTGATACCACGCCGAGTTGCCCGGCTGCTTCTTGGCGCCGATCAGCCCGCGCTGGGCCCGCAGCCAGTCCACCACCACGACCACATCCAGTTCCGGATGCGCGGCCTTGGCGGCATGCAGGGCATCGAGGATTTCCTGGCCGGCCTCGTCCTGTTGCAGGTACAGCGCGACGATGTAGATGCGCTGGGTGGCCTGGGCGATTTTCTCCAGCAGGCAACGGCGGAATTGGGCAGCGCCATCGAGGATGGTCACCGCGTCGGCGGTCAGTGCAAAGCTGCGCAGCTTGGGCAGCAGGGAGCGTTTGAAAAGCGACGGCATAGGGCTCGCAAAAGGTCGATTCCGAAGAACGGATGAGCTTACACCATGGATGGGTTTGGGTCTTCCTGTCCTCAAGAAAAAAAGACTTGACCAAGGAGAACGATCATTCTACTTTTGTTTCATGAACGAAATTACTGGTAATGAAACACGAGACATCATCCTCGATGTCGCCGAAAAGTTGATCTATAAAAGTGGCATCGCCGCCACCGGCATGGACCTTCTGGTGAAAACCGC
Source organism: Pseudomonas sp. NFACC51 (assembly GCF_900103575.1). Taxonomy (NCBI): domain Bacteria; kingdom Pseudomonadati; phylum Pseudomonadota; class Gammaproteobacteria; order Pseudomonadales; family Pseudomonadaceae; genus Pseudomonas; species Pseudomonas sp. NFACC51. The sequence goes on along the minus strand of NZ_FMXH01000002.1, from coordinate 426,369 downwards.
CGGCGTCTCCAGGAAAAGTGTCTATCGCTACTTCGCCAACAAGGACGACCTGATCGTGGCCGCCCTCAGGCGGCGGGATGAGCGCTGGATGCACTGGTTCAGCAGCGAAGTGGACAAGGCGCCGACACCGACGGCGCGGCTGCTCAACCTGTTCACCGTACTCAAGGGCTGGTTCGACAGCGAAGGTTTCCGCGGCTGTGCATTCATCAACACCAGTGGCGAGACAGGCGATCCACAGGATCCGGTCCGCCAAGTGGCGAAGATGCACAAACAGAAGTTGCTCGATTACGTCACCCGGCTGTGCGTCGAACAAGGTATCCAGAACCCGGACGCATTGGCCCGCCAACTCCTGATTCTGATTGACGGCGCCATTACCGTGGCGCTGGTCATGGGCGACCACAGCGCGGCTGACGACGCCCAGGACTTGCTGAAAAAACTGTTACACGCCTGACCCGTTGAACCCTTGTGCAATTCGTCAATTCACTGGAGATCCGCCATGTCTGCCTCTTCCGAAGTTCGCCCGCCGTTGCCGCCGTTCACTCGTGAATCGGCGATCGAGAAAGTTCGCCTGGCCGAAGACGGCTGGAACTCTCGTGACCCACAAAAAGTATCCCTGGCCTACACGCTGGATACTCAATGGCGTAACCGCGCCGAATTCGCCCATAACCGCGAGGAAGCCAAGGCGTTCCTGACCCGCAAATGGGCCAAGGAACTGGATTATCGGCTGATCAAGGAGCTCTGGGCCTTCACCGATAACCGCATCGCCGTGCGCTATGCCTACGAATGGCACGACGATTCGGGCAACTGGTTCCGCTCCTACGGCAACGAAAACTGGGAGTTCGACGAACAAGGCCTGATGTACAACCGTTATGCCTGCATCAACGACATGCCGATCAAGGAAAGCGAGCGCAAGTTCCGCTGGCCGCTGGGCCGCCGGCCGGACGATCATCCGGGGTTGTCTGAGTTGGGGTTGTAACGCTCTTGACTGGACTGAGTACATATCCATTTCTGCGGTAAAGGCTGCTGGCGGTTCCGCCCTGACGGCGGGTCACTTTTGGAAGAAGAGCGCCAAAAGTAACCAAAAGCGCTTTGCCCCACCACTCGGTGCCTCGCTAGGGCTCGGCATGCCCTCACTCCGGCATTGCTCCGTGGGCCGCCGCGAAGGGCCATCCATGGCCCAGCGCGGCTATCCCGGCATCCATGCCGGGATGCCCACTGCACAATGCCTGCGTTCGGCCAGCGTGGTTAACGGGGCGCCCGAGATCAACGTCCACGCCGAGGCGGCCTTATAGCCGACCTGGCTCCCCCGGTCGTACACCCATCAGGTCTGTGGGAGCAAAGCTTGCTCGCGAGGCGGCCTTACAGCCGGCCTGGCTCTCGCGGTCGTACACCCATCAGCTCTTGTGGGAGCTTGCTCGCGATGGCGGTGGCAAATCCGACAAAGGTGCAGGCTGACTCACCGCTATCACGAGCAAGCTCCCACAGCAGCGCCAGACAAGCGGCCCCTCCAACAGGCTTGACCCACATGCCGCCAGGCATCACATTGCCTGGGCCGGCGATAAGCTCGCTGTTTCGTTGTGCAGCAGATTTTTGTGGAGCCCATGACCGCGTCGATTCCGATCCGTCCCCCCTGCCCGCCCGGCGTCTGCGATTGTGGCCGTGATGCCTTGCTGCAAGCGCCTGGCAGCGACCTGCGCATCCTTTGCCTGAATCGCCAGGAAGAAAAACGCCTGCTTGAACGTTTGGAGAACATCCAGAGCCTCGACGAACTCCAGCGCCTGCAGCAACGCCTGTACGAGAACCTGGGGATCCGCTTGAGCGTCGAGCCCGGCTATAACGAAGTGCGGACCATGCGCGGCATCGCCATCGAATTCCAGGAGCAGCCCGGGCTGTGCCGGAAAATTCGCCAGTCAATCCCCGCCGCCATTCGCCGCGGGCTGGAAAAACGCCCCGAGATCGCCTGGCGGCTGCTGGATGCCCACGATCTGTTTCGCGACATCTGAACCCAGGCGGCTCCTTCCCTGGAGCGGCACTTCGGCCTAGAAATCCACCGTCGCGGAAAGCAGGTAGGTGCGCGGGGTCGACAGCGTCAAGCCAGGCTCACTGTCATCCGACGCGCCGGCCGAACTCCAGTAACGCTTGTCTGCCACGTTTTCGATGTTGGCCCGCAGGGTGATGTGTTTTTCGTCGACCTTGAATGCATAGCGGGCGCCCACATCGAAACGTTCCCAGGAATCGATTTCCTTGGTGTTGGACTGGTCCAGGTACTGCGAGCTGGAATAGATGCCACGGCTGGTCAAGGTCAGGCCCTGTAGCGTCGGCACGTCCCACTCGGCGCCGAGGTTGACGTTGTACTTCGGCGTGGCCGGTGCGCGGTTGCCGTCGAAAGTGCCGTTGGTGGTCTGGGTCAGTTCGCTGTCGATGTACATCACGCCGCCGAGCAAACGGGTTCCCTTCAGCGGTTCGCCAAACACACTCAACTCCACGCCGGTGTTTTCTCGCTTGCCGTTCGGGCCGAAGACACGCGTCGTCGCGTCGGTCGCATAGGCCGGCTGCTTGATCCGGAACAGGGCGGCGGTGACGGCGAACGGACCGGCATCATACTTGGCGCCCACCTCGACCTGACGGCTGATGAATGGCGGGAAAATCTCGTCCTCGTTCACCGATGTCGACGGCGCGATCTTGCCCTGGCTCAGGCCTTCCATGTAGTTGGCATACAACGACAGCTTGTCGGTCGCCTTGAACAAGATGCCGCCCGACGGCGAAACCTTTTCTTCGTCGTAGGCGGTGTCGCCCTTGACGTTATTCGTCCAGTCGTCAACCTTCACCCGCTGCCAGCGGGCGCCGAGGGTCAGCAGCAAGCGATCATCGAACAGCCCCAGGGTGTCGGACAAGGCCACGCCACTGAAGCGGTTCTCGGTATAGACCTTGTCGTCCTGTCGGGTCGGGTTGCTCGGCGTCGGGGTCTGTACCGGGTCATACAGGTTGCTGCGACCGTTGGCGTAGCGGGCGCCGCCATTTTCGAAGTCCATGTAGAAATAACTGGCCGCCAGGTTGACCTCATGGCTCACCGGACCGGTATGGAACCAGTTGCGCACCCCGGCCGTGGCCGTGCGGACATTTTCGTCGCGGGTAAAATCTCGGGGCTGGACCGTGAAGTCACCGGCGTCGTTGATGACCGAAACGTTGTGCCTGAGGAAGTCATGCTCGCTTTTGCGCGCGCCGACACCGCCATACAGCATGACGGAATCGTTGACGTCGAATTCAGCGTTCACGGCGCCGAAGGTGTCCTTGGTGCGTGCCTTGCTCCAGGACTGGGCGTAGTTGTCACGTACGTCACTGGCGTGAGGAACCTGTGCATTGGCACCCACCTGCACGCGCTCCTGGGGCGCGTCGGTGTTACGCTCGGTGTGGCCGATGTCCGTCGACAGTCGCAGGCGCTCACCGCGAAAATCCAGGCCCAGCACCGCCATCTCGCGGTCCACGCTCTGGTGATCCCATTCGGTATCGCCCGCCTGCTTCACGCCATTGAAACGGATACCGAACTTGTCATCCTCACCAAAACGCCGACCGACATCCACGGCACCGCCAAGCTGGTTGTTGGAGGCATAGCTGCCGGTGAACGAGGTGATGGGCTTGTCGGTGGCACGCTTGGGCACCACATTGATCCCGCCCCCCACGCTGCCCCGCGGCGAGATACCGTTGATAAGCTGGCTCGGGCCCTTGAGGATATCGACGCGTTCGGCCATCTCCATGTCGATGGTGTAGGTCGGCAAGATGCCGTAGAGACCGTTGTACGCCACATCACTGTTGAACAGGCTGAAACCACGAATGGTGAACTGCTCGTAGCGCCCGCCCGCCGGGTTGGTGGCGCGGACAGAGGGGTCGCTGGCGATCAGGTCGCCCAAGGTACGCGCCTGCTGGTTCTTGACCACCGCGCTGGTATAGGTGGTCATGCTGAACGGCGTTTCCATGAAGTCCCGCGAGCCCAGCAAGCCTTGCGAACCGCGACGAGCAACCTGGCCACCGGCATACGCCGGGCTGTCCGTCGACGCCGTGGCGCCGAGAATCGAGGTGGGTGCCAGTTGCAGGCTGCCGCGTTCCGGTGCCGGCGTCAGGATATAGGCCTGCTCACCCACCGCTTGCAATTGCAGGCCCGAGCCCGACAACAGCCGGGCAAACCCCTCCTCAACCCCGAACTCACCCGAAAGGCCGGCGCTGTTGCGACCACTCACCAGGGCCGGGTCCACCGACAGGTTGACGCCCGCCAGCCCGGCAAACCGGGTCAACGCCACGCCGAGGCTGCCAGCCGGCACCTGGTAGCTGCGCCGGTCGGCATCTTCGGCCAGGCTCGATGAGATAAAGAATGGACTGGCGCTCAAACTCAGCATGAGGCTCAGGTTCAACAGCGGACGCCAGCCGGCAAAGGCCGGGCGCAAAAGCAAAGGTGCAACTGCGGACATTGGAAAGCGCTCTCATTTTTGTTCAGTTGCCTTGAATGACAAGCGAGACAAAAAAAGGGGACAGGCCTCAGGCCATATTTTTGCGAAGTGTCAACGTGACCCAGTAGCGTGTGCGCATGTGCACGTCCAGCGGTAGGCTGGCCGCAAGCAGCGTGAGGATTCGGTCGGTATTGTCCAGGCGGAAGCTGCCTGTGATTCGCAGGGGCTCCAGGGTTTCGTCCCAACGCAACACCCCGGGGCGATAGCGGCTCAGTTCCCGCAGGAAATGCCCCAGTGGCTGGTCCTGCGCAACCAATACGCCGTCACGCCAACCCAGCTGTGCCACGTCGAACGCCTTCACTGGCCCCGCGCCCGAGTCCTGGATGTTGACCTGCTGGCCTGCTTCCAGGCTCAGCAATGGCCCGCGCAAGGGTTGCAGTTGTGCCGAGCCGCTGACCACCGACACCCGGCAATCGCGTTCGCCCAGGTGCACACAGATTTCGCCACGACCGACGGTGATGAGCCCGTAGGGTGATTGAACGGACAGCGGCGTGCGCCCGGCGAGCGTGAGGGCGATTTCGCCGCGCAACAGCACCAGGCGATGCGTCTTGAGGTCCAGGTCAACGGCGCTGTCGGTGTTCAGTTGCAGCGCACTGCCATCGACCAGCGACCAGCGCCGTTGCTCGCCCGTGGCGGTGTGCAAATCAGCGCGCCAGGCCTCCAATGGCAGCTCTCGCCCCAGCAACCAAGCGGTCGGGACCAATGCCGCGACGCCCAATGCGCGTTTGAGCGCCTCGCGCCGAGCCAGCACTGGGCGGTCCAGCGTTGCCATGCCCAGGGACGCGGGCACCCCGGCAAAGCGCTGGCGCAATCGCTGGGCCTTCTGCCAGGCCGCCTCATGATGAGCGCTGCTGTCGCGCCAGCGTTGCAGGGCCGCCGAGTCGAATGCATCTGCGTCGAACTCCATCAGGGTCAACCAGCGAGCCGCCGCCCGCGCCGCTTCGCGGGCTTCGGGTGAAGGGGCCGAGCGCATCAGAAGTCCACCAACAGGCAATGCTCATAGGCCTGGGCCATGTAGCGTTTCACGGTGCGTTCGGACACGTGCAGGCGTTCGGCGATCTCGCGATAACCCAGGCCTTCAAGTTGGCTCCAGAGAAAAGCCCGCCGCACCAGGGGCGGCAGGCCATCGAGCAGTTCGTCCAGGGCTTGCAGGGTTTCCAGCAGCAGCCAGCGTTGCTCTGGCGACGGTGCGCAGGCTTCGGGCAGGCTCGCCAGGGCGTCGAGATACGCCTGTTCCAGACTGCGCCGGGTGTAGAAATTGCTCAGCAGACGTTTGCCAACGGTCAGCAGATAAGCCCGGGGTTCTTGCAGGTCAGCCAATGTCTGGGAACTGGAAAGCACCCGCAGGAAGGTATCCTGGCGCAGGTCCGCCGCATCCCAGGCATTGCCCATGCGCCGTCGCAGCCAGCCTTCCAGCCAACTACCGTGGTCACGGTACAACGCATGGAGGGAATGCTCCGTCGGCGTAACTGCATCACACATGTCCAGAAGCCTGCGCAAAGTCTTAAATGAGACTGATTCTAATTAATGTTCGCGCGTTAATCCAAGCTCTTTATACAAAGTGTGTCTAAACAGGGGATGGGATTGATTGGGGGGGGCTACGCAGCCCAGCGGGAGCAAGCTCCCTCGCCACAGGGCAGATTTGGAAACCTGTGGGGGCGAGCAGTGCGATCAGTGACTGGCGTGCAAGGTCTTCGCCACCTCGGGCATGGCCGATGAGTGATGGTTGATGATCTTCCACTGGCCATCGAGGCGCTCATAGAGGAAGGTGTAGCGCGCCTGGATCTCGCGCTTGGAACCGTCGGCCTGGGTGAGCGTGAAGGTATAGACACCACTGTCCATCGCCGCATCGGGGCCCAGATGGCGGATCTCCCGGTAGTTGATTTGCCCGACCGGTTTGCCGGCCAGGAAATGCTCGAAGTAATCCTGGATCTGCGCCGGTGTGTTGCGCACCTTGTTGGAAACAGTCGGTTGCAAAATCGCATCCGGGGCGTAGAGGCCGGTCACGGCTGTGGCGCTACCGGTTTGCAGCGCGGCGTTCCAGCGGTCGAACAGTGCCGCGATCTCGCGGTCATTCACATTCTTGGGCTGCTCGGCCACCGTGCGATACACATAAGGCGTAGCCTCAAGCGCCTGGACAAGCGGTGCGGCCAGCAGGAATAAAGCAGCAATGGCGCAGGTTTTCATTTTCATCAAAGCGTTCCTTTGGGTTTCAATGGCTCCACTTTGCCGGCCTTCCCTGCCTTCGCCATCGGCCAACCGGTGCCAATCGCCTATGCCGTTCGGCAGATAGGCCCGGTGCCGGTGACACGTTCTAATGACGCCACCGCGAACCGGACCGGTCCTCTTCCACGCTGGAGTTCCCCATGCAAAGCCCACCCCATGACCCCGGCAGCGCCCTGGCCATCCGCAGCCAATATCGCCAGTCGCAAAGCCGCGCCGCACGCCTGGGCCTGCTGCTGGGCACCGGCCATGAACTGACGCAACTGCCCCTGTCGGCCATGCGCCAGCGTGCACTGCAACGGGCGTGCGCGTTCATGGCCATGGACCATGGCCTGCTGCTGGAGTGGGCACCGGACCACCCGTTGCGCACCCTCGCCAGCCACGGCAGCGCGGAGCGACTCGAGCTGCTCGCCAACCTGGCCCGGCCACAAACGCCCGGCCCACAATGGCTGGAGTCGCCCGGCAGCGCCCTGCCCCAGGTCTTGCGGGTGCCGTTGCGGGCCTCCGACGGTATAGCGTTCGGGGCGTTGTTGCTGGGTAACAGCGTGGCCCTCGGCGCGCCGGACAACGAAGACATCGAATCGCTGCAATTGCTGGCAACGCTGTTGGCGGCGCACTTGGAGAACAGCCGTCTGCTCGAAGCACTCCAGGCCCGCGAGCGGACCATGTCCGAGTTGGTCCACCGCCTGTTCAGCGCCCAGGAAGACGAACGCAAGCGCGTGGCCTACGACCTGCACGACGGCCTGGCGCAGAACCTCGCCGGTTTGCATCAGCGCTTGCAGGGCTTCGCCGGTCGCTGCCCGTCGCTACCGCCTGCACTGGCCAACGAGCTGCAAAGCATCCTCGACCTGGCCCAAGGCTGCGTTGGCGAGGGCCGGCAACTGATCGGTGGCCTGCGCCCCCACGTGCTGGATGATTTCGGCCTGTACAAAGCCGTCGACAAGGAAGCCGACCGCCTGCGTGACGCGGACCTGACGGTGACCTGGGTCGAACACAGCACCGCGCGCCTGCCGGGCCACACGGAGATCGCCTTGTTTCGCATTGCCCAGGAAGGCATCAACAACATCCTCAAGCACGCCCAGGCCAGCCACGTGTGTTTGGGATTGGCGGTAGAAGACGGCCACGCTTGCCTGCGCGTGGAGGACGACGGCCGTGGCTTTGCCCTGGAGCAACCCATCGAAACCAATGGCAGTTGCCATCTGGGACTGGCCGCCATGCAGGAACGCGCGCACTTGCTGGACGGCCACTTGAGCTGTTGCAGCCAGCCCGGCGGCGGCACCCGACTGCTGGCCAGCGTGCCGCTACCGGCGCACGGAGGACACCCATGAACCTACCCTTGCGCCTGCTGCTGGCCGATGACCACGAAGTCACCCGCACCGGGTTTATCAGCATGCTCGCCGGCAACCCGGGATTCGAGGTCGTCGGCCAGGCCCGCGACGGCCAGGAAGCCCTCGACCTGTGCGAGCGGCTACAGCCGGACATCGCGATTCTCGACATCCGCATGCCCGTCCTCAACGGCCTGGGCGCGGCGCGGATCCTGCAACAGCGCCAGCCCGGAATCAAAGTCGTGATCTTCACCATGGATGACAGCCCAGACCACCTCGAAGCCGCCATCGGTGCGGGCGCGGTCGGCTATCTGCTCAAGGACGCCAGCCGCGATGAAGTGCTCGACGCCCTCAAACGGGTCGCCCAGGGCGAAGAGGCGTTGAACAGTTCGGTCAGCGCGCGCCTGCTGCGCCGCATGGCCGAGCGCGGTGCCAATGGCGCCACTCAAGTCCAGGCCCTGACCGCCCGAGAGCGCCAGGTCCTGGGTCTGGTGGCCGGCGGTTTCAGCAACCGTGAAATCGGCGAAAAGCTGGGCATCGCGCCCGGCACGGCCAAGGCCCACGTAGAGCGAGTCATCGGCAAACTGGGCGCCGCCGACCGGACCCAGGCCGCCGTGCGCGGCGTTGCCCTGGGCCTGGTGGCGCAACCCTCCGGGCAATGGCCATGAGGTTTCTCGCCGCCCGCCGCTGGGCCGACCTGCCCTTGCGAGGCAAGGCCCTGGTGGTGATTTCCCTGCCCCTGGTGGTCCTGCTGCTGTCGCTGGTGCTGATCTATATCACCGAACGCCAGACCGCGCGGGCCGAAGAGGACGTGCGCCGGGTGCTGCTGGTCCAGGGAGATATCCAGACAGTCCATACCCTGTTGGCCGAGGCAGCGGCCAGCGTACGAGGTTATCTGCTGACCCGGCGCGAAGATTTCCTGCCCAGCTACGAACAGGCCACGCCGCTGATCCACGCGGCGTTGCAGCGCCTGGACCACAACATTCGCGATGCCAGGATGCGTGAACACCTCAAGACCATCACCCCGCTGATCGCCGACAAACTCGACGGTCTGCTCGCGTTGCGCAACGGCAAGCGCGACGACCCCGAGGCCATCACCGCGATCCTGATCGAAAACAAACAGGTGCTGGATGTGCTGCGCGAGCAGATCAGCGCCATGCGCATCCGCGAGGACGCCCTGCTCGCCGACCGCAGCGCCGCCGCCTCGTCCACGCGCATGCGCCTGTTGTTCGCCACCTTGCTGGCGGCGGTGTGCGGGCTGCTGGGGGCGATTGTCGCGGTGCTGTTCCTGTCCAAGGGCATTGTCGCCCGCGTCCAGCAGGTGCAAGGCAACGCCCAGCGCCTGGCCTTGGGCCAACCCTTGTTGCCGCAACCGCCGGAGCAGGACGAAATAGGCCAGCTCGGCACGCGCCTGGTGGAGGCCGGGCAGTTGCTCGCCGAACGCGAGCGGGCCCTGCGCGACAACGAGGAGCGCTTGCGGCTGATCATCGATGGCGTGAAGGACTACGGGATCTTCGCCCTGGATGCCCAAGGCTACGTCACCACCTGGAACGCCGGCGCGCAGCGGATCAAGGGCTACACCGAGCAGGAAATCCTCGGCCGCCATTTTTCCCTGTTCTACCTGGCCGAGGAATGCCCGGCGCACCCGGACATGGCCTTGCGCGAAGCCACCCGCGACGGTCATTACATGGAAGAAGGCTGGCGGTGCCGCAAGGACGGCAGCCGCTTCTGGGCCAGCGTGGTCATCACCGCCCAATACGATGGCACCGGCGCCTTGCGCGGTTTTTCCAAGATCACCCGCGACATCACCGACCGACGCGCTGCCGAGATCGCCCTGCGTACCGCCCGCGAAGAAGCCGAAAGCGCCAGCCGGGCCAAGAGCGAGTTTCTCTCGCGCATGAGCCATGAGCTGCGTACGCCACTGAACGCCATCCTCGGTTTTGCTCAATTGCTGGACATGGACTCCACGGCTGGCCAACGCCCCCAGGTCAGCCATATCCTGCGGGCCGGCCAGCACTTGCTGGCGCTGATCAACGAGGTGCTGGACATTGCCCGGATCGAGGCCGGGCGCCTGCCGCTGAACATCGAGCCGATCGCCCTGTCGACGGTGCTGCACGAAGCCCTGACCTTGGTTTCACCGATGGCCGCCGACGCCGGGATCCACTTGGCCGAGCTGCCAGCGCTGCCCGACGACAGCGGCGTGCTCGCGGACCGCCAGCGCCTGGTGCAGGTGCTGCTCAACCTGCTGTCCAACGCCATCAAGTACAACCGGCCCGGCGGTGAGGTGCGCATCGAAGTCAGCGTCCAGGCCCATCAGGTAAGCATCGCCGTCAACGACACGGGGCATGGCATTGCCCCGGAACAGCTGGACCAACTGTTCAAGCCCTTCGAACGCCTGGGTGCCGATCCCCAGGTCGAAGGCACTGGCTTGGGGTTGTCGTTGAGCAAGAGCCTGCTGGAAATGATGCAAGGTAACCTGCAGGTCCACAGCGAGCCCGGACACGGCTGCTGTTTCACCCTGCAACTGCCCGGCACCCAGGTAGTTGGCGCGCATTTGCCACCCATCGCCGCCCTGGCGGTGACGCGTTCGCCTCTGGACTATCACGGCAAAGTCCTGTGCATCGAAGACAACCTGTCGAGCCTGGCCCTGATCGAAACCCTGATGCAACGCCGCCCGGGCATCCAGTTGTTGTCGAGCATGCAAGGCCAGATGGGCCTGGACCTCGCTCGCCAGCACAGCCCGCAACTGATCCTGCTGGACGTCAGCCTGCCTGACCTCGAAGGCCTGGAAGTCCTGCGCCGCCTGCGCCAGTCCCCGGCCACCGCCGCCACGCCCGTGCTGATGATCACCGCCGATGCCAGCGACCTGACCCACCGCGCCCTGCGTGACGCCGGCGCCACGGCGATCCTGACCAAACCTATTCATATCCAGGCCTTCCTGGGCCACCTCGAGCACTATCTACCGGAGCCCGCATGAATCGCGACTTGCGCATCCTGATCGTCGACGATCAGCGCCCCAACCTGGACCTGATGGAACAACTGCTGGCCCGCGAAGGGTTGCACAACGTGCTGAGCAGCACCGAACCTTTGCGCACGCTCGATCTGTTCAACAGCTTCGAGCCGGACCTGGTCATCCTCGACCTGCACATGCCGGCGTTCGACGGCTTTGCCGTGCTGGAGCAACTCAACCGGCGCATTCCGGCCAATGATTACCTGCCGATCCTGGTGCTGACTGCCGATGCGACCCGAGACACGCGCCTGCGGGCCCTGGCCCTCGGCGCCCGGGATTTCATCAGCAAACCCTTGGACGCGCTGGAAACCATGTTGCGCATCTGGAACCTGCTCGAAACTCGCGCGCTCTATAAGGCGTTGCGCGAGTTGATCCCGCCCCAGCAGATCGAACTGTTGCGCCAGCACCGTCCTGCTGCCGGCCCGGCTTGACCTGGCGGCCGTTCCATCGAGGCATGCGAAGCATGGAAGTCACTGAACGAACATCGGCAACCGGCCTGCAGGCACACATTCGCGGCGAGCGCCTGGCGACGTCCGACGGCGTATCGGCCAAGGAGATTCTGGTCGAGATCTTCGTCCGTGAGCGCAGCGAAGCACACATCGTCGTGCCGGCAGTGGCCGAACCGTTGCTCGTCTGGGTGCTGTCCGGGGAAGCCATCGTCGAGGAGCGCGTTGCCGACGAGGCGTGGGAAGCGAATACCGTGGGCAGCGGAGATTTTTTCCTGACCACATCCCCGGTTCCTTATGAGATGCGCTGGCAAGTGACCAGTCGCGAGCCGTTTGTGGTCATGCATCTGTACCTGGGGTTGGCATTGCTGGAACGCGCCCTTGCCGAAGCCGGCGGCAGCGGCGCGATCCAGCTGCGGGAAGTCTCTGGCGGGCGGGATGAAGCACTTTCGGCCTTGCTCGAACAGATTCGGACGGAATTGACCCGGCGCGGTGAAACCAGTGCCTTGCTGATCCAGGGCGTGGCTCAGTGCGTAGCGGTGCACCTGGCGCGGCATTATCTGGATGCCAATGCCGACGACATGTCCGGACGTAACGCCCTGCCCGCTTTCAAGCTCAAGCGGGTGACCCAGTTAATGGAACAACACCTGGCCGAACCCTTCAGCCTCGGTGACCTGGCCCAAGCCATCGGTATGAGCGAATACCACTTCAGCCGCCTGTTCAAACGCGCCACCGGGCGATCACCTTCGCAATACTTCATCCAACTGAGAATGGCCCGGGCCCGGCAACTGCTGCTGGAAACCGAGCGCAGCGTCATCGATATCGGCCTGGAGGTTGGCTATGGCAGCGCCAGTCACTTCTCCCAGGTATTCCGCCGCGAAGTGGGTGTGGCGCCAAGTCATTACCGCAAGTAAGGACCACACAACCATGTCCCCGGACCAAACAATCCCCTGTGGCGAGGGAGCTTGCTCCCGCTCGGTTGCGAAGCGAGCGCAAGATTTTTGGACCGCTGCGCGCTCCAGCGGGAGCAAGCTCCCTCGCCACAATGGGGTTCTTGGCCGATGTCTAGATACGGCGTTTATTTGATCCGGTAGTGAAAGGTATTGCGCACCGCCGGCACCGTCACCGCCTTGCCATCGATGATCCGCGGCTGATAACGAAACGTCTGGGCGGCAGCCAAGGACGGTCGGATGAACAATGGGTGGCAACCGTCGAGCACCTTGGGGTTATCGATCCGCCCGTCCGGCGTCACGCTGTATTCCACGGTGCAATCGCCTTCCAGGCCCTTGTCCAGGGCGCGTTGTGGATAGTCCGGGGCTTGCTTGCTCAGCGGTTGGTAGCTGCGGCTGTCGGCGACGGCCTGGCGCGCCTGCTCGGCTTGGCGTTGCTCGGCAAGTGCTTGCGCCTGCCGGGCCTGACGCTGTTGTTCGGCGGCCTGCTGCTCGGCGTCTTGCCTGCGTCGTTCGCTTTCCTGGCGTTCGCGTTGCTGTTGGGCCTGTTGCTCGCGCTTTTGCTCCTCGACCCGTTTGCGGGCCAGGGCCGCCTGCTCCAGTTTCTGTGCCTGGACACGCGGATCGACAACAGGTTGGCTGGGAACGGGACGCGGCGCTTCTACCGGCGCCGAAGTCGGCTCGGCCGATGGCGGTGCTACAGGAATGACAGCGGCCGGTGCGGGCGCTTCGGGCACCGGCGGCGCTGGCAACATCACCAGTTGCGTGCGCAACACCCGGGGTGCCTCGGCGGCTGGCTTTTCCACGCTCCAACCCAGCACCAACAACGCCACCACACCCGCGTGCAGGGCCACGGCGAGCCCCGCCGCCAGGCCGTTTTTCCAGAAGCGACGGCCCAGCGCAGGCACGCTCAAGGAGGGCCTGTGCATGATCATCGCCGTCATTGCGGCGCCTCGGTCACCAGTCCCAGATTGCTCACGCCGCCCTGCTGCAACGCGGCCATGGCTGCAACGACCCGGCCATAATCGGCATGCTCGTCGGCACGGATGTACACCTGGGTATCGCTGCGCTCGGCCACGACCTGCGCCACCTTCACGCGCATCTGCTCCAGATCCACGGCGCTGTCAGTAGCGTGGCGGGTGTCCAGCTCACCGCCCAGGTTCCAGTAGTAACCGCCCTCGGCCTTGACCGACAGGGTGAGGATTTGCTGGCGACTATCGTTGGCCAGTGCTTGGCTGGCGACCTTGGGCAGTTCGATCTTCACGCCCTGGGTCAGCATCGGTGCGGTGACCATGAAAATCACCAGCAGCACCAACATCACGTCGATGTACGGCACCACGTTCATTTCGGCCTTGGGACCGTGCTTGCGTTGTGGCTTGACGAGCATCTGCCCTCTCCTCTCAAGCGGCCGTGGCCAGGTTTACCGGTGCACCGTGCAGCTTGCGGTGCAGACGCGCCTGCAGCTCGTTGCCAAAGGCGTAGTAACGGGTCAGCAGGGTCTGGCCGCGAGCGGCAAAACGGTTATAGGCAATGACCGCCGGGATCGCCGCGAACAAGCCGATGGCCGTGGCGATCAACGCTTCGGCAATGCCCGGTGCCACGGTGGAAAGGCTGGCCTGTTGCACTTGGGACAGGCCGATAAAGGCATTCATAATCCCCCAGACAGTGCCGAACAAGCCGATGTAGGGGCTGACCGAACCGACGGTGGCGAGAAATTGCAGGCCTTTTTCCAGCTGTATTTCCTGTTCGCTGATCGCCACTTGCAGCGCGCGCTCGACGCCTTCAAGCACCACTTCTGGCGTGCTTGAAGGTTGGTTGAGCTGAGTGAAGGCCAGCACACCCGCCTGAAAAATCGGCGTGACACCAGCGTCTTCTTCACGGACTTGTGCGTGTTCCCGGTACAAGGGCAACAGATCCTGGGTGCTGCGAAAACGCTGCATGAAACCGTTGAGCTGACGCTCGTTGCGTTGCAGCACGGCGCTGCGCTGGATGATCAGATACCAGCTCAATAGCGAGGCCAGCAGCAACGTGAGCATGACCGCCTTGACCAGCAGGCTCGCGTCACTGATCAGGCCCCAGATCGTCATGTGTTCCAGAGTGGCTTGCATGGTTGAAACTCCTGTCTGGCGGTTATTCGATGAAATGTTCGTGACCGGTTGATGACAGCGTCGCTCAAGGCAGGCGCAGCGCTTTCGCCACGTCGGCCCAGGGCACGAACTTGAAGTTCTGGGTCTGTTCGGGCATGCGCTTGCGTCCGTCCTGGACCACCAGCATGCCCTGGCTCCAAGGCCCGCCGAGGTTCATCGAGGTCACCTCCAGGCCATCGGTTTCCGACGCGCCATCAATGCCCGCGGCAGCATTCAGGCCGACCCGGAAGGCGCCCCGCACGGCATAAGGCGGCTCGGCATCGAGCACCAGGTAGCTGTCGTTGCCCTGGCTGGAGATCACCAGGTAGTCGTGGCCGTTGGCCTGGTACAAGGCCATGCCCTCAACGTCGGCGTGCAACAAGGGGCCAACCTTGATCACACTGTTCAAGGTCGCCGGTTGGTCGGCCCGGGCATCCACCGCCCAGACACCTACATCCTCTTCACCGAGAAACAGACGCTGGCGCCGCTCATCTGCCACGCAACCTTCGGGCTGGCTGTCGACGCTGAACTGGCGCACCAACTGGCCTTTCACCACGCCGTCCGGCGCGCTCAGGCGGTACTGCACGAAGCGCCCGTCCTTGCCGTTGGCGAAGGCATACAGCTCACCTTCGGCAGGCTGGAACAAACAGATGCCGTAGATTTCCTGCAATGACGTCATGATCTCGCCCGCTTCGCGCAACTCGCCACTGGCGCGGTCGATACTGAACAGGCTCAAGCTGTTGCGATCTCGGTTGCTGGCCACGGCCAGATCGACGGTTTGCGTGCCCAGCTTGAAGTTCGCCCGCACATCGACGTTATTCAGGCGCCCGACCGCCAGTTCCTGCAGCAGCTTGCCTTGCAGGTCATAGGCCAGCAGGCCTTGCTTCTTGTTGGTGCCCAACACCCGGCTCAGCCCGGGCGTCGTCGGATGAACCCAGATCGCCGGGTCATCGGCGGCATCGCCCTGGCGGGCCACCGGTTCGCTCTGGACGATGGCAGCCACAGTGGGCAGTACCGGCGGCAAAGGCACTGGCGTGGGTTTCCAGCTGATTTCGCCTTGGTACAGGTGACCGTTGTCATCGTCGCGCAGCAGCACTTCGATGCCACTTTTCGTCAGCCGCGCCGCGAGGTTTTCCGGCTCCTTCAGGCCCGGCAGCGGCAGACTGGCTTCAGCACTCCAACCCTCTCCCTGCTGCTGATACACATGCAGGCGCGCCGCTTCCGGGTCCAGCCCCAACAGGCCTCCCGGCAACACGGCCATGGCCCCGGCGCGTTGCTGGAGCTCGCCGAACGGTGCGCGCATCGCCACGGGCACCCGCACGGTCTCGGCCTCAGAGGATGCCGGGTAGGCCCACCACCCCACCCGCTCCTCGTTGACGAACAATTGATTAGCGCTGTCCTGCACCTGGCAGGTCTTGGCATCCGGCGGCAACGGCAGGCCCCGCACCCGTTGCGCGGTGTCGCTCAGGCGCTCGCCATTGCCCACCAGCCATTGCTCGCCCTTGCCTTCCTCGCCGACCAGGAACACAAACAGATTGCTCGCCTCGTCGCGGTACAGGCACAGGCCGTTGACCGGGAAGTCCCGCGTGGGCAGGTACAGCGGCGTGCTCCACTGGCGACTTTGTGGATCGAGGCTGACGACCATGGCTTGCTGGCGCTCACTGTCGAGGCTGGCGACCAGCACGTTCTCGCCCTGGGCACGGCTATCGACACCTTCGAAGGTGCCCTTCAGGCGCGTCAGTTCGCGCCCCTGGGCATCGAGCAAGAACAGGCCCTCGCGGGCGCTGGCCAGGCGTTCGGTCGTCGAAGGGCCAGGCAGGAATGCCAGGGCGTTGATCGACCGTTGTTCGGCTTGAGGCCAGGGTTGCAGCTTTAGCTTGGGCGCTGAAGCAGCCGCCAGCGCGGCAGTTGATGCCAGGCTGAGCGCCATCGCCAGTAGGCAGCGCTTGGGTAAGAAAAACATCGTGATCAACGGGAAAATCCTTGTCATTGGGCCAACTTCAGAAATGGCATGTTCACTATTCCTGTGACGAGGGAGCTTGCTCCCGCTTGGGTGCGTAGCGCCCACACAACAGGTCTGCTGCGCAGCCCAGCGGGAGCAAGCTCCCTCGCCACAGGTGATCTGCATCGGCACCTAGAAATGGGTAAAGGTCAGCCCCAGCTTGTAGGTCGGGCCGTACTCTTCGTACTGGCCGTTGTAGGAGCGGTGGCCGGTGTAGACGAAATACGGCTCGTCGGTGAGGTTCTGGGCTTCCAGGCTGACTTGCAGGTTCTTGGTCAGCGAGTAACGCGCGCTGAAGTCGACGAAGGTCTGGGCATCGACATGCAGGTCATGGTCGCGGTCGCTGATGGACGCCAGCTCGAACAGGTACGCGGATTTGTAGTTGGCCGACAGCCGCAGGCTCAGCTTGTCGTTTTCCCAACCCAACATCAGGTTGCCGACCGTGTCCGACTGGTTCGGCAAGTCGATGCTACGTTTGCGCTGGGTACCACTGGCTTGGTCGAAGCCTTCGATCTCGGCGTCCGAACGGCTGAAGGTGGTGTTGGCGCCGAGCAGCAGGCCATTCCAAGGTGCTGGCAGCCAGTCGAACTTTTGCGAGTAGGCCAATTCCAGGCCGTACAGCTTGGCGCTGTCGCCGTTGGCGTAGCTGTGGGCCTCTGAAAAATCGGTCCAGGCGCCCGTGCCGGCCAGGTCGGTGTTGTAGACAAAATTCTTGATGTCCTTGTAGAACACGAAGGCCGAGACCGTGCCGGCGTGCCCCATGAAGTGCTCGATGCCCAGGTCCAGGTTGCTCGATTCCAGCGGCTTGAGCTCCGGGTTGCCGAACGTGGCCTCGTCATCGTCGATGACAAAACCCGGCGCCAACTGCCCAAAGGTCGGACGCACCACGGATTTGGTCCAGGCCGCACGCACCTGGGTGTTCTTGTCCAGTTGATAGCGGGCGTGCAGGCCCGGCAACCAGTGGTGATACTTGCGCCGGGTCTCGGTGTCGGTGAATACGCCGTCGGTGGCGCCGGTGCCCTTGGCGTCGAACTCCGTGCCTTCGTAGCGCATGCCGGCGATGAAGCGCCAGTCATCGATATCGACGGTGTTCATCAGGTATCCGGCGTTGATGTCTTCGCTCATCTTGAAGTCGTTGACTCGCGACTCCTGCTCGTCAAAGAACTGATCGCGATTCAGACCGCCGAGCAACTGCTTGATCGCATCGGCGCTGATACCCGGGCCGAAGCGGCCAAGGCGATAATCCACGTTGCCTTTCTGGAACTGCCCAAGGTTCAACTGCTCGTCGGTAAAACCCAGGTCGTCGAAATCCTCGTAGACCCAGGCATTGAGGTCGTTGTCCTTGTCACGTCGGCTGACTTTGCCACCGAACTTGACCTGGGACGCGTAGCCACGCAGATCATAGTCCCGGGCCAGGTCCAGGCGCAGGTTTTTCTCGGTGTCGGTGGTCTTCTGCTCCTCCCAATCCACCTTGTCGAGGCTGAAGTTGGCGGGATCGTAGAACCCCGAGCCGATGATCGGCCGCGGCTTGTCGTTGTCGTAGAAGCCGCCGTTGAAACCGTCGATGCCTTCGAAAGTGGCGCCGGCGATGTGGCCGGGGCTGTCTTCGCTGGATTGGCTATAGCCGCCCTGACCGCTCAGGGTCCAGAGCCCGAACAGGCGCTCGCCACCGAGCACGTAGGATTGAATTTCCTGGGTTTCTTCACGTTGCTTGAGTTTGCGCTCGCCCTCGGCGTCCCCCAATTCACCGGCGGCTTGCGGGTCTTCGAAGGCAATGCTGGCGGCGTTGCGGGTTTCACTGTCCTTGTAGCGGCTGTACAGCGTGCGCAGGTAATAGCTACTGGAGTCGTCGGGCTTGTAGTCGAAGTTCAACCCGCCACCGGCCCGCTCGCGACGGATGTCGTAGTCGCGCAGTTCGAACTCTTCGAGGCGCGAGCCTTGCTCGAAATCCCAGGCGCCGCCGGTTTCGACGTTGTCCGAACCGAAGTCACGCTTCTGCCAGCTCAGCGCCGCGGCCACGCCGAAGTTGTCGATGCCATCGCCGAGGCTGAAACGATCGCTGATGGCACCGGAGAATTTCGGGCTGGTCTGGCTGGTGTTCTTGTCATAGCTGGCTTCGCTGCTGCCGGTGTAGAACAGGCCCTTGTGGTCGAAGGCCGAGAGGCTTTTGACGTCCACCGTGCCGCCCAGGGAGTTGGCGTCCATGTCCGGCGTCAGGGTCTTGATCACCGACAACGATTGCACCAGCTCCGAAGGCAGCACATCCAGGGCAACGGCCCGGCGTTCGCTCTCCGGGGCTGGCACCAGCGTGCCGTTGATGGTCACGCTATTGAGGTCCGGTCCCAGGCCGCGCACGCTGACAAACCGGCCTTCGCCCTGGTCGCGCTCGACGCTGACACCGGGCAGGCGCTGCACCGCTTCGGCGACGTTTTCATCCGGCAACTGCGCCACGCCGTCGGCATGCACCACACTCTTGATGCTGTCGGCGTTGCGCTGCTCCTTGAGGGCCTGGTCGATGCTGGCCGCCTGGCCGACCACTTCAACGTGTTCAGTGGCCGCCTGCTCGGCGGCGCTCAGCCGCTCACTGGCAATGGCCATCGCCAATGCGGTGAACGTGAAACCGACGAGCCCGGCAGTGCTTGTGCGGTGATACATGGTGGTCCTCCCCAGGAATCCGGAAATCCGCCAGGCAATGGCCCGGCAACTGGGAGGGCACGCTAGGGGTGCGGAATGACGGTTCTGTGACAGGGTTTGGCTGGAGGGGCAGCAATCGGCTGATTTAGGGGGGCTGGCGAGCCGGAATGAGCTGAAATGACCTACTGGAACCGCGCTCGGAAACTCCGTGGCGAGGGAGCTTGCTCCCGCTGGGGTGCGCAGCGCCCCCACAACCAGGCGCCACGGTCCTGATAGACAGACCATCTGCGCCTGCTGCGCAGTCGAGCGGGAGCAAGCTCCCTCGCCACAGGGGCGGTGTTGTCGCAAAAAAACCAGATGACCGATGAGCTGATTCGACCTCCCCCACCCCATCACCCGCCGTCACCGCACTGTCACATTCATCTGCTGTGCTGGGGCCGCATTCCGCTTCTGCCAAAGGATTCCGGCCATGTTCTCCGTGCTGCGCCCGCACTGCCTCAAACTCGCCCTGCTCCTGCTGGCGGCCAACGTCGGGTTGATCCTGCACTTGGCCAGCGGCGAACTCAAACCCGTCGCCGAATGGGTCTGGCTGGACATCCTCGGCGAAGGTGGCTCAGCGCTGCTGGCGCTGGTCTGGTTGGGGCTGGTGCTGAAAAGCCGCCCGACCGGACGGGTCACTAACTACCTGATCCTGGGCCTGGGCTGCATCTTCTTTTCCTGGTGGATCGACAGCCTCGATGAATTCATCCGCCTGCCCGACAGCATCACCTGGGACCACTGGCTCGAATCCGGGCCGATGCCGGTGGGCATGATCCTGTTGACCCTCGGCATCTATCATTGGCACCGGGAGCAACTGGCGATCAACGGGCAGATGGAGAAGCGCGAGCGGCTGTTCCGTGAGCATCGCCTGTTCGACAAACTCACGCCGCTGGGAGGCGCCGACTTTCTCAAGCACGAACTGTCCGCCAGCCTGGAAGACAGTCGACGCCGCCAGCAACCCTTGTCGCTGCTAGCCCTGGACCTTGACAACTTCACCGCCATCAACCAGCGCTTCGGCCACGGCGAAGGCGACGCGGTGTTGCAGGCCGTCAGCCAGTTGCTGGTATTGAACCTGCGGCGCCAGGATCTGCTGTGCCGCCTGGCCGGTGATCGCTTCGTGGTGCTGCTGCCCGATACAGGCGAGAGCCAGGCCCGGCGCTTGGCCCTGGAGCTGGAAATTGCGGTGCGCAGCCTGGCCCACAAGACCCGGCAACACAGCGAACGGTTGCAACTGGTCGCCAGCACGGCGGTGGTGATGGCGTTCGACGAGTCCCCCGAAGCCTTGCTCAAACGCCTGAACCTGGCGCTGGCCCAGTCCCGGACCACATTGGCGAAAAGCGCATGACGCTCAAGACGTGCTGGTACGAAACCGACAGCCGCTTCATTCCGGGGCACTATCAGCCTGCCGCGCTGATCGACCTGGCGCTGTCGCGGGACATCGACAGCCATCGCCTGCTGCGCGGCACCGGGTTGTTTCACGACGATATCCTCGCCGGCCAGAGCCGTATCAGCCCGCAGCAGTTCCTCGGCCTGATCGACAACAGCCGGCGCCTGCTGGATGCCAGCGACAGCAGTTTCCTGTTTGGCCAGCGGCTGTTGCCGGGCCACTACGGGCCTGCGAGCCACGCTTTGCGCCACGCGCAGAATCTGCATCAAGCCCTGCAAACCCTGATCGACCAGCAGGGTCTGCTCAGCCCGCTGGCCGCCCCGAGGCTGCTGTTGGACGAGCACTATGC
Source organism: Pseudomonas sp. NFACC51 (assembly GCF_900103575.1). Lineage (NCBI taxonomy): Bacteria > Pseudomonadati > Pseudomonadota > Gammaproteobacteria > Pseudomonadales > Pseudomonadaceae > Pseudomonas > Pseudomonas sp. NFACC51. The sequence continues at coordinate 405,376 of NZ_FMXH01000002.1, read as the reverse complement.
CTACCTCCATTGGCTTGACAGCTGCGGCGCCGATGAACAATGGCGCTTCGTACTGGAGGCGAGTATGACCTCGATGGTGGCGATGAGCACCTGGCTCAGCGGCGAACGCCTGCCCTGGCAATGCAGCTTTCGCCACAGCGAACCGCGTTACGTCGAGCAATATTGGGTGCACCTGGGTGAGCACACCCAGTTCGACCGCCCCCTGGACCTGATGCGCCTGCCCCGCCACTGCCTCGCCCAGCCCTGGCCCAACGTTTCAGCCACCGCCGGCCAGGTGGCGCGGATCGAAGCCCGGGAACAGCTTGATCAACTGGGCTTCGCTTCAAGCTTTCTGGATTGTATCTACGACTACCTGCACGCTCATGTGCAGCAGACGCTCAGCCTGGAACAGACCGCCCAGGCCTTCGCCATGAGCCCGGCAACCCTCAAGCGCAAGCTGCACAAGCACCACACCGGATTCCAGCAACAGGTGGATCGGGTGCACACCCATGTGGCTTTGTATCTGTACCAGGTCAAGGGGTTCAGCAACGAGGAAGTGGCGCAGTACTTGCGCTTCAACGACACGGCGAACTTCCGTCGTTCGTTCAAGCGCTGGACCGGTAGCACGCCGAACCTGATTCGGCAGTTGTTGATGCTGGGGTGAGGCTGTTGGCGTGGAAATGCCTTACGGCGAACAGCCGTTGTGGAGAAGAAGCTTGCTCCCGCTTGGCTGGGCAGCGACTGTGAAATCGTGGGGCCGCTGCGCAGCCCAGCGGGAGCAAGCTCCCTCGCCACAACAGCCGTTCTGACTTGAACAATGCGGGCTCAGTGCCCGCGGATGTAGTGCTCCAACTGCCGGATCAAATCCGCCTGCTCGACAATCGCCTCTTTCACCAGGTCGCCAATGGACAGCAGGCCGATCAACTGCCCGTTATCCAGCACCGGCAAGTGCCGCAGGTGGCTGTCGGTCATGACTTCCATGCAGCGATCGATGCTTTGCTGGCTGTCGGCGGTGACCACGGGGGCACTCATAATGGTGCGAACCGTCGTACCCACCGACGACCGCCCCTTGAGCACCATCTTGCGCGCGTAATCGCGCTCGCTGAACACGCCCACCACTTGCCCGTCTTCGATCACCGGCAGCGCGCCGACGTTTTTCTCGGCCATGATTTGCAGCGCTTCGAGCACCGTCTGTTCCGGAGCGATGCTGTGGACCTGCTGGTGCTGCACGCTTTTGAGTTTCACCAGTTGAGCGGCGGTTTTCATTGCTTATCCCCCTAGCAGCTTGCCTGATACGTTCGCTTGAGAACCCCTTGTGGCGAGGGAGCTTGCTCCCGCTCGGGTGCGCAGCACCCGCAAGATTGTGGGGCCGCTGCGCAGCCCAACGGGAGCAAGCTCCCTCGCCACAGAAGCGGGTCAGTCTTCGCCGATCTCGACCACGTCGCCATTGAGGCGCACCGGCCAGACCCGCAGGCGCTGTTCCGGGTATTCCAGGCAATGGCCGTCTTCCAGGCGGAAATGCTGCTTGTACATCGGCGAGGCAATCACCAGGTCGCCCTTGATGCTGCCCAGCAAGCCACGACCGATGACATTCGCGCCGGACTTAGGATCACGGTTGTCGATGGCGTACAGCGGCTTTTCCTCATGCTCGGGCAGGTACAGCAGCGCCACTTGGCTGCCGTCGTGCCAGGCGACCACCCCTGAGTTGGGGACCAGATCGTCACGGCTGCACAGGGCACGCCATTGCAGCGGTTCTTGAGCGACATCGCGGACAGGAATACGAACGACGTTTGACTGGCTCATCAGAGCACCTCCTCGGTAACGGGAATCAGGTGGAGTTCGTGGGCGTGAACCGGCCGGCGCTGGCCGCGCTCGCGGACGAAATGAACATCCGGATCGCCGCGCCCGTCGTTGACGAAGGTGCGGAAACGCTTGAGCTTTTCCGGATCCTTGAGGGCGTTGGCCCATTCGCATTCGTAGCGATCGACCACCAGCTGCATCTGGGCTTCGAGCTCGGCGCCCAAGCCTAGGCTATCGTTGATGATCACGTCCTTGAGGTAGTCCAGGCCGCCTTCCAGGCTTTCGCGCCAGACCGAGGTCCGTTGCAGCTTGTCGGCGGTGCGGATGTAGAACATCAGGAAGCGGTCGATGTAGCGGATCAGGGTCTCGTCATCCAAGTCGGTGGCGAACAGCTCGGCATGCCGTGGGCGCATGCCGCCGTTGCCGGCCACGTAGAGGTTCCAGCCCTTCTCGGTGGCGATCACGCCGACGTCCTTGCTCTGGGCCTCGGCGCACTCGCGGGTACAACCGGACACCGCGAACTTGAGCTTGTGGGGCGAGCGCAGGCCCTTGTAGCGATCCTCGAGGGTCAGGGCCATCTGCACGCTGTCCTGCACGCCGTAGCGGCACCAGGTGCTGCCCACGCAGGATTTTACCGTGCGCGTGGATTTACCGTAGGCATGCCCGGTTTCGAAACCGGCTTCGATCAGCTCGGCCCAGATGTCCGGCAACTGGTGCAACTGGGCGCCGAACAGGTCGATGCGCTGGCCGCCAGTGATCTTGGTGTAGAGGTCGTATTTCTTGGCGACCACGCCGATGGCGATCAGCTTGTCGGCGGTGATTTCCCCACCGGCGATACGCGGCACCACCGAGTAGGTGCCGTTTTTCTGCATGTTCGCCATGAAGGTGTCGTTGGTGTCCTGCAACGGCACCAGGGACGGGTCCATGATCGGCTGGTTCCAGCACGACGCCAGGATCGAGCCCACCGCCGGTTTGCACAGGTCACAGCCGGTGTGACCACGACCGTGCTTGGCCAGCAGTTCTTCGAAACTGATGATGCCTTCCACCCGCACCAGCGCATACAACTCCTGGCGGGTGTAGGCGAAATGTTCGCACAGGCTCTTGTCGACGCTGACGCCGCGGGCAGTCAACTCATGCTCGAACACTTGCTTGACCAGGGCCGCGCAGCCACCACACCCGGTACCGGCCTTGGTGTCGCATTTGAGCTGGCCCAGATCAGTGCAGCCACCGTCGATGGCCGAGCAGATCGAGCCCTTGGTGACGTTATGGCACGAGCAAATCGTGGCGGTTTCCGGCAGCGCCGCCGGCCCCAGGGTCGGGGCGCCTTCGGACGATGGCAGGATCAGGCTGGCAGCGTCCTTGGGCAAGGCGATACCGTTCTGCATGTATTGCAGCAAGGTGTCGTAGTAGCTGTTGTCGCCCACCAGCACCGCGCCGATCACGCGCTTGCCGGCGGCGTCCACCACCAGTCGCCGGTAGCTGGCGCTGGTTTCGTCGATGAATTGGAAGCTGCGCGACCCCGGGGTGTTGCCATGGGCGTCACCGATGGAGCCGACGTCCACACCCAGCAACTTGAGCTTGGTGGACATGTCGGCCCCGGTGAAGGCGTCAGCGCTTTCGCCGCACAGCCGGGCCGCGACATTGCGGGCCATCTGGTAGCCCGGGGCGACCAGGCCGAAAATGCTGCCGTTCCAGGCCGCGCATTCGCCGATGGCGTAGATGTCTGGGTCGCTGCTCTGGCAATGGTCGTCGATCACCACGCCACCGCGCGGACCGATCTGCAGGTCGCTCTGGCGTGCCAGGGCATCCTGGGCGCGGATACCGGCGGAAAACACGATGAGGTCGGTTTCCAGGAAATCGTCGTCGCCGAAATTCATTCGATAACGGTACTGCTCACCGGCGCTGATGGACTGGGTGCCCTTGGACAGGTGCACGCCGACGCCCAGCTTCTCGATACGGGCCTTGAGGGCCAAGCCGCCCTGGGGGTCCAATTGCACCGGCATCAGTCGGGGGGCGAATTCCACCACGTGGGCCTCCAGGCCCAGGGTCTTGAGAGCGTTGGCCGCTTCCAGGCCGAGCAGGCCGCCACCGACCACCACGCCACGACGGGCATTGCTGGCGGCAGCGCGGATCGCGTCCAAGTCTTCGAGGGTGCGATAGACCAGGCACGAATCGCCTTCGGCACCTTCAATCGGTGGCACGAACGGGTAGGAACCGGTGGCGAGCACCAGTTTGTCGTAGTGAAGGCGATCATGGGCGGTAACGACCTGATGGGCGTCACGGTCGATTTCCAGCACCGGCACACCCAGGTGCAACGTGACGCCAGGGGTCTGGTACAACGACGCTTCGCCAAGGGCCAGGGACTCGGCATCGCGGCCCGAGAAGTACTCGGACAGGTGCACGCGGTCGTAGGCACGCATCGGCTCTTCGCTGAACACATGCACACGGTAATGATTGAGGGCACCGCGCTCGATCAATTGCTCGACGCAGTGATGGCCGACCATGCCATTGCCGATCACGATCAGCGTTTGCAGCTTGTTCAGAGAAGCAACGTTGGAATTCATAAAAAGCACCCGACAAAAGCCCATCACGATTTTGAAAGCAAAAAAAAGACGCCTGAAACCTTGCGGTTCCAGGCGTCTTTGCCTGTTCTGTGCGGTATCGGCCCGGCGACTGCGCCCTGACCTACCGATGTCCCCCGGCCTGCTGGCGCTCGATCTTCGTTGACCGACGGGGCTGCCCACTCGACTGTGTTCACGGTGGGCCTGGATAGCCTCTTGCAGCGAGCGTGCCAAACCTAATCCGCAACGCTATTGGCAACCTCGCATTCGCCGACGATCCCCTGTGGGAGCGGGCCTGGCCGCGAAACCGTCGGCCCAGCCACCGCGAGCTGAGCGGCCTCTTCCGCCGTTTCCCAAGCACCGCCCACTGCCTTGCGATGGTGCGATCACCCGCCTGCGGCTTCATAAAAGTGCAGCCATTCAAACCTGTCGGGAAAAATCCTGAACCATCACCCACCCGGATTTTCACAATAAGTGAGGCCCCCGTCCGGTGTCGCGCAGGTGACTTGCCCGGCCCGGATCGAGGCTTGCTGTCCAACCCGAGAAAAAGGAGATTCAGCGATGAAAATCAATGAAGTCATGAGTCGGGAAGTACGCACGGTCTCCCCCGAGACTTCCTTGCGCGAAGTCGCGCAAATCATGCGCCAAGCCGACATCGGTGCGCTGATCATCAATCAGGACGACCGTATGGCCGGTATGATCACCGACCGTGACCTGGTGGTTCGAGCCATGGCAGATGGCATGGACATGAACACCCCGGTCAGTCGGATCATGAGCGATGAGGTGCGCTACTGCTTCGAAGACGAAGAGATCGACCATGTGGCCAAGAACATGGCCCAGATCGAAAAACGCCGCCTGCCGGTGGTCAATCGCGACAAGCGCCTGGTGGGTATGGTCTCGCTGGCCAACGTCGCCAGTTGCAATGCCGACAAGCTCAGCGCCAATCTGCTGCGTGGTGTGGCCCGGCCCCATTAAAACACCCCCGAAGCAAGCACGAGGCGGTTGTCCGGCATGCACTTTGCGCTGGGAGCGAGCCTGCTCGCGATAGCGGTGGGTCAGCTTGAAGGGTTATCGGCGGTCCTGGTCACCATCGCCACGATACTGGCCAATAACTCTTCCTTCGCCTCGTCAGCGCTGACTTCCCCAGTGGCGGCGGCATTGGACAATGCTTCCGCCGCTCCCAGCATCGCCCGCAAACCGGCCTGGGTGATGCCCTTCGTGCCGGCGAACGGCTCCAGCACCGCGCGGCACTTGTCGAGAAAAATACCCTCGTATTCGCGCTTGATACGTTCCAGCTCCGGCGAACTGTTCAACGCCGCGATCACCCCGGGAATCTCTCGGCCCTGCAACAGCACGCACTCGACGTAGGAAGAAGCAATCACCGCCGCCCGACTTTGCAGGGTCGCGTCGCTGGCGTCCAGGGCTGCGTCCATCAACGCGGTCTGGCGGGCGTCGAAATCCTGGTACAGCGCCGCCAGCAACCCGGACCGGGTGATGAAGTGGTCGTAGACGATGGGCTTGGTCACCCCCGCCTGGTCCGCCAGCCGCGCCAGCGTCAGGGCGTCGCTGCCCTCCTCCCGCACCAGTCGCCAGGCGACATCCAGCAATTGGCGCTGCCGGTCATGCCGGGATAAACGACGACGAGGTGACGCCTGCGAATGTTCGTCAGTGCTTGACATGCTAACTTTACCAACCGTAACTTACTAAGCGTAACTTAAGCATACCTGTCATCAAGACCTCGTGACCAGAAGGAGTTTCGCCATGCATGCACTCATCGTTGTGGCTCACCACGATCCGCGCTCCCTCACCCACAGCCTGGCCGGAAAAATCGCCGAAGGCATCACCCGCGCCAACCCCGCCGATACGTTCGAGATCGCCGACCTGGCCGCCGAAGGCTTCGATCCGCGTTTCAGCTTTGCCGACCATGCCGTGCACCACCGCGAAGCCTTGCCGCCGGCGGATGTGCTGGCCGAGCAAGCCAGAATCGACCGTGCCGATACGCTGGTGCTGGTCTATCCGATTTACTGGTGGTCCATGCCGGCGCTGCTCAAGGGCTGGATCGACCGGGTGTTTTCCAACGGCTGGGCATTCGATTTCAGCCTCGACAAGCCCTTCATCCAGAAATTGCAGCACTTGCAGGTCCATCTGGTGGGGGTCGGCGGCGCCGATGCCGACAGCTTCCAGCGCCACGGCTACGGTGAGGCCATGACCACGCAGATCGACCATGGCATTTTCGGTTACTGCGGCGCCCGCGTGGTGAGTTCCCAGCGCTTGCTCGACTCGGAAACCGCCGATCCACAACAACATCTGCAGACCGCCGGCATTATCGGCCAGCGCTTGTTCGCAACGCTCGACGAAACCACCCATGCCCCCGCGACCGCATGCGCCTGAACTCAGAGCGCGCGACCACGGGCGGCCGACAGTGTCGCGTCACGCCCGTAGATATCCGGAACGTACACCGCCTGGCCCTGGCTGTCCGCTTGTGCTGTCCAGTAGCCCAGCAGGATCGGCACGGGCCGGGCCAGCCTGAACTCGTGGGTCGACTCACTGGCCAGCAACGTCTCAGTGCGGGCGCGTTCGGCCGGGCTTACCAGCAAGTCGCGCAGGCGCATCACTTGCTCGATCCGCACGCAGCCTGAACTGAAGGCTCGCGGGCCTTTGCTGAACAGTGCCTGGCTCGGTGTGTCATGCAGGTACACCGAAAACGGGTTGGGAAAACGAATCGCCATTTTGCCCAACGGGTTCTTCGGGCCTGGATCCTGGCGCAACATGAGGTTGCCCGGGTGCTCCCAGTCGATATCTTCCGCCAGCAATGGCAGGCCATCACCATCGAGAATCCGCAGGTTGTGGCGGCTGAGAAACTCCGGATCGCGGCGGATCTCGGGCAGTTTGTCTTCGCGCATGATGGTCGGCGGAATGGTCCAGGTCGGGTTGAGTGTCAGTCGGGTGACGTGGGATTTGAGCAACGGCGTCTGCCGTTGCGCGCGGCCCACCTGGGTGCGGGTTTGCCACACCGGGGCGCCGCCCTGGTAGACCGTCAACTGCGCCGCTGCCACGTTGACCAGGACACTGTCGGCCTCCACGTCCTGGGCCAGCCAGCGCATGCGCTCCAGGTTGATGCGCAGCTGCTCGCGGCGCATGGCCGGGCTGATGTTCAGCTCGGTGACGGTCCACGGCCCCACCACCCCATCGGCCTGCAACGAATGCTGGGCCTGGAAGCTCTTCATCGCCTCCACCAGCATGGGGCTGTAGTGCTCGTCGCTCAACTGCGGCGGCGTACTCAGGTAACCCTCGTTGAACAGTCGTTGGGCCAGGGCGGGTACGCGGGCGTCCTGTTTGTCCGGTTGCAGCAACGGCCCGCCCGGCACCGCTTGCCATTCGGCTAAAGGCTGTTGTCGCAGCCGGGCATAGAGGCCACGCAGGTTGCGGTAGAGGTCCAGGTTCGGCCGTGCCTGTTCAAAAGCGTCGGCCAGGTTCCGCAGGCCCAGCCCGGCGATGGCCAACACCACGGCCGGATGGTCCTGTGGCGGTGGATTGGCCTTCCACACCGGTTCCAGCCGGTCTTGAGGCAGGTAGCCGAAACGCAGGTCATGCAAGGCTTGCAGGTAGCGCCGGCTGATGGCGATGTCGGCACAATGAGGGCCTTGGGTCGCCCCCTCGACCGGCAAGCCATAGCGCCCGGGATCGAGACCGTCGTCGGCCAGTTGTTGCAACTGGACCTGCAACGCCCCCCGTCGTTCGTCATCCGACCAGACTTCCTGGCCTGCGTTTTGCTGATAGAACGATTGCAAATCGAGCTGCGTCGGAAAATCGACGCCCACCACGACGTCCGGGCACGCGACCGCCAATTGCGCCAGTGTGGTCTGCACGAGCGCCGGATCGCTGTCTTCGGCTGTGGCGACCAATGGCGCAGTGAGCAATAAAAGGCTCAGGTAACATGCGGACTTTTTGAACAACTGCTTTACTCCACTCCATGGCCGTCTCGTTGACGGTGAATTTTGCGACAGGTACGACCCGCCATCATGCAAACAAACGAAATCGGACGGGATGCCGCGAACGAACACCACGCTGGAAACGCTTCGCCTGTACAGGGCTTTTTGCGCCGACTCTGCCTGGTCATGCTGGGCCTGGGCGTCATTTGCAGCCCGGCACTGGCCGAAAAGAAGACGAATTCGCAAACGCTCTACAACAGCCTCGCCCACGCAGCGCCGGAACTCAATCCCCAGGCGCTCAAAAGTGCCCTGAGCGCCATGCAATGCGCGGTCGCCAATGGTGCCAGCCAGGCCCGCCACCTGGCGGTCATCGACTACTCGCAACCCTCCACGGCCCGTCGCCTGTGGATCTTCGACCTGCGTCAAAAGAAGCTGGTATTGCGTGACCTGGTGGCCCACGGGCAAAAATCCGGGGAAAACTTCGCGACGCAATTCTCCAATCGCCTGGGCAGCTACCAATCCAGCCTGGGCCTGTTTCGCACCCAGGAAAGCTACCAGGGCACCCACGGCTATTCGTTGCGCATGGACGGCCTGGAGCCGGGTTTCAATGACCTGGCCCGTGATCGGGCCATCGTGATCCATGCCGCCGACTACGTGAACCCGTTGTGGAGCGTGCGCCAGGGCCGCATCGGGCGCAGCCAGGGTTGCCCTGCCGTACGCCCCCAGGTGGCGCGCCAGGTGATCGACAAGCTCAAGGGCGGTCAATTCATGTTTTCCTGGTATCCGGACCCCAGTTGGCTCAAGCGTTCGGCGTACCTCAACTGCCAGCCGCAACAGGTTGCCAGTATCCTTGCGACCAGCGGCAGTTAGGCACGGCCCCCGTGGCGAGGGAGCTTGCTCCCGCTTGAGTGCAAAGCGCTCACACTGTTGATTGGGCCGGCTACGGATGGGGGCTGCTACGCACCCCAGCGGGAGCAAGCTCCCTCGCCACAAGGGTCACGGGTGGTTAGAATGCCGGCCCTTCGAATTGCTGGCCTTTGCGATGAACCCTGAAGCCGTTCAAACCCTTCACGCCCATTTGCTGACTGCCCTGGAGTCGGCGCCAGAAGAAACCCGGCGCCTGTTCCATGGCCGCGGGCGCTGCTGGCCGGGCCTGGAGCAAATCACTGTCGACTGGTTACAAGGGGTGGTCCTGGTCTCGCTGTTCAAGGAACCGGAACCCACGCACCTGGAGGATTTGATCGCGACACTGCTGGCGCTCGCTACGTCGTCGGCCTGGCAACACAGCAAGGCCCATACGCTGGCCGTACAGCACCGCTACCTGCCGCAAAGCCTCACCCAATGGCTGGTGGGCGAGCCCATTGACGAATGGACCCTGACCGAAGGCGGCCTGCGTTACCGGATCGATCTGGGCAAGAAGCAGAACAACGGCCTGTTCCTCGACATGCGTTATGGCCGCGACTGGGTGCGGGCCAATGCCAACGGCAAGCGAGTGTTGAATCTGTTCGCCTACACCTGCGGTTTCTCGGTGGCAGCCATCGCCGGCGGCGCGCGGCACGTGGTCAACCTGGACATGTCACGTGCGGCCCTGAGCCGAGGTCGCGACAACCATCGCCTGAACAGCCATGACCTGGGCCAGGTGAGTTTCCTCGGCCACGATTTATTCAAGTCCTGGGGCAAGGTGATCAACAGCGGGCCGTATGACCTGGTGATCATCGACCCGCCCACCTTCCAGAAAGGCAGTTTCCTGCTGACCAAGGATTACCAGCGCGTCCTGCGCCGCCTGCCGGAACTGCTGACCACCGACGGCACGGTCCTGGCCTGCAGCAACGACCCGGCCACCGGCCCGGACTTCCTCATCGACGGCGTCACCCGCGAAGCACCGGGCCTGGTGTTCGAACAGCGGCTGGCGAATCCGCCGGAGTTTCCAGATGCCGACATGGCGTGTGGCCTGAAAGCGCTGGTGTTCAGGATGACGGCCTCTGGCGAGGGTGCCGGCCAGTAACCTCTATTGCGTGCGCAACGACCACCAAGGGCTGACCAGGCCTGTGGTGATCCGCTTGACCATCCCTTCAACCTCCCGGCTCTTGACCGAGCGATAGATGGCCATGGTGCGCCGCAACTGGTCTTCGCTGAGCGTCACCGGCTGGCCGGCGGCCCAATCCACATCCGCCACCGCCTCGAGCCTCACACGGTGCCAGACGATCCCTTCTGGCCCGGTGACGGATTCCAGGGCACTGGGCAGGTCGGCTTCCGGGTGTGCCAGGTTATCCAGCAATACCTGGGGCCAATGGGAAGGGTCCACCGGCTCGCTGAAGGCATCCACCAGATCGTCTTCCACGGTGTCCCAGATCGCCAAGCCGTCGGACCACTCGCGGGACATCAACCCCAGGTAGGGACGCCAGGTCAGTTCGCCGACGCGGGGTATTTGATCGTTGCCGTTAAAGGAGTCCTGGGCGTCGCTGAGCCAGTTGATGAAGCCTTCCCGTGTCATGGCCGCCCGCAACTGCGAGACGTCGGGATAACGCCCGCTCAATACTCTGCCCCAATAGTCATGGTGGCGGCCCAGGAAGCTCGCGAAAGGCACCCTTTGCGGCTCGAGGCGGGCACGTTGAACCGCCTGGAACATCAGGAAATGCGCCTCCAGTTCGGGGACGTCCGGCGGTTGCCTGTCCAGCACGCGGGCCTGCAAGCGTGTGCGCAGTTGAGCCAATTGCTGGTCGAAATCCGCAACCCGTGCCGAGAGGTCGGCATAGATGTCCGGGAAACCGGTGTAGTACTGCAGGATGCTGGTCGCCCTTTGTCGATCGCCGGCGGCCAACCCGCCCGACACATCGGCATCGGCGTCACGGATGAGGCCGGAGTACCAATCGATGAAACGCCGCCCGCCGGCATCGTCGCGGGCCACTTCCAACGCCCGCTGGAGTTCGTTGAAGGGATCAAGCCAGTCGTCGACGGTGTAGCGAAAAGCCTGGGGGTCCACGGCCCGCAGGATTCGGATCTGGGCGCTGGGCAGTGGATTATCTTCGAGCCAAAGCCCAAGGGTATTCCCCGTTGGCAGGTTGCCCAGCGCCGGGATCAAGTCACCCTGAATGTCAGTGATGCGATTGCCCTTGAGGTCGATGAAGATTGGCTCGGATGATGTTTTCGAGAGCAACCGCAATGCCAGCGCGGGAACGCGTTCAAGCCCGGCGTTGGCCAGCTCCAGCGCCTCCAAGGACACCAGTTCGGGGAGGTCCGGTAAATCGCGACAGTTGTTACCGCTCAGCCGTAAATCCCTGACGGTCGTGGCGCTACGCAGGAATGCACTGCCCTCTTCATCCAGGCGCAGGCCACAGCGAGCCAGGTCCAGGGTGCGCAATCCCGGTAAAGCGGTGATGGCCTGCAATTCCTCGGGGGTGAAATGCAAGTTGTCGGACCATACCAGTTCCCGTAGCGAGGGCAGCTCCGCCAAGCGACCGATGGCCACGGCTCGGTCGGCACCGGGTACGGTCCCGCCGCTCACCTCGGACAGGTTCAGTTCCTCCAGACGAGGAGCACGGTCGGCGCCCAGCAAGGGGGCGAATACCTCCGCGTCCAGGTTGAGTGGATTCCTGCCCAATGACAGCTCCAGCAGGTTGCGAAACTCGCCGGCCGCCGCTGGCACGGTAGTGAGATTATTGCCGTGCAGGCGCAGCGTCTCGATATTGGGAAACAGCCGCAGGAAATCCGAGGGGTCTTCACTCAAGCCCATGTGCGCCAACATCAGCTCTTCGATATGGTCGAAACGCGCGCTGAGGGGCGGAAGCCGGCCGATGTCCCACCCCGATAGACGCAATATCAGCTCGCTATCTTCCCGGTCCGGATCGGGTTCACGTCGCCAGGCCCGGCGGATTTCCCTCGTCACCTCCCTGCGCACCGAAATCAGTTCATCACGGTTGTAACGGCCCTCGTTAGGGTGATGAAGGCCCTCCTCAACCTCCCATTGGCGCAGCCCTTCATCCAGGGTTGCCCATTCAGTCGTCAACCGGCCAACCAGGTCATCGAGACTGATGCCTTCACGCTCGGCCTGCTCGGTCAAGCTGCGTTGCAACCCCTCGAAGGCGGCTCCGGTATGGTGGGGATACAGCCGTTCAAGGCGCCCTTGGAGGGTGCCAAGCCAGCGCCGCAACGGCAGTCGGCCACGGCCGCTCATGGGATAACCAAAGTATCCGTTCAGCCACTGCGGCCCCTCATTCATGTTGTCGAAGCGCTTGAGTCGCAGGTACGGACGCAGACTCTGTCGATCATCCAGGGCTTGCCCAAGAAGGGCCTCACGCAGCTTGGCTGCGTCCCAGATATTCAGGCCCAAGGCATTGCGTGCTTCGTCCGGCATCGCCCTGAGCAACGCTTCTTCCAGGCTCGAAGGCCCGGCCAGTTCGTTATCCGCTTCGTCAAAAGGACGGTATTGGCCGTCCTCCTGGCGAATGACTTTCAAAGGCCCTGCCTCTCCCACCGTGAGCGGGCCTTGCTGCTCGGGCGAGGACAGACGCAGGTGCAGCCGACCGTGTAATCGCGCAGTGTCGCCAAGCAACCCCATGACCATGGCGTCCCGGTCGGCGCTGCTTTCGCCGCGCTCCAGGGCGCGCAAGGCACGGGTCAGGCGCAGCTCGCTCAGGGCTTCTACACATTGCTTGCCCAGGCGCCCGGTCACCCGGCCTTCAAGCAGGCGCAGCCGGTCCTGGCCTCGAGCCTGGCTGGCCAGTTCGTTGGCCAAGGACTCCGGCAGGCCCGGGAAAGCACGCGCCACGGGAACGGCCTGCGGATCGAGCACTGCGGGCCGGGCCAGGGCAGCGCTCACTTGCGTCCCATGGCGTTCCAGGTAGTCGGACCAGCGCCCGGCCAACAACCGGCTGCGCTCCACCGGGCGCAGTCCGAGGGGGCTTTGCCCCAGCAGCGTGCGCTGTTCATTCAGGCTCAATCCGGCCAGGATGCGATCCGCCCAGGCGTCTTGCTCCAGGTCTGCGTCGTGTACGTCGAGCACGCGCGTAGCGGCTGTGTCACCGGTGACGTGAGCCTGCCCGCCGTCGTGATAACGCAGCCTCAGCTCGCTTGGCCAACCCGGCAAATCCACAAGGGTGTGGGCGATTTGCACAGGCACATGCCCGGGCGCTTCATCACGCCGCAGACGGCCAATGGTCTGCTGCACCTTTTGCCAGTTGCGCGCTTCACTCAGGGCGTCGGCGAATAGCGCCGGCAGCGGCTGTCCTTCCACTTGCAGGTAACGCAGGTGCGCCTCACTGATGCTGGCCTGTCGCTGCAAGGCAAGGATCGTCTTGTCGTCCAGCTCGCCTGGCGTTTCGGCAAAGTCGCGCAGCAGTTCCAGGTTGCTGCGCTGCAATGGGTTGCGGTGCGCCCAGCGCCAGCCGCGAGCACGGCTCCATTCCAGCAGAGGCGTCACGCCTCGATGGCCGGCGGGCAGGCGCAAGCCCAAGGCGTCGGCAGTCCCTTGCACCTCGAAATACTGGCCCTCGACCTGCACCCACGCCTGGTCGGCCGTGCGCCAAACACCCCAGGCGTCCTGTTCGGCCACCAAGGGGGGGCGCTGCCGGGCCTGGAACGGCGTGACATCGCCATTCCACAGGCGTGTCGTACCGTCACTCAGCGGCATGGGTTCAACGGCCCCGCCGATAAAACCCAGATAGGCACCTTGAGCGATCCCAAACAAGACGTTGAAGATATGGTCGATGCCTTCCTGGGCGTGGCCTTCGTTGAATGCCTGGATACCTTCGAAGAACTCATACACCAGGCGTACCCCGCCCACCGCCGCTGCGGCCATGCCAATCGGTGCGCAAAACGGGATGAAACTGACGGCGAGCATCAGCGAACGCTCCGCGAGGCTTTCCCAATACTCGAAGCGTGCCAGCAGCGCCTGCCAGTCCTGGTCCTTGGTGGGGACCATCAGCGTCGAGGCATTGGCCAGGATATGGGTGCGCCATTCGTGATAGCGATCGTCCCATTGATTTTTGCGCACATCGCCAAGACTCCAGGGCACGTGGGGCGTCGGCACCCGGATACGCCTGGGGTTGCCACCCTCGCCCAGCTCCCCTTCTCGCCAGCCGGTCACACGCGCATGGATTTCCTGGAACAGATTGAGGTTGTCCTTTATCTCCCATTCCACCTGATCATGCAGGGCATCGCCCAGTTGGGCTTGCAGGCGCAACGGGAGGTAACGCATCAGGCTCTGGCGATAACTGCGCTTGCGCAATCGTTCGGCCAGCTGTGCTGCCATGGCCTGCAGGCTGGGGAATTGCTTGACGGGCGCCACCACGTCATGGGGCAAGTGCAAGACCACCGGGCGTACGCCCTGGGCGTTCCCTGCCACCCCCCAGTAGACCCGAGCACCGAACAACGGCACAGACAGCACTTCCAGTGCCTTGATCTCGCAAGCCAGAGGCTCCACGGGCCGATCTTCGAGCTGCACACCGACATAGGCCAGCAAACGCTCACCGGTCTCATCCAGGCGCCCATCCAGCTTCGCCTCGTAGGCGTCGTAGGCCAGCTGACTGCGTGCATAGGCCATGTAAGCCTTGGCAACGGCGGGAACCTCAGCGCCGATATGCGGCAGCCGCTGTGCGAGCAAACGCTGGTAAGCGCCACCCGCGTCCATGCTTCGACACAGAAGGGCGAAACTGGCCGGGGTCATGGGCAGCGGCAGGGTCGCTGACGGAGCGCCCCAGCGATGGAACTCCCCGGGCTGGCCCTTGATGAACAGCTCGCCTTTCTTGTCGAACTCGCTGCCGACGGCGGCATCGGCGGGAGGGTAATTGCGCATGGCCGCTTCGACCACCGACAACGAGGTGCCGAAGGCATCGCGCTTGATCCGCGCCCGACGTACCGCCTCCACGACGCCGCCCTTGCCCTTCACCGGTCCCCAGGCCTGCACGGGCGGCTGAGCCAGCAGCAGGTCGCGCGTAAAGGTATCGGGGGCCGGCAAGTCGACCATCAGCGCATTGAGGGTGTCGCTGTCGCGTTGCAATTGCTGGGTCAGGACCTTGAACCGTTTCTGGTGGGCTCGCGAGGCGCGTTTCAACCAGATGGGCAGCCTGGCGTGGATGAACTCGACATGGGTCTCGAGTGTGGACATGTTGGACCTCCTTCCTTGGGGGCGATTGAATGCGTTGAGGTGGCCGATGCTCTCCAAACTGATTTTTTTTTGAAACCGCGCAACCGTTGCAAGGGGTTGCGGGCGTCAGCGCAGCAAGCGAATCGGTGCTACCTTCGCGCCGCGGCCTGGGTGCGTAGCAGGTCAATGAACAGTCCCAGCTCCCGGTTCACCGGCTCACCCTTGCGCCGCAACATGCCAAACGGCGCCAGTTGTACGTCCAGTGCCACTGGCAGCGCCACCACCAGGCCCATTTTCAGGTAATCGCGCAACGCCGTTTCCGAGAGCACCATGATCGCGTCGGTCAGCTGGATCAGCTGCTGCATGGAATACACCGAGCTGCACTCGATGATGTCCGCTGGCATTGGCAACGCCAGGCGTTGCAGCGCCTGATCGAGGCCGATGCGCGCCGGGCTGGTTTCCGGTTGCAGGATCCATGGCCAGTCGCTGACCAGTTCGGCCAGGGCCAGTTTTTTGCGCCGTGCCAGGGGATGGCCGGCGTGGACTACCACCAGCAGTCGTTCATTGCCCAGTTGTTCGAAGTCGTAGTGCTCGCTGTCGGTGGCAGCGTTGCGTCGGGCGATGGCCAGGTCGATGCGACCTTGCTCCAGCAACTGGATCACCTGGTCGCTGGTATCGCCCATGATGCGGATTCGCAGCTGCGGATTGAGCGCCTTGATCCGCGCGATGGAATCCATGACCAAGTCCGGCGCCGCTCCCATGATGGTGCCGATGGACAGGTAACCATAACCGCCCTGTTGGCGCGCCAGCAGATCTTCGGCGCAGCGATCCAGGCCGCTGAGGGCTAACTCGGCGAAGCGGATCAGTTCCTGGCCCAGGGCGGTCGGGCGCATACCCCGGGGCAGGCGCTCGAACAGGTCGCAACCGAACATGTCCTCGATCTCGTGCAGCATCCGGGTCGCCGCCGGTTGCGACATGTTCAGGCTCTGGGATGCCCGGTGCAGGTTCTGGCTGGCGCTCAAGGCCACCAGCATGTGCAAATGTTTGTAGCGCAGGCGGTTGAACAGACTGCGCGACAATACAGGATGAGTCATTGATAGGCCCCTGATTACCGATACCTTCAAGGTATCGGTTGTTAGCGAGATTCGATTTGTAACGCATCAATCGCCCGCCGTACAGTCCAGCCCATAAGAACAAATACCTGCTAAAGGACTCCCGCGATGAAGACTCTTCCTGTGTCTGTACTGGCCAAGATTTCCTGGCGCCTGCTGCCCTTCCTGCTACTGATGTACATCATGGCTTTTCTCGACCGGGCCAACGTTGGCTTCGCCAAACAGGCCTTCCAGGCCGACACCGGTATCGGCGACGCCGCATTCGCGTTTGGTGCGGGCGTGTTCTTCGCCGGTTATGCACTGCTGGAAGTGCCCAGCAACCTGATCCTGCACCGCGTCGGTGCGCGGTTGTGGATGTGCCGGATCATGGTCACCTGGGGGCTGGTGTCGGCGGCCATGGTCTTTGCCCACAACGAAACCAGTTTCTACGTGCTGCGCTTCTTGCTGGGCGTGGCCGAAGCCGGGTTCTTTCCCGGTGTCATCCTCTACCTCACCTATTGGTTCCCCTCGGCGGCCCGGGGCAAGGCCATGGGCTTCTTCTACTTCGGCGCGCCGCTGGCGTTCATCTTTGGCAGCCCGCTGTCGGGCCTGCTGTTGGAGCTGGACGGTTTTGCCGGTGTTCACGGCTGGCAGTGGTTGTTCGCCGTTGAAGGCCTGATGGCCTCGGCTGTGGGCATCTGGGCCTATTGGTACCTGGACAACCGCCCCGCCGATGCCAAATGGCTGACGGTCGAGGAACGCCGGCAGGTCCAGGCGCTGCTCGATGCCGAGGACCTGCACAAACAATCCCACGGCCGCAGCCTGCTCAGCGTGCTGTGCCAACCTTCGGTGTTGTACCTGTGCCTGATTTATCTGCTGATCCAGGCCAGCGTCTATGGCGTGGTGTTTTACCTGCCGACCCAGGTCGGCGGTCTGTTGGGCAGCAAGGTCGGGTTGATGGTGGGGCTGGTCACGGCCATTCCATGGATCTGCGCGCTGTGCGCGGCCTACCTGATTCCCGGTTACAGCGACCGCACCGGCCAGCGCCGCCGTACCGCCGCGTTGACCCTGCTGATGGCGGCCGCCGGAATCGCCTGCTCGGTGAGCGTTTCCAGCCCATTGCTGGGAATCATCGCCCTGTGCTTCGCCGCTTCCGGCTTCATCGCCGTGCAGCCGGTGTTCTGGACCTTTCCATCCAGCTACCTGGCCGGCAGCGCGGCAGCAGCGGGCATCGCGTTGATCAACTCCTTTGGCGCCCTCGGCGGCTTTATCGCCCCGGTGCTGAAGAATTGGGCCGAAGGCGCCTTCCACTCTCCCGCCGCAGGCCTCTACCTGCTCTCCGTTACCACCGTTATCGCCGCGTTGCTGGTGCTGGGTATCCACTCGCCCGGCCAACGCGCTTCGAAGACGCCCGCCACTGTTTAACTCAAGGAGCTGCACATATGGGTATTCCCACAATCAAACACGTTCGCGCCTTCGTGCTTCGAGGCGGCGGCGCGGACTATCACGACCAAGCCGACGGCCACTGGATCGACGATCACATCGCCACGCCCATGAGCAAGTACCCGGACTATCGCCAGAGCCGCCGCAGTTTCGGCATCAATGTGCTCGGCACCCTGGTGGTGGAAATCGAAGCCAGCGATGGCACCGTCGGGTTCGCCGTGACCACCGGTGGCGAGCCCGCGGCCTACATCGTTGAAAAGCACCTGGCACGATTCGTCGAAGGCGCCCGGGTGACCGACATCGAGAAGATCTGGGACCAGATGTACCAGTCCACGCTCTACTACGGCCGCAAGGGCCTGGTGATCAACACGATTTCCGGCGTGGACCTGGCGCTCTGGGACTTGCTCGGCAAGATCCGCCAAGAGCCGGTGCATCAATTGCTCGGCGGCGCGGTGCGTGACGAATTGCAGTTCTATGCCACCGGCGCGCGGCCGGACCTGGCGCAGAAAATGGGTTTCATCGGCGGCAAGATGCCTTTGCATCACGGCCCGGCCGAAGGCGAGGAAGGCTTGCGCAAGAATCTCGAAGCCCTGGCAACCATGCGCGAGCGGGTCGGCCCCGATTTCTGGCTGATGCTCGATTGCTGGATGAGCCTGGACCTCAACTACGCCACCAAACTTGCGGTCGGCGCCCACGAGCACGGTTTGAAGTGGATCGAAGAGGCGTTGCCGCCCGACGACTACTGGGGCTACGCCGCGCTGCGCAACAACGTGCCCAAGGGCATGCTGGTGACCACCGGTGAGCATGAGGCCACCCGTTGGGGCTTTCGCATGCTGCTGGAGATGGGTTGCTGCGACATCATCCAGCCGGACGTTGGCTGGTGCGGCGGCCTCACCGAACTAGTGAAGATCTCGGCCCTGGCCGACGCCCACAACGCGCTGGTAATCCCCCACGGCTCCTCGGTCTACAGCTATCACTTCGTCGCCACCCGGCATAACAGCCCATTCGCCGAGTTCCTGATGATGGCACCCAAGGCCGACGAAGTGGTGCCGATGTTCCACCCGCAACTGCTGGGTGAACCGGTGCCGGTGGAAGGCCGCATGCGCCTGTCGGTCCTTGACCAGCCTGGCTTCGGCGTGACGCTCAATCCGGATTGCCAGTTGCACCGACCTTATCACCGCGAAAGGAGCACGCCATGAACATGCCCCGCAACGCCTTCAAGGCCGCGCTCACCTCAACACAGCCCCAGTACGGTATCTGGGCCGGTTTCGCCACCGGCTATGCCGCCGAGATCATCGCCGGCACCGGTTACGACTGGATGCTGATCGATGGCGAACACGCGCCCAACACCGTACCCAGCATACTCGGCCAGCTCCAGGCCGTGGCGCCCTATGCCACCGCGCCGGTGGTGCGGGCGGTGACTGGTGACGCCAACCTGATCAAGCAGTTGCTGGATGTCGGCGCCCAGACCCTGATGATTCCCATGGTCGAAACCGCCGAACAGGCCCAGGCCCTGGTACGCGCCATGCGTTATCCGCCCCATGGCATTCGTGGCGTGGGCGGCGGCCTGACCCGCGCCACTCGTTGGGACGGTGTGGCGAACTACCTCACCACCGCCCATGAAGAACTGTGCCTGATCGTCCAGGTGGAATCGCGCACGGGCGTGGAAAACGTCGAAGCCATCGCTGCCGTCGAGGGCGTGGACGCGGTGTTCATCGGCCCCGCCGACCTGTCCATCGGTCTCGGCCATGCAGGCAACCCGGGACATCCCGAGGTACAGGAGCGCATCCGGCACGCGGTCGACGCCACCCTCGCGACGGGCAAGGCCTGCGGCATCCTGGCGCCCAACGAAGCCGATGCGCGTCGTTATCAGGCTTGGGGCTGCCAGTTCATTGCGGTGGCCATCGACATCAGCCTGCTGCGCCAGAGCGCCCAGGCTACCCTCGCCCGCTATCGCGAACCTGCCACCGTCCAAGCGCCGTCGCGCACTTACTAAAAGGAGCCTGCCATGTCATCCGTTCCTGTGTTCCAGAACTTCATCAACGGCCAGTTCACCCACAGCGAAGCACACCTGGACGTGTACAACCCGGCCACCGGTGCATTGCTGTCCCGGGGCCCGGCCTCCACCGCCGCCGATGTCGATCAGGCCTTGGCTGCCGCCCGCGCCGCGCAGAAAGCCTGGTCGGCCAAACCGGCCATCGAACGCGCCGGTCACCTGCGACGCATCGCCGGCAAACTGCGGGAGAACGTTGCGCACCTGGCGCGCACCATCACCCTGGAACAAGGCAAGACCAGCGCCCTGGCCGCAGTGGAGGTGAACTTCACCGCTGACTACCTCGACTACATGGCCGAGTGGGCCCGGCGCATCGAAGGCGAAATCATCACCAGCGACCGCCCCGGGGAAAACATCTTCCTGTTCCGCAAGCCCCTGGGTGTGGTGGCCGGCATCCTGCCGTGGAATTTTCCGTTTTTCCTAATCGCTCGCAAAATGGCCCCGGCCCTGCTGACCGGCAACACCATTGTCATCAAGCCCAGCGAAGAAACCCCGAACAACTGCTTCGAATTCGCCCGGTTGGTGGCCGAAACCGACTTGCCGCCCGGCGTGTTCAACGTGGTGTGTGGCGACGGCCAGGTGGGCGCGGCCTTGAGTGGTCACAAAGGCGTGGACATGATCAGCTTTACCGGCAGCGTTGATACCGGCTCGCGGATCATGACGGCGTCGGCGCCGAACATTACCAAGCTCAACCTGGAACTGGGCGGCAAGGCCCCGGCCATTGTGCTGGCGGACGCTGACCTGGCGTTGGCGGTCAAGGCGATTCGCGACTCACGGATCATCAACACCGGTCAGGTCTGCAACTGTGCCGAGCGGGTCTACGTGGAGCGCAAGGTCGCCGATCAGTTCATCGAACGCATCAGCGCGGCCATGTCCGCCACCCGTTACGGCGACCCGCTGGCCGAGCCCGATATCGAGATGGGCCCCTTGATCAACCGCCATGGCCTGGACAGCGTCGAGCGCAAAGTGAGAACCGCCCTGCAGCAAGGTGCCAGCCTGATCAGCGGAGGTCGCGTGGCAGACCGCCCCGACGGTTTCCACTTCCAACCCACCGTGCTGGCCGGTTGTAACGCCTCGATGCAGATCATGCGCGAGGAAATTTTCGGTCCGGTACTGCCCATCCAGATCATCGACGACCTGGACGAAGCGATCGCCCTGGCCAACGACTGCGACTATGGCCTGACCTCTTCGATCTACACCCGAGACCTGGGTCGCGCCATGCACGCCATTCGAGGCCTGGACTTTGGCGAAACCTACGTCAACCGCGAAAATTTCGAAGCCATGCAGGGGTTCCATGCCGGGGTACGCAAGTCCGGGGTGGGCGGGGCTGATGGCAAGCATGGCTTGTATGAATACACCCATACCCATGCGGTGTACTTGCAAAGCTGACCGGCGATAGAGCCAGATGGGCCGGGATACCCATTGTGGCGAGGGAGCTTGCTCCCGCTGGGCTGCGAAGCAGCCCCCGCTCAATCAACCTGATTCACCGCGTCGCCAGGTTTCAGGGCCGCTTCGCGCCCCAGCGGGAGCAAGCTCCCTCGCCACAATGGTTCTTTCCGATCCCTCAGACCACCAACGTCGCCCATGCCGACACCAGCAGCAACAGCGCCATGGTCCGATTGAACCGGCTCATGGCTACAGCGGAACGGCAGAACCTGGCCGCACCGAGGCCCAGATAGGCCCACACGGTCATGCACGGGATGGAAATCGCGAAAAACGCCAGGGACAGCCAGAGCACCCGCACGGTACGGTCAGCCTCGGCGCCGGCAAACACGCTGACCACCGCCAGCGCCATCATCCAGGTCTTGGGATTCACCAACTGCAACCCGGCCGCTCCCGCCAGGCCCAGTCGCGGGCCTTCGGCGGGCCGGTCCGGGTCAATGGCCTGGGCCGGCGCGCTGAAAATCTGCCAGGCCATCCAGCTCAACCAGGCAATGCCGGCCCATGAGAGCAATGTTTGAATCGTGGCATGACGCGCCAGCACGTCCCCCAATCCGGTGCCGACCAGGAGCACCAACAAGGCTGCCGCCGCGCACGCGCCGAGGATGATCGGCACAGTGGTTGCCAGGCCGAAACGCGAGCTATGGCTCAACACCAGGATATTGGTCGGACCCGGGGTGATGGAGGCGACAAAGGCGAACAAGGCAAACGGCAGTAACTGGTCCATGGAGCAACTTCTCGGTGAATGATCGATCGCTTGATCATCCCGATGAAGCCATGGTCAGTCTGGAACAATTGAGCAGCGCTTGCGGTAGTCCGCCGGGCTCAGGCGATAGGCGCGCTGGAACCAGCGGCCCAAGTGACTTTGATCGGCAAAACCGAGCATGGCCGCCACCGCCACGGCACTCTCGCCACGCGCCAGCAGGCGCCGGGCGCGGGCCAGGCGCAACTGGATCAGATAAGCATGGGGCGCCAGGCCGAATGCCGCCTTGAACGCACGGGTCAGGCGGAAACGATCCACGCCGGTGACCTGCGCCAAGTCATCCAGCCCGATGTCTTCGCTCAGGTGACTGTGCAGATAATCCCGGGCCTGCTGCGCCACCAATGGCAGCCGTGGATCCGGGTTGATCCGCGCCCGCCAGTGCAGATGTTGGGTCAGGTTGGCCAACAGCGTATCGAGGGCCGTCTGGCGCACGATGCGGATCTCCTGCTCGTGCAGGCTCTGGAAGGCCATGGCCGTGGCACTCGCCAGCCGCGCATCGTCCGTCAGGGTGGCGGCAAACCCCAACTGGGCGTTGTCCGGCGCCACGTCGAACAAGGAACGCAATTCGCGCTCCAGCCATTGAGGCTCCAGGTACAACGTGCGGTAGGTAAACCCGTGGTCGTGGGGGGCATTGCCGTCATGCAGCTCGCCGGGCTCGAGCAGGAACACTTTGCCCGGCGTACTGTTGTGCTGCTGGCGGCGGCAATGAAACTGCTGCACGCCCTGCTCGGTCACGCCCACCAGATAGGTGTCATGCCAGTGGGGATCATAGGCATGCCCCTCGAAATGCGCGCGCACGGTCTCGATACCGGACGTGGCGTCCTGCTTGAGATCGATCCAGTTGCGCGCTGTCATGCCCTATCCCGCTTGGTGAATGTGCTCTTGGCAGATTAACGGCTGATGAGGAGAGTGTCTGGAAGATTTGTGCAAACCTTGTGGCGTTCGGGTTTGCTCACGATGGTGTTCGGTCTGTAGATGCATCTGTAACTGACCCACCGCTATCACGAGCAAGCTCGCACAGGTTTATAGCCGCCTCAGGAATCCGGAGTAATCACCGGCAACACCGTCTCTACCGCCAAGCGAGCCAATTCAGCATCCTGCTCAGCCTTGACCCCAGAAACCCCGATGGCACCGATGCACTGGCCGTCATGGTGAATGCTCACCCCACCTTCAAGCATGCCCTGCACGTGCGGAGCGCTGAGAAACGCGTAACGACCACCATTGATCATGTCTTCGAAAACCTTGCTATCACGCCGCCCCATGGCGGCCGTGCGGGCTTTTTCGGTAGCGATATAGGCCGACAACGGCGAGGCATCGTCCAGGCGCAGCAGCCCCAACGGGTGGCCTCCGTCGTCTACCACACAGATCGACACCGCCCATTCCCGCTGGTGCGCCAGATCTTTGGCCGCTACCAGCAACATGGCAACGTCTTGTTCAGTGAGTGCCGCTTTGGTTTTCATGGATCACTCCGTGCTGTGTAACAGGAAGCCCGCAGATATAGCCTGCGGGCCAAAAACCAGCCTCGAACCTCATTCGCCGTAGATATCGAAGTCAAAGTACTTCTGGCGAATCCGCTCGTAAGTGCCGTTGGCGCGAATGGTCGCCAGTGCCTGATTGAAGCGGCCCGCCAGCGTATCGTTCTTGCGTACCGCAATGCCGATGCCGGTGCCGAAGTATTGTTCCTCGGTGAAATTGGGCCCGACAAATTCGAAATCATTGCCCTCGGGACGCTTGAGCAGGCTCTCGTCGATCACCACCGAACTGGCCATGGTCGCGTCCAGGCGCCCGCCCAGCAAGTCGAGGAATATTTCGTTCTGCGAACCATAGCGCACTACCTCGGCGCCCGCCGGGGCAAAGTGATCGGTGACATAGCGATCGAAGTTGGTGGCCCGCTGCACGCCGATCCGCTTGCCGTTGAGTTGTGCCGGAATATCGTTGATGCCGCTGCCCTTGCGAAACACCAGGCGCGCCGGGATTCGGTAATAGCGATCAGTGAAGTCCACCGACTTCAATCGCTCGGGGGTGATGGACATGGAGGAAATCACCGCGTCGACCTTCTTCACCTTGAGCGCTGGAATCAAACCGTCGAATTCCTGTTCCTGCCAGACACAACGGACCTTCATCTCGGCGCAAAGTGCCTGGCCGATGTCGTAGTCGAAACCGACGATGGCGTTGTCCGGAGTTTTTGAGGCGAATGGTGGATAAGCCGCCTCAATACCGATGCGCAACGATGATTCGGCGGCTTGCAGGCTCGTGCCGAAAGCCAGCAGCGAGACGAGACCCAGTTTCAAGGCGATGCGTTTAACGTTCATTCATTTGCTCCAGGTGCGATGTTATTGATTTCGGGCACTGCGCAGAAGTCGCCCGTTATGGCAGCAGCAATGTGAACAAGCCCGGGCGGTGGCTCTGGTGGTCGCCTGCCCGGTGACAGCACAACGGTGATCCGGCCGACGGCCTCAGACCGCCGCCGTGACAATCAGCTCCAGCAAAATCTCCGGGTCGTCGAATGCCACCTGGGCCGTGGCCCGCGCTGGCGTCTGCGTGGCATCGAGCCACTCGCTCCACATTGCGTTCATCGCAGCGAAATCCCGGCCCATGTCTTTCATCCATATCTGCACATTGAGCAGCCTGTGCTTGTCGCTGCCCGATGCGGCCAGCAGCTCATCGATCCGCTGCAGCACCTGGCGGGTCTGGCCCTCGATGTCCTGGCTGCAATCGGCGGCCACGACACCGCTGAGCCAGGCCACGCTGTTGTGCACGACGCTACGGCTCAGGCGTGGGTTGCTTTCGATGCGTTGAATACTCATGAAGGTTCCTCGAGGGAAAGACGCTCACCGGCCAATTGGGCGAGCGTGATGGGTTTGAGGGGTGAACGGATGCGGTAATAGCCCACCTCGGCGGGTGCGACGTGGCGGCGTTCGGCAATGATTTCAGTGACGCTCAGACCGCATTGGCGCCCCTGGCACGGGCCCATGCCGCAACGGCCGAAGGCCTTGGTCTGGTTGGGGCCCAGGCAACCCAGGTCGACGTAACGGCGAATGTCGCCAGCGCTGACCTCTTCGCAGCGGCATACCGTGACGTCATCAGCGGGGATACGATTCTGGGGCCGGGGGCGATACAGGGTGTCGAGCAGCGGCCGTGCGGCGCGGGCGCGGCGTAACAGCTGCTGCAGGGCGCGCGCGCGCGTCGGCTGGCCGGCGATTGTCAATGCGACCAGGCGCCCCTCCAATTGCGCCACCTGGGCACCGCCGATGGCACCACCGTCACCGGCGATAAAAATGCCCGGCGCGCTGCTTTCACCCCATTGATTGCGATGCGTAATCCAGCACAGTTGCTGTTCGTTCCAGTCGTGCTCCAGGCGCAATGACCAACTGACCTGGGTGTTGGGCACCACGCCTTGATGCAGCAGAACCAAATCGGCGCGAATGCGCCGCGAGCGGCCTTGACTGTCGAAACTCAAGGCGCAGGCCCGATCCGTGCCTTCAACCTGCAGGTTGCGCGCGCCGCAAAAATGCCGGACGCCGGCACGCTTGAGCTCGGTCAGCAGCTTCAGTCCTTTGAGCAGATCACGCCAGCCGCGCAATGCACCGGGAACTTCCCGCCAGGCACGCAGCAGATCGCTCCGATGGCTGGTATCCACCAGGGCCTCAAGCGCGACGCCTGCACGCAGGTATTGCACCGCCAGCAAGTAGAGCAATGGACCACACCCGGCCAGCACCACTGGCGTGGCCGGCACCATGGCAGCGCTCTTGAGCAGAATCTGCCCGGCCCCGGCGGTCATGACGCCCGGCAGGGTCCAGCCAGGAATCGGCATCGGCCGTTCGAAGGCCCCCGTGGCAATCAACAGATGGCGCCCTTGCAAGACTTCTGCACGCCCCTCGAACAGGTAGTGCACCTGACGCTGCGGCGTCACCTGCCAGATGGCTGCGTTGGGCAGATAGCGGGCACCGCATTGCAGAAAGTCGGCGGCCAATTTTGCCCCGGCCACGTAGTCGTCACCCAACACGGCGCGGCGGCGAGCGTCAGCCTGGAGCACCTGGCGATATATCTGTCCGCCTGGGCTGGCCTGCTCGTCCAGCACGACGACCGACAGGCCGTGGGCCCTGGCTTCGAGCGCAGCGCTCATTCCCGCCGGACCAGCGCCGATGATGATCAGGTCGATGATTGCATTACTCATCGCCGCCCTCCTGCCATGGTGCCAGGCACGCGGCTCCGCGTTGGCGCCGCACGCGCATGCCGGAACTCACCGGCACCAGGCAAGCCTGGGCATTGGCTTGTCCATCCACTTCCACCAGGCATTCGAAGCACACACCCATCATGCAATAAGGGGCGCCGGGGCGACCGTTGATCGCGCTTTCGCGGGTGTGGCGAATGCCACAGGCCAGCAGCGCCGCCGCCAGGGATACCTCGGCGGGCACTGTGAGCGGTCTGCCTTCAAATTCGATCTGCACGGTGTGATCTCCCGAGGCCAGCGGCCGGAACAGACTGTCAGCCGACATGGCGCACCTCTGCTTGCAGGTTGAAACGCTGCAACCCGAATGGCTTCACCGCCGGCTCATCGAATTCCCCGGCGATCCAGGGCACCAAGCGCAAGGCATGGGCGGCAGCCAGCGTCACGCCGCTGTGGCAACTGATAATCGACAGCCCCGGGCAGCCTTGGGGCATTTCGTATATCGGAAAGCCATCGGCACTCATCACCCGCAGCGCCCCCCAGGCCCGCACCACTCGTACCTGGCCCAGCCGCGGAAAACACTGCACCGCGCGCCGGGCAATAGCCGCCATGACCTGGCTGCCGGTGCCGTCATCGAAGCCCGTTGACTCGTGGGAATCACCCAGTTGCAGCGTGCCCTCGTCGGTCTGGCGGACATAGGTAGTGGGGTACTGCAGAAAAGGCTCAAGCCGCTCGGTGACCAGAATCTGCCCACGGTTCGGCTGCACCGGCACGTCCAACCCTACCCTGGCCCCCAACGCCCGATTGCCGAGGCCAGCGGCCAGCACCACCTGGCGGGCAGCCCAGCGCTGCTCTCCTGCCCGCAGTTCGAAGCCCGTGGTGCCCGCGTCGATGGCCTCGACGTGATGGCCGTTGATGAGCTTGACCCCGCGAACCTGGCAGGCGGCATAGAGCGAGCGCAGCAGCTTGAGCGGGTTGACGTGGCCGTCCATGGGCGAGAAACAGCCGCCCACGACATCAGGCCCAACGCCGGGCAAGCGGGCGCGCAGTTGCGCGGCGTCCAGCAGTTCAAAGGGGTAGTCGCCAGCAAAGGCGTCACGCAACCAAGCCAGCCGATGACTTTCCTCGGCCATTTCCGCGTCGCTCAGGCACAACTGGAAGCCACCCTGTTGGCGTAGATGGACATCGATGCCGGTATCGGCTTGCAACGCCGCGGCGAATCGAGGCCAGAGCGCCACCGATTCCCGCGTCCACCGGGCATACGGGCTCATGCGGTAGCCCTTGCCCTGCACCCAGAGCAAACCAAAGTTGCCCCGGGCGGCGCGAATAGCGTCATCGCCCTCGTCGAGCACGCTCACCTGGCGCCCGAGCAAGGCCAGTCCATAGGCGATGGACATACCCACCAGGCCACCCCCTACGACAATGACATCAGTTTTTGACATGGTTTTCGGATCGCTGTTTTCGGCGCCACTGATTCAATCAGACGCCGGCCCATGGCTGGTTCAAGTGCTTTCTGTCGATCCTAGGGCGATGACAGCGCCTTGAAAAATGCTTTATTTTGGCAACCTCATGTCTTTTTGTTATGGGTGGATCCGAGCTATGAATCTCCGTCAGTTGGAAGCCTTTCGCGCCGTGATCCTGGGCCAGACCGTGACGCGGGCTGCCGAAATGCTGCACATCTCGCAGCCGGCGGCGACCCGACTGATCGCCAGCCTGGAAGAGGACATCGGCTTCAGCCTGTTCGACCGGGTCAAGGGGCGGCTGCAACCCACCGCCGAGGCCATGACCCTGTACCAGGAAGTGCAGCGTTCGTTGTTGGGGGTGGAACGCATTGCGCGTACCGCCCAGGACATCCGCACGCTCAAGCGCGGTTCACTGCACATTGCCTGCGCACCGGCCATGGGGTTGTCATTCGTGCCCCGGGCGATTGCTGCGTTCATGGCCGAACACGATCAAGTGCAGATATCGCTGGTGGTGCATTCGTCCCGGGAAGTCGTGGACCTGGTGGTGGGCCAGCGCTGCGACCTGGGCCTGATCGTGCTGCCCAACACGTACCCCAGCCCTCGTGCCGAAAAATTGCTGGCCACGCGCATGCTCTGCGCCCTGCCCGCCGGCCATCGCTTGCAGGACCAGGCGACGATCCGCCCGGAAGACTTGCAGGGCGAACCGTTCATTTCCTACCCGCAGTCGATTGCCTCACGCCAGCACATCGATGCGATCTTCGCCGCCCATGGCATAGACCGCGAACTGCGCCTGGAAACCCAGCTCTCGCTGCCCATGTGCGCGTTCGTCGAACAGGGCCTCGGCGTGGCGTTGGTGGATGCCATCAGCGCCGTCGAGTACCGCGGCCAGGGCATCGTCTTCCGTGCCTTCGAACCGGCGATAGAAATGGACTTCAGCATGCTTCTGCCCGTCCAGGGGCCGGTTTCCAAGCTGCAAGCCAGCTTTCTGGAGCACATGCAGCGGTTCATCGAAGCGCAGGTGCCGGCGGCCTATCGGTTCTGATGTGACCGCCAATCGCCCACTAATGGATCCACTGATAAGATAAATTGGTCATTTACGCCGCAATACCGTTGACAACGAAATTAGTTAAGAGAGTTAATGGATCCACAGACAAGAACAACATCCGCCTGGAGATCCCTCATGTACCCCAAAAATGCCTGGTACGTTGCCTGCACCCCCGATGAAATCGCCGACAAGCCCCTGGGTCGCCAGATCTGTGGTGAGAAGATGGTTTTTTACCGGGGGCATGAAGGCAAGGTCGCGGCGGTGGAAGACTTCTGCCCCCATCGCGGCGCCCCGCTCTCCTTGGGGTATGTCGAAAACGGCAACCTGGTGTGCGGCTATCACGGCTTGGTGATGGGCTGCGACGGCAAGACCGTCGAGATGCCGGGGCAACGGGTGCGAGGCTTCCCTTGCAACAAGACTTTTGCAGTACAGGAACGGCATGGGTTCATCTGGGTCTGGCCCGGAGACCAGGCGCAGGCCGACCCGGCGCTGATCCATCATCTGGAATGGGCTGAAAGCGATGAATGGGCCTACGGTGGCGGCCTGTTCCATATCCACTGCGACTATCGCCTGATGATCGACAACCTGATGGACCTGACCCACGAAACCTACGTCCACGCCTCGAGCATCGGCCAGAAGGAAATCGACGAGGCGCCGCCAGTGACCACGGTCGATGGCGATGAAGTGGTCACCGCCCGGCACATGGAAAACATCATGGCCCCGCCGTTCTGGCGCATGGCCTTGCGCGGCAACAATCTGGCCGATGACGTGCCGGTGGATCGCTGGCAGATCTGCCGTTTCACCCCGCCCAGCCATGTGCTGATCGAAGTCGGCGTGGCCCATGCCGGCAACGGCGGTTATCACGCCGCGCCGCAATTCAAGGCGTCAAGCATCGTGGTGGATTTCATTACGCCGGAAACCGAGACGTCGATCTGGTACTTCTGGGGCATGGCCCGGCACTTCCAGCCGCAGGATGAAGCCCTCACCGCGTCCATTCGCGAAGGCCAAGGCAAGATTTTCAGCGAAGACCTGGAAATGCTCGAACGCCAACAGCGCAACCTGCTGGACCATCCGCAACGCAACTTGCTCAAACTCAACATCGACGCAGGCGGCGTACAGTCCCGCCGGGTGCTGGAGCGCTGGATCGCACGGGAACGGGAAGCACAGGCCGGGTTGATCGCCAGCAGCCATCAACCACAACGGGTGGAGCAACGGCCATGATCGAAGTCCAGGTCGCGGCGCGACACAACGAAGCCCTCGATATCTGCAGCTACGAATTGACGCGTGTCGATGGCGAGCCGCTGCCGGCCTTCACCGCCGGCGCCCATATCGATGTGCACTTACCCGGCGGGCTGATTCGCCAGTACTCGCTGTGCAACCATCCCCAGGAGCGGCACCGCTACCTCATCGGTGTGCTCAAGGATCCGGCGTCCCGCGGTGGTTCGCGCAGCCTGCATGAGCTGATCCAGCCAGGCATGCGTTTGCACATCAGCGAGCCGCGTAACCTGTTCGCTCTCGCCCCGCAAGCCCGGCGCAGCCTGTTGTTTGCCGGCGGCATCGGCATTACGCCGATCCTGTGCATGGCCGAGCATCTGGCCCAGAGCGGTGCCGCGTTCGAGCTGCATTACTGCGCCCGCGCCCGGGACCGCGCGGCCTTTGTCGAGCGCCTGCGCCAGGCGCCTTATGCCGACCGGGTATTCCTGCATTTCGATGAAGAACCGGAAACCCTGCTGGACGCCGCCAGGGTGCTGGCCGCGCCGAGTGACGATGTGCATCTCTACGTCTGCGGCCCCGGCGGGTTCATGCAACACGTCCTCGACACCGCCAAAAGCCAGGGCTGGCAGGAAGCCTGCCTGCACCGCGAATACTTTGCCGCCGCCCCTACCGACACCCGTGCCGATGGCAGTTTTTCGGTCAAGCTGGCCCGCAGCGGCCAAGTGTTCGACGTGCCGGCGGACTGCAGTGTGGTGCAGGCGCTGGAGCGCCATGGCATCGAGATCCCGATCTCGTGCGAACAAGGGGTCTGCGGCACCTGCCTGACCCGCGTGCTGGAAGGTGTACCAGAGCATCGGGACATGTTCCTGACCGAGGCTGAACAGGCCTGCAACGACCAGTTCACGCCGTGCTGCTCCAGGTCGAAAACCCCGGTGCTGGTGCTGGATCTCTGACAACCACCGGAAAACAGGCACCCCAAATCCCGTGGCGAGGGAGCTTGCTCCCGCTCGGCTGCGCAGCACTCGCAAACCAGACAATGCGATTTACCTGAACGATATAGGGCCTGCTTCGCAGGCCAGCGGGAGCAAGCTCCCTCGCCACAGGGGGATGTTTGCTGGCTACACAAATACAGCAGTCATCCGGGCCGTTCACTCCGAACGGAGAATCACCGTCATCCGCTCGTCAGCCAGTGTCGAGCCGAACACTTCGGCATAGCGCAGGGTCGCGTTGGCATGCTCGCGCATGATTGCCTCGGCGCGGCCGCTCTGGCGGTTGATCAAGGCGTCGAACACCGAATGGTGTTGCATATGGGCATAGTTGAAGCGGCGAAATTCGCCGGCCATGTTCTGGCGATCCACAGCCAGGGCGGTGACTGAGGCGAATGGCAGATGATCGTTGCGGGCCAGGGCATCGGCAATCGCCGGGTTGTGGCTGCCTTCGACGATCACCTGGTGAAAGCGCATGTTGAGGTCGTGATAGACCTCCAGGTCGTCCTCGGTCACATAGCCCTTGGCGAACAATTCATCGCCCTGCGCCAGGCATTGCTCGAGTATCGCACGGGCCTCTTCAGATAAACCGTGCTCGGCCGTCTGCCGTGCCGCCAGGCCCTCCAGCACGCCACGCACCTCCACGGCCCCGGCGATCTGTTCGGCACTGACCGAACGCACCTGGAAACCTCGTCCGCCGAAGCGCACCAGCAACCCTTCCTGCTCCAGGGTGCGGAACGCCATGCGCACCGGCATGCGCGATACGCCGAACAACTCGGCCGTGGGTATTTCCATCAGACGCTCGCCAGCGGCCAACTCGCCCGAGGCGATCATCTTGCGCAGCGCAACCAGCACCGTTTGGCCGGGCTTACTCATCCAGGCGATTCCACAGAAAAGAAGCCGTCATAGTAGAAGGCTTGGCGCAGCGTG
Organism: Pseudomonas sp. NFACC51; assembly: GCF_900103575.1. Classification (NCBI taxonomy): domain Bacteria; kingdom Pseudomonadati; phylum Pseudomonadota; class Gammaproteobacteria; order Pseudomonadales; family Pseudomonadaceae; genus Pseudomonas; species Pseudomonas sp. NFACC51. The sequence goes on along the minus strand of NZ_FMXH01000002.1, from coordinate 373,420 downwards.
TCACGGCAAGGCAGTGGCAGCCAGGCTGGCCGCCACAGCGGATTGTTCAAACCCCTGCCAACTCGCGCAGCTGCGCCAGGGTCTGTTCGTCCAAGCTGATCCCATGCTCATTGGATTTGCTGCGTTCGCGATGGCGACGGTCTCCCGGCAAGCGCCGCAACCCGACGCCATGCATCTGCCTGACCAGTTCCTGGCTGCGCTCGGCGAAGTTTTGCCCGGCGGTCTTGCTCGGGTCGATCACGATCAACAACTGACCGGTCCACGGGGTCTTGGCACCCGGATGGTTGTGCCAGTCGAACTCGAAGGAAAAATTGCCGCCAGTCAGGGCTGCCGCGAGCAACTCGACCATCATCGACAGCGCCGAGCCCTTGTGCCCGCCAAAAGGCAAGAGCGCTCCACCTTCGAGAATCGCCTTGGGGTCCCGGGTCGGCTGGCCGAGGCTGTCCACGCCCATTCCTGGTGGCAACAACTCGCCCTTGCGTGCAGCAATCTGTACGTCGCCGTGGGCAATGGCGCTGGTGGCGAGGTCGAAGACAATCGGCTCACCGTCAGCCCGTGGTGCGGCGAAGGCAATGGGGTTGGTGCCGAACAATGGGCGGTCCGCGCCATGGGGCACCACACACGTCATGCTGTTGACCACACTCAACGCCACCAGGCCTTCATAAGCGAACGGCTCGACATCCGGCCAGAGGGCGGCAAAGTGATGGGAGTTGCGAATGGCCAGGACGGCGATACCGGCACTGCGGGCCTTCGCCACCAGCAATGGACGCGCCGCGGCCAGGGCGGGCTGGGCAAACCCGTTGCAGGCGTCCACCGCGACAAACCCTGAAGCGACGTCGTCGACCATCGGCACGGCCTTGCCGTTGACCCAACCGCTGTCGAGTGTCGAGACATAACCGGGAATGCGAAACACCCCATGGCTGTGGGCGCCGTCGCGCTCGGCCCCGGCGCAGTTTTCAGCCAGGCACCGAGCGACTTCGGTCGACGTGCCATGACGCAGGAAAATTTTCTCCAGCAAGCTCACCAGAGCATCGAAAGACAAGGTGCAAGAAGCGGCATGATCGGATGGCACAGACATCTGAAGCTCCAGAATGATTGTTGGAGGTAGCAACAGCGTAAAGGGACCCGCCGGGGGATTAAACACCGGTTCAGGCGCGCACTGTCAATCCTTGTCCACGGCATCTGCCCGGCGTGGCAGGTCGAAAACCAGCATGCGGTAACTATGTACCACCTTGGCTCATTCATCGTTGCCTAGTCTGGCGGCTTCCTCCACGTTCGCGCCGCTTTGAGGCGCCCCGATCGAGAAGCAACGATGCTCACTGAAACCACACCGCTTTTATTTCCCGAGGTATTGCACACCCATCGCCTGGACGAATTGACCGCAACCCACGGACTGACGCAGGCAGACCTCGACTGGTTGCAGCACATCGCCCTGCCCGACCACACCCAGCGCGCAGCGCAGACACCCCCGATGTTCGCCGAAACCATTCTGTTGCAAGCCGATGAAAAACCGCCCATTGCACTGGCCGGCTGCTTTGTCCTCAGCACCTCGTCGAACAGCAGCAAAACCAGCGCCCACCCGGCGTTCCTCTACACGCCAAGTGGCGGCATAAAAAAGTTCGACAACCTGGCATCCCTCGAAGAGCAGATTGACCAGATGCGCCGGGACACTGCGCAACGCGACGACCTGTTTCGTCTCTTGTCGATCTCCCAACGCAGCGAACTGAACAGCACCACCGACATCAGGCAGACCCGGCAACTCATCGAAGAGGACGTTTTCAAGACCCAGCTCGAATCCATCGAGCACGCCCAGCACCTCAATGCCCTGGCCATGGTGAATGAACTGATCAAATTGCCCTCGTTAAGATCGATGCTTGACCAGGTATTGAACGAGGCGCTGCCAGACCTGGATCATCGACAGATCCGCGTGGCCTTCAGCAAGGGGGCTTACCCAGGAAATCCAAGGGCCATCCAGGTGACCGAAAGCATTCCACTGGGCGATGCCATCCTGGGCTATTTCCATCATCAGGGCTGGCCAGTCGGGCATGACATCGATCTGACTCACCCGGGTACGCCCGCATCGTCCTACAGCCCGCAGCAATGGGAAAACATCATAAAAAACATTGCCAGGAAACTGATTCCAACGCTTATCGGTTGCATCGATGCCTTTTGGGAGAACATGACGACCCACTTTTATATGTCTCGGCGCAAACTGCTTTCCCAAGTCATCCACGACAGACTCTGGGCAACCATCCTGGTCGAGCGGGAAAAAAGACAACTGACGGAGGAACAAAGTCGTGAACTGCTCCGATTGTTCAGGCCCTCGCGCCGGGACGAAGCACTGCTGTTCATCGAAACGATTCGCCTCTGGGAATATGAGCCGCACTTTGTAGAACTTGCAGGCTCCTTGATGATCAGCGCCAAAGGCAACTATCTCTACACCCCCATGCAGGGTCTTCAGAAGATAGACAACCCTCCAGGTTTCAAGGCTGCGCTGTTCGGTCACCCCGCAAGCACCGCACAAAAGGAAGCGCTCTATAGCCTACTGAGCCTGGAAGAGCGCAACCGTTTCCTGCGCTTTGACGAACCACAGATTTCGGGCAAGCCGCTGGATTTTCCAGTGTCCGAATCCCTGGCGAACGCCATCATCGAAAAACAGAAGAATAACTTTCATTACGCACTGGAAATGTCTCGCCAGGGCGATGTCGACATCCACGCGCTCATCGACAAGGCGCTGGATATACGCACCCTCATCAATAAAAGCCTGTTGGACCCGCCTACTGCCGGACACTGGGGGACTCATCCCGCTTTTCATGGAAGTCTGCGCCCGTCCAACTTCATGGCTGATCAGATGCAAAGAAAGGTCAAGAGCTACACCGATGTCGAAGCCGCTTTCGATAGCCTCTTTACCCGGTTGCCGACCTCCCACAACGTTTCGCTGCACAATGGGCTCCGGCAATTACTGGCTGAACTGACCAATGTTTTTTCCTTGGGGATACGGGCCGAGGCCGAACTCAGGGAACTTAACGCGAGCCTGCCGTCGATTGCCAATGACCTGATCAGAACGGTTTTTGCCTACGATTCAGAATACCCGGACCGTGCCCAACGGATCGGCGTCAGGGGCTTCCGGCCGGATGTCTATTCGTTGACGCTGGCCTGTAGCGAAGAAGACCGAACGGTTTATCTGCCCCTTGCCAACTGCTTTTTATTAACTGAGCGCGGAGGCCTCGATACCCCCTATTCGGGCATGGCCATCCTGTGGACGCCCGCCGATGGCTTGCAGGCGTTTTCGTCCGTAGATGTTGCGACCCAGCAATTGAATCGGCACCTGCTCGATTCCCGAAAACGCTTTGGTTTGCTCGCCAACCTCACCCCGGCCCAACGCCAACCTCATGGACGCTATCAACTCCAGGCATATGAACTGATCGAGGACAACGTGCTGGTGAATCGGATGAGTTCGTTCATCAAACACTTTGAGGCCGAGCATGCTTATCTGACCAGCTTGAAAGCCGGAAGCTGGCAACTGACCGGCAAGGCTCTGTCGCGAAGCCTTCAGGCATTGCTGGACAAAGGCGCGCCGACCAATCTCAAGCGCGCCACCCACATTGCCCGGGCCAATAAGCAGCAACAGCAACTCCCCGCCTGGCTCGGTACGGCGGCACTTGACGATCAACGCCTGCACGTCGAGTTGCTTGAGCAATATAAAAACAGCGTGGTCGATGGCAAGGACTATCTGGACGGTATCGAGCCGCTGCGCACCTATGTGCGTAATAAATTGAAAGCACTGCTGAGCGCACGCTTCGCTGCAAACAACCTTGACCCCGACACCCTCCAGATCACACCAAACCTCGCCATAGTCGGACCGGCCAGTTCGCTAACCGACTTCGCCATGCATCACATCGAAGTGACCCGGGAGGGCTTCAAGGTTTCTTCAACGTCCACGCAGAAATTGCCGGACGGCCTGAACGAGATCACCGTCAGGCAGATGCTGTCCTCGTTGAATATCTCGACCGATTTTAAAAATCAGGTGGCGCAGAAACTGTCCGGCCCCACTGCGCAGGCCCGGCAAAGAAAAACGGCCTTCCGCCAACAAATGCCCTGGCAGTTGCTGCAATACGCTCACGCACGTTATCTGCAACAACACCTCTCCCCCTTGGCCTTTGATTTGATTCATCAGGTGGTGGACATGCCCGATGCCGTCGCTCGCAAAGCCGTTGAGGGTGCCAACGCGTTCATTCGCCCGCTGGAGTTGATCAAGACCGGTGGTGCAGTGCCGGTCAAAGCGCAAGGGCTCTACTTGATCGGCTCGAGCGTCGATGCGACAAGTCCTCAGGTCCTGTATTCGCCCTACCACGAGGGGGAGCACTTCATCGAATTCAAGGATGAAGCGAGCGTCATTGCCGCATTCAATACGCCAGGGATACTTCAGAACCTGCTGATTCGCCGGCTTCCCGAGCACCAGCAGGCCACATTCAGGCACCTGTTCGCCGCCACCGTCGGGCAGCGATCGGAAATCACCCTGGCCTCGAACCCTATCCAGACCAACCTGTTCGACACATTGTTCGACGACAACTCAGCATTGTTATCGGACATGCTGAGCGCACAAACCAATGAAAAACGACAGTTTGACTGGGAAACGGTCCTGCACCTGTTCAGCTCCAGCATCAAGTCAGTGGGGAGGCAACTGTCGGGCAAACTGACTTTTATCGAAACGCTTTGGGAAAGCTACCAGGACTTCAAGGCTTCAGCCGAAGCGTTGCAGCAGCATGACTGGAAAACAGGCCTGCACGATTTTATCGCCGGCGCTGCCGAGATGGTGTCGCTGGGCCTGATGAATCGCGAGGATACATTCGGTCTTCTCGATCCCATTGAACCGCTTTCGCAAGGCGCTACGTTGGCCAATCGCTGGAAGGACATCGCTTCCACCGCCCGGATCCGAACCGACTTGAGCGTTTTCGAGGCCATGGGTATCAGCCTGTCGGACCTGCAACCAGACCTGATCGACGGCACCTACAAGGCACTGGAAAACGGCAGGCTTTATATCCCCCTTGCCGGCAAAGTCTTCCAAGTAGCGAAAGCCGGCCAAACCTGGCGAATCGTGCATGAGCACGCAGAGGGGCCGTTATTGAGAAAGTCGCCTGACGGCCGGACATGGGAACTCGATCCACAACGCCAGACCATACGCTTTGGCAAAGCCGGATCGAAAATGGCCGTCACCTACAGCGACTTCAAGGCCAAGGGCTCACTGAATATCGAAGCAAAGGGCATGGCTGAGATACGCAGGAAATATCCGCACCGTGCAAACGCAATTGTGCAGGCACTGGAGACCGCGAGGTTCTATTCATTCAACGCCCTTCACAACCTTGATCAATTCAAGCGACAACCACTTGCGGGCTCTCGGCTGGATAATTTCATGAGATTGTTTTTTGGGGTCGACAGCGTCGACGCTCGTCTTATCAGCAAGATAGAGACGGCGATCTCGCCCATATGCCGGGCATTGGCCGATCCATCCTGGGCGCAACAGAATGCCGACCGCATCGTGATCGGCAACCTCAAGCACCTGGAAGATCGAGCAACCGCCTTCGTACTCGAGCCGGCAGCCGTCGGCAGAATCTATATCACGCAGTTTTTCTTCGACATGGGCTTGGATTGGTACAAAGCCGTCGTACCCGAGTTCTTCAATGTCGATGCGCATGCCCAGGGAGCGACCCTCATCCACGAAATTTCCCATCAGTTGTTCAATACGTTCGACATCATCTACCTGGACGCCGCACTGCCATTTCTCGATTTGATTTCAACAGCGACTTACGCCGGAAAGTTGCGATACGACGAGCAAAGGGACCTGCAACTCAACGGGCTTTCATTGACCACACCAAAGTCAAAACTGTTCACGCAGTGGGACAGCACGGATAACACTTACAAGAAGCTGGAGCTGTTGCCTGGATACAGTCAAATCACCCGGGAAATCCTGAAGATTACTGGCGCCAGAACCATGGATAACGCTCGCGATGATTTTCTCGATTCGATTTTGCCGGACAAGCGCATCGACGTCATACTTCGCAACGCCGACTCGCTCACACTCTTGATCTGTGAATTGGGACGCCAACTAGACCCCACTCCACCACGGAAAACTACCGTGCCATGAACGGTTTGGGTGGTTGATCTTTTTTTCACGCAATGTATGCGACGGTAGGCGACAACGAGTGTTTGAGTAAAAAAACAGGCGATTGATGCGTAAACGCCATGACGGTTGTTCTCGGCAGCTCATGCCGAAGGTTAGAATGCGGCAAACCAGGAAGAGTCAATGACCGAACATCCCCTCTCGGAAGCCGAATACGACGCCATTACCGATGCCGCTGCCCATTGGTGCATGCGTTTGCATGCCGCCGATTGCACCCATGCCGAACGGCAGGCGTTCAAGCAATGGCACGATGCCGATCCCCTGCATGCTTTCGAATACGAAGCCATGCTGGAGATCTGGGCTGTTGCCGATCATCTGCCGCGTGTCGAGTCAACGCCGACGGCTCCAGCACGCCGCACCCAGTCGCGTTGGAGCCGGTTGGCGGTCGCCGCTGCGGTGTTAGTAGTGGGCACGCCCCTGGCTGCTTACACCGGCTGGAATCTGGGCTGGGTTGCCAATTCCTACCAGCGCTTCGAAGCGGGCGCCAGCGTACGTCATGTCACCCTGGGTGACGGCAGCCAGGTCGAACTCAACCTGGGCAGTGAGCTGGTATTTGCCAACTACAAAAACGAACGCCGGGTGACGCTGAAAAAGGGTGAGGCGTTTTTTGACGTCAGCCATGACAAACAGCACCCGTTTGTCGTTCGGGCTGGCCAAGGCCAGGTGCGTGTGACCGGTACACGTTTCAACGTATGGATGTACCAGGACCAGGTACGGATCACGCTACTGGAGGGCTCGGTGAGGGTGACCAGCAACCAGGCACTCAGCCGTGACGGCCTGCCGCTTTTCCCGGGCATGCAGGCCAGCTACAAGGCAGGCGACCAACAACCGCAAGTTCGTGAGACAGATGCCAATGACAGTTCGCTGGCCTGGCGCAACGGCAAACTGGTGCTGGATAACCTTGCCCTGAGCGATGCACTGCCGCTGATCAACCGCTACCTCGACCGGCCTGTCATGTTGGCCGACAACAGCACCGGTGGCCTGCGTATCGGTGGTGTCTACAACATCAGCGAAGTGCAAAACCTGGTGCCTTCGCTGCCGAAAGTGCTGCCGGTCTACCTGACCCAGAACAAGGACGGCAACCCGGTCCTCAATTCCATCGGGCAACGACCAGCCACTCACTGACAGCTTTTCTCTGTGGGAGCCTAGCTTGCTCGCGATAGCCCGGGTCAGCTTGCCTCGACGTTGAATGCGCCGCCCTCATCGCGAGCAAGCTCGCTCCCACTGGGGATTTGTGTTGGCCGGGAAATCACAGGCTGGCACCGATCCTATGTGTGGAAGCGAGCTTGCTCGCGAAGGCGGTGGATCAGTCTACATTCAGTTTGAATGTGACCGCTCACCAGCGGCTATTGCGTCGCCACCCTGCCCGTCTCATCACGCTCGCGGATAATCAACGCTTGATAGTGCGGATCGGCCTTGATTTGCTGTTCAGTGAATGGCAGTACACTCCACTGCTTCTGCGAAAAGGCCTGGGTCTGGTCCGCCGAATATGGCGATGCCGGGTCGCTGGAGAGGGAGAATGCCAGCAACCCCTGGGCCTGCGGACCGTTGCCGTCAAACGTCACCACTTGCAGATAACTGGTCCCGCTGACCACCTCCCGCTTGCCGTCCGCCCCGGGCACACTCTGGATCGCGTTGTAGATGCCCAGCTCCCCGGGACCGCCGTGAATCGGTGTCTGTCGGCTGCCGCTGCTGGCCACCTGGACGTCTTGCCATTGGCTGTCCTTCGACAAGCCGGCGACCTTCACCGTCTCCACCGAAGCCAGCATGGCATCGCGCACGGCCTTGAGTACCGCTGGCCGCTCAATCGCCAGGCCACGCGGTGTGTGTTGCGGGTCTTTGGGGTCGAACGCGACGCGCCATGAATCCGGCACCGCCTGCAAGCGGTCCATGATGTGCTGGAAATGCACGAACCCCAGGCCGCTATTCAGGCCGGCCTTGCGATCCCACGCCTTGAGGCTGGCACACGCCTCGACCAATGCCGAAGCATCAGCCCCCAGGTCACCGGCGCACACGCCGAGCAGGTCCGGCATCACTTGGTCAGCCAGGTAAACCTGATCGTCCATGACCATGCGCTGCAAATCCTCGATCTTCACCGGCCCGCTCTTGGCCAATTGGCTCATCCAGTCCAGCGCAAAACGTGCCCGCAGTCCCAGGGGCTGGCCTTGCTGACTGATCAGTGGGGAGTAACCGGACAGCGGCTGCGCAGGGTTGGCCATCCAAGCCGAATCGTTGGAGTTCTGCACGTAATCGCGGCGCAGCAACTGCGGAAGCCTGTCGGCGGCATAGGTGCCTTTTTGCACAGCTTTGGAATCGATGCCCCAGGCACACTCGCTGCGAGAGCCATCCAGCACGATCAGTCGCAACCCGGCCCGGGGATCGCTGCACCGGGCCAGTTTCTCGGCGTCGACATTCGGCACCACCGACACGTTCATGTAAAGGCTTTGCCCCTGGTCGTCCACCGCCAGGGTATTGACCCAGGGAATGCCCTGGATCTTATGGACGGCGTCCTGCAGATCCTTGAGCGTGACCGCCTTGTTCATGGCGTACCACTGCGCCAGCACGCGATCGTTTTCCAGGTTCGCATCCCGCAGGCTGTAGGCGAACCGATTATCCCAGTCCAACCGGCCAGGCCATTGCACGATCGGTCCGAACTGCGAGCCATAGATCACTCGGGTGACCGTCTGCACCTGTCCATCAGGTTGCTTGACGTCCACCGCGACCGTCTGCTGACTCATCGGCACAGACTTGCCGTCAAGCAGATAGCGGGTCGGGTCCTTAGGGTCGAGTTGCAGGCGGTATAGGGTGAAGTGTTTCGAGCTGTCGACGGTGTGGGTCCAGGCCAAGTGCTGGCTGAAACCGATATTGATCATCGGCAGGCCTGGCAGCGCCGCGCCCATGACGTCCAGCTTGCCGGGAATGGTCAGGTGCATCTGGTAGAAACGCATGCCGCCCAGCCACGGAAAATGTGGGTTCGCCAGCAACATCCCACGGCCGTTGAACGAGCGCTCGCTGCCGATGGCCAGCGCATTGCTGCCGCGCTCCAGGGCAAAACGCTGCTGCCGAGTGGCGGCGGCCGCGAAACCAGCGACCGGGGTGCCCGCGAGTGCGCTCGCCTGGGGCGGTTGCGCGCCGGCCAGGGCCTCGGCGAATTGACCAACGCCGCCTTCCACCAACAACCGACGGGTCAACTTGACCAGGTCCAGCGCCGTGATCGGCCGCACCCACTCGCTTGCACATTGTTCGGGCAGGCCTTTGGCCTTGCGCTCGACCAGCGCACGGTTGTAGCCCGCCACGTAGCCTTCGACCAGTTGTTGCACTTGAGGCGTCTGGGCCTGCCAGAAACCGGAAACCGCTTGTGGCGTGTTGAGCCAACTGAAGAACAGATCACTGACGCGGTTCTCCCGCTGCTCCACCGTCCTGCGCTCGGGCCCGAAATAGCGCGAGCGCTGGGCATTGACCGTGACAATTTCATTGGCCAGCAGGCACAGGTTGTCCTGGGCGTAGGCGTAGCCGATGCCATAACCCAGCCCGCGCTCATCCTGCGCCCGGATATGCGGTACGCCAAAACCGGTGCGACGGATCTCGGCACTGGCCTGCTGCCCATCGTCTTGCGCATTGACCACGGGGCTGAGCCCGAGGGCGATCCCCAGAAAAGCGCCTGCGAGGCCAATCCTCGATAACTGCCCGGACATTCTCACATTCACTCCTGATAAAACTTCAGAAACCAGGACGGCCACCGGTGCGACAGAAGACAAACACTCGACCCGCCTGGGAAATCACATGCCGCTTGCTGAACCGGAATGTGCCTCCCTTGAAAACGAACCGGATGAAAAAAAATTAATGGCTGGCAGCCTTTTGAATATGGGGGTTTGACGCAGCAAGGGCATTTTTTTCACATCATGGTCCTCATGATTGTGCGTCCTCGTTCGTCCTATTACAGGAGAGTATCCGTGACCTTTTCTGATCAGGCTGGTAAGGAGTTTTTGCATGCGTAACGCGCAACTGCCCATGGAGGGCAAGCCAAGGGCGACCGGCGTCTCGCTGAGCGCCCCCCACCGTGTATTCGACAGGCCGGCAGAGCGAGGCGGCAATGACCACATCAGACGCTTGCTCAAGAGCTTCGGGCTCAGGACCAGCCTGATTCGTCTCAAAGTCATCGACGCGCTGCTCAAGGCCGCCCAGGAAAACCGCAGCCTGGGCGTGCGCGGGGTGCACAGCCAGTTATTGGGGCTGGACATTCCATTGTCCTTTCTCAGCGTGCGTGAGGTGTTGAAGCGCTTGTGCAGCGAGGGCGTCGTCACCCTCAACCCGGATAAAAGCTACCGCCTGCACCCCAGTGCGATGGCCGTGCTCAAGGCCGAGGAATGAAGCCGGCGCTCAGGACTTGACCTTGCGCCGCATCACGCCGTTGATCACCACCACGATGACCGCCACGGCGATGGCAATGTATTGAAACAGCTGCTCGCTGATCATGCCCTTGCCCTGCATCCACGACAGCCCCAGCATGATTGCCAGGACGACGAGGACGATCAGAATCGAGTATTTCAAACGTTGTGAATGAGTCATTACCAATTTCCTGAATGTATCCGCTCTGTGTCCGAAGGCTTGCCAAGTCCATACCGTATTGCGGGAATGGCGGGCTGCCAACGGGGTCCCATGGTACAGCCGAAGGAGCGTATTCGCGCAACCGCGGCGGTTAATCATGAGCAATTATGTATGTTTCGTCGTATCAGCCTATTGCTTGCCTTGTTGTTCACCCTGACCCTGAGTGGCTGCCTGTTTTTCCCCCACGACCGCAGTCATGGGGATCGACCTGATCACCGTGGCGGCCCGGGCTTCGACATGCCCCGCTAACTGTCTTTTTGGCGTGGGAGCAAGCTCCCTCGCCAACCTTATGCAACACTGGTTTTATCGCGCCTTGCCTTCCCCTGAAGCGGCGTCACCGCCATCACGAGCAAGCTCCCAAAGGACGTTATTCGCCCTTGCAACTGACAATTCTGTAATCCCCACTTCAGCCCACCGTCAGCTCGCGCTCGCTACTCTGTTATCCTCCCTCCAAACTGTTCGACACGAGACCTCCCTCATGGCCCATCCCCTGCACCTGCTCGCCTTGAGCGCCCTGTTCATGACCACCCTGGCCCAGGCCGCCGAACCAGTCACCATCGATGTACACCGCGATGCCAATTGCGGCTGCTGCAAAAAGTGGATCTCGCATCTGCAAGCAAACGGCTTCAAGGTCAACGACCATGTCGAAGCCGACATGAGTTCGGTCAAGCAGCGCCTGGGCGTGGCGCCGAACCTGCGTTCCTGCCACACCGCCGAGATCAACGGCAAATTCGTCGAAGGCCATGTCCCGGCCGACCAGGTACTGGCGCTGAGCAAGCGCGATGACCTGCTCGGTGTCGCCGCGCCGGGCATGCCCATGGGCTCGCCCGGCATGGAAATGGACGGTATGAGCGATGCCTACCAAGTCATCGGCTTGAAGAAAAACGGGACCCAAACCGTAGTGGCGGATTACCCGGCCCACTAATGGGCGAAGCCTATATCGGCTTGTTCCTGGCGGCTTTCGGCGCGGCAACCTTGTTGCCGTTGCAATCGGAGGCGGTGTTGGTCGGCTTGTTGCTCAGCGAGCGCCATCTGGCCTGGCTGTTGCTGGCCGTTGCCACGCTCGGCAATGTCCTCGGCTCACTGGTGAACTGGTGGCTGGGCACGCGGCTGGAGCACTTCAAGAATCGGCGCTGGTTTCCGGTCAGCCCGGCCCACCTGGACAAGGCTCGCGTGCATTACCAACGCTTCGGCCACTGGTCACTGCTGCTCAGCTGGCTGCCGATCATCGGTGATCCGTTGACCTTGGTGGCCGGGGTGATGGGCGAACCGTGGCGGCGTTTCCTGCTGCTCGTGAGCCTTGCCAAGGGCCTGCGCTATGGCGTTCTCGCCCTGGCGACACTGGGATGGATGGACTGAACGTTCGGGCTGTTCGGTTGCCTGTGGTTAATGTCGCCATAATCGGGTCGCGCCAGGATCGGCGGCGGCCACAAGGAGATTGACCATGCCCCGTACCCCCGCGCGCTGGTTGCCCAGCCTGTTCCTCACCGCCGCCCTGCCCCTGTTCGCCCTGGCCGCCACCCCACCCGAAGGCCCGGCCTACGGAGCGCAGTTGGAGGGCTTCGAATACCCCTACACCCTCAAGCGCTTCGCCTTCCAGTCCCAGGGCCAGTCGTTGCAGATGGGCTATATGGACGTGCCGGCCCAAGGCAAGGTCAATGGCCGCACAGTGGTACTGATGCACGGCAAGAATTTCTGCGCCGCCACCTGGGGCGATTCGATCAAGGTGCTCAGCGAAGCCGGCTACCGGGTCATCGCGGCGGACCAGGTCGGTTTCTGCACATCGAGTAAACCCGAGCATTACCAGTACAGCTTCCAGCAACTGGCGAGCAACACCCAGGCCTTGCTCAAGGCCCTCGGCGTACAGAAAGCCGTCATCCTCGGTCACTCCACCGGCGGCATGCTCGCCACCCGCTACGCCTTGCAGTTTCCCGACGAGGTCGAACGCCTGGCGATGGTCAACCCCATTGGCCTGGAAGACTGGAAAGCCTTGGGCGTACCCTATCGCACCGTGGACCAATGGTACGCGCGGGAGCTGAAAGTCAACGCCGAGGGTATTCGCAACTACGAGCGCACGACCTATTACGCAGGCCGCTGGAAACCTGAGTTCGAGCGCTGGGTAGACATGCTCGCCGGCTTGAACAAGGGCCCGGGTCATACGCAAGTGGCGTGGAACTCGGCGCTGATCTACGACATGATCTTCACCCAACCGGTCTATTACGAGTTCAAGGACTTGACGGTACCCACCCTGCTGCTGATCGGCACCTCGGACACCACCGCCATCGGCAGCGATATCGCGCCGCCGGCGGTCAAGGCCAAGCTGGGCCACTACGAGGTATTGGGCAAGCAAGCCGCCCGGCTGATTCCCAGCTCGACGCTGGTGGAGTTCCCCAATCTGGGGCATGCCCCGCAGATGGAGGAGCCGGATCGGTTCCACAAGGCCCTGTTGAGCTGGCTGGACAAACCCATTCCCTGACGAGGTGTTCCATGGCGGTGCAAATAGCAGTCATAGACGATTGGCAAGATGTGGCACGCGACGTTGTGGACTGGTCGGTGCTGGACAGCGTCGGCCAGGTGACGTTTCTCCATGACTATCCCGCTGACCGCGACACCCTCGCCGAGCGCTTGCAGCGCTTCGAGGTGATCTGCGTGATGCGTGAACGCACATTGTTCGACGAAGGCCTGCTGCGTCGCTTGCCCAATCTGAAGCTGTTGCTCACGGGCGGCATGCGCAATGCCGCCCTGGACCTGAAGGCTGCCGCTGAGCTGGGTATCCAGGTATGCGGCACCGACAGCTACAAGCACGCCACGCCTGAATTGACCTGGGCGCTGATCATGGCCCTGACCCGCAACCTGATGCAGGAAGCCAACGCCCTGCGCGCCGGCCTGTGGCAGCAAGGCTTGGGCGGCGACCTGCACGGCAAGACGCTGGCGATCCTCGGCCTGGGCAGCATCGGTACACGGGTGGCGCAGTTTGGCCAGGTGTTTGGCATGCGGGTCATCGCCTGGAGCCAGAACCTCAGCGCCGAGCGCGCCGCCGAAGTGGGCGTGACGTATGTGAGCAAACAGGCATTGTTCGAGCAGGCCGATATTCTTTCGATCCACCTGGTGCTCGGCGAACGCACCCGCGGCCTGGTGGATGCCCAGGCCCTGGCCTGGATGAAACCCGAGGCGCTGCTGGTCAACACCTCCCGCGGGCCGATCGTCGATGAAACCGCCCTGATCAACGCGCTGCAGCACAAGCGCCTGGCCGGCGCCGCCCTGGACGTATTCGCCCAGGAACCTTTGCCCGCCGCCCATCCGTTCCGAACCCTGGATAACGTACTGGCCACGCCGCATGTGGGCTATGTCAGCCGACAGAATTACCAGCGGTTCTATTCGCTGATGATCGAAGACCTGCTGGCCTGGGCGGCGGGCCAGCCGATCCGGTTACTGACGCCAGCAGGCTGAACCTAGAGCATCAACACACCTTCCCTTGTGGGAGCGAGCTTGCTCGCGATAGCGGCGGATCAGTTGCAAGTTCGGTGACTGGCACACTGCTATCGCGAGCTCGCTCCCACAGGAGACATTGTGTTTTATTGGCCATTAAAACGCCTCTATACCACCCGCCCTCCAATGGTGCACCCCGCCATTCCATCGCGCACGCCGATGAAACAACGCCGTTCCCATACACCCCTCTGGTTTCAGAAAACTGCACTTCGTCGGTGCGTATCCCCCTTTGTCATGTAAGAGATTGCCGACAAAAACCGTGATTGTCGGACAATGCGACGAACCGAGCCGCACCGCTCTACGTTCTGACCTAGACTGCCTAACCGGGGGGAAAACCAACCGGTCATCCAGACGAAAAAAAGTCGAAACTTTTCGCAACGGCGACAGGTCAGGTTAGAGGTAGGGCAACCGCGACTGGTGCAGTCCTTGCACTAGTCATTGCAACAGCTCCTTCAGCTGATTCGCTTCGCCGCATTGGGTAGCCGTTCGCTTTCCTTGCGTAGCGCTTGTGCGCCTGGCCGCAGGATTTGGCCAATGAAACAACAGCTCTGGCGCTTGCCGGAAACAGATCGAGAAAATGGGAGATATTTATGATCAGTGCTGCCTTGGAACCACAACAAGTTCGTTCTCAATTACCGCCCGCGGCCGAATCGCCAACGGCACCGGTGCTGGCCACCGGCGGCAAGGCACTGCTCCCCGTCGTTCGACAGAATCCCAACCGCAAGAAAGTATTATTCGTTACCTCGGAAATCGCCGACCTGGTAAAGACCGGCGGCCTGGGCGACGTCTCCTCCGCACTGCCCCGGGCCATGGCCGGGCTGCATGATGTCCGGGTGCTGATCCCCGGTTATCCGCAAGTGATGAACAGCGGCAATCCGATCCACATCATCGGCGAACTGGGCGGTCACGCAGCACTGCCGCCCTGCAAGATCGGGCGCATGGACATGGCCGACGGCCTGGTGATCTACGTCCTGATCTGCCCGGAACTCTTTGCCCGCGAAGGCTCCCCCTACGGAGCCAACAACGGTCGCGACTGGCCCGACAACCACATTCGCTTCGCTCGCCTGGGCCTGGCCGCGGCCGACATTGCCGCCAACCTCGCGCAGATCCATTGGTGCCCGGACCTGGTCCACGCCCACGACTGGCCAGCCGGGCTGGCGCCGGCCTATATGCACTGGCGCGGGCAACGCACCCCGACCCTGTTTACCATTCACAACCTGGCCTACCAGGGCGTGGTCAGCCTGGCGTCCTGCCCGGAACTGGGCATCCCCGAGCACGCCCTGCAACAGGAAGGCATGGAGTTCTACGGCAAACTGTCGTTTCTCAAGGCCGGGATGGCGTACTCCAGCCATATCACCACCGTCAGTGCCACCTACGCCCAGGAGATCACCACCCCGGCGTTTGGCTGCGGGCTCGACGGTTTCCTCGCTGCCAAGACCCAACAAGGCTTGCTCAGCGGCATTCCCAACGGTATCGATGAAAGCTGGGACTCGGCCACCGACACCCACCTGTTCCGTCAGTTCGCCATGGGCGACTGGGAAGGCAAGGCGGTCAATGCCTCCCATGTGCGCGAACTCTTTGGCCTCGACGACTCCACTGGCCCGCTGTTCGCCGTGGTTTCGCGCCTGGTCTACCAGAAAGGCCTGGACCTGACCGAAGCGGTCGCCGAGTTCATCGTCGAGTCCGGCGGCCAGATCGCCATCATCGGCCGTGGCGAACCGGAGGAAGAACAGGCCATGCGTGAACTGGCCCTGCGTTTCCCCGGACGCATCGGTGTGCGTATCGGCTTCAACGAAACCGATGCGCGGCGGATGTTCGCCGGCAGCGACTTCCTGCTCATGCCGTCGCGCTACGAGCCCTGCGGCTTGAGCCAGATGTACGCCCAGCGCTTCGGCTCGCTGCCGGTGGCGCGCAATACCGGAGGGTTGGCGGACACCATCGAAGATGGCATCACCGGTTTCCTGTTCGATGAGTCCACCGCGGAAAGCTACAAACAGGCCTTGAGCCGGGCCTTCAAGGTCTTCGAGTTCCCCGACCTGCTCAACGCCATGCGCTGCCGGGCCATGTCGGCGCCGTTCAACTGGTGCAAGGCCGTGGAACCCTATGCCGAACTCTACGAACAGCTGGTGGCTAAGTCACTGGGAAAATCGGCCAGACAATGAGGTAACAATGACGTCAAGGACGCCTGAGACATGGACCCACGGGGCGGTCATGCTGGATGAAGAGCACACCCGCTTCGCCCTCTGGGCCCCGGATGCATTTTTTGTCAGTGTCGAGCTCGACACTGGAGATTCAATACCGCTACTGCCCCAAGCCGACGGCTGGTTCATGATCCAGACCCGTTGCCCCGCCGGCACCCGCTACCGCTACAACATCGATGGCGAGCTGGAGGTGCCGGACCCGGCCTCGCGCGCCCAGGCCGGCGACATCGACCGCCACAGCGTGGTGGTCGACCCGCATGCCTACTCATGGCGACACACCCAATGGTCCGGTCGCCCCTGGCACGAAGCCGTCATCTACGAATTGCACGTGGGCGCCCTGGGTGGTTTCGACGGCGTCGAACAGCATCTGGCACGCCTGGCCGGGCTGGGCATCACCGCCATCGAGCTGATGCCGTTGGCGCAGTTTCCCGGTGATCGCAACTGGGGCTACGACGGCGTCCTGCCCTACGCGCCCCAGGCCTCCTACGGCACGCCCGAACAGCTCAAGCACCTGATCGACAGCGCCCACGGCCATGGGCTGTCCGTCATCCTGGATGTGGTCTACAACCACTTCGGCCCCGACGGCAACTACCTGCACCGCTATGCCAAGGGCTTCTTCCGTGAAGACAAGCACACGCCCTGGGGCGCGGCGATTGATTTCCGCCGCCGCGAAGTGCGGGACTTCTTTATCGACAATGCGCTCATGTGGCTGCTGGAGTACCGTTTCGACGGCCTGCGCCTGGACGCGATACACGCCATTGAAGACCCGGACTTTCTCCAGGAACTGGCGACCCGGGTGCGCGAGCAGGTGGACCCGATCCGGCATGTCTGGCTGACCGTGGAAAACGAACACAACCAGGCCCACCTGCTGGAGCATGTCTACGACGCCCAGTGGAACGACGACGGACACAATGCCCTGCACGTGCTGCTGACTGGTGAGACCGACGCCTACTACGCCGACTATGCCGAGCAGCCGACCGAACAACTGGCACGTTGCCTGAGCCAGGGCTTCGTCTTCCAAGGCCATCTCAATCGCCATGGCGAAGCCCGGGGCGAGCCCAGCGGCCACCTGCCGCCGAGCGCGTTCGTGCTGTTCCTGCAGAACCATGACCAGATCGGCAACCGTGCCCTGGGCGAACGCCTGCATCAGCTCGCCGCGCCCCAGGCCCTGCAAGCAGCGACAGTCTTGTTGCTGTTATCACCGATGATTCCGCTGCTGTTCATGGGCGACGAGGTGGCGGCCGAACAACCGTTCCTGTTCTTTACCAGCCACCACGGCGAGCTGGCAGAGCAGGTGCGCGAAGGCCGACGCAACGAGTTCAAGGCCTTCACCGCCTTTGCCGATCCACAGAAGCGCGAACGCATTCCCGACCCCAACGCCGCCAGCACCTTCGAGGCGTCACGCCCAAGCCTGGAATCGCAAGGCCCGGAGCAACAGGCCAACGAGGCGCTGTATCGGCAACTGCTGAAAATCCGCCGTGAAGAGATCGTCCCGCGCCTGCCCGGTGCCCAGGCCCTGGGGACCGATGTGCTGGGCCATGGCGCCATCAGCGCACGCTGGCGGTTGGGCGATGGCAGCGTGTTGCGCATCGACTTCAACCTCGGCGACCAGCCCGTCGAACACAATGCCCCGGAAGAGGCACGCATTCTTTTCGAACATCCGCAGCAGGTCATGGGTCTGTTGCAACAGGGCGTCCTTGCGCCCTACAGCGCGCTGGTCAGTCTGACGCAGGCGACAACCTTGCCCAACATCACTGGAGAGCGCCTATGAGCGATGCGCAACTGGAAATCCTCGCCAGCCGAGCGGGCCTGGCGGTGGATTGGATCGATGCCAATGGCCGGGCCCAGAAAGTCTCGCCGGCGGTCTTGCGTTCGGTCCTCAGCGGCCTGGGCCATCCGGCCGGCAGCGCCCAGGAAATCGACGCCAGCCTGCTGCAGTTGCAGGAAGCTCAACAGAACCATCAATTGCCACCGCTGATCACCGCCGACGTCGGGGTCAGCCTGGACTTGAGCCGCTACTTCGAGGCCGGGACACCCTGCGAAATCAAACTCGAAGAGGGTGCGACACTGAATTTGAACCTCGATGCCGATGCCAAGCTGCCGGGGATGGTCCCGGTGGGTTATCAGCATGTCAGCATCCAGGACCAGCATTTCACCCTGGCCGTCGCGCCGGCCCGCTGCTACAGCGTGGCCGATGCAGTGGACGACCCGACGCCCCGGGCCTGGGGCCTGAGCGCGCAACTGTATGCCCTGCGCCGCCCCGGTGACGGTGGCTTCGGTGACACCCAGGCCTTGGAGGAGCTGGCGCGGGTGGCCGGCGAGCGCGGCGCCGAGGCCATTGCCATCAGCCCGATGCACGCGATGTTCAGCAGCGACACCGGGCGCTACAGCCCCTACTCACCGTCGAGCCGACTGTTTTTCAACAGCCTTTACGCCGCGCCGGGCACCATCCTTGGTGAACGTGCGCTGCGCACCGCCATCGACGCCACTGGCTTGACCAATCAACTGCGCACCCTGGAAGAGCAGCCGCTGATCGACTGGCCGGTCGCCGCCCAGGCCAAACAGAAAATCCTGCGTGCCCTGTACGACGGCTTCAGCCAGGGTGAGCATCCGTTGCATGAGGACTTCAGCAGTTTCCGCCACACCAGCGGCGAAGCCCTGGAAAACCATTGCCGCTTCGAGGCCTTGCAGGCCGAACGCGCCGCCCGGGGGGAAAGCCTCGACTGGCGCCACTGGCCAGAAGAATGGCGCGACCCGCGCAGCCCCGCCCTGGCCCATTTCGCCGAGGAAAATGCCGATGAGATCGGCTTCTACGCTTTTTGCCAATGGTTGATCGCACGCTGCCTGGAGCGCGCCCAGAGCGCAGCCAGATCCAGCGGCATGGGCATCGGTCTGATCGCCGACCTGGCGGTGGGTGCCGATGGCGGTGGCAGCCAGGCCTGGAGCCGGCAGGACGAACTGCTCGCCTCGCTGACTGTGGGCGCCCCGCCGGACATTCTCAACCGCTCCGGCCAAGGTTGGGGCATCTCGGCATTTTCCCCGGAAGGCCTGGTGCGCAACGGCTTTCGCGCCTTCATTGAAATGCTGCGGGCCAACCTTGCCCATGCCGGAGGCTTGCGCATCGATCATGTCATGGGCTTGCAACGACTGTGGGTGATCCCTAACGACGCTCCACCTTGCGATGGCGCCTACCTGTATTACCCGGTAGACGACCTGCTGCGTCTATTGGCACTGGAATCCCATCGTCATCAGGCTATCGTGCTCGGCGAAGACCTCGGTACCGTGCCCGATGGCCTGCGGGACAAGCTCAGCGCCCGCTCGATCCTGGGCATGCGCGTGCTGTTGTTCGAACAGGACAACACCCACTTCAAGCCAATTCTCGACTGGCCGGACAATGCCCTGGCCACCACCAGCACCCACGACTTGCCGACGCTCAATGGCTGGTGGCACGGTCACGACATCGACTGGAACGCCCGGCTCGACCTGATCGATTCCCACACCGAAATGGACTGGCGCAAACACCGCGAGCGCGAACGCGAAGGCCTGCGCCACGTGCTGAACCAGGACCCGCAGAACTTTCGCGAAGAACACCGCGAGACCGACCAGGTGCTCGATGCCAGCGTGCGCTTCCTCGGTCACACCCGCGCACCGCTGGTGTTGTTGCCGCTCGAAGACGCCCTGGGGATCGAGGAGCAGGCCAACCTGCCGGGCACCATCGACACCCACCCCAATTGGCGCCGCCGCCTGTCCGGGCAAAGCCAGGCGTTGCTGGATCACCCGGACGCTGCCCGGCGTCTGGAAATACTCGCCTGTGCCAGGCTTCAGGCGAACGAGCGTGACCGATGAAACAGACGTTGATCCAACCCCTGCGGGCAACATTGCGCCTGCAGTTTCATAAAGGCTTTACCCTGGACGACGCCATCCCCCAGGTGCCGTACTTCGCCTCGCTGGGCATCAGCCACCTGTATGCCTCGCCGCTGCTCAAGGCTCGCGCCGGGTCCATGCACGGCTACGACGTCGTCGACCCGACCCTGGTCAACCCTGAACTGGGTGGCGAAGCCGCGCTCAAGCGCCTGGTCGCGACCTTGCGCGAACATCGTATGGGGCTGATCCTCGACATCGTGTCCAATCACATGGCCGTCGGCGGCAACGACAACCCCTGGTGGCTGGACTTGCTGGAATGGGGGCGCCTGAGCCCCTACGGTGAGTTCTTCGACATCCAGTGGCATTCCCCCGATCCACTGATGGAAGGCCAATTGCTGCTGCCGTTCTTGGGCAGCGACTACGGCGTGGCGTTGCAGGAAGGCACCTTGCAACTGCACTTCGATGCCAGCCAAGGCAGCTTCTACGTCGAGCACTACGAACACCGCTTCCCGATTTGCCCGATGCACTACGGCGAACTGCTCAAACCCAGCGAAACCTTGCCCGCCGAGCAAACCGAATCGCTCAAGGCCCTGGCCGAGCGCTTCACCACGCTGAATTACCAGACCGATGCCCATACCCTCGCCCGCCCGTTGCAAAAAGAATTGCAGGACTTGGCGGCGCAAGAGGGCATCCTCGCCGCCATCAAGGACAACCTGGACGGCTACGACTCTACTCAACCCGAAGGCTTCGAGCGCCTGCACCAACTGCTCGAGCGCCAGAGCTACCGGCTCGCCAGCTGGCGCACGGCGGCGGACGACATCAATTGGCGGCGCTTTTTCGATGTCAACGAGCTGGGTGGGCTGCGGGTCGAGCGTCCGGCGGTATTCGAGGCGACCCATGCCAAGATTTTCCAATTGATCGGCGAAGGCCTGGTGGACGGCCTGCGGATCGATCACATCGACGGCCTTGCCGACCCTCGCGGTTACTGCCGCAAATTGCGCAGGCGCGTCGATTCGCTGTCGCCGACCCGGCACCTGCCGATTTTCGTCGAGAAGATCCTCGGCGATGGCGAGACGTTGCGGCAGGACTGGAACATCGACGGCAGCACCGGCTACGAGTTCATGAACCAGGTCTCACTGCTGCAGCATGACCCGGCCGGTGCCGCCCCCCTCGCCGAATTCTGGAGCCGGAACAGTGAGCGGCCAGCGCACTTCATCGAAGAAGCCCGCCTGGCCCGCCAGCAGATTCTCAATGGCTCCCTGGCCGGAGACTTCGAAAGCGTCGCCCAGGCCTTGCTGCAAGTGGCCCGTGACGATGTGATGACCCGCGACCTGACCCTGGGCGCAATTCGGCGGGCCTTGCAGGAACTGATCGTGCACTTTCCGGTGTATCGCACCTACATCACACCCCTGGGGCGCTCGGCCGAAGACGAGGTCTTCTTCAACCATGCCCTGGAAGGCGCCCGGCAAACCCTGAGCGAAGCTGACTGGCCGGTGATCGATTGCCTGGCCGGCTGGCTCGGTGGGATGCCCTGGCGGCAACGTCCGCGCGGCAACCAGCGTAAACGCCTGCGCCATGCCTGCGTGCGTTTCCAGCAACTGACCTCGCCGGCCGCCGCCAAAGCGGTGGAGGACACCGCGCTCTATCGCTCGGCGGTGCTGTTGTCACGCAATGACGTGGGCTATGACACCGAGCGCTTCAGCGCCCCGCCTCAGGTGTTCCACCACGCCTGCCTCGATCGACTCGAACATTTCCCCGACAACCTGATCACCACCGCCACCCACGACCACAAGCGCGGCGAAGACACCCGCGCCAGGCTGGCCGTGCTCAGCGAACGCGCCGATTGGTACACCGCCTGCGTGGAGCAATGGCGCATCCTCTCGCCTTCGCTGCACAGTGACCCGGCGGCGCCCTCGGCCGGGGATGAACTGATTCTGTACCAGGCCCTGCTCGGCAGTTGGCCGTTGGACCTCGACCTCCAGGACCACAAAGCCCTGGCCGCCTACAACGAGCGCCTGTGGCAATGGCAACGCAAGGCCCTGCGCGAAGCCAAGCTGCAAAGCAGCTGGGCGGCGGTCAACGACGCTTATGAGCAAGCCACCCAGATGTTCCTCGAACGGTTACTGCTGGGCGATGAGGGGTTGCCCTTGCGCAGCGCCATCGCCGAGGCGGTCCAGGCCATCGCCCCGGCGGGCGCCCTCAACAGTCTGGCGCAAACTTTGCTGCGCATGACCGTACCCGGCGTACCGGACCTGTACCAAGGCAACGAGTTCTGGGATTTCAGCCTGGTGGACCCGGATAACCGCCGTCCGGTGGATTTCCAGACACGCCGCGAGGCGTTAGGGGCCGACAGCACGCCAGCCGCGTTGATTCGCGATTGGCGTGACGGCCGGATCAAACAGGCATTGATCGCCAGGACACTGGCCGTGCGAGCCGAGTATCCGCTGCTATGGCGCCAGGGTCGCTACCAGCCGCTGGAAGTGCTCGGCGAGCAAGCGGAGCGAGTATTGGCCTTCATGCGTGAAGACTCGCAACAACGGGCGATCATTGTTGTACCTGTCCATGCGGCGCCGTTGCTGGAAAACAGTGCCACGCCGCTGGTGGCTGCGTCGGATTGGGGCGATACCCGTGTGTCGTTACCGTTCGCCGCCGGGGATGAAAAACTGAAGGGACTTTTTTCAAGCACAACAGTCACACCCCAAAGGGAGCTGCTGATCAGCACCGCTCTGGGGAATTTCCCGGTCAATGTCTTTATCCAACCTTGAGTTGAATCAGGAGCACTGCGATGAGTACCGACGATAAACGCATTCGCGAATTCGCCTATCAGATCTGGGAGTCCGAGGGTAAGCCCGCCGGGCAGGAGAAACGCCACTGGGAGATGGCGCGCAAACTGGCCGAAGCCGAAGCGCTGGCGCCGAGCAAGCCACCCAAGGCGGCGAGCAAATCCGCGGCCAGCAAAACCGATGGCGCCAAGCCTGCTGCCGCCAAAAGCGCCACGGCCAAGACTGCCGCAAAAAACACGTCCCCCAAGGCCAAGCCTGCGGCCAAACCCTCCGCAGCGACTGCAGCAGTAGTGCCACCCGCCAACAAAACAGCGGACAAGAAGCCCCGGGCACCGCGCAAGCCGCCGGCTGTTTGATTGATCCTATCGGTCTCCTCGTCAGATGGGAGCAACGCCTGCTCGCGAAACAGGCGCCTCGATTCCAGCAGGCGCGCATTGCTGCATCGCGGGCAAGCCTTGCTCCCACAGAGAAACAACTGTTGTCCCGCATAGCGGGGACAAATCCCCTCGTCACAGGTGAAGGGTGGAACCACCCACCCCAAGTGAACCGCATCGCTGAATCTGTCTGTCTTTTGCAGGAGCAACTATGACCCGTCCAAAAAAAAACACGCCGCCGCCCGTGATCGAGGCTTCGCGGATTCGTGAAGGGCTGCCTTTTCCACTGGGTGCAACCTGGGATGGCCTCGGGGTCAATTTCGCGCTGTTTTCAGCCAATGCCACCAAGGTCGAACTGTGCATTTTCGACGATGCCGGCGAAGTCGAACTCGAACGCATCGAGCTGCCGGAGTACACCGACGAGATTTACCACGGTTATTTGCCAGATGCCCACCCGGGCTTGATCTATGGCTACCGGGTCTACGGCCCATACGACCCGGCGAACGGCCACCGTTTCAACCCCAACAAGTTGCTGATCGACCCGTATGCCAAGCAACTGGTCGGCCAGTTGAAGTGGTCGGAAGCCCTCTTCGGCTACACCATCGGCCATCCCGATGGCGACCTCAGTTTCGATGAGCGCGACAGCGCCCCGTTCGTCCCCAAGTGCAAAGTCATCGACCCTGCGCACACCTGGGGCCACGACCATCGCGTCAGCGTCCCCTGGGACAAGACCATCCTGTATGAGACCCACGTGCGCGGCCTCACCATGCGTCACCCGTCGGTGCCCGAGAACCTGCGTGGTACGTTCGCCGGGCTGATGGTCGATGATGTGCTGGAGCATATCCGCAAGCTGGGTGTCTCTTCGGTGGAACTGCTGCCCATCCATGCCTTCGTCAATGACCAGCACCTGCTGCACAAAGGCATGACCAACTACTGGGGTTACAACAGCATCGCCTTCTTTGCCCCGGACCCACGTTACCTGGCCAGCGGCAAGATCGCCGAGTTCAAGGAGATGGTCGCCCACCTGCACGAGGCCAACCTGGAAGTCATCCTCGACGTGGTCTACAACCACACCGCCGAAGGCAACGAACAGGGGCCCACCCTGTCCATGCGCGGCATCGATAACGCCTCCTACTACCGGCTGATGCCCGACGACAAACGCTACTACATCAACGATTCCGGCACCGGTAATACCCTGGACCTGAGCCATCCTTGCGTTCTGCAGATGGTCACCGACTCCCTGCGCTATTGGGCCACGGAGATGCACGTCGATGGCTTCCGCTTCGACCTGGCGACCATTCTGGGCCGCTACCATGACGGCTTCGATGAGCGCCACAGCTTCCTTGTGGCCTGCCGCCAGGACCCGGTGCTGCGCCAGGTGAAAATGATCGCCGAGCCTTGGGACTGCGGCCCCGGGGGCTACCAGGTGGGACGCTTCCCGCCGGGCTGGGTCGAATGGAACGACAAGTTCCGCGACACGGTGCGGGCCTTCTGGAAGGGCGACGACGGCCAGCTTGCCGATTTCGCCAGCCGAATGACGGCCTCGGGCGAGATGTTCAACCAGCGTGGTCGGCGTCCGTACGCCTCGGTGAACTTCGTCACCGCCCATGACGGTTTCACCTTGCATGACCTGGTGTCGTACAACGACAAGCACAACGAGGCCAACGACGAGAACAACCAGGATGGCAGCAATAACAACCTGTCCTGGAACCATGGCGTCGAAGGGCCGACGGACGATCCAGAGATCAACGCGCTGCGTCATCGGCAGATGCGCAACTTCTTCGCCACCCTGCTGCTGGCCCAAGGCACGCCGATGATCGTCGCCGGCGACGAATTCGCCCGTACCCAGCACGGCAATAACAACGCCTATTGCCAGGACAGCGAGATCGGTTGGATCAATTGGGACCTGAGCGAGGATGGCGCGACGCTGCTCAAGTTCGTCAAGCGCCTGATCAAGTTGCGCCTGACCTATCCGATCCTGCGACGCGGGCGGTTCCTGGTGGGTAACTACAACGAGGACATCGGCGTCAAGGACGTGACCTGGCTGGCCCCGGACGGCAGCGAAATGACCATTGAACAATGGCAGGACAGCCATGGTCGCTGCCTCGGCATGCTGATGGACGGCCGCGCCCAGGAGACCGGCATTCGACGCAAGGCCGGCGATGCAACGCTGCTACTGGTGGTCAACGCCCACCATGACATCGTCAACTTCCGCTTGCCGGAAGTCCCCGAGGGCAGTTTCTGGACCTGCATGGTCGACACCAACCAGCCGACCGTTCGAGGACAAGAGCGCTTCGATTTCGATTCCGAATATTCCGTCACCGGGCGCTCGCTGCTGCTGTTTGAGCTGCAACGCGAAGAAGAGGAATGAAGTACCGGTTGTAAACCGCCAGAGAGACCGCAAGGACGCGGTTTTTCGCTGCACACAGCCCAGTTTTAAGAAAAAAGTGCAGTTCAGACACACATCTCGCAAGACGAATCGGCCGACATGGTCAATACTTCACATGCGGTAGTCTCCAGGATTCGGAGCGCTGTGAATCGCAGCCATACCCACGCGGGCGTCATCGGACAGTAGGCCCGGTAGATGGCTGAAAGATTGAATACACACAAGGATGTCTCTCATGAAACCCGCCTCTCGCTTGCCCGGCCGGCAGCATCCGCAAATCTGGAACAGCGCTGCGCAACTGGCCGATATCCCGATTATCAGTACCCAGACGCTCATTCCCGCCGGCGCCCGCGCGGTCGTCCTCTCCCCGCATCCGGGTGATGAGATCGGTGCCTGTGGCGGATTGCTGCAGTTGCTGAACAATCTTGATCAGCCCATGTTGCTGATCTCGGTCTCCGATGGAGCCCTGATCCATCCCGGTTCACCGTTGTGGACCGATGAGCGCCTGCGTACACACCGCCCTCACCCGCAGGAAAGCGTGGACGCCCTGCATCGCCTGGGCATAGCAGCCCATGGCCTGCAATGGGTACGCGGTGGCTTCCCGGAAAAGGCCTTGACCGAACACGAGGCCGAGCTCACCGACTTCATTGCACGTCATCTGCGCCCCGGTGACGTGGTGTTCAGCACCTGGCGCCAGGATGGCGACAGCGACCACGAGACCGTCGGGCGCGCCGGGGCCCTGGCCGCCGACAGGATCGGGGTGGCGTTCAACGAACTACCGGTATGGGCCTGGCACTGGCCGGTCCGTGAGCAAAATAAGATCCCCTGGCACCGGGCCCGTAAACTGCGCCTGGATGTCTGGACTACCGCCCGCAAGCGTCACGCCATGTACGCTTACGTCAGCCAACTCAACGGCGAACCGGCGAGCGGCATCGCCCCGCTGGTGCCCCGGGTTATCCTGGATCGGATGGGTATGCCGTATGAGATTGTCTTCATCTGAACACGTGCCTGTAGGAACTGGGCTTGTTCGTGATGGTGGTGGTTCGGATACACCGCTATCGCGAGCGAGCTCGCGATAGCGCTCGGCAAGGACACGAAAAATCCGGAACTGCCGACGCCTTGGGTCAGTCGCATGAACAGGTACGTCTGATTCAGGAGGGAACGTGACTCAAGATCCCGATTGGCGGGCCGTCGAACCAATGCCATCGGAGCTGCCTGCGGCGGTTCATCGGCTGCGAATCCTGACGGTCAATACCCACAAGGGTTTCACCGCCCTCAACCGTCGCTTCATCCTGCCCGAATTGCGCGAAGCGGTGCGCAGTACCGGCGCCGACCTGGTGTTCCTGCAAGAGGTGCTGGGCGAACATGACCGACACGCGTCACGCTACGACAACTGGCCCCAGACATCCCAGTACGAATTCCTCGCCGACAGCATGTGGAGCGACTTCGCCTACGGCCGCAATGCCGTCTACCCCGATGGCCACCATGGCAACGCCCTGCTCTCCAAATACCCGATCCGCCAGTTTCGCAATCTCGATGTGTCCATCACCGGCCCGGAGCGGCGCGGGTTGTTGCACTGTGTGCTGGATGTGCCCGGGCACGCCGCTGTCCATGGGATCTGCGTGCACTTGAGTCTTCTGGAAAGCCATCGCCAATTGCAGCTCAAACTGCTCTGCCAACTGCTCGATTCGCTGCCCGAGGACGCCCCGGTGATCATTGCCGGCGACTTCAATGACTGGCAGCTGCGTGGCAACCTCGCCCTCGCCCGCCGTGGCTATCTGCATGAAGCCTTCGAGCACCACCATGGTCGCCCCGCCAGGACCTATCCAGCCCGCTTCCCGCTGTTACGCCTGGACCGTATTTATCTGCGCAACGCCAGCAGCCATGCCCCGCAAATCCTGGGCAACAAACCGTGGACGCACCTGAGCGATCACCTGCCGCTTTCGGTGGAAGTGCATTTGTAGAGCGTAATGCTGTTCACTTAAGAAAATGATGGACCTGTGGCGAGGGAGCTTGCTCCCGCTCGGCTGCGAAGCAGTCGTAAACCGGCGGGTGCGGTGTGTCTGATGCTGCGCATTTGGCAGGTTCAGGGGCCGCTTCGCAGCCCAGCGGGAGCAAGCTCCCTCGCCACGGGTTTGTCGATGGCCTTAAGTGAACGGGATTAATTTGTAGAGCGGGCCTTTTCTGCTCTTTCTGCCCGCGGACCTGTAAGTTCTGACAGTAGCGACGCTGGTTTTTCATTGCTAGGGTGCCATTCCATACAGCGAGCGTTGCCAGGCCCTGTGTGCCATCTGTTGTGCAACCGATGCTGAAACCGGCATTTACGAGATGCCGATGCAGAGGGATAGCACATGATTCGGCACGATAGAGGATTCAATCGGCTGTTCAACGCTGTGTGGATATCAGCCCCCTTCCTGTTACCCGTCCCGGCCACCATGGCCGCTTGCACGCTGACGCCAACCGCAGGCGATGACGCTTATGTCTGCGACAGCGGCACCAGCCCCGGGCTGACGGACCTTTCGGGTAACAACAGCCTGACCATGCCCGCCAACGGCAGTGGTGTCATTAGCGGCGACGTCACATTCGGTGCCGGCGTCGACCGCATCGTGATCAATGCCAACGGCTTGATTGACGGTGATGTCCAGCAAGGCTCCGGCGTGGACGACTTCATCATGAATGGCGGCAGGATCCTGTCCCTGGCACAAGGTGACGGTCTCGATACGTTCTTGATGACCGGCGGCACCATCGTCGACGCGTTCGAAGACGGCGACGTTGCGCAGATGACCGGCGGCACGATCGGCCGGGTCGACATGAAGCTCGATGACAACGTTTTCGATATGTCAGGCGGGCAGATCATTGGCAACCTGGTGACCGGTTTCGGCCAGGACACCATCATCCTCTCCGCCGGACGCATCGGCGGCAATGTCAGCGTCAGCGGCGGCAACGACAGCATTACCGTCAGCGGCGGCGAAATCCTCGGCGAGGTCCGGGCCAGTGCCGGCGACGACCAGTTGCAGTGGAGCGGTGGCCTCATTCACTCGGCTATTTTGATGGGTGACGGCAGCGACACGGCGCTGTTGAGCAACCTCGATGAGACCGGGCTGAGCATCACCCCCAGCGTGAATGGCGGATTGGGCCAAGACGTCCTGACCTTTGAAGGCAGCACCTCCAGCACCGGCGCCCGTTACCTCAACTGGGAAACGGTCAACCTCACCCAAGGCTCGCAACTGGACCTTGATGACACGCTGACGTTGGGTGACAGCGCCACCGGCACAGGGACGCTCAACATCGAGAGCGGCAGCACGCTGACGGCGACCCAAGGCGTTGTCGCCCCTTTTACTGCCGGTCAACTGGCGACGCTCAACAATGCCGGCACGATAGACCTTACCCAGGGCAACACCCGCACCATCGATACCCTCACCGTCCAGGGTAACTACGTCGGCGACAACGGCCAGTTGCACGTGCAAACGGCAATCGGCGCCGATGGCTCCGCCAGCGACAAGCTGGTGGTCAACGGCGGGACGCTCACCGGCAATACCGCCATCACAGTCACGAACCTGGGCGGCACGGGCGCACTGACGACTCAGGATGGCATTGAAGTGGTCCAGGCCCAGGGAGGCGCGGTCAGTAGCATCGATGCCTTTTCTCTGGCGCAATCCGTCTCGGCCGGCGCGTTCGATTACCGCCTGTTCAAAGGCGGCGTGACGGGTAATCAAAACAACTGGTACCTGCGCTCCACCGTGGTCGCCGGACCGGTAGCGGCGCCCATCCCGACGGCGCCCCCCGCGCCGGGCGCGCCCCCCGTCCCGACGCTACCGCCCTTGCCAACCGCAGTGCCCGGCGCGGCCCCCATCCCGTTGTATCGCCCGGAAGTGCCGACCTGGTCGGTGCTGCCTCCGGCGGCGGCGCAATTGACGTTGATGGCCCTCGGTACGTTCCATGACCGCCAGGGTGACCAGCGCCTGCTCACGGAAACCGGCGCGTTCGGCGCGGGTTGGGGTCGGGTCTATGGCGTAGACCTGGATAAAACCTGGGCCGGTACGGTGACGCCGCAGTTCGATGGGTCGATCAAAGGGTTCCAGGTGGGCAACGACCTATACAGTTCGCTTCTGTCCGGCGGCCAGACCCAGCGCATTGGCTTCTTCGTCGGGCACACGGAATTGAACGGCAATGTCAAAGGCTTCAACCTGGGTTTCGAAGGCCGACACGCCGGCAAGATAGAACTCGACGGCGACAGCTACGGGCTCTACTGGACGCTCACCGACCCCAACGGCGGCTACGTCGACACCGTGGTGATGGGCACGCGATTGAACGGCGACAACCGTTCCGAGCGCGGCCTGAAAATCGACAATCGCGGGCACGCCTTGACCGCTTCGGCGGAGACCGGCTACCCCTTCAAGGTGACCGCTGACTGGGACTTTGAACCCCAGGCCCAGATCATCTACCAAAAGGTCTCCCTGGATACGCAAAACGATGGGGTCTCCAAGGTCGAATTCGATTCCGACGGTGCCTGGACCGGCCGCCTCGGTGCGCGCCTCAAGGGCCGCTACCAGGTCAGCGGCATGCCCGTGGAGCCGTACCTGCGCGCCAACCTCTGGCATACGTTTTCCGGCACCGACTCGGTGATATTCGACGACACCGAACGGGTCGAGACCCAACAGCGCGCCTCCACCGGCGACCTCGGGATTGGCGTCACCGTGAGCCTGGCGCCCAGCGTCGCCATGTACGCTGGCGCGAACTATAGCCAAAACCTCGACAGCAACCAGCAACACAGTGTCATGGGCAACGTCGGTTTTCGGATCAGTTGGTAGGCAGGGTCTACGACAGAGGTTTGACGCCCGAATACCCACCACAATAACCAATTGAAATCAGCGCTTTATTAGCGCTGATTTCATCTTGCCATTCATCGTTCATTTTCTTGACGCGCCGCCATCGGTCTTCTTGACTACACCGTACTACCCCCGGAAATACAGTCAGGGGCAGGCCTCTGGAACCCGCCAACACGGGCCGCCAGAGGCTTGCCTCAATCCATTCGGTCGCCCCTCATTCGGGGTAGGAGAGACGCCAAAAAGCGAGAAACGCATGCGATTGCAAGGCAGGCCCCCATGAAAACTTCCCTCCGTCCACAAGCGCTCACCACCACTTTCCATACCGTCTCGACATCGTTGCTGCTGCTTTCATCCATGGAGGTCCAGGCCTGGCCTGCCGAAGAGACCGTGCAGCCTTGGTACGACCGAACATCATCCATCCACCTCGATACCGCACTGGTTGGAAGTGAGCCTGCTTCCGGCAAAAGCCCCGCCCTGTTCACAGTGCGAAACGGCGACGGTCATACCCAGCGCATGGGACTGATCAGTGGGCAACAGCAGATCACTTCAACCGGCGGCGGCCTGTTGGTGATGCCCGCGCTGGCCGACCCGGACAAAGATGCCGTCAACCTGAAAGGTTCGAGCCTCGGCGCCTACTGGAGCCTGACCGGCCCCGCGGGCTGGCACGTCGACCTGAGCGCCAGCGGCGGCCGGATCAATGGCTACAGCCGCACCGAACAAGGCCAGCGCCAGGCCACCGAAGGCCATGCGGTGACGCTGTCGGTCGAAGGTGGCTTCCCTATTGGCATCAGCACCCACTGGGTGGTCGAACCCCAGGCGCAACTGATCAACCAGCGCATCACCCTCGATACGCCGAATGCCGAGAGCGGCACCGGCGATGAACTGAGCAGTTGGAGCGGCCGCGTTGGCGCACGCCTCAAGGGTAACTACCAGGTCAACGGCCTCGGTGTGGAGCCTTACCTGCGAACCAACCTGTGGCACACCGTCCAGGACGCCAGCACGGTGTCCCTGGACAAGGTCGACAAGATCAGCAGCAGCCGAAAATCCTCCACCGTCGAAGTCGGCCTGGGCCTAGTCGCCCGGGTCACGCCGGCGGTCAGCCTGTATGTCAGCGCCGATTACAGCAGTGACGTCGACGACAACGACCTCAATGGCATCATTACCAGCATGGGCGTGCGGATGCGCTGGTGAGTCGTTGATAACGCCCACCGCTTTCCAAGGCTGGGCCTGTGGGAGCTGTCGAGCGAAGCGAGGCGGCTCCTGCATAAGTCCGGCACAAGCAAACTGCCGCCACTTAAAAAACACCTCCATTAAGGCGTATAACGCTAAAAGCGATTTATACCTGCAAGCCGTCTGCCCTGGCTCATTTCATTGATGGAGTAACGACATGACCACCGTCCCCTTCCTCGCCAACCTTTTTCCCAGCGCCACCGACATCCCACCGGCCTACCGCCTCGAAGGCCGGATCGAACAGCGTGAATACCTGGTCGACGGCGTCCTGGAAACCTGGCAAGGGCCACTGGCCGTCGTCCGCAGCCCCGTTTACCTGACGGGTGAGCTGGGCGATGAACAAGTGATTCTCGGCAGCACGCCGCTGCTGGATGCCGAGACCGCCCTCACCGCCCTGGATGCTGCCGTGCGGGCTTACGATCGCGGCCAGGGCCAGTGGCCGACGATGCGCGTTGCCGAGCGCATCCGCCATGTGGAAACCTTCCTGGCACGCATGCGCGAGCAACGCGAGGCCGTGGTCAAGTTGCTGATGTGGGAGATCGGCAAGAATCTCAAGGACTCCCAGAAGGAGTTCGACCGCACCTGCGACTACATCGTCGACACCATCAACGCCCTCAAGGAGCTGGACCGGCGCTCCAGCCGCTTCGAGCTGGAACAGGACACCCTCGGGCAGATCCGACGCGTGCCCCTGGGCGTGGCCTTGTGCATGGGCCCCTATAACTACCCGCTGAACGAAACCTTCACCACGCTGATCCCGGCCTTGATCATGGGCAACACCGTGGTGTTCAAGCCGGCCAAGCTCGGCGTCCTGCTGGTGCGGCCGTTGCTGGAAGCTTTCCGCGACAGCTTCCCGGCGGGCGTGATCAACGTGATCTACGGCAGCGGCCGCGAAACGGTCAGCGCGCTGATGGCCAGCGGCAAGATCGACATCTTCGCCTTTATCGGCACCAACAAAGCGGCCAGTGACCTGAAGAAGCTCCATCCACGGCCAC
This sequence comes from Pseudomonas sp. NFACC51, assembly GCF_900103575.1. NCBI lineage: Bacteria > Pseudomonadati > Pseudomonadota > Gammaproteobacteria > Pseudomonadales > Pseudomonadaceae > Pseudomonas > Pseudomonas sp. NFACC51. The sequence goes on along the minus strand of NZ_FMXH01000002.1, from coordinate 340,483 downwards.
ACCGCTTGCGCGCCGCCCTGGGGCTGGATGCGAAGAACCCTGGCCTGGTGCTGCCGGACGTCGACCTGGACAACGCGGTCAACGAGGCGCTGACCGGCTCGCTGTCATTCAACGGCCAGCGCTGCACGGCGCTGAAAATTCTGTTTGTCCATGAGGATGTGGCGCCGGCGTTCATCGAGAAGTTCAACGCCAGGCTCGCCACCCTGAAACCTGGCATGCCCTGGGAGGACGGTGTGGCGCTGACGCCGCTGCCTGAAGCGAGCAAAGTCGATTACTTGCATTCGCTGGTCGCCGATGCACTCGCCAAAGGTGCAGAAGTGAAGAATGCCCATGGCGGCGAGTCGCGAAGCTCGTTTTTCTACCCCGCGGTGCTGTACCCAGTGAACACAGCGATGCGGGTCTACCACGAGGAACAGTTCGGTCCGGTCGTGCCCATCGTGCCGTACCGCGACCTCAATACCGTCATCGATTACGTACTGGAGTCCGACTTCGGCCAGCAGCTCAGCATTTTCGGCACCAACCCGGCACAAGTCGGCAAGCTGGTGGACACCTTCGCCAACCAGGTCGGACGCATCAACATCAACGCCCAGTGCCAACGTGGCCCGGACACGTTCCCGTTCAATGGCCGGAAGAATTCGGCCGAGGGTACCTTGTCGGTCCACGATGCACTGCGCACCTTTTCCATCCGCACGCTGGTGGCAACCAAGTTCCAGGAGAACAACAAGGCGTTGATCAGCGACATCATCCGTGAGCGCGATTCCAACTTCCTGACCACTGACTACATCTTCTGATCCACGCCCGAACGGTGGGCTACGACAGGACTGGGCGCCGCGACTTGATGCCCCAGCCCTGTTGCATGCCGGCAGCCGCCAGCAGGATCGCCGCCACGCCCAACCATTGCAGCGGCTCCAGGCGATGGCCAAAGGCGAACCAGTCGACGAAGATCGCTGCGATCGGGTAGATGAACGACAGTGCACCGGTCAACGCGGTCGGCAAGCGTTGTATGGCGCTGTACAGCAACACATACATCACGCCGGTGTGCACCATGCCCAGGGTCAGCAGGCTGGCCCAGGCTTCGGTTTGCTGCGGCAACGCCGAGAAGTTCGCCCAGGGCGCCAACAGCAACACGCCGGTGCTAACCTGGATCAGCGCGATCAGATGCGGCGGCGTGCCGGTCAGGCGCTTGATGATCAACGCCGCGATGGCGTACAGCAACGCAGCCCCCAGCGCCAAGGCAATGCCCAGCAGATAATCATCGCCACCCTGCCCTTGCTCGCCATGGGCACTGACGATGGCCAGCATTCCGAGAAACGACACCGCCAGCCAGAACAGTTTCTGCGCGGTGATTTTTTCCCCCAGAAACAGCGCCGCCAACCCCACCAACATGAACGGCTGGACGTTGTACACCGCCGTGCCGATGGCAATCGAGGCGCGGGAATAGGAGGCAAACAACAATACCCAGTTGCCGACGATCGCCACACCGCTGAGTACCGCCAGCAGGAAAGTGGTACGGGTGAGGATGCCGGGGCGCAAAAAGCCGAAACCGGCGCAGATCAGCAGCAAGGTCACGGCGCCGAACACGCAGCGCCAGAACACCACATCCAGCACCGGCAGGCCGGAAACCAGCACGAACCAACCAATGGTTCCGGAGATCAACATGGCGGCAGTCATTTCCAGCGAACCGCGGCGTAAGGTCTTGTCCATCTTCAGGCTCCTTCAGCAAGTGGGCACAGTATGCCGAGCCGTCGGGGGGCTTCTCCATGGTTTGAAAAAGGCTAAACTGCGATTCGACCTTTTTTATCAAGGCAACTTCACACATTCGCCTAATGGAGTTGAAATGACTGACGATATTGACCAGATCCTCATCAGTGCCCTGATGGAAGATTCCCGACGCTCCCTCAAGGCCCTGGCAAACCTCAGTGGCCTGTCCTCCCCCAGTGTCGCCGAGCGCCTTCGCCGGCTCGAAGAACGTGGTGTGCTCAGGGGCTATACCGTCGAAGTGGACCCCAAGTGCTTCGGCTATCAACTCCAGGCCATCGTGCGTATCCGCCCGCTGCCGGGGCAGTTGCAGGAAGTGGAGCGGCAGATCCAGGCCATCGCTGAATTCACCGAATGCGACAAGGTGACCGGCGACGACTGCTTCATCGCCCGCCTGCACGTGCGCTCGATGGAACAGCTGGATACATTGCTGGACAAACTCAATGTCCACGCCGAGACCAATACGGCCATCGTCAAGAAGACGCCCGTCAAGCGGCGGTTGCCGCCGATGGCTTAGGTGCCGCCTGGTTTGAGCGAACGCATGGCCCGGTGGGAGCGGGCTTGCTCGCGATGACGGCGGGTCAGTCACACCGAAGCTGGATGTGCCGGCCTTTTCGCGAGCAAGCTCGCCCCCACAGGAAGTCCGGCCTCGGCGCTTGTCCGAGGCCGGGGGCACGCTACTTGAGCTCTTCCAGTTCAGGGCTGCGCTGTACTTTAAACACCTCTTGTTCAGGCGCATTGCTCGCCTTCATCAGGTTAAGGGGCTGGACTTTGGCGCAAGCATTCTTGCCGTCGGCATAGATTCCGCTGTGGTTGCATTTCCATTCATAGAAGTTCGCCAGGGCGCCGGACAATTGCAGGCTGTAGTCCGTGCTGCGGGTGCCCGGCGAAAACGGCTGTCCAGCCGGGATGTTCTGGAACCATTTCATCCATTCCTCGCCTCCCACCGGTGGCGGGTTGGCTTGGAAGGTCGGATTCATTGGCGCCAATTGCTGGTACTCGGCGGTCATATGGCAACTCAGGCAAGAGGCCTGAGGGTTGTCCACGGGGCCGTTGAGGCGGCCGTTCCAGCCCAGGTGGGTCGGTGGCAGCTCCTTGGTGTTGGCATTGATCGCGGTCTGCTTCAGCGCCGGGTTGATCTTGGTTTCAGTCGGCGTCGGGTTGGTGAACGCGTTGCCGTTCTCCTTCGGATCGTTCCCCCACATGATTCCCACCGGCACCAGGTTGTCCCAGCCCGATTTACCGGTCATCGCACCGTTGTACTGAAAGGTGCCGAACAACCAGCCGGTATCTTTGACGCGCGTGTCCCGGACGGCGATGTCCATCTGAATCAACGCGACTTTGGTGATGGCGCGTTTGGTTGAGTAGAAGTCCTTGGTGGTGTAGGCACTCCAAAGTACCGGATTGACCAGCGAGGGCACCGTACTGATATCGATGTCTGCGAACAACGCCTTGCACACCACTGTGCCATTGGGAAATCCCTTTGGTTGCGAGGTGTAGCTCGGGTCAGGGTTCTGCGGATCCTTCCAAACCTGGCCGATGGTGTACGCCCCTATATCGTTATAGATGCCGACCGCATAGGTCTGGCCATTCACGGTTTGGGTACTCGCCAACTGTTTGGGCTGGATAGGCGCCTCTTTGGTCAGCCCGTGAATAGCTTCACGACCGTTGGGGCCATAGTGTTGCCAAGGCATGTGATACCACTGACGAACCTTGTTTTTCTGCACGTTCCAGCCGACTTCCGTATTGCCCTCCAGGCAGTAGTTCTTTACCTCGTTCATATAGGTGCGCCAGCTTTCAAAATCATTGCTGAAATTGGCGGGCAGGTGCTTGAAAAACGACGGCATCGAAGTCGGGCCCGGCGCCACGATGGGGTAGTCCTGACTGAGCCGGAAAAATGCGGAGGGATACGAACTTTTGGGTGGCGCGAAGCCGTAATCAGGGAACGTCCCGGCCTGGGCGCCAGCCATGGACAACGTGCCGGTCAGGGCCAGTAGTGCAACGATCTTTCCTTGGAAATGCTTCATCGATATCTCCTTATCGGGAGACGCCTGCCGTCCCATCGAAGGGTTGAGCGATGCGCAGGGCCTCCTTCTGTTATCAGGCGTTGGCACGATGCCAGACCTGCTCACGGTCCACGCTCAGCGATGTGACGCACCTCCTTGGCGCCCGCCAAGCGGGCACGGTCAGGCCTGGCTCTGGCTGCCGGGTGGGAACGATATCGAGGGAGTGTGGCGAAGATTTCGCGCGGTGATCGATCGATCAACCGCATGCCGACCTTGGCAATGCAATCCCTTGCCATAGGTGTAGATCATTTATCCAAAGGTGCCATCATGCTTCAGGCTTTTTGCCGGCCATTTGCCACGCTCCGGCGATGGTCAGCAAAAAAGGGCTTGTCCCCGGCAATACGATCCGAAGCCTTGGGCCCATTGGCCGCCTGGCCGTCCTGGCCATCGACGTACCAGTAACAGTGCTGCACCGCACGCGTGATGCCCACATACGCCAGGCGCAGGATTTCGTCCTTTTGCGCCGAGTCGTAAGGTTCGGCATCACCGTCCTTGCCTAGCCCGACCATTCGGTAGACCTGGTTCTTGTAGGGTGAACTGCTCAGGTGCTGGCAGTCGCCCAGCAGGAACACCGCATCGGCCTGGAGCCCTTTGGCACTGTGGTAAGTCATCTGCCTGAGCCGCCTCGCCTCCCACGGCAAGCTAGAATCCACATTAACTGTTGGCTGAATATACTTTTCTATCAATAGCTTATCGCTGCTTTTTCGATACAGCATCAAGATCGAATCACCCTTGCGGTAGTGCTCATCCAGTCGCCGCGCCAGCCCTTCATCGTCTCGATCCAACACATTGACCGGGCTCAGCGAGCGAGACACGCCACTGGCCTTGGCCTTCTTGCCTGGGATAGCCGCAGCGGCGCGAACAATATGTTCGGCCGCATCGATGATGTGTTGGTGGCTGCGATAGTTGTCAGTGAGCATGACCCGGGTCGTCGTCGGCGACGGGAATTGCTGGTTGAATGCCATGAAATAACTCGGTGAACTGCCGCGCCAGCCATAGATCGATTGCCAATCATCCCCGACACACAACAAGGAAGAACGCTGGGCGCCACGCCCCACGTGCATCGCGGGACCACGGCTGCGTACTTCCCGAAGACTGGCTCGCAGCCAGGAGACGATCTGCGGCGACACGTCCTGGAATTCGTCGATCATCAGGTGCGAAAGCGGCCGGAGCAACGCATCCCCCAGCAACTTGAAGTTTTCCGGCGAGTGTTCGCTGAACAGCGCAAACATGCGGTTGTAGGTCATGACCGGCGGCGATTGGTCGAGCAGATGGTCTTCGAATGCCCGCCAGTAGCGACTCAGCGCCTCGAAGAAATACCGATCGGGGTCATCCTGGGCAAAGGACATCCGACCCACGGCATCCGGGACGTCCAGGCCTAGGTTCTCGATAAAGCCCGCCGCCGCGACAAAGCAGTCCAGCAACGGTGCCGAACCCAGCTCGCCCTTGACCTTGTAATCGAACCCTGGCCCGGCACTGGCATCGCCGGCCATTGATGCTAATACACGTTTTGACGCCTCATAACTTTCAAGCCATATCAGTGGCTTACGACAGAAAGCTTGAAACAGGGTGCGCTTGACCGCCCATTCCGCGCGGATGCTCAACTTGGCGCCCGGACGACTGAGCCGGGCGTCTTCCCGTGGATCGAACCCCAGTATGACCCAGGCATCCAGGGAAGGCGCGTAACCATGGCAGTGGAACGTCGACCCATTGATCTCGAACGTTTGTCGTTTCGGCTCGATACCCTTGATCGGCCATGCACCGGCGCGCAACCACAGGTCTTCGACGGCATCGCACAACTCTTCGTCGCGCTGGGCTGCCAGCGCGGTCACGGCGACCCGCTTTTGTACATCCGGGTGATCGCGCTCCAGCTCCTTGAGCTGCAGCGCGTGGCGGGACAACGGCAGGATCAGCTCACGGAAACGCGGGTCACGCTGGTAAAGGTTGTAATAACAGGCGTTGAGTTGCTGGCGCTGGGCGTCATTGATGCGCAAATCAAAAGGATTGCCCTGGGCATCATCGTCACCCGCTTCGGCGCGATGGCTCAGGGTCTCGAACGCCTGGAGCCGTTCGAACCCGGGCAAGCTGCGGACCATGGGCAAGATTCGCGAATGGAATGTCCGCACCAAGTCCCGAGCTTCCTTGAGGCTGACGGTACGTCCCCACAGGGCAAACACTTCGATCAGTTTCTGGATGAAATCCTTACGCGATTCCCGGGTAAACGTCACCACGGTCATCGAGTCCAATTCGAAACCCAGGTAATGGGACAACAGCACAATGCGCAGCACCAGGGTGGTGGACTTGCCCGCCCCGGCCCCGGCGATCACCGAGGTCGAGGGCGTGTCGCTGAAAATCATCTTCCATTGCGCGGCACTCGGTTGTGCATGGACCGGCAGCAATCGGGCGACATCTGCCTTGATGCGTTTCTTCAACTCAGCGGTCAGCGGCAGGCGCCAGTCATCGAACAGCAGATCATCGACCTGCGGTGCCGGATGCTCCGTGCTGCGCGAATCACGGATCAACAGGACCTGACGGCCTTCCTCAAGCCCTTCGGCCCGGCCTTCCTTGTATCCATAGTCAAAACCGGCGGTATGACCGCTGCGGAAACCGTCGGCCTGGCCATGCAACCAGGAGGCACGATGTTGGGCTCGCAGGCGTGTCAGGCCATGGCCGAAGAGCCGGGCGGCCAGGCGCTTGAACAGCGGCATCTGGGCCAGGGATAAAAGCTCGGGGGGAAGATCGGGAGTGTGTTGCGCCACGCTGGGACTCCGGTGTTCATGAACCATGACGGCTATGGTGTCTGTATTTGCCGCCAGGTTCCACCCAAAAGCTTTTAAGTCATGGGTTTAGGCGATGAAGTGAAAGTTGGCTCACGAATTCATATCTGGTTAGTCGATAGGTTTGACGCGTTTTTTACGCTTTTTGTCGATGGTTTCCTTCGCGAGAATAGCGCATCAACCATCGCTTTCGCTCCCAGCGAAAAGGACACGAACATGCTCGAACTCAGGCCCTTCGCCACCTTGGGCGCCGCCAACCACGGCTGGTTGGATGCCCACCACCATTTTTCGTTCGCCGAGTATTACGACCCACAGCGCATGAGCTGGGGCAACTTGCGGGTCTGGAACGATGATGTCATCGCCCCTGGCAGCGGTTTTCCCCAACACCCGCACCGGGACATGGAAATCATCACCTATGTGCGTGAAGGCGCGATCAGCCACCAGGACAATCTGGGTAACAAAGGCCGTACGCAGGCCGGTGATGTACAGGTCATGAGCGCCGGCACCGGCATTGCCCATAGCGAATACAACCTGGAGTCGACGGCCACCCGCATCTTCCAGATATGGATCATCCCCAACGAAGAAGGCCTGGCACCGTCATGGGGGGCCAAGCCGTTTCCCAAGGACTCGCGCGAAGGCTTCGTGACGTTGGCCAGTGGCAAGGCCGGCGATGACCAGAGCCTGCGCATTCGCGCTGACGCACGACTGGTAGCGGCCAATCTCAAGGCGGGTGAAAGTGCGGAGTATCGGCTGGACGCCGCACGTCGAGCCTATCTTGTGCCGGCAACAGGGTTGATAGAAATCAACGGCTTGCGTGCACAAGCTCGAGACGGTGTTGCGATTGAAGATGAACGGATATTGCGGGTGACCGCGATCGAAGACAGCGAAATCGTGCTCGTTGACCTCGCCTAAACCCTGCATCGCAGCACTGCTGCTCTTGTGGCGAGGGAGCTTGCTCCCGCTGGGTCGCGCAGCGGCCCTAGAACCCGGCGACGCGGTGGATCAGCTCGATTGAGTGAGCTTGGGGGGGGGGCTGCTGCGCAGCCCAGCGGGAGCAAGCTCCCTCGCCACAAAGCTCACATCAGATGTATCACTTGCTGGTGATAGCCCCATCCACCAACGTTTGCGCCTCAGCCACCAATTGCTTGAGGTGCGCATCGCCAAGGAAGCTTTCGGCGTAGATCTTGTAGATATCCTCGGTCCCGGACGGGCGTGCCGCAAACCAGCCGTTTTCGGTCATGACCTTCAGGCCGCCAATGGCCTGGTCATTGCCCGGCGCATGGCTGAGGATATTCTGGATCTTCTCCCCGGCCAGTTCGGTGGAGGCCACCTGATCGGGCGACAGCTTGCTCAACAGTGCCTTCTGTTGAGGGCTGGCCTTGGCATCGACGCGTACCGAGAATGGTTCGCCCAGCTCGTCAGTCAACGCGCGGTAGGCCTGGCTCGGGTCGCGACCGGTGCGCGCGGTCATTTCAGCTGCCAACAGCGCCGGGATCAGGCCGTCCTTGTCGGTACTCCAGACGCCGCCGTCCTTGCGCAGGAACGAAGCACCGGCACTTTCTTCACCCCCAAAGCCCAGGGAACCATCGAACAAGCCATCGGCAAACCACTTGAAGCCAACCGGCACTTCATAGAGACGGCGCCCCAGGCGCTTGGCCACGCGATCGATCAGGCCGCTGCTGACCACCGTCTTGCCCACGGCGGCATCGGCGCGCCATTGCGGGCGATTCTGGAACAGGTAGTCGATGGAGACCGCCAGGTAGTTGTTCGGCGCCAACAGGCCACCGGATGGGGTCACGATGCCATGGCGGTCATGGTCCGGGTCGCAGGCAAAGGCCACGTCGAAACGTTCCTTCAGGCCAATCAACCCTTGCATCGCATGGCTGGAGGACGGGTCCATGCGGATCTGCCCGTCCCAGTCGACGGTCATGAAACGGAAGGTGGAATCCACGTGAGTGTTCACCACGTCCAGGTCCAGGCGGTAATGCTCGGCAATGGCCGGCCAGTAGCGCACGCCCGCGCCGCCCAACGGATCGACGCCCAGACGCAACCCGGCGGTACGGATGGCATCGAAATCGATGACGTTGATCAGGTCTGCCACGTAGGTGTTTACATAGTCGTGACGGTGGGTGGTATCGGCTTTCAGGGCCTGCTCGTAGCTGACGCGCTTGACGCCGGCGAGCTGGTTGGCCAGCAATTCGTTGGCCTTGGCTTCGATCCATTTGGTGATGTGGGTATCGGCCGGGCCACCGTTGGTAGGGTTGTACTTGTAACCGCCACTTTGCGGTGGGTTGTGGGACGGCGTGATGACGATACCGTCCGCCAGGCCCGAGGTGCGGCCACGGTTGTAGCAGAGAATGGCGTGGGAAACCGCCGGTGTCGGGGTGTATTCATCGCCTTCGGCGATCATTACGGTGACGCCATTGGCCGCGAATACTTCCAGCGCGCTGGCACCCGCCGGGGTCGATAGCGCGTGGGTGTCGATACCGACGAACAGCGGCCCGTTGATGCCCTGGGCTTCGCGGTACAGACAGATCGCCTGGCTGATGGCCAACACGTGCCACTCGTTGAAGCCCAGGTCGAAGGAGCTGCCACGGTGCCCGGAAGTGCCAAAAGCCACGCGCTGGGTCGCAACCGAGGCATCGGGTCGGCCGGTGTAGTAGGCCGTCACCAGTCGCGGGATATCGATCAACAACTCTGCCGGTGCCGGCTTGCCCGCAAATGGACTGACTGTCATGCAAAACCTCTGAGTGGAGTGGCTCGGTAAATGGGATGCAGTTTACTGACAGTTCGACCATGGCGCGATGGGTTCGATCCATTGCTGCCGACTACGCTTGTTCGAGCCTCAAGGCATCGGCCAGCGCGCAGAGGGCAGCGTCCATGTCCTGTGGCCCGTTCAGGGCGTGGGTGAGGCGCATATGTTGCGCATACAGGCCCTGGAGGCTGAACAACTCCCCTGGCGCGATAACGATTCGCTGGGCAAGCAACCGATGGAAGACCCGCCGCAAGTCGACCCGTCGCGTCGATTGCATCCAGATCGTCGCACCACCTTGAGGTTCTGCCCATTGCAGGCTATCCCCTAGCCGCTCGCGCAGCATTTGCGTAGTCGAAACCGCGCTTTCGCGCAGCAGGCGCCGCAACACCAGCAAATGCTGGTCAATCCGACCGTTGCTGTACAGCCGGGCGATGGCTTTCTGGCGAATCGGCGACAAGCAAAACGCGCGCAGCAGGAAATGTCGCTGCAGGTGCAAGGTCAACTGGCGCGACAACACGTAGCCATACGGCGCCTCTGGCCCGATGGTTTTCTCGAACGTCGAATAGACAATCAGCCGGTCCGGGTCGAGCAAGTCTCGAAAAGGCGTCCCCCTCGCCTCGAACGCCAGGTCCGTATGGCTATCGTTCTCCAGCACCCAAGTTCCGTGCCGCTCCAGCAGATGCGCGATGGCACGACGGTTCTCTTCCGGAACGAGCGTGCCCCTCGGCATGTTCAAGACCGACGACAGCACCACCAGGCGTACAGTTTCGTTCACCAGCAGTTGTTCCAGTTGCTCGACATTGAGCTCGCCGCTGGTCAGCAGTGGCAGCTCGATGACGTTGACTTCCGCCGCCTGCAGCAGGCGCAACACTGCCCAATCGCAGGGCGATTCGATCAGCACGGCGGCCCCGCGCAGTGCCAGCACCGCGATCAGGATCTCCAGCACGCCACGCAGGTCGGCGCCAATGTAGACGTCATCGGCATTCCAGCAACGGGCCGGCGAAGACGTGTAGCGGGCAGCCAGCGCGGTGCGCAGCTCCAGCTCACCCCAGGGTTGCGAGGGTGTCTGCGAGGAGCGTGGGTACTGGCGCAGCAGTTCGCGTTCGAGCAGCAACAGCGGGCTGTCCAATGGCTGCATCGACGCCGGTTCGTCCGCACTGAGCACCCGCATGCCTGGTCGTCGGGCATTGACGTACAGGGTCTCGAGCAAATCGTCACCGCCGTCCAGGGTGGCCATGCTGGGCACGGGCAGCGCGTAGTAACCGGACTTGGCGATCGAATAGACCCGCCCTTCCTTTTCCAGCAGCGAATACGCGTACTGAATGGTCGATATCGATACGTTCAGACGCTCGGCCAGTTGCCGCAGCGACGGCAGGCGAACCCGCGCATCAACCTCCAGCTCGTTGATCAGCGTGGTCAGGTAGCGATAAACCGCCTGGTAGGCGAAGCCTGTCTCCCGGCAACCTTTCATCGGCTCAGGCCAGGACAGCGGGTCGCCGCCGACCCAGTCGCAACGCCGGGTACAAGGACTGGGGACGAGGTAGATGATTGCGTCAAACCTCGTTCCTCAATGCCTTGCCGAGCGTTCATGCAGCCCATCGGCAGGCGACCCGGCTTCCGCAGTGTCGATGCCGTCAATGGTCTGCTGCAGATCGGCGCCCGGGGCAATGTCCGGTTGTTCCGGCAGTGAGACGCTCGCCCGGTACAGCTTGCCAAGGATGTCGATGGGCAGGCCGCTGACCTCGACCATCCACTGCGCAACCTGATCGACGACGGTCGCGCCCTGCATGGCCTTGTGCAGGTCCGGCATCGCCACCAGCATGCCGGGATGGCAGCAACGCAGGAAATGCTCCAGGCCCGCACCCTGTCCCACGAAGGGCGCGAACAGCATGCACACCAGTTGCGTTTCGCTGAGCCCCAGGATCTTTTGCGCTTCAAGGGCGGCGTAGGCACGACGTTCGGGAATCGACGACGGTGAGCCGAACAGTGCCCGGGCCTGTTCGCAGGCGTGTTCCGGCAGTTGCTTGCGATGCATGATCATGATCGCTCGCTGCGCGTAGTCTCCATAGCCGGTTTCATAGCTGCGTCCATGCAGGTAGCAGGCCTGCAGACCGTGCAGATGGGCCGACAGTAGCGGGCTGATGTATTCGTTTTCAGGCGCCGATGGCACAAGCCCCTCGGTCTGCACCCGCAGGAACTCGTTGAAGAGCGGCCAGTTGGTTCCCTCCGAACGAACGACGATCAGGTCGTCGATGCCGACGTGCCCCACTCGCCGGCAAGCCTCGAAGTGACCCTCGGGCCTCCAGGCATCGAGGCGATCCGGCCCATAGAAATGCCGGTAGATATCACCACCCAGGGTGTCGAGGTGGGCAAAGAGGTTGTCGAAACCGCAGGCGTGCTCGGTCTGCAGGCCGATCTTGCGAGTCGCGCGGCGAAGGCCTGATATGAATTGTTTTTGCTGGCGCGGTGTATCGCTGCTGACCAACGAATCCACGCCCGACTCCCAGCGAGCCATATGCCGATAGAATTCGGCCATTGCCAGGTAGCCGTCATCCCCAATCTCCAAGGGGCTGTCGACCGCACGAAGATGCCCCAGGACCAGCAGGTCCATGCGATTGGCTTCGTGCCCTGCCACCGACAAGGGCTGCCGGTGATTGAACGGCAACACCTCGCGGTTATCCGCCATCAGCAATTCGACCCGGGGATCATCGTAGACAAACAGCGCGCTGTAGCAGCGGTGGATGTTTTCCAGCGTCGCCTGGGTGGTTTCGCTCAAGCGTGGCGTGGCGACACGCAAGGTGAAGGTCACCGGATGTCGCCCCGCGATACTCAGCTGTGCGGCCCGCAAGGCGGTCAGCACATAAAAGCTTTCCCGGCTCCCGTTCAGGACCGTCAACACGCGATAATCGCCAATCCGCTCGATGCCTCCGGCGGCGACAATTAAACGCTGGATCAAAAGCTGCAACGCGGTACGTTCTGCCCGGGAATAAAAACCTGACAGTCGTTGCAGTATCTGTTGATACACGTGAGTCATTGCCTGCTCATGAATTGCACTCATAGCCATTTACCTGGAAATTCAACTATCGGCGTCGCACCCGCACCAACGTGACTGCACGACGTGTTGGTCTAGATGATTGTTCTAGCACTCAAAGAGTATTAGCAATACGCTCGAGCATTGCTTGTTGTAATTATTTGATACATATACTGAGAGTCGGCTCACGCCCCAGCAACCCTCCGCCGAAAGCCTTGAAATCAGGGGGCCTAACCGACCAAACGGCACGTCCTAGGAGAATTCCGACAACGTCCCACAGACAATGAGTACGAGAAATAAAGAACTTGCCGAACTTTAATTGACTCTCTACCCCGCCCTGTTTTCCCCAGGGTCGATAGATAGCCCCATACCCATTAACGTTTATTGCCCCTTGAATGCATCTTGAAGGATGAAGACCTTCGAAAAAGTTATACAGCACCACGACTTCTTCCTTGATATGGAAATCAGCGTTCAATTATCAAGACTTAAACAATGATTAGAAGATACAGATTGAGGGCAAAAACCAGTTCAGATGTTGGTCGGCAGACCGTTTCAGGCTTGAGCGAACCGGGACAGGCCATTCAAGGCACGAAAGGCCAGGTAAGAACGCAGCACCGCCAGGCAGGAGGTGCCGTCAGAAAGGATAAGAAGGTGTCAGGACGAAGGCAGCGCAAGAGCCCAGGCGATGACTCTTGCGCAAGGCAGGGTTCAGACCGGGTCGATGACCTGAAGGGCAACACGTTCACGGCAAGGGCATTCGCCCATGTAACGGTGAGCCTCGACAAACTCGGAGAACGGGAAGACCCGAGTCTTGAGTGGCAACAGCACACGGTCGGCGGTCAGTTGATTGATATCGCGCAGTGCTCGTTGCAAGGCCACCTGGTCCTGGAGAATGCCCAGTTCCGGTTTGCCGGTGAAATTGCCGATGCAGTGCACAAAGAACTGAATGTTCTTCTGGAACGCCGCGCAGGCTGGAAACGGCGTCTGGTTGCCGCCCTGCAAGCCATACAGCACCAGGCTGCCACGCGGTGCCAACACGTCACCCAGCAGCGACATCTGCGGCCCGCCGAGGCCGTCGAAGACCACATCGACGCCACGGTTGTCGGTGAGCTTGTTGATTTGCATCAGCAAGTCCTGCTCTTCGGTGACGATGACCTTTTCGGCGCCCAGCGACAACAGGTACTCACGCTCTTCAGCCGTCTTGGTGGCCGCGATCACCCGCACACCCAGGGCCTTGCCCAGTTGTACGAAGGAAGGACCGGCGCAATGACTGGCATCGGTGACCAGGGCGAATTGCCCCGGCTTGACCCGTGCCAGGTCCATGTAGGCGAAATAGGCGATCAGCAGCGGCGTGTAATGCACGGCGGCTTCGATCGGGCTGAGCACGTCGGGATAACGGGTCAGGGCGGTGCGTGGCAGCACGATGACCTCACCGTACACCGGATAATCGTTCGGGCTTTCGGCCGGAAAACTGGCGACCTTGTCGCCCACGGCCAAGTCATCGACGCCGTCGCCGACGGCCGTGACCACGCCGGCCATTTCATGGCCCAGGCCCGAAGGCAGGCGCGCCTGGGACGACGCCAGGTTCTGGCGCCACAAGGTGTCGTACCAACTGATGCCGATCGCTTCGACGCGGACCTGCACTTCTCCTGGCGCAGGAAGAGCCGCCGTATGCTCTTCGCATTTGAGCACCTCGGCACCACCAAACTTGTGAAAACGGATCGTGCGGGACATCGCAAACCTCGTCAAAGTAACCTCTAATGCCATGAACTCTATCCGGGCTTTGTACCCAAGACCATCAGTGGCTATTAATAGTCGACATGCCTGTCATTGATTCCGCAGCAAGAAAAACCAAGCCATTGCGTAGGACTTAACCTAAGAAAACTCAATTAGCCGGTGCAGAGTACCAGTCTTTCCCCGTAAGATTCATGCCGGCCATTGTTCCCATATGGCCGCTCACGTCAAGCTTGCCGAATCTGCCAGGACCCCAGATGAATCGTAATGACCTGCGGCGTGTCGACCTGAACCTGTTGATCGTGTTCGAAACATTGATGCATGAACGCAGTGTGACTCGCGCGGCCGAGAAACTGTTCCTAGGCCAACCGGCCATCAGCGCCGCGCTGTCGCGCCTGCGCAGCCTGTTCGATGACCCGTTGTTCGTACGTACCGGTCGCAGCATGGAGCCTTCGGCCCGGGCGGTCGAGATCTTCGCCCTGCTCTCCCCGGCCCTGGATTCGATTTCCACGGCGGTCAGCCGGGCGGCGGAATTCGACCCGGCAACCAGCACCTCGGTGTTTCGCATTGGCCTGTCGGACGACGCCGAATTCGCCCTGCTGCCGATGCTGCTCAAGCGCCTGCGGGCCGAGGCGCCCGGCATCGTGCTGGTGGTGCGCCGGGTCAACTACATTCTGATGCCTGGCTTGCTGGCGTCCGGTGAAATCTCCATCGGTGTCAGCTACACCGACGACCTGCCGGCCAACGCCAAGCGCAAGGTCCTGCGACGCAGCTTGCCCAAAGTGTTGCGGGCCGACACCGCGCCGGGACGACTGACCCTGGACGAATTCTGTGCTCGCCCCCATGCCCTGGTGTCTTTCGCGGGTGATTTGAGCGGCTTCATCGATGAAGAGCTGGCGAAACTCGACCGCAAGCGCCATGTGGTGCTGGCCGTACCGCAATTCAATGGCCTGAGCACGCTGCTGTCGGGCACCGACATCATCGCCACCGTCCCTGACTACACCGCCGACGCCCTGACCGCCGCCGGCGGCGTACGCGCCGAAGACCCACCGATTCCAGTGCGTAGCTTTGAGCTGCACATGGCTTGGCGCGGATCCCAGGACAACGATCCTGGGGAGCGTTGGTTGCGGTCGCGGATTCAGATGTTCTTCGGGGATCCGGATAGCCTGTGATGGATTTTCACTGCGCAGTGGCACTCATCTCAACTTTCAGTTGATCAAGGCGGCCAACGACCTGAGGCGCTCGCTAAGGATCCGAATGGAAGTCTCCAGCTACGACGCGCTATGCCTGACGGTTCAGGCCGGCCTGGGCATTGGCATCATGCCCGAGGGGAGCGCGGCGATTTACAAAATGGACGGAGCGAAGGTGATCAGGCTGGATGAGCCGTGGGCCTCCCGCGAACTCAGCGTATGCGTGAGGTCGCGAACGGCGTTGTCGGTCGCGGCAGGCTTGTTCCTGGAGCACTTGCTCGAAATGGAGTAAGCGATGTCGGGCTCAAAGGCGCGAAGGTAAAATCACCCGTTTATGAACAGCGTGCGCTCGATGACGCCCCATCTCGCGCAAGGCGGAAGCTATTCGAGCATGGATAGCCTTGCACCACATGCTGCATGTCATGACGCCAAAGATGGCTACTAAGTAGCGATCGCCTGCTCGTCGTCGGCCCTGAGCTGGTCCAATACCGAACGCTCCGGACGCGGTGCACCGAGATGCAAGTAACGTAGTTCATCCATAAAGGCACTCCAGAGTGAAGGGCCGCCCTTCTCCAGCACCTCCGCGCGCAAAGACGCTTCCTTGCTCGGCTGCGTATGCCGAACACCCCAGGCAGCCACATGCGCGAGCAGAGGTACCAGCTGTATTGCTGCTTCCGTGAGGCTGTAAATTACTTTCTGCTGGTGATTCGGATCCGGGCATCGTGTCAGCAGGCCAGACGCGGTCAAGTGTTTCAGCCTACTTGCGAGGATGTTCGTGGCGATGCCTTCCTGGTTTTTCTCCAGCAGGACGCCATAACTGCGTCTGTTCTCGAACATGACATCGCGGATAACGATCAGGCTCCAGCGGTCGCCGATCTGCTCAAGCGTCAGGTTGATCGGGCAGCCCGATCGTCTTGTTTGTTGCACAGCTACTCTCCTTGAATTTCCACTTGCATTGTGCAAGGTGCTCGAATATTATTCAACCACTTGCACAATGCAAGCGCTATGACAGCTCAGGCGGATCGGCAAAAAATCGAACATCCGGGCTTTCATCACGGGTAACACCGGCAATTCGATGCTGCGTATGGCCGGAAAGGCGGTAACAGCGACATGGCACGATGAGTTGGCGTTTTGCTGAAGGTCATCACAGCTGTACGTACCTACATATCCACCACACACAATGGTTAAGAACACGATGAAATTCTCCACCATCACTTCGCGTACCCTGCTCGCGGTATCGTTAGCATTCGCGGGCGCCTTCGCTGCTGTAGCTCCGGTCCAAGCTGCTGCGCCGATGCAGCACAAGCAGGTTCCAGGCTTCTATCGCACGATGATTGGCGACTATGAAGTCACCGCGCTCTATGACGGCGGCGGTAGTATCGACTCCAGTCTCCTACACGGTGATCCCGCGCTCATTCAGTCCCTCTTGGCGCGCTCCTTCCAAAACGATCCCAAGCATGTTTCGGCAACCGTCCAAGGCTTCCTCGTCAACACCGGCTCCAAACTCGTTCTCATCGATACCGGTTCAGGCGGTCACTGGGGCCCTCCTACACTGGGCAAGCTCGCGCAGAACTTGAAGGCCTCCGGCTACAAGCCGGAGCAGATTGACCTGGTTCTACTGACTCACCTTCACGCGGACCATGCTGGCGGTATCTACCAAAACGGGAAACGCGTCTTTCCGAACGCGACCGTGATGATGACGAAGGCCGACGCCGATTTCTGGCTGTCGAAGGAAATCATGGCCAAGGCTCCGGAAGAATCGAAAATCTTCTTCAAGGTCGCACAGGATGGCGCCGCGCCTTATATCGCTGCGGGTAAATGGAAGCCGTACGAAGGCATGGCCGAAATCGTTCCCGGCATTGCACCGTATGCCATTCCCGGCCACACGCCCGGTCACACCGGCTACATGATTTCCTCAAAGGGTCAGTCGCTGCTCATCTGGGGCGACGTAGCTCATGTTGGCGCCGTCCAAATGCCGCACCCGGAAATCAGCATCATCTTCGACTCAGACAGCGCGTCGGCGGTCAAAACGCGTGAAGACCTGCTGGTAAAACTCGCTGCGGACAAGACGATGATTGCCGCAGCCCACATGCCGTTCCCTGGCCTGGGCCGTCTTCGCAAAGCCGACAACGGCGAAGGCTACGACTGGGTTCCGGCGACTTTCCTCAACCTGGAGTGAACTGACCATGACTTACGATTCATCTTCCGTCCGTGAGCTTCGGGATGCGATGTTTGCCTTCGACTTTGCGCATCCCGTACGCACCATCGAGACGCTCCGCGTCGGCATGGAGGCCATTTCACAAGCGAACCCACCGGCAGCCGACCTAACCGTCGAGACGATCCAACTCGGTGGCGTAGCTGCGGTGGCGATTACGGCTCCTGGCGCTTCCAAGGACCGAGTCATCTACCATTTCCATGGTGGTGGCTGGGTGGCTGGCTCTCCTTCCTCGCATTTAGGCATGCTTGGGGAGCTGTCTCGAGCGGCAAAGTCCCAGGTCATCGTTCTGGACCACTCCAAGGCACCTGAGCACCCATTTCCGGCGTCCTACGACGAGTCCATCCGCGGCTACGAAGCACTGCGTGCGCTTGGCAAGCCATTCGCCGTGACAGGTGACTCCAGTGGCGGAGGCATGGCTCTCAACGTTCTGGCCTATGCAGCCTCGAAAGGCCACAAGGACGCGCGAGCAGCGCTACTCATTAGCCCATGGGCAGACTTGACGCTGACGCTGCCCTCGTTAACGCAACTGGCTCACCGCGACCCAATGGTCAACGCGAGCGCGATGCGGGAGATGGTAGCGGCTTACGCTGGCAACCACGATTTGAAGGATCCGCGCATCTCGCCCCTGTTCGCCGACATGCACGGTTTTCCTCCGCTGCTCATACATGTCGGAAGCGACGAAGTACTTCTCGACGACGCGCTTGAAATTGACCGAAAGGTGCGCGCGGCCGGCGGCGAATCGCACCTTGAGGTGTGGCCGGAGATGTTGCACGTCTGGCACATTCAAACAGCCTCTTTGCCCCAGGCCCACGACGCGCTCCAGAGAGCCGGCGAGTTTCTCATCGGGCACCTCGCTGACTAGCACGCGCACGCACACACACTGCAAAACTGCAGACACTCGATAGGAGATTGTAATGACTACTGACACCAACCCACCGGGAACAGCATGGATGCAAATCGTCAAGAAGAAAGGAACGAGCGACTTCGCAAAGTCGTTCACCGCTGACGCCAGCCTTCAGACCTCAGCCCTAAGCAAGACGGTGGTCGGCCCGACATCCATCGGGGCATTCTTTGCCGCGACGAGCACGATGTACGAAAACTTCGTGTTCACTGCGGAGACGGTTGACGGTGCGAAGACTTACCTTGAGTGGGATGCCATCCACGGTGGTAAGCCGATCGCCGGCACCACCATCATCACTCGGAATGAGTCTGGCCTCGTCCACAATATCAAGCTCTTTCAAAGCCCGTTCCCCGTCGTTCGTGAGTTCTCGGCTGGCCTGAAAGAGCGACTCGAAGAAACACTCGGTCAAGACTTCTTTAGCTAAGCCGGGCCAATTCGTCGCCGCGTATTAGCTGAACAGCACAACTGAGGAAACCCTCATGCCAATTTTTCACGCCCACATTCCAGCTCGGAAATTCTCTAGCGAAGAGAAACGCGCGCTGGCGGATGCCTTGAATCTCGCTCTTCATGAAGCCATGGATACGCCCAAGGATGACCGCTTCGTCATCATCAGTGAGCACAAGGACGATGAGCTTTTCATCCATCCGACTTTTCCTGACATGAAGAGATCTGACAAGCGCATGGTCGTAACGGTGACGATAGGCTCGAGCAGGACAGTGGAGCAGAAGCGCAAGCTCGCGGAGTTGGTCACCCGTTACGCGGTAGAAAAAGTGGGTGTCAGCCAGGACGACATCAGCCTGATCATGTATGCCGTTCCCTTGGAGAACATGAGCTTCGGCGGTGGCAAGCTGGTCTCTGACATTGACCTCTCCATGCCTTGGGTAAACAAGTAAGAAATACGAACGCCGCCCCGTTCTTTAGAAACGGCGCAGCAGAATTGACTCGAGCAGGTGGCAGTCCTTGCGCGCGCCCAAAGAGGTAAGCTATGACCGATTGGCATTTCTACGAACCGGCACAGGGACATTCCCTGCGGCACGATCCGCTCAACGCCATCGTCGCTCCGCGCCCGATCGGCTGGATCAGTACTGTCTCCAACGATGGCGTACGTAACCTCGCTCCCTACAGCTTTTTTAACCTGTTCAGCTACAAGCCGCCGATTATCGGCTTTTGCTCGCTTGGTGCGAAGGACTCGCTCGCCAATGCGCGTGCGACCGGCGAGTTCGTATGGAATCTGGCGACGCGAGAACTCGCAGAGGCAATGAACGCCTCTGCAGCGATGGCGCCAGCGGACATCGATGAATTCGAGTTGGCCAAGTTGGAGACGCTGCCCTCCGCAAAAGTACGGCCATCGCGCGTTGCGGCCAGCCCGGTGCAGTTCGAGTGCGTGGTCACCCAGATCGTGCAGCTTGAGGCGCAAGGCGGTGCAGCGCTCCCGGCGTGGCTGGTGTTGGGCGAAGTAGTAGCGATCCACATTGACCAGCAACTGATCAAAGACGGCGTGTATCAGACGGCCCAGGCGCGTCCGATCCTGCGCGGAGGTGGGCCGGCCGACTATTTCGAAATCGGCGCGGAGCAACTCTTCACGCTCGAGCGACCAGGCAATTGACCAGGCATCGAGTGACCGAGGCAAAAGGGTGGACGGCATGAACTGCCGCTGCGCATAGGGTTTACGGCGCCGCCTGACCTCTTTATACAAGGAGAACTTCCATGTTTCGACGTACCGATATCGCGTTCGAAGCCGAGGGCGGCGTCACGCTGCGCGGCTGGCTCTATGTTCCCACCGGCGGCACTGCCCCCTATCCTGCCATCACCATGGCGCATGGTTATGCCGGCGTGAAGGAGCACGGCCTGGAGCCATTCGCTGAGCAGTTTGCCTCCAACGGCTTTGTCATCCTCCTGCACGATCACCGTAACTTCGGCGCCAGCGAAGGCACGCCGCGCCAGGATATCGACCCATGGTGTCAGATCGCCGATTGGCGGCGCGCGATCAGCTTCCTCGAAGACCAGGACGCCGTCGACGCGAAGCGCATCGGCTTATGGGGCACGAGCTATTCCGGCGGTCACGCACTCGTGCTTGGCGCAACCGAACGACGCTTGCGTGCGGTCGTCGCGCAGGTGCCGACGATCAGCGGCTTCGAGCAAGGATTGCGCCGCATTCCGCCCGATGCTGTCGCCGCCATCGAGGATGCCTTCGCGGCGGACGAGCGCGCGCAAGCACGCGGCGAGCCGCCGCGTAGACAGGCAATTGTCAGCGCCGATCCGGCCGTCCCTGCTGCTTACCGCACCCAGGAAGCCATCGAGTTTTATCTGCAGCCCGTACCCGACGGCGCCTGGGAGAACAGCGTCACGGTGCGCTCGACGCGCGCTGCGCGCATGTACGAACCGGGCACGTGGATTGCGCGCGTGTCCCCCACGCCACTGCTGATGGTCGTCGCGCTGCAGGACACGATCACGCTGACCGATCTTGAGCTGGCCGCCTACGAGCGTGCCCTTGAGCCAAAGCGCCTCGTGACGATTCCCGGCGGCCACTTCGATCCGTACATCACCAGATTCGATCAATCAAGTACCGCCGCGCTGGACTGGTTCAAGGAACACCTCGCCTAACTTCAGCTTGCGACAACGCAGGAGCCCGACATGTCTCATCTCACCCATACCATTGAGAACGGCATAGCAACGATCATTCTTGATCGCTCGCCGCAAAACCGCATCGACGACCAGATGGTTGACGAACTGGCTACGGCAGTCAGCGCGATCGAACGCAGTGACGCACGCGTCGTGCTGGTGCGCGCCGAGGGCGAGAACTTCAGCTTTGGCGGCGACATCACGTCCTGGCCCGATGACACCCCCCGCCAGTTGCGTGCACGCTTCGAGGGTTACATGGACGTCTTCAATCGCTTCGAACGTCTGCCCTTGCCTGTCATCGCCGTGGTGCAGGGCTTGTGCGCAGGCGGTGGTTTCGAACTGGCGTTGCGTGCCGATGTAATCTTTGCTGCCGAAAGCGCAACATTCTGCCATCCGGAACAGTCGCTTGCCTTAGTGACCCTGTTGGGCGGCATCTACCGCGTCGCCGAACGCGCGGGACGCGTACGAGCCATGGAATGGGCGCTGACTTCCGAGCGTGTCCCCGCTGCGACGATGGAGCGCTTCGGCGTCATCAACCGCGTCGTCGCCGATGCCGAACTGCTTGCAGCGGCGCATGCCTTCGCCGCGAAGTTCGTGCACGGCCCCACACGCGCCCACGCCGCTCACAAGGCCTTGCTGCGCGCCTGGGCCAACGGCGGCATCCAGGCGGCCGACGATGTGATGTTCAACATTGCCATGCCCTTGTTCGAGACAGAAGACGTGAAGAACGGGCTTGCTTCGGCCATCAAGGCCCTGAAGGCCGGTACGCCGCGCCTGGAGCTCGAATTCAAGGGTCATTGATTTCCGCTACGCAAACCGACTCAAGGAGCGGAACGTGCGCGATTAGCCGTGGAGAGAGGCCAGTAGGCCACCCCGGCGCAAACAAGTCACGAACCAGCAGGGGCCCATCGCTTGTTGGCGCTGATACGATTTTGCCCCAGGCCGCCGCAGGGCTCAGACGTCCAGCTCGGAATGCAATTCGGACAACGCGGCAAAAAGTTGCTCATCGTTCCGCTTGTAGTACGTCCATTTTCCAACTTTTGTTGCTGTCACGAAATCCATGTCTTGAAGAACCTTCAGGCAAAGGGATGTCGCAGGTTGCGACATCCCCGCTTTGTCCTGAATCAAGCTTGCGCATACACCGTATACGCTGAAGTCGTAGAGCTGGCTGTAGCTCTTGAAAGACTCGTGGGGGTTTGCCAGCCACGCGAGGACAGCTCGTCGGGTCGGATGAGACAAGACCTTAAGTGCTTCGCTTAACTCCATAAACCTTGAACCTTGACTCTAATGTGGGGCTGCCCCCAGTTGGGTGACCCCGCACGCTGTCAGGCGCTGTGCGGATAGTCGGTGTATCCCCGCTCCCCACCGCCATACAGAGTTGAAGGATCCACGGGGTTGAGGGGGTGGTTTTCTTTGAAACGTAGTGGCAAATCCGGATTTGCTATAAACGTACGTCCGAAGCCGAAAAAGTCGCCGTAACCCGTCGAGAGAATACGTTTGGCTTTCTCATGAGTGTAGTTACCGGCATACATGATCGGGCCCGAGAACGTCTCACGCAGTGCCTGCCGGAATGAGTCTGGAAGATCAGGGCTATTGTCCCAATCTGCTTCTGCAATTGAAAGGTACCCGATGCGCAGGCCTTCCAGCATTTTGGTCGCTTCGACGTAGGTCTCTTGCGGATCTTTTTCGACCAGCCCCAAATAGACCCGTTCTTCATCCGTCGATTCAAATAATGGCGCGAAGCGTACACCAACGCGCTCGCTTGCGAATACACCAATGACCGCTTCAGTCACTTCACGTAAGAACCGCAGCCGGTTTGTGAGAGATCCCCCGTACTCGTCAGTTCTGCAATTAGTGTGTTCTGAGATGAATTGGTTGATGAGGTATCCGTTCGCGCAGTGCAGCTCAACGCCGTCGAACCCCGCACGCTTCGCATTTTGAGCCGCTCGGCGATAAAGCTCTACCAACTCCTTGACCTGGAGAGTGGTCAATTCTTGCGGCATGCTCGGATCTGCTAACTGTCCTTCGTTAGGGCCGGTTTCAATGAACACTTTAACGTTGGTGGCACGGATAGCTGAAGGGGCAACTGGAGGCTGATTATCGGGTTGCAAACTGACGTGGGAAACACGACCAACGTGCCAGAGTTGGCAGAAGATGGTGCCGCCCTCGGCATGAACGGCTTCGGTCACCTGGCGCCAACCTTCGACCTGTTCGTCACTGTAAATACCGGGTGTCCAAGCATAGCCTTGTCCACGTGGCTCGATTTGAGAGCCTTCGGTGACCATGAAGCCAGCTGTAGCGCGTTGGCGGTAGTACGCTGCCATGAGCGAGTTCGGTACGTTACCTGGCTGCGAGCTTCTGGAGCGAGTGAGTGGGGGTAGGACGATACGATTTCGAAGCACCATGCTGCCAAGGTTCATAGCATCAAAAAGACTGCGAGAGGACATTGTTGAGCTCATAGGGGTAGTTGAGTGTGCAAACACATTAACACATAAGAATGTACTAATGTGTAGCGGCGACGCATTCATCTGTATTCAAAGCGCCTAGGCACTGTACGAAAAGTACTGTCTCAAACACCGCATGGCGCAAGCCAGTGAGACCATCGCCGCATAAGTTTTCGCGAGCTTGTCGAAGCGCGCAACGATGCGGCCGTTCTCCTTCAGCCAGCTGAGCATGCACTCAATGATGTTGCGTTGTCGGTATTTGGGGCGATCACACAGTCTCGGTAATCCTGGCTTGGATTTGCGCTTCATCGTGCGCAGCGGGATAACCGGCTGCATCCGATAGCGGTCGCAGTAGCGCCGCAACGCTACGCCATTGGCATCGCACAGCATGTGAATCTTCGTCATCAGGCCGACCCGGCTTCGTCCGAGGGCATGATCTTGCGGTTCTTTAGCAGCGCCCGAGCAGAGCACCAGAACACTGGGCTCCTGCCTTTGATGGACGCGGACTTTACTGAGTCCCGACGATTGCTGGGTTCAAATGAGTTTCAGCTGATTTCGTACAGAACCCACGCATGGCTGGGTACGCCCAAGAGCCTGAACTCGGCTTTTTCAGCACCACAAAGCACTATTAATTTCTTATACGCAGACACCCTAACGCCCCACTCACCGGAGTTTCGGGGCGCGAAGCGAGAATATTCTCATGCGCCGTGAATTGTTATGAATGGCTCTGCAAATATCAATCAAACAGTATTCAGATAAGCCACTTTTTTACCCCAGACGAACGAATACCTGCTTCTACAGAAACACTGGGCTGAGAGGCATGCTCATCAGAACATAGAAAAAGCGACTAACAGCATCTTCTTTACAATCTGCGGATCCTCGCCACGAGATATCTGTGACGCAGCATTACTTAATTGCGCATCAATATAGATAGATGCAAACTCTGATGACATGTCTGCAGAGAATTCACATTTGGCTTTTGCACGCTCCACCCATTTCCTGTAAGCCGTTAATGCTTGCTCTTGAATGAAATCGATTTGTGCTCGTGTTGCCTCACCCAAGTGCATGCGTGATTCGCGCATCTTTATCAAAAGACATCCCTTTGGTATCCCTTGACTGTCACTCACCGAGGTGGCGAATGACACCAGGCTGTCAAGCATCTCTCGAAACGGCTTTTCTGCCTTTAACATCTCCAGCACAGAATCCAGCTCCTGTTCCTGATATTTAAGAATAACGGCTTTCATCAAGCCATCTTCATTCCAAAATTCACGATAAAGACCTGGCTTCGATATATCGCACCTTCTGCAAATTTCATTAAGGGATAAGCTGCGTACGCCCTCTTTCCAATAGGCTTCCATTGCCACATCCAAAACGTGATCACGGTCCAGGGTCTTAGGTCGTCCCCTTGAAGGCTTTGTCGGATTTAAGCTCATTTTGTACCACCTGGTATTTTAACTTGACACACGGCACCCTCCCCTCCTATTTTGTACCGAATGGTACTTAATAGACAACCCAGCGGGAAAGAAAAATGAGCGAAGCCAAAAAAAGCGTCATCATCACCGGTAGCAGCAGTGGATTTGGCCTAAAAGCAGTGAAAGACTTTGCAGACAAGGGCTACCAAGTGTTCGCCACCATGCGTGGCACAGAAGGCAAGAACGCCGCAGTCAAGACCGCGCTGGAGGCGTATAGCAACCTCATCCATGTCGTAGATATGGATGTCACCAGCGACGAATCCGTCAAGACAGCCATTGCTGGTGTGCTGGCTAAAGCGGGCAAGATTGATATTTTGATTAACAATGCAGGCGTAATGTACCTGGGTATTACGGAGGCATTTAGCATTGCCCAAGCCAGGGAACAGATGGAAACCAACTACTATGGCGCCATGCGCATTATACAAGCTGTCTTGCCCGCTATGCGGGAAGCCAAATCCGGTCTGATCATTAACACCTCATCAATGGTCGGCCAGATTTCGGCGCCGTATTTCTCTACATACGCCGCCACCAAGCACGCTCTGGAAGGCTACGTCCAAGGCTTACGTTACGAAGTGGCGCCCTTCGGTATTGATGTTGCCATCGTGCAACCAGGCCCGTTCCCTACTGGTCTGAGTGCTGGAGGGCAAGCGCCTTCCCGTCTTGACGTACTGGAGAGCTATGGTGACTTGGCAAAGATACCTGATGCTATGTTCGCAGAATTCGCGAAATTCATGCAGTCTGACCAGGCACCAGATCCACAGTTGGTCGTCGATACTTATTTAGCGTTAGCAGATATGCCTGCCGGCAAACGTCCTACACGCACAGTGGTAGGCATGGTTTGGGGTGTTGATGAAATTAACGCTGCCAAACAACCCATTCAAGACCGTGTTTTAAAAGAAATGCAACTAGAGAATATTTTAGGCGGCGCTGACGCGTAATTCCCTGTAACAGGGCAAGCTATTCCTTGCCCTGTTTCAGCTAAATATCACAATCGCACTCCTTCCTTGGGAAACGTCCAATAGCAGTTCTTTAGCTCCGATTAGCGCAGCGCAATTGAAGAGCAAAGATCTAAGCGCCAACAGCCTTCGCGGGGTGCATACGCTTCGAGGCGAGCAATTTTAGCCACTAGTTAGGCCCCTTGCGGGGCAGGGAGCATACAGTGAAGGTTACACTTCTCTACGGTGGCCTACTTGCAATCTTATTCATTGCACTAAGTGCCCGAGTAATTATTGGAAGAATGGGGCCTGGCAGCCCTAGCCTTGGCGACGGTGGCAATTCCGTCATGTTTCGGCGCATTAGAGGACATGGCAATTTCGCTGAGTACGTTCCACTGGCGCTCGTGCTGATTGGATTTCTAGAATTAACCGGCTCACCGCAATGGCAACTACACACGCTCGGCTCGGTACTACTTGTTGGACGCATTCTACATGGCTACGCACTTTCGTTTACAGACGACAATTCTTTTGGTCGTAACGCCGGCATTTTTGCAACTCTTTTAGTACTGTCCACCTCGGCCGTGCTTTGCATTTGCAGGTATTTTGGTGGCGTCTAATTAGGCGTGCAACGCGACCTTTTTTCGGGCTGTAACTACCGTCCTGGGGCCCAGTCAAAATGTTCTTCGAGGATCCGGATAGTCTGTAATCGTATCGGCTGCATGGCAAGGAGCACCGTTTCTCGATCGGTACTGACTCCGACATAGGCCTCCATCCTTGGTTTTGCTGAGGGACACGGTTGGGTAGAACGCAACGTTGGCCTTACG
Source organism: Pseudomonas sp. NFACC51 (assembly GCF_900103575.1). Taxonomy (NCBI): domain Bacteria; kingdom Pseudomonadati; phylum Pseudomonadota; class Gammaproteobacteria; order Pseudomonadales; family Pseudomonadaceae; genus Pseudomonas; species Pseudomonas sp. NFACC51. Next base: position 313,756 of record NZ_FMXH01000002.1, on the reverse strand, counting down.
CACCACAGTTATATCGAGTGTGAATCAAGATCTGTGTTGAGGGTGGCGCGCTCGCCGCGCCCTCGATCGCTCCTCGTATCCAGCGCACCGCTGCGGCCGTCTCGCCAACGAAATCATGAGAGATAACGTAATCCATAACACCGGACTCCAGCATCGCCCGCGTATGAACCGTAAGCTCATGGCCGACGAAAATAGGCCGATCCTCAGCCGCAATGGTATCTATTGCGCAAGCAACGCCCCGATTGGCGCCGGCCACGTTGTAGATGGCTGCCGGGTAGTCGTGTTTGGAAAAGTAACGCGTCAATTGTTCAGTCGTGGTCTGAGGGCGATCATCGGACATCACCCGCTCGTCGATCTTCAGATAGGGAAACTCCGAGCGGAGCACCCGGCGAAACCCCATCTCCCGCTCTTGCTGACAACGAAACGGCACACTGGTCACCAGCAGGATTTTCGCGGGCTCTTTAGGTAACGCATTGCCGATCAGTAACCCGGCGACACTGCCTGCCGCATATTGATCATTGCCAACATAGGCGCTACGCCCGGAATTAGGCAGGTCGGTGGTCAGGCACACAACTGGAATACCCAGGCTGCAGAGTTTGCGAATCGCTCGGTTGATCGCCGGATGCTCGCGCGATACGACGATCACCCCATCCGCCGAGGCGCCCTGCGCCTGAACCTGATCAGCAAACGTGGCGGGATCGACCTGGTTAGTCGGTTCATAGTAGCCATGCACCACGACACCTGGCGTCGAAGCGTTCACCAATGCCTCGGCGTCAGCCAATGTTGCATTGAAGGTTTCGCCCGAATCGCAAAAGAGCTTGATCTGCAACGTTGCCATGCCATCAGCCAAGTCCTTCTTTAGCTTATCCAGCGCCGCCAGCACTTTCAGACGGGTGTTTTCTCGCACGCCGGGGCGGTTATTCAGCACGCGGTCGACGGTGGCTGCTCCGACCCTGGCCACCTTGGCGACCTGTTGAACGGTGGGCCCCTTCCATAAACGCGCCGATGTTTGCATGGTCATATAGCCCGCTCTCTCTTGATGTCATTTACATCATATACGTATTACTGATGGCTGTTTTCAAGAGCAATGAAAACCACTACTACACCTTCAAATTTGAGGTTTTTCACATCATAAATAGCCTATGGCGCGCCTTGATGATTGCTTGTTCGGTGCTAATAATCGAGGCACAACAAACACAACAAACCGCCAGGATAGTCCCATGAATAACTCGCCTCATCGGTTGGTTTCGACCGCCACGGCTACGCCGCTTATGGCCACATACATCTCCCTTCCCAGTCCACACGCACGCGAGTTCGACGTTGCGTTGATGACTGTCGCCCATTGATAGGTCGTTGAATATGAGCATACGAATCGCCGTTATCGGCGCAGGGATTATGGGGGAGGATCACGCCCGCATCATTGCCCAGGACCTTCCGGGAGCCACTTTGCACGTGGTGTGTGATGCGTCGCCAGAGCGAGCGAAGCTGATAGCTGACCGTTATGGCGCTGCTGACGTTTCCACTGATCCACTGTTCACGCTTTCAAGGTCCGATGTCGATGCAATCATCATCGCCAGCCCGGACGAAACCCATGCGGTCCTGACCATGGCAGCCATCGAGGCAGGGAAGCCCGCACTGTGTGAAAAGCCGTTGTCTCAAAGCCCGGACCAGTGCCTGGCGGTCATCGACAAAGAGGCCTCTCGGGGTCGCCAATTCGTGCAACTGGGCTTCATGCGCCGGTTTGACCCTTCGTATAGGGAAATGAAAAGTGCCTTGAGCGACGGCGTGATAGGTCGGGCTGTGATGATGCACAACTTCCACCGCAACGTAGAAGCCCCCGCCAACTTCAGCGGGCAAATGGCAATCAGTAACTCCGCGCCGCATGAGTTCGATGTGGCACGTCACGTGCTCGACACTGAATACGTTGCCATCTCAGTGTTCCAACCCACCCACACGTCTGAGGACGGCGTCGGCGCCCCGGTATTCATGGTGCTGGAAACCCGGGAAGGCCATCTGGTGAACATCGAAATCAACAACAACGCCCATTACGGGTACGACGTCCGTGGCGAGTTGGTGGGTGAGCGAGGTTCCGTGCAACTGAACACACCCGTACATGCTCGTTTCAACACCTGTCTTCAGGGTTTTGAAAGGTACGCGGCCGATTGGCGGCCGCGTTTCGCCGACGCCTACCGCCTGCAGAACAAAGCATTCGTGGCGTTCATCAACACAGGTCGGTTCCCAGTCCATGCCGCGAATGCCTGGGACGGCTATTGCGCAGCCATTGTCGCCCAAGCCGGCATCGAGGCACTCAATCAGCGTCGCCGGATCGTGTTGCCGACGCTGGAAGCACCGCCCCTCTACCGGTCGCGAAAAGGAGCTACGTCATGAAGCTGGGATTCGTCACCGATAGCCTCGGCAACCTGCCCCTGCGGGAGATGCTCAAGCAGGCTGAACGGCTGGGAGTGTCGGGCCTGGAGATCAACACTGGCGGATGGTCCACCGCGCCGCACTTTGACTTGGCCCAGATGCTCGCCAGCGCCGACCACCGCCAGGCCCTCAAACGCAGCTTCCAGGAACACAATCTGGAGATCATTTCCCTGAACGCCAACGGCAACCCTTTGCACCCCACGCAGCCTGCACAAGGCCAGTGCCTCAAGGACACGATACGCGTAGCCGGTGAGTTGGGAGTCAAGACCGTCTGCACCATGTCTGGCTTACCTGAAGGTCAGGCCGGCGACAGGATGCCGAACTGGGTGGTTGCCTCATGGCCTCCCGAAACCCAGGCAATGCTGCGCTATCAATGGGAAGAACGCCTGCTGCCCTTCTGGAGCGAGATAGCTGATCTGGCCAAGGAAAATGGTGTGGAGCGCATCGCTTTGGAATTGCACGGTAACCAGTGCGTCTACAACGTCCGTTCGCTGCTGAAGCTACGCAATGCCATCGGACCGGTAATTGGCGCCAACCTCGATCCCTCGCATCTGTTCTGGATGGGCGCTGATCCGCTGGTCGCCGCCGAGGCACTGGGCGACGCCATTTATCATGTGCACGCCAAAGACACTTTGCTTAATGCGCCAGTCCAGGCCGTGGATTCACTCCTGGAAAATGGCTCATTGATGGATATCTCATCCCGAAGCTGGTCCTACATCACACTTGGATTCGGCCACGGTGAGCAATGGTGGCGGCAGTTCTGTTACCGCCTGAAGATGGCTGGCTACGATGGCTGGCTATCGATCGAGCATGAGGACGTTTTACTCAACAGCCTCGAGGGTTTGGAAAAGTCCGTAAGACTGCTACAGAGCGTCATGCCGGTTGCCACCAGCGATTTCAAACCCCAACCCATCTGAATCGCACCACGAGAAAAACCCATGTAATTGCATATTGAAACGCTCACCGCGATGGCGAGTGAGTATCCCCATGAGTTTCAGTCAGGAATATCACAATGACAATTAATTCCTACGGAAATACGGCAGACACTTCAGCCGCCTATGTAAGCCCTGAAAAGCACCAGGCACAGCGCTACCTGCAAAAAATCACTTGGATTGCCACGTTTGGCGGCTTGCTATTCGGCTTCGACACCGGCGTCATCAACGGCGCCTTGCTCTACATGAAAGATGACCTGGGCCTGACACCCTTTACGGAAGGTCTGGTCGCCAGCGCCCTATTGATCGGCGCAATGATGGGGGCACTGTTCAGCGGTCGCTTATCGGACCTCAAGGGTCGCCGCCGTATCATTCTTTTCCTCGCCGTAGTGTTTTTTCTTGGCGCGTTGGCTTGTGCGCTGGCGCCAACCCTCGACGTCATGGTGGCCGCCCGCTTCACGCTGGGGTTAGCGGTGGGCGGCGCATCGGTCGTCGTGCCGGCGTATCTTTCGGAGATGGCGCCATCCAGCATCCGCGGTCGCATCATTACCCGCAACGAGTTGATGATCGTCACCGGGCAATTCCTGGCCTTCACCACCAACGCCACACTGGGCAATTTGTTTAGCGATCTCGATGGTGTGTGGCGATGGATGCTTGCCTTGGCAACCCTGCCAGCAGTGGCACTCTGGTTGGGAATGCTCTACATGCCGGAAAGCCCGCGCTGGCTGGCCACCAAAGGGCGCTTCAGAGAGGGCCTGGAGGTGCTGAAACTGGTACGGGAGGAGTACTACGCCAAAGCTGAGATGGAGGCGATCACCCAGCAGATCAGCAACGAACGATTCATCAAAAAAGGCGGCTGGCGTGACCTGTCTCAAAAGGGTGCGCGGCGAATCTTTTTGATTGGCATCGGTATCGCTGTTACGTCGCAGCTGACCGGAGTCAATTCAATCATGTACTTCGGCACCCAGATCCTCACAGAAGCAGGCCTGGAGCAACGTAGCGCACTGATCGCCAATGTTGTAAACGGCGTTATCTCCATTGGCGCAACCTTCGTGGGCATTGCTTTGCTCGACCGTGTAGGCCGTCGTCCAATGATGTTGCTCGGTTTCACTGGCACCACATTGTCTTTGCTGTTGATTGGCCTGGTTTCAGTTTTTTTCGATCCCTCCGTCACCCGCGCCATGCTCATCCTCGGCGCCATGGCGATGTTCCTGGCCTCCATGCAAGGGCTGATCGGGCCTGCTTTTTGGGTGCTTCTGGCGGAAATTTTCCCAATGCGCATCCGCGGCGGATGCATGGGTATGGCGATCGCAGCGTTCTGGTTGACCAACGTGATGATCGGCATGTTCTTTCCATCTTTGGTTGCGATGATCGGGATCGGCCAAACCTTCTTTGTGTTCGTGGGAGCAGGACTCCTGTCCCTGACCTTCGTCGCGGTATGGGTACCGGAGACACGCGGCAGCACGCTCGAAGAGATTGAGCAGCGGTTGTATGGTTAGGCTTCGCTTCAGGAGCGATAAAGCCCCTCTTTCACTCTCGTCGCAGGAGAGTATGGGGGGCAACGCCAAAGGCTTTGCGAAAAGCGTGGCTGAAATGAGAGAAGTCGGAGAAACCGAAATCCAGCGCCGCCTGAGAAATACTGCGGACTTGACCGCGCTCAATAGCGTCGCGGCTGGCAAGCAATCGTGCCTTCCAGATTTCTGCGACCGGCGATTTCTGATGACGGGCGAAAGCGCGCGTCACAGTGCGCGTTGAGACATGGTGGGCTTGAGCAATGCGTTCGAGCGACAGGTCCGCCTCGGTCAAATACCGGTGGATGTAATTCATGATCCGGCCATGCAGATCCAACTCGTCATGAGTCTGCTTTAAATCCTGGAGTTCCAGGCTGACCACCAGAAGGTCGAGCAACGTGCTGGAGTAACGACTGGATACTCCTTCGTTATGGAAGCCTGAAGGCATACTCGCGGCTTGCCGTAACATCTCGCGTAACGGAATCACTCCCGGGCGACGATCATCCAGAACCACAGCGGTGCAGTCCGCTATGGAGGGCAAGCGCTGACTGAGCAGTTTTCGCGGAATGCGGACAAGGTGGTTATCAGTACCACCGAAGCTGAATCTGAACGGCTGGGATGCGTCATAAAGAAACAGATCGTCCGCCGCCAGTTTCGTCCGTCGGTCAGCCTGCTCCAGTTCGCCATAACCGCTCCTGGTAAAGCCCAACCACAAGTCGTCATTGGGATCACTGCGCAGGTGTTGGGCGGAGCGCTCCCAATAATGCAAGGGGGCGGACAACGTGCAGATGTCCAACTCGCCCATGCCATGCACCTCCAGCGCCCCGTCAAAATCGCTCTGCGCCAGCAGTTTGCTGTCTGCGTCCAGGCAGTGGTGACAAACCACTTCCTTCCAGTAATCGAACCGGAGGGGGGCCGTAACGGCAAGCGTTGAATACTGACAGGTCTGGCTCATTGCATTCACCTCGCGGCGGCGATTCAACAAAAAAAGCGGGGTAACGTTTCGGCGAGCCAAGCAATTAGCAGGCCATCGCCATCGCCTCATTCCCGCTGTCAGACACCTTGGAAGATAGGTGCCTGCGCGTTACATGGGCCGATTCTTCCAATACTCCTGATGCCACTTCTCGGGGCACCTCGCCCCCTTGATTCACAAGCCCCGCACCATTGCTGCGCGCTGATATGCCGGCCTTTTTTGCCTGTCCTTTTTAACCAAACGGTTGTCCATTCGAGCCAAGCACGTTGCATCCCCCCTGGATAATTTCTACTCCACGCCGTGCCCCTACAAGCACGAATGATGAGGTGTCTCATGCATCCACGAGAACAGCAGCGACTGTCCGATTCATCCTGGTTTTTACAGCGATGGGACATGGCACCCGAAGAGATTGCCACTTACCTGGTGCAGCTCGGGACCTTGATGCTGCAACGCCGATGGCGCGGTACTCACCGCAAAACAACAACATCCACTGGGATGTAGAACAGCGAACCGTCCGTTTGAGACGGAAATAAAGGAGCCCCCCATGGAATCTGCGATCGATAAACATCTCAAATGTCCCCGGACGTTGTCCCGTCGTGTTCACGACGATTACCAGCCACCCTTCCCGATGTATGTGGGGCGAGCCGACGAAAACGTGAAGCAAGTGGTGATGGCTTACCTCGGGGTGCAATTTCGCGACGAGCAACGCGCCGCCGCCCTGCAAGCCATGCGCTACATTGACGCCAGCTTTGCCCTCGCCGATGGCCCAGGGAATCACGACCTGACCTACCACCTGGATAATCAGGGGTATGGGAACTTCATCGCCGTGGGCTATTGGCGTGATCCCGCCGCCTACCACCGATGGCTACTTTCAGCGCCTGTGGCCGATTGGTGGGGCGACGATGCGCGCCTGAACGAGGGGTTGGGGTATTTCCGCGAAGTCATCGCACCGCGCGCCGAGCAGTTCGAGACGCTGTATGCATTCCAGGACGATTTGCCAGGTGTCGGTGCGATCATGGACGGCATCAGCGGCGAGATCGAGGAGCACGGCTACTGGGGCTCGGCGCGCGACCGCTTTGCTATTTCACAAACCGACTGGATGCAGCCGACCAGCGAACTGCAAGTCATTTCAGGCGACCCCGCCAAGGGCGGCAGGGTCGTGGTGCGCGGCCACGACAACCTGACGCTGATCCGCTCCGGACAAGACTGGGTCGAAGCCGGCGAGGAAGAGCGCGCGCTCTATTTCAACGAGATGCTGCCGCCCCTGCAAGACGGCATGAACTTCCTGCGTGACGAGGGGCAGGCGCTGGGCTGCTACAGCAACCGCTTCGTACGCAACGTCGACCTGGATGGCAATCTTCTCGACATCGCCTATGACATCGGTCACTGGCGATCCCTCGACAAACTGGAACGCTGGGCAGAATCCCACCCCACTCATTTACGTATTTTCACCACGTTCTTCCGAGTAATCGGAGGCCTTTCGAAGCTGCGGCTGTATCACGAGGTCTCGGTAGCGGACGGTAGCCAGCAACTGTTCGAGTACATCAACTGCCACCCGCAGACCGGGATGATGCGCGACGCGCAAGTGTCGCCTACCTGACTTCATCGCTGACTCCACTTTTAGCCCTGCGCATTGCCTGACTGGCGATTGCGGGGCTCTTTTTGCCCGAAAAAAGGATCGTCGATCATGAAACAGTTCCGCTACCTGTCGCTTGCCGCCCTCCTCCCCAGCCTTTCTTCTCACGCGCTTGAGGTGGATCCTGGCGATTACGAGCCGCTCCCCGTCGGAGCGACCATCGGCGTGGTCTACTACCAGCACGCCACCACGGACAGTGCCTATGCCCAGGGTCACAAGACCAGCTCCGATTTCAACCTGACTTCCGATATCGGCATTCTGCGTCTGCTGCACGTCTACCAGTTGAGCGAGCGGCTGACCATCGAGCCCCAATTCCTGTTGCCCTTCGGTCATGTCTCGGGCGGTGGTGACGCTTCTGGTCTAGGCGACGCCAGCGGCATCGGCGACCTCATTCTCACCGCGCCACTCAAGTACCGTCTCAACGACGCCAACGACACCCTCGGTGCGACCGCCTACTTGTACGTGCCGACTGGCGACTATGACAAAGACGACGCGCTCAACATTGGCGAGAACCGTTGGAAGGTTGATCTCCAGGCCGCTTACGTCAAGCACTTCACGCAGAAGTGGGCCATCGACCTCGTCGGCGACGCCATCTGGTACGCAGACAACAACGACTTCGGCGCCAACTCCGCCCGCCGGGAGCAGGACGTTTCCTACGGTGCTCAGTTAATGGGGCGCTACATGCCCGACGAGACCACGGCGCTGGCTATCGGCTTCGGCCACAGTTGGGGCGGGGAAAACCAGATCGATGGTGTCAACCAGGACGACAGGATGGAAACCACCAACTTCCGTATCACGGCCAGGAAGTTTTTCACCGCCAAGGACCAACTCCAAGTGCAACTTGGACGCGACCTTGCGGTGGAGAACGGCCCCAAAGAAGACTTTCGCATGAACCTGCGTTACGTCAGGGTTTTTTAGACCCGCCCGTCTCTACCACCCGTTGTCCTTATCAACCAAGCGTGTGCCCAACGGCGCGACAGTTGGCTAATGAGATGCCTCTCACCCGAAACGGAGTAACCAGACAATGACCGACCAGCAATCCACCATGGAACAACAACCCTCCCTCTATACCCGTCTTGGCGGCTATGACGCGATCTATCAGTTCGCAGGCGCCGTGTTGAGAAAGACAATGGGACACCCCGCCATCGGGCACATCTGGGCCCATATGTCGGAATCGACGTTCCAAAAGGAACACATCAATTTTGTCGATTTCCTTTCCGAGCACTGGGGTGGAAGCGCCAAATACCGGGGTAGAGACATGGTCACCGCGCATCGCGGGATGGGCCTGACCGAGGTGCACTGGCAAGCGGTGCTCGATTGTCTCGAGGCGTGCTACGACGACTACGGCCTGGCCCCGGATCTGCGCAAAGAGGTCAACGACTTCCTCATCAAGTTCAAACCGGCGGTGATCGGGAGCCCCTCCTATCGGGACGTCGTGCTCGCGCACCCGGAAATGGACCCCGCCAAAGGCATGAGAAGCGTTGGGGTTGTCTGGCCAAAACCAGGGAAGTCATCTCAGAAACAGGCCACGCCGGAATCCAAAGACTAATACGCTCGGCATCAGCCTACGGCTGCCAGGGCTCGCTCTGGCCGCCGACGGCTACCGTGGCGTGGCTATAAAAACAGGGGCAAGCGAGTCCCGCTCAACCAAGCGACTGTCCTCCTCAGCCAAGCGCTGCTCAATCTGTGGAGATAGCTTGATACCAGCCCCGAGCACGGCTCGCCAAGAGTGCGCAGCGTGCCCGGGCATCCCCGAGATGACGTTTGAACAGACATTGCCAGCCCCTACGGGTTGGCACAGGACACAGGACACCCCATGGCCATCATCCGCCCGACTCTCGAACACGTGCAGGATCTCGCCAGCCGCCTGCACATACAGCTGACACCCGAGCAAGCCAGCGAATACCTGGCGCTTATGCAATCCAGTTTCGATGCCTACGACCTGGTCGATGAGTTGCCAGATTTCATCCCTCCAGTGCGCTACGAGCGCAGTGCTGGTTACCGCCCTTCAAGCACGGATAATCCGCTGAACGCCTGGTACTACAGAACCGAGGTGATGGGCGCCAGTTCGGGCAAGCTTGCCGGCAAGACGGTCGCGCTCAAGGACAACATCTCTCTGGCCGGTGTCCCGATGATGAATGGTGCCGCGCCACTGGAGGGTTTCGTACCGTCGTTTGATGCCACCGTGGTGACGCGTCTGCTCGACGCAGGAGCAACCATCCTCGGCAAAGCCACCTGCGAACATTACTGCCTCTCCGGTGGTAGCCATACCTCGGACCCCGCGCCTGTGCACAACCCTTTTCGCCATGGTTACACGACGGGCGGTTCGTCTTCAGGCAGCGCGGCGCTTGTGGCGACGGGCGCGGTCGACCTGGCTATCGGTGGCGACCAAGGCGGTTCCATCCGCATTCCTGCCGCATGGTGCGGCATTTATGGAATGAAACCTACCTGGGGTCTAGTGCCTTACACCGGGGTCATGGCGATCGAGTCCACTTTCGATCATGTCGGCCCCATGACGAGCAACGTACGCGATAACGCGCTCATGCTCGAAGTGATGGCCGGCGCCGACGGGCTCGACCCTCGCCAAGCCGCCCCCAAGGTCGATGCCTATTGCGATTATCTGGAACGAGGCGTGACCGGACTCCGGATCGGGATCCTCCAGGAAGGCTTCCAACTCGCTAACCAGGATCCACGTATCGCAGAAAAGGTACGCAGCGCTATCGCCCGGCTAGAGGCGTTGGGCGCGCGGGTCGAGGAGGTATCGGTTCCCGAACACAACCTGGCGGGGTCGTTATGGAGCCCTATCGGTTGTGAAGGCCTGACCATGCAAATGATGCACGGCAATGGCGCGGGTTTTAACTGGAAGGGGCTGTACGACGTGGGCCTGCTGGACAAACAGGCCGGTTGGCGCGACCAGGCGAACGCATTGTCGCCGTCACTCAAGCTTTGCATGTTCGTCGGCCAGTTCGGTCTGGAGCGCTACAACGGTCGCTACTACGCCAAGGCCCAGAACATTGCGCGCTTTGCCCGGGCGGCCTACGACAAGGCGCTGGACACCTATGACCTGCTCGTCATGCCGACAGTGCCAATCACCGCTCAGCCGCTCCCGGAACCGGGTTCTTCAATCACCGAGACCGTCACGCGTGCGTTGGAGATGCTTGGCAATACGGCCGCTCAAGACATTACGGGGCACCCCGCCCTGTCGATCCCTTGCGGCCTGGTGGACGGACTGCCCGTGGGGCTGATGCTTGTCGGAAGACATTATGCCGAAGGCACCCTCTATCAAGCGGCAGCGGCATTCGAGGCTTCTGTCGATTGGCGGACGTTGTAGACCTGCGCATCGCATTGGCGAACGAACACCGGCAAGTAGCACTGAAAGTGAGTATCGACTTCAGAGGAGCCAATACATGAGCCATACCCATGAACATCACCACGATCACGATCACGATCACACCGAGCCACCCGAGGCCATCGCCTTGCGTGTCAAGGCACTCGAATCCCTGTTGATCGAAAAGGGCTTGGTCGACCCAACCGCCATGGATGCGCTGGTGGACACTTACCAACACAAGGTCGGCCCGCGCAACGGCGCTCAGGTGGTCGCCAAGGCTTGGTTCGATCCCGATTACAAGCAGCGGCTGCTGGAAGATGCCACCGCGGCCATTGCCGAACTGGGTTTTTCCGGCGTGCAGGGCGAAGACATGGTGGTGGTGGAAAACACCGCGACCGTACACAACGTGACAGTCTGCACGCTGTGCTCCTGCTACCCCTGGCCGACCCTGGGTCTGCCACCCGTCTGGTACAAATCCGCGCCCTATCGGTCACGGATCGTCATCGATCCGCGCAGCGTGCTGGCCGAATTCGGCTTGATCATTCCCAATGACAAGGAAGTTCGCGTCTGGGACAGCAGTGCCGAGTTGCGCTACCTGGTATTGCCGGAACGTCCGGCAGGTACTGACGGCTGGAGTGAGGAACGACTGGTCGAGCTGGTGACGCGCGACGCCATGATCGGTACCGGACTGCCTAAGAATCCGGATCAAGTAGCCTGAACCTGAGAAGGAGAAAACCCATGAACGGTGTACACGACTTAGGCGGTATGCACGGTTTCGGCCCAGTGCTTACCGAGGAAAATGAACCGATCTTCCATCACGACTGGGAGCGCAGGGTCTTTCCGCTGTTCGCCTCGCTCTTCGCCGGCGGACACTTCAATGTCGACGAATTCCGACACGCCATTGAACGCATGGAACCGGCTGAATACTTGCAGTCCAGTTACTACGAGCATTGGCTGCATGCCTTCGAGAACCTGCTGCTGGAAAAAGGCGTGATCAGCAATGGCGAACTGCAGGGTACGGCCAAACCAACCCCACCGACACAGCCCGTCACGGTTTTAACACCGGACATCGTCGAGGCCGTAGTGCTCGGCGGCGCCTCTTCCCGGGCAAAGGAACCTGTCTCCGGCCGCTTCCAGGTCGGTGACCGGGTGCGGACGAAGAACCTCAACCCAACCACCCACACCCGACTGCCGCGCTACGCGCGCGGCAAGGTCGGGACCATCGAAATTGCACACGGTGCGTTTGCCACCCCAGACACGATGGCCCACGGTCTCGGCGAACAACCCCAACAGGTCTATGCCGTTCGCTTCACTGCCACAGAACTGTGGGGAGTGGCGCGACCGGACAGCGTTTGCATTGATCTGTGGGACAACTATCTGGAGGCCGTATGAGCGCCAGCCTGCATCACATCCCCCCAATAGCCGGCCTGTCTTCCGACGATGAGGGCCCGGTGTTCGACAAACCTTGGCAGGTCCAGGCGTTTTCCCTGCTGGTACACCTGCACCAAATCGGTCTATTCCCCTGGAAAGACTGGGTGCAGGTATTCAGCGACGAGATCAAGGCTAGCCCGGCGCAACCCGGAGAAAGCGTCAACGACACTTACTACCGGCAATGGATCACAGCGATGGAAAGAATGGTCACCACACTTGGTTTAACGGGTATGGAAGACATCACCCAGCGCACCGAGCAATGGCAGCAGGCTTACTTGAATACCCCCCATGGACAACCGGTGACGCTGCTCAATGCGAGTTGCCCACCGGCCCATGGAAACGGCCACGAGCACTTGCCACGGCATGAGCCGGTAGCGATCAGCCGGGCCATCAGCTGAGGCCGGAGTCGTCCTGTTTTTTACTTTCGAGGTCGCGAAGCGGCCAAGGAGCAATCGTCATGCATATCGAACCTAACCTGGTGGAAGCTGGAAAACTCTGGCTGAGCTATGTCACTGCCGCGGGTGCCGGCGCCTACACCCTCAAACTCGCGGCCCAAGCCATAGGCGAGCGTGGGGTCTTCTCGCTGCTGGCTCGCACTATCACTGCCACGGCCCTGGTATTCAGCTTCTTCGAGCTACTACCGCACCATCCAGTCGGCGTCTCCGAGGTGCATCTCATCCTGGGGTCAACGCTGTTTCTGCTGCTCGGCGCCGCACCTGCGACAGCGGGTCTAGCCCTGGGACTGCTGATCCAGAGTCTGTTCTTCGCGCCATTCGACCTGCCGCAATACGGCATGAACGTCACCACCCTTCTGGTACCGCTGTTCGCAGTCGCCGCCCTGGCGAAACGCATCATCGCGCCAAACACGCCGTATGTGGAACTGAGCTATAGACAAGCGCTGGGGCTGTCGACCGCCTTCCAGGCCGGCATCGTCGCCTGGGTTGCCTTCTGGGCCTTCTATGGACAAGGCTTCACCGCAGGAAACGCCCTGTCAATTCTGACCTTCGGCAGTGCCTACATGACCGTCGTCACCCTCGAACCGCTGTTGGACCTGGCCGTGCTGGCCGGTGCCAAGGCAACACATCGCCTGCGTGGCAGCGCGCTAATCGAGCGCCGTCTGTACCAGTCCGCCTGAGTCGACAAACTCCAGTCCAGGTCAGACAGTCCCCGAGCATTCGAAGACCGGAATGCTCGGGTCATCAAGAACCAGAACCGCCCCGAAACCTCGTGAGTAAAACTAGAGGTATTTGATGTTTTTCAGAAATAGCACCCGCAAGGAATTGAAGCTGCTCGGCGAACGACTGGAACAACCCGACGGCGAGGAAGTATCGATAGCGGCGAAGGATTCGTCACTGCGACGGGTACTGGCCGGCATCGAACGCCTGCTCGCCGATCGCACGGCGCTCCGGGCCAGCGTGGTCGACCTTGATGCTGAACTGCAACGCCTCAAGCTTCAGCTGGGTGAGTACGAAACGCAGTTGCACGATCAAGCGCAACTTTGGCAATTGGCGGCTTGCGGGTCGGGTGATTTGCTCTGGAAATTGCAGTTCAATGGCAGCCTACAGCCCGCCCGCGATGCAGTACTGCAATGGTTCGGCAACCTGCCCACTCAGGCGGACCTCCCCTTCTATCTAGGCCCCTGGAACGATTGCCTGCACCCTGACGACCGCCAGGTCAATCTGAATGCCCTGGCTCGTCACCTGGCCGATCGCAGCGGGCACGCGCCCTACCAGGTGGAGGTGCGTCTCGCGAGCCACTCGGGAGAATACCGCTGGGTCCGGATCTGCGGTGAAACGCTCCGGGACGAACGGGGGCTGCCACAGATCAGCGTCGGTATGCTGCGTGACATCCACAGACAACGCTTGCAAGACGAAGAATTCGCGATGCTCTCGGCCCGCTTCGAGATTTCCCGCGAATGCATTCAGGATGCACTCTGGGATATCAATATCATCGCAGGCGATCCAGCCAATCCCCATAACGCCATCTGGTTCTCGTCACAGATGCGTCGCCTGCTCGGCTACGAAACCATCGAAGAGTTTCCCAATGTGTTCGAAAGCTGGTTGTCCCGCCTGCATCCCGAAGACAGCCAACGGGCCGTGCAAGCGTTTGTCGAACATGTCACCGACCGCTCCGGCCAAACACCCTTCGATGTGACCTACCGCCTCAGGCACCGCAACGACGAGTACCGTTGGTTCAGAGGCCGGGGTCAGACCCAGCGAAGCAACGACGGCACGCCCTTGCGTACAGTGGGGGCGATCACAGACGTGCACGCCCATCGCGAGGAAAGCCAGTTGCGTCAGACTCAGGAACGTCAGCATCAAGCGATGCAGGAAAACCTCGCCAAGCTGACGCAGATAGTCGCCGCCATCCAAAGCATCGCCAAACAGACCAATCTACTGGCCTTGAACGCGGCGATAGAAGCGGCCAGAGCCGGTGAGGCCGGAAGGGGTTTCGCAGTGGTCGCCGACGAGGTCCGCAAGCTGGCCACCCGCACCAGCCAGGCCACCCAGCAGGCGGCCGACATGATCGAGGGGTACTGAGTTCAAGCTGTGCATCCATTCTCATTAGATTGAAGGTGTGGCCTGCGCGTAAATGCCCGGGCCACCCCGCAATTCAAACCAATTCAGCTAAAGAGGCCGGATTGAAGCCCTTCAAATCCGCGTAATCGCCTCTTTCCACCTTGGCGACCCAATCCTTGTCACTCAGCAACACACGCCCTACTGCAATCAGATCGAACTCTCCGCGCTCCATACGCTCAATGAGCCGATCCAGACTCGCGGGGGTTGAGCCCTTTCCGGCGAAGGCGTTAGTGACATCATTCTCCAGCCCAACCGAACCGACGCTGATGGTGGTGGCGCCAGTGACTTTCTTCGCCCAGCCCGCGCAGTTCAACCCGTTCTCACCGTCAATTTCGGGAAACTCAGGTTCCCAGAAGCGGCGCTGCGAGCAGTGCAGGACGTCGACACCGGCCTCGACCAGTGGCAACAACCAGTCCTCCATCACCGCCGGCGTTTCAGCAACGCGCACCCCGTAGTCCTGTTGCTTCCACTGGCTGACGCGCATGATGATCGGGAATTCAGGGCCAACAGCCTGACGAACGGCAGAGACGACCTCACTGGCAAAACGCGAGCGTTCCTTGATTGTCGGCCCGCCGTAGCGGTCGGTGCGCAGATTGCTACCAGACCAGAAAAACTGATCGATCAAATAACCATGGGCTCCGTGGATCTCAACGGTATCGAAGCCCAGTCGCTTGGCATCTGCTGCGGCCTTGGCGAAGGCGGCTACCGTGTCGGCAATGTCTTCTTCACTCATCGCCACGCCACGCAGGTCACCTGGCGAAACAAGGCCCGACGGGCTTTCAACGGGTGCATCTGGCTCCCAGTCGTTGATGTAACGCGTGGAGCCGGTGTGCCAGATCTGCGGTGCCATGCGCCCGCCAGCCGTGTGGACGGCATCGATCACGTTCTTCCATCCAGCCAGCGCCGCTTCGCCGTGAAAAAAAAGGAATACCGGCATCATTACGCGATGCCGGGCGATCAATCACGGTGCCTTCCGACAAAATCAGCCCGACACCTCCCTCTGCCCGCCGCCAGTAATAGGCAGTGCTCGCGTCCCCCGGGATGCCCTCGGGTGAGAACAGACGCGTCATCGGCGCCATGACAATGCGGTTTTTCAGTTCGAGCGACCGGATGGAAAAAGGACGGAATAAGTTGTTCGACCAGATCGCGGATAAGTGGTCAATGATGGTTCTGGCGGTGCTCGATGACGGACCGCATCGCTTTAACGCCATCAAACGTCGCCTGGAGGGCGTCACCCAGAAGGCACTTACCCAGTGCCTGCGGCGGCTGGAACGCAACGGTCTCGTCTCGCGCCAGATCATTTCGTTCTCGCCCGTGGCAGTGCAGTATGAGATCACCCCGCTGGGTCGAACATTGCAGCAGCCATTTCGCGAGTTGCATAAATGGACGCTCGACAAATTGCCCGAGGTTGAAGCGGCCCGGTCGAAGTTTGACGAGGCCGCGGAGCTTAAGGTGATGGAGTGATTCGGTTAGCCGCGCAAACTACAGTTTATAGTTCAACGTCATCAGGGCATTACGCGGCGCTCCGTAACTGACAGTATCGAAATCGCCTTTCTGGGTTGCATATTTTTTATCGAACACATTGTTGACATTGATTGATAGGTCCATGTTCCTTGACAACTCATAACGTGCCATCAGTGACGTCAGCGCATAGGGGTCTTGTTCCGCTACCCTTGTGCTCGTACTGCTGCTTAAGAAGCGGCTTTGCCATCTGACGCCTCCGCCCAAAGTCAACTTTTCCAACATGCCAGGTAATTTGTACGTAGTGAACATCTGAGCGGTAGTGCGCGGTACCTGTGCGTTCAGCCTGGCGTCGTTGCCATCCTTGGCAGTGAAGGCGGCGACGCCAGCGTAGATGTTCCAATTGGGAGCCACTTCACCCTGCAGGTCAAACTCGACCCCGCGGGATTGGGTGCCATCAACCCCTTTGTAAGCTTGCGCACCGGCTGGCGTAAGGAGACTGCCATCCGGTTGTGCAGCATTGTCCAGTTCAGTGTCGAACAATGCGACAGACGCATTCAATCGCCCCTCCAGGTATTCAGCCTTGACGCCAATCTCTTTCGTCTTGCCTTCCGTCGGCGTGAGGACATTGCCATTGCTGTCTCGGAACGATGTTTGCGGGTTAAATATGCCGGTATAACTGATATAGACGGAATACGTACTATCAATCTCGTATATCAGACCTGCGTAGGGCGTGAACTCGTTACTCTTTTTATAATTGAACGGCGTCCCACCTGCGGTCTCGTCGATCTCGTACCGACTGAACCGACCTCCGACAACCAGTTTCAATGGGTCGGCCAATGAGAATCTCGCTGTGCTATAGAAGCCGCGCTGTTTAACCTCGGTATCGGTCGGCACAGACGCCATTGAATCAAAGTCGGGCTTGGGGAAATGATTATTCCAATTGTAGATATTGCCGGGCGTGAACCCTACAAAAAAGGGACTGATATCGTCTTTGTTCGAGGTATACCGAGAACTCATAGCGCCTACTACCAGATCATGTTGGCGCCCCATAAAATCGAAGGGACCGCTCGCCATCACATCAAAGGTGTTTTGACGGCTTTTCCCTTTGCCGGCCAACGCAACCGGATAAACGCCATTAGGGAAAATACCTAATCCAGTCTCCTGGTCGGGTGTACCAAAGCCGCCCAATAACTGGGAGTCATACTTAGTGCGGTACTGGTTCACCATACTGTGAACTTTCCAACCGTTATCAAACCGGTGTTCAAGTTCGGCAAAGGCAGTCTGCCGGGTGCTGTCCCAGCGATTCCAGTCCGCGGCCAGGGATTTGGAGCGCGACCATTCTGCCTCTGAGCCGTTGCTGAACCAGAGAGGAACACCGCCCCATGTCGGTCGCTCAGGGGAACTGTTCTGATAGTCGTACCCTATATCCAAGGTGGTGTCTTCGGTGAGATCTGCCTCAATGATCCCGTAGAAAGCTTGCTTTTGTGTTTGGTAACCATCGATGTAGGAGTGACCATCGTTATTGACCCCTACCATACGTGCTCGGATACGACCGTCGGTTGTCAACGGTACGGAAATATCCCCCATCTCTCGGAAATTGTCCCAAGACCCCGCACTGATAGAAGTGGAGGCCGAGAACTCTGGCGTTGGTCTTTTGCGCACCAAGTTGATCGCAGCTGACGGATTACCCGTGCCGGTGAGCAGCCCGTTAGCCCCGCGCACAATTTCGACACGGTCGTAAAATGCCGTTTCCAGATCGCTGATTCCGCTGCCGTTTATGACATCGCCGATGACGGCGGGTATGCCGTCATACTGGATGTTGTCGATCAGAAAGCCTCGGGAATAAAAACTCGTACGTTGGCTATCTGATTGGTAAGACGAGATGCCAGTCGTGTTCTCCAGCACCCCCTGGACTGTATCCAGCTTCTGATCGTCCATGCGCTGACGTGTTACCACGGAAATGGATTGCGGCGTCTCCCGCAACGTCAGCGGCAAGCGAGTCGCGGCCGTGGTTTGACCGATGGTGTAAAGTCCCGTCCCTTCCGTCGGGGTGGTATCAGGTGTCCTCGTCCCGCTTATCGTCACCGATGGGAGAATTATCACGCCTTGAGACTGAGTGCTCTCATCGGCTTCGACAGGGTCCTGCGCCATTACACAATTCGAACTGCCTAAAAGCACCAACAGCGCTGCAGTAACCGGATTTTTCAGCAAACGCTCAGGCACGCAAGGACGCCTCTCACCGCAGTAAGTCAACGAACTCCACATCAGCCATTCCTTATCAAGAAAAAAACAGACAGCGGCCGACCGTCAAGAGACGGGTTTGAGAAAGGGCCGACAACTCAACCGGCGCCAGGCCGGAGAACAGAAGTGACAAATCAGTCTCAAGTGAAACTGATTTGCATTCGTTGTCGCGCAATCTAGCAACAAGCCGCCGTTGCCAGATATCGAAGGATGGCCAGATTATTTTCCAGTTCAGCCAATGTCAGCGATTGGCCGTTTTCCTTCCGCCACGAGGATGGTCAGGTTCGGATAGATGGCCTACAAGCCATTACAGGTCGTCAGGAAACAGGATTGACGGCACGGGCAATGATTCACCTGAGATGAGAGCGCTGGCTGAGCGTGCGGAGAGATATTGCACAGGCGGTTTGCCTACGGTTTTGCGGAACATCGTGATGAAACCACTGGGTCCCTCATAACCGAGTTCCAACGCAACCGATTGGACGCTCTCGCCCCTGGTCATGCGTTGCAGTGACACAATCACATGCAATTGCCGACGCCAACGTCCAAAACTCATCCCTATTTCCTGCAGCAAAAGCCGACTCATGCTGCGCTCACTCATGCCAATGCGAGTAGCCCACTCGCGCACCGAAACCTTAACAGCAGGGTCGGCCAAGAGCATTTCAGCGAGCCTGCGCAGACGCGTGTCGCGAGGCATCGGCAAATGCAGGTCCTCCACGGGGGCTGCCGACAATTCGTCCAACAACGTTGCGATCAAGCGGTCTTCGCGCGCGACATTGACAGCGTCTCCCGAGAACGCCGCCGCCTTCAGCAGCAACTCGCGCAACAGCGGTGATACGCCAATCGTGCAGCAGCTTCGCGGAAGATCCGGAGCGGCATCAGGTTCAACAAACAGGCAATAACATTCTGTTTCTCCTGAACCACGTGTCGCATGTGACAAACCACCGGGTATCCATACGGCACATTGGGGTGGAACGATCCAGACGCCATCTTCTATTTCACAATTAAGGATGCCGCGCACGGAATAAAGCAGTTGCGCCTTACGATGTTGATGGCTGGCCTGCTCCCAATCCTTGCTCACCATCGAAGCGCTGAGGGCAACGACAGGCCGGGAAATGCTGTCGACGTCCCAAACAGTCACCGTGTCTCTATTGGCCGTGTTCGCCATAACAGGTGTGCGCCCCACGCTAATCCCCTCAAAACGGCTGATTTGAACAATATTGTGGCCAGACTGTGCAATTAAGCCGACTCGCTTGCAGAGTATCCTGAAACCGCGGGACATCACAGAAGTTTGGCAACGTGTCGAAGGACTATAGAAATGCGTATAGACGCCACACAATTTCCGTTCGTTTGGATGCAAAAAGCCACACTGGGCCATAGCCAAGAAGAGTCTCTCGCCGAGTTCGAAGCCGTGCTTGCTCGCAATGAGCCCTTCGTATTGATCAGCAATGAAGGTCTGGACAAGGAGCAACCGGAACACTCGCCAGAGGAACTGAAACAAATGACCTTGTGGATGAAGCGCCACAAAAGCGAACTCAAGCGTTATGTCAAAGCCTCGATTCATATCGAATCAAGTCTCGCCAAACGGCTGGCAGGCAAAGCGTTCGCAATCATGTATGAAAAATTTTGGGGTTATCCCATGCTCATCGCAACCACTGAAGATGAAGCCTTGGCGCTGGCGCAGAAATTATTGAAAAAATAGCGGCGTACCTGCACGCCGCTACTCATCAAGTGGAACCGGAGATGTTTTATAGCAGCGAGATAGGGTAATTGATGAAAATCCGGTTTTCATCAAACTCATTGGTGCTGAAGTCCCGGCGAATCGACGCATTGCGCCATTTCACGTTGAGGTTTTTCAGCGCGCCGCTCTGCACGGTGTAGGCCAGTTCGGTTTCGCGACCCCATTCCTTGCCGTCGTCAACGGTGGCGGTGTGCACATTGTCACCACTGATGTAGCGGTTCATCAGGGTCAGGCCCGGCACGCCAACGGCGGCGAAGTTGAAGTCGTGGCGCAGTTGCCAGGATTTTTCCTTGGCGTTGTCGTAGCTGGAGTTGTAGCTGTCGTTGGCCAGGGTGCCGCCGCTGGTGCCGTTGACGCGCATCCAGGCATCATCGCCGCCGACTTTCTGCAGGCCGACATAAAAGGTGTTGCCGCCGTACTTGGCCGAGAGCATGGCGAACGCGGTTTTGTTGTCCAGGTCGCCGGCCAGGGCACTGCCGTTTTCCTTGCCGGTGAAGTAGCCGAGGTTGGCGCCCAGGGTCCAGTCGCCGATGGGCTGGCTGTGGGTCAGGTTGAAATATTGTTGCTGGTAGATGTCGGACAGTTCCGCGTACCACACGCCGACCTGGGTGCGTTTTTCGTTGAAGGCGTATTCTCCGCCGCCGAAGTTGAAACGGTCGGAGGTGAACGCGCCGCGGCCGTTCATGGACATGTCTTCCATGCTCGCGTCGTTGCGCGGGCTGTTGGCGCGGAACTGGCCACCGTACAGCGTCAGGCCGCTGATTTCGGTGGAGGTCACCTGGCCCCCACGGAAGGTTTGCGGCAGGGAACGGCCGTCGTCGGAGCGCAGGATCGGCAGCACCGGCATCCATTCGCCGACTTTCAGTTCGGTTTTCGACACCTTGGCTTTGAGGGCCACGCCCAGGCGACCGAAGTCATCGGCGGGGCGACCGTCGTCATGCACCGGCAGCAGTTGCGTGCCGGTGGTGCCGCGCCCGCCGTCGAGCTTGAGCGAGTACGTGCCGAGCACGTCCACGCCGAAACCGACCACGCCCTGGGTGAAACCGGACTTGGCGTCGAGGATGAAACTCTGGGTCCATTCCTCGGCTTTGCCTTGGGCATTGTTCGGGTTGGTGAAGTTACGGTTGAAATAGGCGTTGCGCAGGTTCAGCGTGGCTTTGGCATCATCGACGAAGCCTTCGGCGCTGGCGGTCATCGGGAGAAACAGAGACAGGCTGCTGCAACCGAGCAGGATCAGTGCAGGGCTGGTGTTGAGAAGGGTACGGTGGTTTGGACGGTGCTCGGGCGAAAAACGGACACGTGTGCTCACTATGACGCTCCCTACTTTTTTGTTGTTTTTATTTGTTATACGTCGTCGTACAACATGAGGGCGATTATTTGGAAGCCGCACGTCGTTGTCAACTGGCCATTATCGGAATTATCCAAGCCGAGGGTGCTTCAAAATGAGGCGTTTCGATGGTTGCAGGTGAGCGAAATGAAGATAGAAGGCTTTGACGCCAGGCCTGTACGGGACTCTGAAAACAGTTGTGCGGGGTGTAGTTGTGCGATGACTGGTCTAAGACATTAGTCGAATGCCCACGATCTAATGGATGCAGAAGTCTCCTGTGGCGAGGGAGCTTGCTCCCGCTGGACTGCGAAGCAGGCCCAAGTTCTTTGTTTCAGCACAAATTTTTGGGGCGGCTTCGCCACCCAGCGGGAGCAAGCTCCCTCGCCACAGGTGTGCTGTTGACCCTATTCCCAGTCCAAACAGGGCAGTGTTTATCCGAATGTAGGATCCTTCTGGATCGGGCTACGTTGTCTTGCGCCATTGCCTACACCTGCGCCAGAATCCGCCGGCTTGTGCGCCTGGCGGTCGGGTTTTATCGTTTCCGGGTCGCTGAGGAATCAGCGATCGGGTTTGGTAGCCCTGGTGTCGGTGCATAGCGTCATCTCTTGCAAGTGCAATCATGCACTTCGCTTTTTGGTGGCCATGCGCAGGGTCTCTTCGGAGGCGCCGGCTCCGATGCCCGGTCTACCAACCTTCGTATGGCCGCCACCCTAATTCGTTTGGTAGCGAGAGGGTGTTGGCTCCCTTACTACAGCATCGGAGCTTCAACTATGTTCAAAGTAACCCCCAACCCACCGGACACCGACCCGACTCCACCACGCAAAAAAACCAAGAAACTCGACGAAGCCGCCGAGCGCGTACTCGACTATTACCTGAACCCCAAGCCGGACAAGCCCGAAGCCGAGGCTGCGCCCGTCCAACTCTTCACCGTCATCCAAAACGTCGACACCGAAAGCCTGCTCGCCAACCTCAGCGAAACCCTGGCCTCGGCCAATGTCATGGTCAACGACCTGGCTTTCGACCTGGATGGTTCACGCCGGCATTTCCTCCTGGGCATCCAACAACTGATCGAACTGGGCAGCCTGCTGGCAAACCGTGCACTGGACAACATCGAAACCCGTCAGCCGACATAACCCCCCGTGGCGAGGGAGCTTGCTCCCGCTGGGTGGCGAAGCCGCCCCAAAAAAATTGTGCTGAAACAAAGAACCTGGGTCTGCTTCGCAGTCCAGCGGGAGCAAGCTCCCTCGCCACAAGGGCACTGTGCACATCCGCCTGAACATGCACGGTCAAATAGGGAGCGAGCCCCCAGTGTTATCGAAAGTGAGTGAATGCTAACCTTGGCCAACGCTGTCCCCAGGGAGCCCTCATGGGCAATCACAAGATCGAGATTCGTCGCAGTAACGTCGAGAAAATCCTGCTGGCCGCCGAGAAGGTCTTTGCCGAAAAAGGCTTCGGCAGCACCGCCATGGCCGACATCGCCGCCGAAGTGCAATTGCCCCGTTCCAACCTGCACTATTACTTCAGCACCAAGAGCGAACTCTACAGCGCCGTGCTTTTCGACCTGCTGGAGGTCTGGAAGCAGGACGCCTTGTGCTTCGAAATGTTCGACGACCCCCGGGTGGTGCTCAGCAGCTACATCCGCGCCAAGATGAACCACTCCCGCAGCCGCCCCTATGGCTCGAAAGTCTGGGCCAACGAAATCATCCACGGCGCCCCGACCCTAGGCCAGGCCTTGGACGCCAGTCTCTACGACTGGGCCAAGATGAAGGAAGCGAAGATCCGCCAGTGGGTGGAAGACAAACGCATCCTCCCGATAGAACCCTCAAGCCTGCTCTACATGATCTGGGCCTCGACCCAGCACTACGCCGACTTCGACCACCAGATCAACATCCTCAACGACCACCAGCCGCTGTCGGACATGCAGTTCGAACGGGCGGTGCAGACGGTGACGAGTGTGATTTTGCGGGGGATTGGGTTGGAGCCCTGAGGTTTTATGCTGTGGCTTAGGGCCTCATCGCGAGCTTGCTCGCGATGGCGTCAGCCCAGGCACCTCAACTTTCAAACCGCCACATGATAGGGATTACGCGGATCATGGTTCCAATCCAGGAACGGCTTGCCCGTGTCCACCGTCACCATTTCGATGCAGTCCTGCACCGGGCAGGTGATCTGGCACAGGTTGCAGCCCACGCATTCTTCATCGATCACTTCATATTTACGCGTGCCGTCTGCTTGCTTGAGGCTGGCGATGGCCTGGTGTGAGGTGTCTTCGCAGGCGATGTGGCAGCGACCGCAGCCGATGCAGGCCTCCTGGTCGATTTTCGCGATGACCTGGTAGTTGATGTCCAGGTACTTCCAGTCGGTGGTGTTGCCCACCGCGCGCCCGGAGAAGGCCTGGAGGTTGGCGTGGCCGTGCTCGTCCATCCAGCGTGACAGGCCGTCCTTCATTTCTTCGACGATACGAAAGCCATGCAGCATTGCGGCGGTGCAGACTTGCACCGCGCCGCTGCCCAAGGCGATGAATTCCGCCGCGTCGCGCCAACTGCCGATGCCCCCTATGCCGCAGATCGGCAAGCCGTGGGTCTGTGGGTCGCGGGCGATTTCGGCGACCATGTTCAGGGCGATGGGCTTGACCGCCGAGCCGCAATAACCGCCATGGGTGCTCTGGCTGCCGACGCTGGGCAGGGCGACCATGCGGTCGAGGTCGACGCTGGTGATGGAGTTGATGGTGTTGATCAACGACACCGCGTCCGCACCGCCGCGATGGGCGGCCCGGGCGGCGACGCGGATGTCGGTGATGTTCGGCGTGAGCTTGACGATCACCGGCAACGAGCAATAGGTCTTGCACCAGCGGGTCACTTGCTCGACGTACTCCGGCACCTGGCCGACCGCCGCGCCCATGCCGCGTTCCGGCATGCCGTGGGGGCAGCCGAAGTTCAGTTCGATGCCGTCGGCGCCGGTGGCCTCCACCAGGGGCAGGATGCGTTTCCAGGATTCTTCGACGCAGGGCACCATCAGCGACACGATCAACGCCCGGTCTGGCCAATCCTTTTTCACCTGGGTGATTTCCCGCAGGTTGATCTCCAGGGAACGGTCGGTGATCAGCTCGATGTTGTTGATGCCCAACACCTCGCGATTGGCGCCGTAATGGGCCGAATAACGCGAGGACACATTCACGGCCGCTGGATCCTCACCGAGGGTTTTCCAGACCACGCCACCCCAGCCGGCCTCGAAGGCGCGGACCACGTTATAGGCCTTGTCGGTGGGCGGCGCGGAGGCCAGCCAGAACGGATTGGGGGCTTTGATACCGGCGAAGACAATCGACAGATCGGCCATTTACGCAGCCTCCACGTTGAGCATGAGTTGAGCGTTGATCGCCTCGGCGGCGAGCTTGCCGTGCTGCACGGCCTGCACGGTGAGGTCCTGGTCCAGGCTGGTGCAATCGCCGCCGGCGTAGACACCGGGAATGCTGGTGCGCAGGTGTTCGTCCACCAGGATTCGTCCGTCCTGGCGCTTGAGCTCCCGGGCCAGCGGGTCCACCAGTGCGTTGTCATCGAAGGCTTGGCCGATGGCTTTGAAAATGGCGTCGGCGGGCAGGTCGAAGGTGTCGGTGCCGATGACCAGCCGACCGTTTTCCAGATGGGTGCGGGAGAAACGCATGCCGCGTACCTTCCCCGCGTCATCGAGCAACACCTGTTGCGGCTGCGCCCACGTCAACAGGCGCACCTGATTGGCCTTGGCGATGTCCTGTTCATGGCCGGTGGCGCCCATGTCTTCCAAGCCTCGGCGGTACACCAGGCTAACGTCCCGGGCGCCGAGGCGAGCCATTTGCACGGCCATGTCGATGGCGGTGTTGCCGGCGCCGAGCACGATGCAGCGGTCGGCCAGGGGCAACTGGCTGAGGTCGTCGGCCTGGCGCAGTTCGCGGATGTAGTCGGTGGCGGCCAGCAGCCCCGGCGCCTGTTCGTCGCTCAGGCCTAGTTGTTTGCTGGCCGCCAGGCCGAGGCCGAGGAACACCGCGTCAAACTGCTGGTGCAGGTCGCTCAGGCTCAGGTTCTCGCCGAGTTTTTGGCCGTGACGGATTTCGATGCCGCCGATCTCTAACAGGAAGTCCAGTTCACGTTGGGCGTAGTCGTCCACCAGTTTGTACTTGGCGATCCCGTATTCGTTGAGGCCGCCGGCTTTTTCACGGGCTTCGAAAACCACCACGTCATGGCCGTGCATTGCGCTGCGATGGGCGCAGGACAAGCCCGCCGGGCCGGCCCCGACCACGGCGATGCGCTTGCCAGTGGTGGCGGCACGCTTGAACGGGTGTTCGCTGAAATGGGCGTTATCCACGGCGTAGCGTTGCAGCTGGCCGATCAATACCGGCGCGCATTCATGGACGTTGTTGCGCACGCAGGCTTGCTGGCAAAGGATCTCCGTGGGGCAGACCCGGGCACAACTGCCGCCGAGGATGTTGGCCGAGAGGATTTTCTGGGCCGCGCCTTGGACGTTGTCCTGGTGGATGTTGCGGATGAATGAAGGGATATCGATTTCGCTTGGACAGGCGTTCACGCACGGTGCGTCGTAGCAATACAGGCACCGGGAGGCTTCCAGGTGGGCCTGGCGCGCATTGAGCGGTGGCGCCAGGTCGCTGAAGCGGGCGGCGAGGGTGGCCGGGTCTTCCTGGGAATGGGGGAGGTGACTCAAGGGCTGGATCATGGAGTGGGCCTCACGGTGTTTGAGGTGCTGCCTCTGGTGGGCAGTGGTTTTTTTCGTTGCCTTGATCGTTCCCGCGCTCTGCGTGGGAATGCCTCTGGGGACGCTCCGCGTTCCGCTCTGGGACGCAGAGCGTCCCGGGCTGCATTCCCACGCGGAGCGTGGGAACGTTCAAAGGCCCGGGTTTCAGCGTTTCACGGCGGTTGGCTTGTTCAACTCCGCCCGCTTGCTCAGCAAATCGAACACCGCCGGATACGCCGGCCGCTCGATATAGCGCCCCGCGCCGCGCTCGGCCCGCAGGTCGCCGTCGGCCCACACCAGCCGGCCCTGGCTGATGGTGTGGCTGGGCACGCCGCGCACGGTCTTGCCTTCGAAGATGTTGAAGTCCACCTGCTGATGGTGGGCTTTGGCGGAAATCGTGCGGCTGCCTTGCGGGTCCCAGAGCACCAGGTCGGCATCGGCGCCGACGCGGATCGCCCCTTTGCGCGGGTAGAGGTTGAAGATCTTCGCGGTGTTGGTGGAGGTGAGGGCGACGAAGTCGTGCATCGACAATTTTCCGCTGTTGACCCCCTCGTCCCAGAGCACGGCCATGCGGTCTTCGATACCGGCGGTGCCGTTGGGGATCTTGCTGAAGTCGTCGCGGCCGGCAGCCTTCTGTTCGGCGCAGAAGCAACAGTGGTCGGTGGCGGTGGTGTGCAGATTGCCGGACTGCAAGCCGTGCCAGAGAGCCTCTTGATGCCCGCGTGGGCGAAAGGGTGGGCTCATCACGTAGCCGGCGGCGGTCTGCCAGTCGGGGTCGCGATAAACACTGTCGTCCAGCAACAGATGCCCGGCCAGTACTTCACCGTAGACCGGTTGGCCCTTGCTGCGGGCGTAGGTGATTTCGTCCAGGGCCTCTTTGGTCGACACATGCACCAGGTACAGCGGTGTGCCCAGGGTTTCGGCGATGCGGATGGCCCGGCTCGCGGCTTCGCCTTCCACTTGCGAAGGACGCGACAACGGATGGGCCTCCGGCCCGGTGATGCCCTGGGCCAGCAACTTGCGTTGCAGGTGATAGACCAGTTCGCCGTTTTCGGCGTGCACGGTGGGCACCGCGCCCAGTTCCAGGCAGCGCTCGAAGCTTGCGACCAAGGTGTCGTCGGCCGCCATGATCGCATTCTTGTAGGCCATGAAATGCTTGAAGCTGTTCACCCCATGATGGCTGACCAGCTCGGCCATTTCTTCGCGGACCTGTTCGCTCCACCAGGTGATTGCCACGTGAAAACCGTAGTCGCTGGCACTTTTCTCGGCCCAGCCACGCCATTGGTGAAAGGCTTCCATCAACGATTGCTGGGGGTTGGGAATCACGAAATCGATGATCGAGGTGGTGCCCCCGGCCAGACCTGCCGCCGTGCCGCTGAAGAAGTCCTCGCTGGCGACCGTGCCCATGAATGGCAACTGCATATGCGTATGGGGATCGATGCCGCCGGGCATCAGGTATTGGCCGCCGCCATCGAGCACTTCGACAGCGGCCGGAACATCCAGGTTGTCACCGATGGCCTTGATCACGCCGTCGGCGCAAAACACATCGGCGCGATAACTTTCATCATGGGTAATAACGGTGGCGCCACGGATTAACAGAGACATTCCGAGTTCCTCGCAGGCATGACCGACTGTTGCCGGTTCTTTATGTTTTATCGATCACGGTAGGTAAAGTCGTGGCGGTTTATATTCTTGTCACGACTGTCAGGATTAGACGCTAGCTGGAGTTTATGAAATGAGCAAGATTATTTTTTATAAGCTTATGCGTTAATTAACTTATTGAAATTAAAGTATTAATTTATAAATTCACCAAAATGGTGAGCCTGCTCACCATTTTGACGCACTTGACAGGATCGTTATTTGAGCGAGATTTGTCATGGTAAATCAGCGGCTTGAAAGCGTTGCAAGTGCGGTCTAGACACCTTGCGTTGATCCGGGGTGCACCACTTTGAATCTCCCCCTCGACAGGGCGTGAAGGTCATCTAGCCTCAAGGGCGGTAAGCAGGGAGTGAAACAAGGCAACAACGTGGCTTTAAAACGTTAAACATCAAAAGGTTGAAAGGGTTATATCGATCATCCGGTCAGCTCAGCGCATTATCCGGCACGGTTATTGAGTGCCGTCGTGGGTCTGGCGGGGTGGTCGGTAGCACGCGTGCAAGTACTCCGGCCATCGCCCGTCGATGAGCAAAAATAATGAAAACAGTGGAGCGGACATGACCAGATCAACAGTGACCGAGCGCGACGGATTGTTCGAGCTTGAAGCCGGCAGCGACGTCCTCGACAGCCCCCGTTATAACCACGACATCGCGCCGACCAAGGTGCATGAGCGAACCTGGAACAAATGGCACATCACTGCACTGTGGGTGGGCATGGCGATTTGCGTGCCGACCTACACCCTCGGTGGCGTGCTCACCGCCTATTTCGGCCTGACGGTGGGCGAGGCGCTGCTGGCGATTCTGTTTGCCAACATCATCGTGCTGATCCCCCTGACCCTGAATGCCTTTGCCGGAACCAAGTACGGCATTCCGTTTCCGGTGCTTTTGCGCTCATCCTTCGGCGTGATTGGTTCCAACGTGCCGTGCCTGATCCGCGCCCTGGTGGCCTGTGGCTGGTTCGGGATCCAGACCATGTTCGGCGGGCTGGCGATCCACCTGTTTCTCGGCTCGGTGTTCGAAGGCTGGAAGAGCCTGGGTGGCACCGGCGAAGTGATCGGCTTCATGGTGTTCTGGGTCATCAACCTGTGGGTGGTGCTGCGCGGTGCCGAGTCGATCAAGTGGCTGGAAACCTTGTCAGCGCCGCTGCTGGTGCTGGTGGGCGTCGGTCTGTTGGTGTGGGCATTGCCCAACGTTTCATTGACTGAACTGATGGCGGTCCCGGCCAAGCGTCCCGAAGGCGCCGGCGTGACCAGCTACTTCCTTGCCGGCCTGACGGCCATGGTCGGTTTCTGGGCCACGCTGTCGTTGAACATTCCTGACTTCAGCCGTTATGCCAGGAGTCAGAAAGACCAGATCGTGGGGCAGATCATTGGCCTGCCATTGACCATGTTCCTGTTCGCCTCCCTCGGCGTGGTCATGACCGCCGCCTCGGAAAAACTGGTGGGGGTGACCGTCTCCGACCCGGTGACCTTGATCGGGCACATCCAGAGCCCGGTATGGGTGGCCCTGGCCATGGTGCTGATTATTGTCGCCACGCTCTCGACCAACACCGCCGCCAACATCGTCTCGCCCACCAACGACTTCCAGAACCTGGCGCCGAAACTGATCGGCCGCACCAAGGCGGTGATGCTCACCGGGTTGGTGGGGCTGGCGCTGATGGCCCACGAACTGCTGAAGAAGCTTGGCCTGATTGTGTCCGAGGTCAGCCTGGAGTCGGTCTATTCCAATTGGCTGCTGGGTTATTCGAGCCTGCTGGGGCCGATTGCCGGGATCATGGTGGTGGATTATTTCCTGATCAAGAAACAGCAACTGGACCTGGCCGGGTTGTACCGCGACGACACTTACCCGGCGTGGAACTGGAATGGCTTCATCGCCTTTGGCGTGCCGGTGGTGCTGACGCTGCTGTCCCTGGGCAGCGATGCGTTCAGTTGGTTCTACAGCTACGGCTGGTTCACCGGCTCGGCGCTGGGCGGGGTGATTTATTACGGGTTGTGCAGTATGCGAGCGAGCCCGTCCGTCGCTAAAACCGCGGTGTGAGGGAGGGCCTCATCGCGAGCAAGCACACCAAAAACATGCCTGAAAAAATGGAGATCCCCATGAACGCAGCCATCGACGTCCTGCAATCCACCCACCCGCACATCAATCGCGATCGCCTGTGGCAATCGCTCATGGACCTGGCCCAGCTCGGTGCCACGGTCAAGGGCGGTGTGTGTCGGCTGGCCCTGACCGACCTCGACCGCCAGGCCCGCGACCTGTTCGTGCAATGGACCCAGGCGGCGGGCTGCACCGTCAGCATCGATGCGGTGGGCAACATCTTCGCCCGTCGTCCGGGGCGCAATCCGAACCTGCCACCGGTGATGACCGGCAGCCACATCGACACCCAGCCCACCGGTGGCAAGTTCGACGGCTGCTTTGGCGTGCTCTCCGGGCTGGAGGTGCTGCGCACCCTCAATGACCTGAACATTGAGACCGAAGCACCGTTGGAGGTGGTGGTCTGGACCAACGAAGAAGGCTCGCGTTTCGCCCCGTGCATGATGGGCTCCGGCGTGTTCGCGGAAAAATTCACCCTCGAAGAAACCCTCGCCAAGGTCGACGCCGAGGGCATCAGCGTGGGCCAGGCGCTCAATGCCATCGGCTATGCCGGCCCGCGCCCGGTCAGCGGGCATCCGGTGGGGGCGTATTTCGAGGCGCACATCGAACAGGGGCCGATCCTCGAAGACGAGGGCAAGACCATCGGCGTGGTGATGGGCGCATTGGGGCAGAAGTGGTTCGACCTGACCTTGCGCGGCGTCGAAGCCCACGCCGGCCCGACCCCGATGCACCTGCGCAAGGACGCCCTGGTGGGCGCCTCGATCATCGTTGGCGCCGTCAACCGCGCCGCCCTCGGTCATCAACCCCATGCCTGCGGCACGGTCGGGTGCCTGCAAGCTTATCCGGGGTCGCGCAATGTCATCCCCGGCGAAGTGCGCATGACCCTGGACTTTCGTCACCTGGAACCGGCGCGGCTGGATTCGATGATCGCCGAGGTCAAGCAGGTGATCGAAGACACCTGCCAGCAGCACGGCCTGACCTTCGATTTGAAACCCACGGCCGATTTCCCGCCGCTGTATTTCGACAAAGGCTGCGTCGACGCCGTACGCGGCGCTGCCCAAGGGCTGGGCCTGTCCCACCTGGACATCGTCAGCGGTGCCGGTCATGACGCGATCTTCCTCGCCGAACTGGGCCCGGCCGGGATGATCTTCGTGCCTTGCGAAGGAGGTATCAGCCACAACGAAATCGAAAACGCCGCCCCGGACGACCTCGCCGCCGGTTGCGCAGTGCTGCTGCGAGCGATGCTGGCCGCCTCACAAGCGATTGCCGAGGGGCGCATGGCGGCTTGAAGGGCCGATGCACTATTGCAAACCCATGTGGTCGTAACCTTCAACGCATCCATGCTTGAAACCTACTGACCACATGGAGACCCAATGAATCAGCAAGTCCCGACCACCGATACCAACCGTCGTCAATTGCTGCAGATCATTGCCGGGCTGTCCGACGGGGTGATGTTGATCGAGGTCGACCAGACCATTGCCTGGGCCAACGCAGCGGCCTTGGCGATGCACGGGGTCAAGGATCTCAGTGAGCTGGGCACCACGGCCAGGCAATACGCCCGGCGTTTCAATTTGCGTTATCGCAACAATCACCCGCTGAGCGACGACAACTACCCCATCGCCCGGGTTGCCCGTGGCGATGAGTTCAGCGATGTGCTGGTGGAAGTCACGCCCCAGGCCGACCCGGATCGGACCTGGGTGCATCGGATCCGCAGCATGGTGCTGGCCGACCGCAACGGCGAGCCGGAGCTTCTCGTGCTGATCCTCAGCGATGCCACCGAATGGGCCAGCGCCGAGCAGCGCTTCGAGAAAACCTTCGGGGCCAACCCGGCACCGGCGGTGATCTGTCGCCTCAGTGACCTGCGTTACATCAAGGTCAATCCGGGATTCCTGGAGATGACCGGCTACAGTCGCGAGCAGGTGATTGGGCGTTCGGTCTATGAGCTTGACGTGCTTGAAGCCGCCGAAAGACGCGACCTGGCCATCGAACGCCTGGGGCAGGGCGCGACCATTCCGCAAATGCAGGCCGAGTTGAAATTGCCTGACGGCACCTGCAAACAGGTGATCGTCGCCGGCCAGCCGCTGGACCTGCACGACGAAGACTGCATGCTGTTTTCCTTCATGGACATGGAGCCGCGACGCAAGGCAGAAACGGCCCTGCGCCAGAGCGAGGAGCGCTTTGCCAAGTCGTTCCGCCTGTCGCCCGTACCCACGCTGGTGTGCAGCGCTGAACAGCAGTTGTTGGAAATCAACGAGGCGTTTCTCCAGACCACCGGTTACGCCAGCGAAGAGCTGTTGGGAAAAACCGTGGAGGAAATCGGCTTTCTCGACAAGGACGCCAGCGCCGCGCTGTTTGCCCGGCTGGAAAAGGCTGCCGCTGTCTCGAGTATCGACGTCAAGGTGCACAAGAAGGGCGGCGAACTCATCGACTGTGAGGTCGCCGCCGATACGGTGCTCATCCAGGACAAACCTTGCTATCTGTTGGTGCTGATGAACATCACCGAGCGCAAACGCTCGGAGCTGGAGCTGGTGGCGGCTATCGAAGAGGTGATGAAAGATGCGTCCTGGTTCAGTCGGACCCTGATTGAAAAATTGGCTAACGTGAAGAGCATCAACGCCCAGGTGCCCAGTGTGTCATTCACCGAGCTGACGGCCCGGGAGCGCGACGTGCTGGGGCTGATTTGCGAAGGCTTGGCGGACAAGGAAATCGCCGCGCGCCTGAAGCTGGCGCCCAATACCGTGCGCAATCACGTGGCTACGCTGTATTCGAAACTGGATGTCCATAGCCGCAGCGAGGCGATTGTCTGGGCGCGGGAGCGGGGGTTATTCGCAAACGAATGGCGAATGAAGGCACCATGATAGCCAGTGCAAATGCACCGGGCATGCTGGTGCAAATTCGGGTTTTGCATGGGGGGGCGGTTCCTTAGGCTGTCAGTGTGCGACATCGTCTGTGATGTCGCGTCCCCACGAAACAGTCAAGGAATACGCCACAATGTGCAGTGAACTAACCCAGTATGAGAGCGACAGGATGCCTATGCGGACCAGGAGGTCGGTGCTGTCCACCGTTCATTTGTGCCCCCAGGGCTGAGGTGCATCTCATGACCCATCTGGCCCCCTTGCGCACCCGCCTGGAAGAAAGCTTTACGCCGCTGGCCTGCGAATGCAGCCTCAATGGTGACGGCACCCTCACTGTACGCCTGTATCACCGTGAAAGCGGCGAGGTGGACCTGGTGGTGAGCGGCATGAGTGTCGACAGCGTCCGCTCGGAAGAGAGCATCGCCAAGTTGATCGAAGAGCTGCGCTATGAGCTGGAAAATATCCCGCTGCATCGCAGTGACCCGGTATAAATAATCAGGACAGGCTAATCACCAAAGTTCAGGCACCGCACACCGCGTGGCGAGGGAGCTTGCTCCCGCTGGGGCGCGCAGCGGCCCTGAAGCCCGGCGACGCGGTGGATCAGGTCGATTGAGCGAGCTTGAGAGGGGGGCTGCTGCGCAGCCCAGCGGGAGCAAGCTCCCTCGCCACGAAAGCTCAAGAGCTCAAAAGCTCAAAAGCTCAAAAGCTCAAAAGCTCAAAAGCATCCCGGTCGACCAACCGATTTGCTCTTGAAACTAACACTGATTCGAGGCATTCCCTTAACCCGCGCCATGCCCAATTCCCCGTGGCGAGGGAGCTTGCTCCCGCTGGGGCGCGAAGCGGCCCTGGAACCCGGCGACGCGGTGGATCAGGTTGATTGAGTGAGCTTGAGAGGGGCTGCTGCGCAACCCAGCGGGAGCAAGCTCCCTCGCCACAAAAGCTTAAAAGCTCAAGAGCTCAAAAGCTCAAAAGCATCCCGGTCGACCAACCGATTTGCTCTTGAAACTGACACTGATTCGAGGCATTCCCCTAACCCGCGCCGTGCCCAATTCCCCGTGGCGAGGGAGCTTGCTCCCGCTGGGGTGCGCAGCGGCCCTGGAACCCGGCGACGCGGTGGATCAGGTTGATTGAGTGAGCTTGAGAGGGGGGCTGCTGCGCAACCCAGCGGGAGCAAGCTCCCTCGCCACAAAAGCTCAAGAGCCACAGGTGCAGTGTTCCCTGCAGCAACACAGGTGCGGTTTCCCTACAATAGTGTCCCCCGGCAATCGAGCACCAACCGCGCGCCGCCGTGTTCGCTGCTACCCACCTCCAGCGTGAACCCATGCAGATTGACGATCGCCGCGACGATTGACAGGCCCAGGCCGAATCCGCCGTGCTGGCTGCTGCCCTCGGCACGGTAGAAACGGCGAAACACGGCCTTGCGCTCCGCCTCGGGGATGCCCGGGCCCGAATCGAGCACTTCGATGCGGGTGCTGTCGCCCTGATCGACCCCACGCAGGATCACTGTGCCTCCCGGCGGAGTGAATTTGATGGAGTTGCTCAGCAGGTTCGAGACGGCCTCGAACAATAATGCCCGGTCGCCGTTGAGCAGGGGCAGCGCATCAGGCACCTCGAGGATGAAGGTCAGCTCGCCTTCCTCGGCCAGCGGCAGGTAAAAGTCATGCAGCTCCTGCAATAACTGCAACGGGTCGAGGCGCACGAAACCCGAGCGCCGCTGCTGGTCTTCCAGCTCGGAAATCCGCAACAACCCCCGAAACCGTGCCATCAGGGTGTCGGTCTCGGCGATCACCTGATCCATTTGCAAGGCCTCGGGCGAGCCGTCCGGCGCCTGTTGCTGGATGCGATAAAGTTGCGCACGCAGACGCGTCAAGGGGGTGCGCAGGTCATGGGCGATGTTGTCGCACACGCCCTTGACCTCATTCATCAAGCGCTCGATACGCTCGAGCATGGCATTGACGATTGCCGCCAGCATGTCCAGCTCGTCGCGCCGGCTCGACAGCGGCAGGCGATGGGTCAGGTCGCCGGCAACGATGGCTTCGGCGCTGGCCTGCAACAGGCGAATCCGTCGTAGCGGTCGGCGGCGCAGCAGGTGCCAGCCAGCGATGCCCGGCAGGACGGTCAGCGATACGCCCCAGAACAGCGCGTGCAGGATGATCCGTGTCACCGCGAACAGCGAGCCGTTGTCCCGGGCCAGGACCAGCCAGCGACCGTCCTGGGTCCGGGTCGCCACCGCGTCGCAGCTGTCGGAAGGCACGCCGGGGTCATCGGAATCGACGCAGCCGCCGAGCATGTGGATCTTGCCGTCAAGGGGCAGGTCGGCGGGCACGCGCAGGATCGGCCCGCTCAAATGGCGCAGTTGCGGATCGAACAGCCCGTAGGCGTCAACGCCGCGCTCGTCCAGCGTCAGGCTGGCCATGAGCGCATCTTCCAGTTGATCGCCATGGATCCGGGCGAACAGGTGCTGGCGCTGCATCAGGGAGTGCTTGGCCAGGCTGTCGAGGTAGCCAAACACTTCGTAATACATGACCCCCATCAGGATCGCGCTCCAGATCACGAACAGCGAACTGTACAGCGCCAGCAGACGGCTGCTGGAGGAGCGCCAGCCTTTAGCGGGGTTCAGCAATGACATAGCCGGAACCCCGTACCGTGCGAATCAGCGGTTCCAGGCCCGGCGGGTCGATTTTCTTGCGCAGGCGGCCAATGTGCACGTCGATCAGGTTGGTGCCAGGGTCGAAGTGATAGCCCCAGACTTCCTCGAAAATCATCATGCGCGAGAGGATCTGCCCGCTGTTGCGCATCAGGAATTCGAGCAGCTTGTATTCGGTGGGCAGCAGGCTGAGCAGTTGCCCGTTGCGGCTGGCTTCGCGGCTGATCAGGTTCAGTTCCAGATCGGCCACCCGTAGCGCGGTTTCCGGTTCGCGGGCGCCATTGTTGCGCCGCAGCAGCACTTCGACCCGGGCGGCCATTTCGTCGGTGGCGAACGGTTTGGTCAGGTAATCGTCGCCGCCGGCCCGCAGGCCACGGACCCGCTCGTCCACGTCGGAGAGGGCGCTGATCATCAGGATCGGCGTGGCCACGCCCATGGTGCGCAGCGTGGTGACGATCACCAGGCCGTCGAGCTCGGGCAGCATGCGGTCGAGGGTGATCAGGTCGTAGTCGCCGCTCACCGCCCGTTCCAGGCCTTCGCGGCCGTTGTCGACCCAATCGACGTCCAGGCCGTTGCGGGTCAGCTCGGCGACGATTTCACGGGCGGTCACGGCGTCGTCTTCGATGGTCAGGATGCGGTTCATGGGCGGTACCGTGTGGGGAAGTCGGTGCTATTGCGCAGCATTCTGCCAAAGAATACCTGTCGGCTTTCTGAAAAAAAGTTCATGAGCCGAAAAGCGGATTCACTGGCGTGGATCAACAACTGGTCACAAATAACTCCTAACATAAATCGGCGCGATCCAGCATGTTGTATCTGTTGCCCTGTGGTAGTGCGCTGTCGCTGCCAGGTACTGATACTCGTGGTGTGCCGCAAGGAGCCCGCCCCACAGAACTTTCAAGGAAGAGCAATATGATTCAACCTCAAGACCTTCTACGCCGAAAATTTGATATCCAGCCGCTGACCCAGGCCGACATGACGGTGCACCTGGACGGGCAGGCCGTCAGCGCCGCCCACGGTGAAACCGTCCTCACGGTCATCCAGTCCTTGGGTCAACGGCAGGTGGCCCGCAACGACCACGACCAGATCAGCGGTGCCTATTGCGGCATGGGTGTATGCCAATGCTGCCTGGTCAAGATCGATGGCCGCCACAAGCGCCGCGCCTGCCAGACCCTGGTACGCCCCGGCATGCAGATCGAAACCCGGGTCAACCGCATCACCGAAACGGAGGCGCCATGAACCTCGATCCGGTGATTGTCGGCGGTGGGCCGGCGGGGATGGCCGCAGCCATCGAACTGGCCTCCCACGGCGTGCGCTGCACCTTGCTCGAAGAAGCGCCGCGCCTGGGGGGCGTGGTGTATCGCGGACCGTTGCGCGATGGCGTACGCCTGGATTACCTCGGCCCGCGCTACAGCGAAGCCCTGGAGAAACTCCACGGTGAATTCCAGCAACACGCCGGCCTGATCGACGTGCGATTGAGCAGCCGTGTCATGGGTGCCGAAGGCTTCCGGGCGCTGATGCTGCTGGATGCCGACGAGCGCCTGGGCGAGGTCGCCTATTCCCATCTGGTGCTGGCGGCCGGTTGTCACGAACGCAGCGTGCCGTTTCCGGGCTGGACCCTGCCGGGCGTGATGATGCTCGGGGGCCTGCAATTGCAGATCAAGAGCGGTGTGGTCAAGCCGCCGAGCCCGGTGGTGATCGCTGGCACCGGTCCGTTGTTGCCACTGGTGGCTTGCCAACTGCACGCATCGGGCGTGGCGGTGGCGGGTGTGTATGAGGCCTGTGCGTTCGGCCGGATCGCCAAGGAAAGCCTGGCGTTGCTGAACAAGCCGCAACTGTTCCTCGACGGCCTGAGCATGCTGGCCTACCTCAAGCTCAATCGCATTCCCGTGCGCTATGGCTGGGGCGTGGTGCAGGCTGACGGCGAGGGAGAGTTGAGCGTCGTTACCGTCGCGCCTTACTCCACAAACTGGGAGCCCGACCTCAAACGCGCTGAACAGGTGCCGGCCCAGACGCTGGCGGTCGGCTACGGGTTTATCCCGCGGACTCAATTGAGCCAGCAGATGGGCCTGGAGCACGGTTTCAGCGACGACGGCTATTTGCGGGCCGTGTCCGATGCCTGGCAACAAAGCAGCGAAGCGCACATTCACCTGGCCGGCGACATGGGCGGGATTCGCGGCGGTGAAGCGGCCATGCTGAGTGGACGCATCGCGGCGCTGTCGATCCTGATGCAACGCAACGTGCTGGATCCGTCCACGGCCCTGGCGCGCCGCGAACGCTACCAGGCGCAACTGGAGCGGATCATTCGCTTCCGCGCCGCCGTGGACCGCTACACCCAGCGCGGCGCCGGGCAAACCGCGTTGCCGGCCGCCGATACGGTGATCTGTCGCTGCGAGCACACCACCCGCGCCGACATCGACCGGGCCCTGGAGCAGGGTGTGCAAGACATGGCCAGCCTGAAAATGAGCACCCGCGTGAGCATGGGCGATTGCCAGGGGCGGATGTGTGTCGGCTATTGCAGCGATCGCTTGCGCGAGGCTACCGGGCGTGCCGACGTGGGCTGGCTGCGACCGCGTTTCCCCATCGATCCGATTCCCTTCTCAGCGTTCCAGAACCTTGGCACCGAGGTCGTTTCCCATGATTAAGCACTATGACGTGGTCATCGCTGGTGGTGGTGTGATCGGCGCCTCCTGTGCCTATCAACTGTCCAAGCGCAAACACCTGAAAGTCGCCCTGATCGACGCCAAGCGCCCCGGCAACGCGACCCGCGCTTCGGCGGGCGGCCTGTGGGCCATTGGTGAGTCGGTGGGCCTGGGCTGCGGGGTGATTTTCTTTCGCATGATGTCGGCCAACCGCAAGCGCCAGACCCAAGGCGCCGCGGTGGCGGTGGACGCCAGCACGCCGCACATCCTGCCCCAGTCGTTCTTTGATTTCGCCTTGCAGTCCAACGCGATGTATCCGCAGTTGCACCGCGAGTTGATCGACAACCATGGCATGGATTTCAAGTTCGAGCAGACCGGGCTCAAGTTCGTGATCTACGACGACGAAGACCGTTTGTACGCGGAGCACATCGTTGCCTGCATTCCTCATCTGGCCGATCAGGTACGCTGGCTCGACCAGGCCGCCCTGCGTGAGGCGGAGCCGAATGTCAGCCATGAAGCCTTGGGAGCGCTGGAGTTTCTCTGCGATCACCAGGTCAGTCCGTTCCGCCTGGCCGATGCCTACACTGAAGGCGCCCGGCAGAACGGTGTCGACCTGTTCTTCAACACCAGCGTGACCGAGGTGCTGCGCAGCGGCACGCGGGTGACAGGCGTGAAAACCGCCGAGGCGGGGACATTCAACTGCCGGACCCTGATCAACGCGGCCGGTGCCTGGGCGGCGGACCTGAGTGAGCAGGCCACTGGCGTGCGGATTCCGGTCAAACCGGTCAAGGGGCAGATCCTGTTGACCGAGCGCATGCCGAAAATCCTCAACGGCTGCCTGACCACCAGCGACTGCTACGTGGCGCAGAAAGACAACGGTGAGATCCTCATTGGCAGCACCACCGAAGACAAAGGCTTCGACGTGACCACGACCTATCCGGAGATCGAAGGGTTGGTGCAAGGCGCGGTGCGGTGTATCCCGCAATTGGTCGACATCAACCTGAAACGAACCTGGGCCGGCCTGCGCCCGGGGTCACCTGATGAATTGCCGATCCTGGGGCCGATGCGCGGGGTGGAGGGCTACCTCAACGCCTGCGGTCATTTCCGCACCGGCATCCTGACCTCGGCCATCACCGGGGTGCTGCTGGACAAGCTGGTGAACAACGAACCGCTGCCGCTGGACCTCACGCCGTTCCTGGCGGATCGCTTCGAAGTGGCACCGAGTGTCGTCGAGCCGAAGGACGTGGAGCTGGCCTGAAGGGGAGCCATGAAGGAGCTGAGGTGAACACCTCTCCCACAGTTACCCGAAAATAACTGTGGGAACATGCACGAATCTGCCCATCGCCACCGTCCCCAGTGGCGAGGGAGCTTGCTCCCGCTGGGGCGCGAAGCGGCCCTGAGACCTGGCGATTCGGTGTGTCAGGCAAATGGTTGGGGCTGCTGCGCAGCCCAGCGGGAGCAAGCTCCCTCGCCACAAGGGATTGGCTGGATACACCATCGAAGTACACCGCCGAATCCCACAGAAACCACACCCATCCGTTATTCCATCGGCGTACTGACAAACGCCTCCAACCCTTCGGCATAGGCGGTGAACGCGCTGATCAACGGAAAAGCCTTGCCCTGCACCTGGTCCGGCACCACCAGGTTGGTGAAGCTCCAGGCCACCGCGACAGTGATGCCGGCCTGATCGAGTTTGCCATCAGTGCTCAACGGCTGTTTTTCCAGTTCCTGCTCCAGCATTCCATAAGCCGCCGCCAGTTGGCCTTCTACGCGTTCAACCCAAGGCGCGTGCTGGATCTCCCGCAGGTTGCGTTCGTAGTAGATCTGCACCGACTTCTCACAGGCCGCCAAGGCCAATCCAATCAGGCGCAGTGATCGCAGCCGCTGCCCAAGGTCGGCCGGCATCAAGCTTTTCCCCGGAGCAGCCAAGGCCTCCAGGTAATCGATGATCAACGTGGAGTCCATTAGCACCGAGCCATCGTCCAGCACCAGGGTCGGGGCCTTGACCACCGGGTTGATGCGCTGGAACTGTTCGAAATGCCTGAACACCGAAACGGAATCGTGCTCCAGGGCAACCCCCAGGCACTTGGCGGAAATGGCGACGCGTCTTACATAGGGCGAATCCAGCATGCCGATCAGTTTCATGACTTCTCCTTGAGTAATTCCTTGCGGGCGTTAATCCTCGAACCCGACCTGTTCATGGATTTCATCGACCTTGAGTTCCAGTCGGTAAGCCACGGCGATGAACAATGCCTGGCACAGGCACAACGTGGCACTCAACGAACGGAAGGCGAACGAACTGCCTTCGTTGACCAGCAACACCGCGTTGGCCCGTTTGGCCAGGGGCGACAGGTTGCTGTCGGTGATGATCAGGGTCTTGGCCTGATGGTGCTGGGCAATGCGCAGGCAGTGCTGGGTTTCCTTGCCATAGGGCGTGAAGCTGATGGCGATGACCAGGTCGTTGGCGCGCACGCTGCGCATCTGCTCGCGGTAACTGCCCCCCAGGCCGGACACCAGGTGAATGCGCTTATTGGTGTGTTGCAGGTTGTAGACCAGGTAATCGGCCACCGCGAACGAGCGGCGCACACCCACCACATAGATATTGTCGGCGTTGACCACCAGGTCTACGGCCTTTTCGAACGCCTGGTCATCCAGCTCCAACCCCAGCCGCTCGATGCCCGACAGGGTCGCGTTGACGCACTCACGGGCCAGGTCGCCGCCGCTGGCTTTCTGCGACTTGTTGGCGATCATGCTGCGGATGCGCTGCTGGTAGTTCTGCACCGGCGTGGTCTTGTGGGTGTAGGCCTCGCGGAACAACGCCTGCATTTCGCTGAACCCGCTGAAACCGAAACGCTGGGAAAACCTGACGATGGCCGAGGGGTGCACTTCGCACTCCCGTGCGATGTCGCTGATGCGGTCGACCATGATCCGGTCGCTCTGCTGGCTCATGTAGCTGGCGATGCGTTTGAGCTGGCGCGGCAGGCTTTCGTATTCATCGGTGATCAGTTGCAGCAGGCGCTCGGCATTGATCGGTGGGCTCGGGAGGGCGGTTTCGGACGCGCTCTCGGACGGCGCCGGCAGATCATCGGGGCGGGTCATAGAAAATCCTTCTGGCTTGTTCTTATAGGGCCGCCCGAAAAAAGGCCGGCCCTCGACA
This sequence comes from Pseudomonas sp. NFACC51, assembly GCF_900103575.1. Lineage (NCBI taxonomy): Bacteria > Pseudomonadati > Pseudomonadota > Gammaproteobacteria > Pseudomonadales > Pseudomonadaceae > Pseudomonas > Pseudomonas sp. NFACC51. The sequence goes on along the minus strand of NZ_FMXH01000002.1, from coordinate 272,406 downwards.
ATAGGTTGGCTGGTCGCAGTCTACAGCGTAGGCGCAGGGAAAATCATGGGCGGACAAATGTTGCGGCAACTGCTGAAACGATGCACTGCGTCTGGTCCGGTTCGGGCATAGCGTATTGGAAAAAATATTCCACGTAAAAAATTTATAGAATAATTATTGATTATTGCCCGCCGCTCGTTTTAGTCTGCATTCACCAACAGCGCTGGCGTCGGTTTTGGCGACAAGCGCAGGCTGATAAAAATAACAGGAGCCAGCATGGGCCAGACTCGTTTTGCCAGTGGGCGTCAATTGGATGTGATCTGCCTGGGACGCCTGGGCGTCGACCTTTACGCGCAGCAAGTCGGCGCGCGCCTGGAAGATGTCGCAAGCTTCGCCAAGTATCTGGGCGGTTCGTCGGCCAACATCGCTTTCGGCACGGCACGGCTGGGGCTCAAGTCAGCGATGTTGAGCCGGGTCGGGGACGACCACATGGGCCGCTTCCTGGTGGAATCCCTGGCACGTGAAGGCTGCGACGTCAGTGGCATCAAGGTCGATCCCGAACGCCTGACGGCCATGGTCCTGCTGGGTATCAAGGACCGGGAAACCTTTCCCCTGGTGTTCTACCGGGAAAATTGCGCCGACATGGCGTTGCGCGCCGAAGACATCGACGAAACCTTCATTGCCTCCAGTAAGGCGTTGCTGATCACCGGCACGCATTTCTCGACCGAAAGCGTCTACAAGGCCAGCATCCAGGCGTTGGATTACGCCGAGAAACACAGCGTCAAGCGCGTGTTGGACATTGACTACCGCCCCGTGCTCTGGGGCCTGGCAGGCAAGGCTGATGGGGAAACCCGTTTTGTGGCCGACCAGAAGGTCAGCCAGCATGTACAAGGCATCCTGCCGCGTTTCGATCTCATCGTTGGCACTGAAGAAGAATTCCTGATCGCCGGCGGCTGCGAAGACCTGCTGAGCGCCTTGCGCACCGTGCGCTCGCTGACGGCGGCGACCCTGGTGGTCAAGCTTGGCGCGCAAGGTTGCACGGTGATTCATGGCGCCATTCCGGCCCGCCTTGAAGACGGCGCCCTTTACCCTGGTGTCCGGGTCGAGGTCTTGAATGTACTGGGCGCCGGTGATGCATTCATGTCGGGGTTCCTCGCCGGTTGGCTGGAGGACGCCAGCGATGAGCGCTGCTGTCAGTTGGCCAATGCCTGCGGCGGCCTGGTGGTGTCGCGCCATGCCTGTGCCCCGGCGATGCCGACCCGGGCCGAGCTCGACTACTTATTCAAGAGTCCGGTGCCGATTACCCGGCCGGACCAGGATGCGGTGCTGCAACGGCTGCATCAGGTCAGCGTGCCGCGCAAGACCTGGAAACAATTGTTCATCTTTGCCTTCGACCATCGCTGGCAACTGGTGGAGCTGGCCCAGAAAGGCGGTCGCGACCTGAACTGCATTGGTGACCTCAAGCAACTGTTCATCCAGGCGGTGGAGCGGGTTGAAGCCGACCTGCAGCGCCAAGGCATCGAGGCCGACGTCGGTCTGCTGGCCGACCAACGCTTCGGCCAGGACTCGCTGAACGCTGCCACCGGACGTGGCTGGTGGGTGGCGCGCCCGGTGGAGGTACAGAATTCGCGGCCACTGGCGTTCGAGCATGGGCGCTCCATTGGCAGCAACCTGATCGCCTGGCCGCAGGAACAGATCATCAAGTGCCTGGTGCAATTTCACCCTGATGACGAACCACTGCTGCGCCTGGAGCAGGAAGCGCAATTGATGGGGCTGTACAAGGCTTCCCAGGTCAGCGGCCATGAATTGCTGCTGGAAGTCATTCCGCCCAAGGATCATCCGTCACCCCACCCGGACGTGCTCTATCGCGCCCTCAAGCGCCTCTACAACCTGGGTATTTTCCCGGCGTGGTGGAAGATCGAGGCCCAGAGCGCTCAGGAGTGGAAACAGCTTGATGAGCTGATCCAGCAACGCGACCCGTATTGCCGCGGCGTGGTCCTGCTGGGCCTCAACGCCCCGGCCGCTGCCCTGGCCGAAGGCTTTCGCCAGGCCAGCCAGAGCACCACCTGCCGCGGTTTCGCCGTGGGTCGGACGATTTTCCAGGAACCGAGCCGGGCTTGGCTGGCCGGGGAAATCGATGATGAAACGCTGATCCGGCAGGTGCAGGGCCGGTTTGTGGAATTGATCGAGGCCTGGCGCAGTGCCCGTGCTTGATGGCAATGCAGGGCTTTTTGTGGCGAGGGAGCTTGCTCCCGCTGGACTGCGAAGCAGTCCCGATCAGCCAGCCCCGGTTCGACAGGCAAACCGCATCCACAGGTTGACGACTGCTTCGCAGCCGAGCGGGAGCAAGCTCCCTCGCCACAGGTGATCGGTTGAACATTTAGAGACAACAATAAAAGGTGCAGCCATGCCCGCTATTCGAATTGGCATCAACCCGATTTCCTGGAGCAACGATGACTTGCCGTCGTTGGGCGGCGAGACGCCGTTGAGCACGGCGCTGAGCGAGGGCAAGGAAATCGGTTACGAAGGTTTTGAACTCAACGGCAAATTCCCCAAGGACGCCAAGGGTGTCGGCGATGTGCTGCGTCCTTATGACCTGGCGCTGGTCTCCGGCTGGTATTCCAGCCGCCTGGCCCGGCGTTCGGCGGCCGAGGAGATCGATGCGATCGCCAGCCACGTCGAGCTGCTGGCACAGAACGGCGCGACGGTGCTGGTGTACGGGGAAGTCGCCGACTCCATCCAGGGCCAGCGGATTGCGCTGATCGAGCGCCCGCGTTTCCATACGGATGAAGCCTGGCAAGCCTACGCCGACAAACTCACCGAACTGGCGCGCTTCACCTTGTCCCAAGGCGTACGCCTGGCCTATCACCACCACATGGGCGCTTACGTCGAGTCACCCGCGGACATCGATAAATTGATGGCCCTGACCGGCAGCGAAGTCGGCCTGCTGTTCGACTCGGGCCACTGCTACATGGGCGGTGGCGAACCGTTGCAGGTGCTGCGCAAACACATCGAGCGGGTCTGCCATGTGCACTTCAAGGACGTGCGCAAACCTGTAGTGCAACTGGCGCGCAATAACCTGTGGAGCTTCCCCGACTGCATCATCAACGGCACCTTCACCGTGCCGGGGGACGGTGACATCGACTTCGCCGCGTTGCTCGACGTGCTGCTGGCCGCCGATTACCAAGGCTGGCTGGTGGTGGAAGCCGAGCAGGACCCTGCCGTAGCACCGAGTTATGCCTACGCCAAGAAAGGCTACGACACCCTGCGTGCCTTGCTGCAAGAAAGGAGTCCGTCATGAGCCTGTTGATCAAGAGCCATTCCAGCGGTCGAACCATGGTCCAGTTGCCGGCAGGTGAGCTGGAATATGTCGGATTCGCCGCCTACCGCCTGAGCCTGGGCGAAACCCTGCCGGTGGCCGCCGATGACAAGGAATTGTGCCTGGTGCTGCTCAGCGGGCGCATCAGCCTCAAGGGCGAAGCGCCGGGGCAAGGGGCCTTCGATTGGGACAACGTCGGTGATCGCCAGTCGGTGTTCGAGGACAAATCACCCTATGCCGCCTACCTGCCGCCCGGCAGTCAGGCCCAGGTCACCGCGCTGAGCGATGTACAGATTGCCGTGTGTGCCGCACCGGGGTCTACGCAGAACAGTTATGGCCCACGGTTGATCCGTCCGGACAGCATGAAGCGCAGTGTGCGCGGCAAGGGCGCCAATACCCGTTATGTCTGCGACATCCTGCCGGACAGCGAACCGGCCCATTCGCTGTTGGTGGTGGAAGTGCGCACACCGTCGGGGCACTCCTCGAGCTACCCACCGCACAAGCACGACACCGACGACCTGCCGCACCAGAGCTTCCTGGAGGAAACCTATTACCACCAGGTCAACCCGTCCCAAGGCTTCGTGTTCCAGCGGGTCTACACCGATGACCGCAGCATCGACCAGGCCATGGCCGTAGAGAACAGCGACCTGGTGGTGGTGCCCAAGGGTTACCACCCGGTCAGCGTGCCCTACGGGTACGAGTCGTATTACCTGAATGTCATGGCCGGCCCGAAGCGGGTCTGGCAGTTCCATAACGATCCGCAGCACAGCTGGCTGCTGGACCTCTGATTTCCAACATTCGTACGGAGAACAAGAACAATGAGTGACGCCCCGGTAGTAGGCCATTACCTCAACGGCCACGTGCAGGACCACGACAGCACGCGGTTCAGCAATGTCTTCAACCCGGCCACCGGTGCGGTGCAGGCCCGGGTGGCCCTGGCCGAGCCAGGCACCGTCGACGCGGCAGTGGCCTCGGCGCTGGCGGCGTTTCCGGCCTGGTCCGAGCAGTCGTCATTGCGTCGTTCGCGGGTGATGTTCAAGTTCAAGGAACTGCTGGACCGGCACCACGACGAGCTGGCGCAAATCATCAGCCGCGAACACGGCAAGGTGCTGTCTGACGCCCACGGCGAAGTCACCCGCGGCATCGAGATCGTCGAGTACGCCTGCGGTGCGCCGAACCTGCTCAAGACCGATTTCAGCGACAACATCGGCGGCGGCATCGACAACTGGAACCTGCGTCAACCCTTGGGCGTTTGCGCCGGGGTCACGCCGTTCAACTTCCCAGTGATGGTGCCGTTGTGGATGATTCCCCTGGCGCTGGTCGCCGGCAACTGCTTCATCCTCAAGCCTTCGGAGCGCGATCCGTCCGCCAGCCTGCTGATGGCCCGGTTACTGACCGAAGCCGGCTTGCCGGACGGTGTGTTCAACGTGGTCCAGGGCGACAAGGTGGCGGTGGATGCGCTGTTGCAGCACCCGGACATCGAGGCGATTTCCTTTGTCGGCTCCACGCCCATCGCTGAATACATCCACCAGCAAGGCACGGCGCACGGCAAACGTGTGCAGGCCCTGGGCGGGGCGAAGAACCACATGATCGTCATGCCCGACGCCGACCTTGATCAGGCGGCGGATGCGTTGATCGGTGCCGCTTATGGCTCGGCCGGTGAGCGCTGCATGGCGATTTCCATTGCCGTGGCAGTGGGTGACGTGGGCGATGAATTGATTGCCAAGCTGTTGCCCCGCATCGACCAACTGAAGATCGGTAACGGTCAGCAGCCTGGCACCGACATGGGGCCGCTGGTCACCGCCGAGCACAAGGCCAAGGTCGAAGGCTTCATCGACGCCGGCGTGGCCGAGGGCGCTCGGCTGATCGTCGATGGCCGTAGTTTCAAGGTGCCCGGAGCCGAGCAGGGATTCTTTGTCGGCGCGACGCTGTTCGACCAGGTCACCGCCGAGATGAGCATCTACCAGCAAGAAATTTTCGGCCCGGTGCTGGGGATCGTTCGCGTACCGGATTTCGCCACGGCGGTGGCGCTGATCAACGCCCATGAGTTCGGCAACGGCGTGTCCTGTTTCACCCGTGACGGCGGCATCGCCCGGGCGTTCGCCCGCAGCATCAAGGTCGGCATGGTGGGCATCAACGTGCCGATTCCGGTGCCCATGGCCTGGCATTCCTTTGGTGGCTGGAAGCGTTCGTTGTTCGGCGATCACCATGCCTACGGCGAGGAAGGCCTGCGCTTCTACAGCCGTTATAAAAGTGTGATGCAGCGCTGGCCCGACAGCATTGCCAAGGGTCCTGAGTTCAGCATGCCGACTGCTCAATAACTCACTTTTGAATGACTGCCGGAGGGAGAATAACAATGAACAAGCCCCTGCGTTTTGCCTTGAACCGAATGGTTGCGCCACGCCTGTCACTGCCCGAGTTCATCGACCTGGCGCTGGCGTTGAGAACCGATGCCATCGAGATCCGCAACGATCTGAAGGGCGTCGAGATCGAAGACGGCATGCCGCCCGGCCGGGTGCGCGAGTTATGTGAGGAAAGGGGCATCAAGGTGCTGTCGATCAATGCCCTTTACCCCTTCGATGTGTGGAACGAGCAGCGCCGTGCCCAAGCGGTGAGGCTGGCCGACTACGCCCGCGAATGCGGCGCCGAAGGGCTGGTGATGTGCCCGCTCAATGACCGCGCCGACCCACGCAGCGAGGCTGAGCGCGCGGCTGGGCTGCGTACGGCCCTCAGCGAACTGGCGCCGATCCTGCGCGCCTTTGGCATCTACGGGTTCATCGAGCCCCTGGGTTTCGAAGAGTGCGCGCTGCGCCGCAAGCGCACGGCGGTGGAAGCGATCAAGAGCATTGGCGGGCTGGATGTGTTCCGCCTGGTGCATGACACCTTTCACCATCATTTGGCCGGTGAACAGGAATTCTTCCCCGAGCTGACCGCTCTGGTGCACATTTCCGGCGTCGAGGATGCCCAGGCGCCGCTGGCGACGATCCGTGACGGCCACCGGGTGCTGGTGGGCGAGGCCGACATCTTGGGCAATGCCGTGCAGATCGAGGCGCTGCGGGCCGGTGGCTACGAGGGCTACCTGTCCTTCGAGCCGTTCGCCGAGAGCGTCCATGACCTGGCCGACATCCGCCAGGCGTTGGGGGCGAGCATGAATCACCTGCAAAGCTGCCAGGCCTGATCCGATTCCCTGAACGATGGAACCCCAGTGGGAGCGAGCTTGCTCGCGATGACGGCGGCATACTCAACATCTGAGCTGCCTGACACACCGCTATCGCGAGCAAGCTCGCTCCCACACTTGACCGAGTTGCGTTTGAAAAGGTGCACGCATGACCACAACACGACTGACCATGGCCCAGGCCCTGGTGAAATTCCTCGATAACCAGTACATCGAAGTCGATGGCGTCCAGAGCAAGTTCGTCGCCGGGGTCTTTACCATTTTTGGCCACGGCAACGTGCTGGGCCTGGGTCAGGCGCTGGAACAGGACAGCGGCGACCTGGTGGTCCACCAGGGCCGCAACGAACAGGGCATGGCCCATGCCGCTATCGGTTTTGCCAAGCAGCATCTGCGGCGCAAGATCTACGCCTGCAGCTCGTCGGTGGGCCCCGGCGCGGCGAACATGCTGACGGCCGCAGCCACCGCAACAGCCAATCGCATTCCGTTGCTGCTATTGCCCGGCGATGTCTACGCCAGTCGTCAGCCGGACCCGGTGTTGCAGCAGATCGAGCAGTTCCACGACCTGAGCATCAGCACCAACGATGCGTTCAAGGCCGTGAGCAAATACTGGGATCGCATCAACCGCCCCGAACAGTTGATGACTGCCGCCATTCATGCCATGCGCGTGCTGACCGATCCGGCCGAAACCGGCGCGGTGACCCTGGCGCTGCCCCAAGACGTGCAGGCCGAAGCCTACGATTACCCGGATTATTTCCTGCAAAAACGCGTGCACCGCATCGACCGTCGCCCGGCCACCGAGGCAATGCTAGGCGACGCCCTGGCGCTGCTCAAAGGCAAGCGCCGACCGTTGATCATCTGTGGCGGTGGCGTGCGGTATTCCGAGGCCAATGCGGCGTTGCAGGCTTTTGCCGAGCGCTTCGACATTCCGTTCGCCGAGACCCAGGCGGGCAAGAGCTCGGTGGTGTCCAGTCATCCGCTGAACGTCGGCGGCGTCGGTGAAACCGGTTGCCTGGCGGCGAACCTGCTGGCCAAGAAAGCCGACCTGATCATCGGCATCGGCACGCGCTACAGCGATTTCACCACCGGCTCCAAATGGTTGTTCCAGCACCCGGACGTGCAGTTCCTCAATCTCAATATCAGCCCCTGCGACGCCTTGAAGCTCGACGGCGTGCAACTGCTGGCCGACGCCCGCTCGGGCCTGGAGTCGCTGTCCGCCGCGCTGGGCGACTATCGCGCTGAATGGGGCGGGCAGATCGCCGACGCCAAGGTCCAGTTGGACGCCGAGGTCGATCGGATCTACCAGGCCGATTATCAAGCCGAGGATTTCCTGCCGGAAATCGACGACCACATGGACCCGGCGGTGTTTCGCGAATTCATCGAACTCACCGGTTCCTGCCTGACCCAGAGCCGCGTGCTGGGCACCCTCAATGAAACCCTGGCCGACGATGCGATTATCGTCGCCGCCGCCGGTAGCTTGCCCGGCGACTTGCAGCGCGCCTGGCGCAGCAAGGGCGTGAATACCTATCACGTCGAGTACGGTTATTCGTGCATGGGCTACGAGGTGAATGCGGCGCTGGGGGTGAAACTCGCCGAGCCCGACAAAGAGGTCTACGCCCTGGTGGGCGATGGCTCCTACATGATGCTGCACTCGGAACTGGCGACCTCGATCCAGGAGCGCCGCAAGATCAACGTGGTGCTGCTGGACAACATGGCCTTCGGCTGCATCAACAATTTGCAGATGGGAAATGGCATGGACAGCTTCGGCACCGAGTTCCGTTTCCGCAACCCAGACACCGGCAAGCTCGACGGCGCCTTCGTGCCGGTGGACTTCGCCATGAGTGCCGCGGCCTATGGCTGCAAGACCTACAGGGTCAAGACCCTCGACGAACTGCACGCGGCCCTTGCCGATGCGCGCCTGCAGACGGTCTCCACCCTGATCGACATCAAGGTCCTGCCCAAGACCATGATTCACAGCTACCTGTCGTGGTGGCGGGTGGGCGTGGCGCAAGTGTCCACCAGCGCCCGCACCGATGCGGTTGCCAAGACCCTCAACGAACGGCTGGCCAAGGCCCGTCAATACTGATTGCCCCAACAATACGAAAGGAGTTCTCTACATGTCTTTGAAGCTGGGCGTCATCGGCACCGGGGCCATCGGCCAGGACCATATCCGTCGTTGCAGCCAGACCTTGCTCAACAGCCAGGTGGTGGCGGTGACCGACATCAACCTGCAACAAGCGGCCAAGGTCGTTGCCGATCTCAAGCTGACCGCCGAGGTCTACCCCGACGGTCATGCATTGATCAAGGCGCCGGACGTGGAGGCGATCCTCGTCACCTCCTGGGGCCCGAGCCACGAAGAGTTCGTGCTGGCGGCGATTGCGGCGGGCAAACCGGTGTTCTGTGAAAAGCCCCTGGCCGTCACGGCCGAAGGCTGCCGCAAGATCGTCGAGGCTGAAATCGCCCACGGCAAGCGCCTGGTGCAGGTCGGTTTCATGCGCCCTTACGATGAAGGTTATCGCGCGCTCAAGGCGGTGATCGACAGCGGCCAGATCGGCGAACCGCTGATGCTGCATTGCGCCCACCGCAACCCGAGCGTGGGCGAAAACTACAAGACCGACATGGCGATCACCGACACCCTGATCCATGAGCTGGATGTGTTGCGCTGGCTGCTGGCCGATGACTACGTGTCGGTGCAGGTGGTGTTTCCGCGCAAGTCCAGCAAGGCCCTGGCCCATTTGCGCGACCCGCAGATCGTCCTGCTGGAAACCGCCCGGGGCACGCGCATCGACGTCGAAGTGTTCGTCAACTGCCAGTACGGCTACGACATCCAGTGCGAAGTGGTGGGGGAGACCGGTATCGCCAAGCTCCCGGAACCGTCCCAGGTGCAACTGCGCAGTGGCGCCAAGCTGTCGAATGCGATCCTGATGGATTGGAAGGACCGTTTCATCGCGGCCTACGACGTCGAATTGCAGGCCTTCATCGACGGCGTGCGCGCCGGGCAGGTGGGCGGGCCGTCGGCCTGGGACGGCTTCGCCGCAGCGGTGGCGGCGGATGCCTGTATCCAGGCGCAGCAGAGTGGGCAGATCATCAAGGTTGACCTGCCCGAGCGCCCGCGTTTCTACGGCTAACCCACAGGGTGCATTCCAACCGTGACCTAAGGAGCTTTCATGCGAATCGGACTAGTGGGCTATGGCAAGGGCGGACGATTTTTTCATGCGCCGCTGATCAGCAGCCTACCGGGGGCTACGTTTGTTGGCGTGGTGACCCGGTCCGTCGAGCGGCGCGAGCAACTGGCGAGTGATTACCCGCACGTCCAGGCCTTCGACACGCTCGAACAACTGGTGGCGGCCGGCGTCGATGTGGTGGTGGTCTCTACGCCGCTGGACGGCCGCCCGACCGTGGTGATGGAAGCCATCGAACGGGGCGTGGCCGTGGTCAGCGATAAACCGTTTGCCCGCGATGCCGCCGAAGCCGAAGCGATGGTGCTGGCGGCCGAGCGGCGCAATGTGCCGCTCGGCGTGTACCAGAACCGTCGCTGGGATTCGGATTTCCTGACCCTGCGCAAACTGTTGGCCTCTGGTGCGCTTGGGCAAGTCATTCGTTTTGAGTCGAGTGTCGAACGTTATTCGCCAACCTCGGTAGGCAAAGGTAGCGGCGGCGGATTCCTGCGGGACCTGGGCAGTCATCTGGTGGACCAGGCGCTGCAGTTGTTCGGGCCGGTGGTGCGGGTCTACGCCGAGCTGGACTACCGGCAGCCGGACCAAGTGTTCGACAACGGCTTCTTCATGTCCTTGACCCACGCCAGCGGCGTGATTTCCCACTTGAGCGGCAACTGTGTGCAGAACGCAGCGCGCCCGCGCTTTCGGGTCAACGGCACCCAGGGCTGCTATACCGTCGAAGGCCTGGACGGGCAAGAAGCCCAGGCATTGGCGGGCTTGAGCCCGGCGTCCGAGGGCGAACGCTGGGGCGCTGAAGAGCACCGGCGCTGGGGCTGGTTCGAACACGGCACCGAGCGCGAGCGGGTGACCTCGGAGCGTGGCTGCTGGCTGGCGTTCTACCAACACCTGCAAACCGCATTGCACGGCGCCGGCCCGCTGCCGGTGGAGGCCCGTGATGCACTGGCGACCACGCGCATCCTTGATGCTGCCAGGCAGAGTGCCGAGCAGGGCGAAGTGGTGCGGTTGTCCACGCCTGTCGGTCATGGAATAAAAAACGAATAAAATTCTAAAATCAGTTGATATGGAAAATATTTTCCAATAAAGTCGATTCCAGGTTACCGACAATCCTGTCCGCCTCCCGCCAAGCCAGCCTTGAACGGATGAAGGACGAAACAAAAACAAGAAACACAGCTAGGTACCGTCGATGAAAACCTTCAGCCGCTCTGCGTTTTACCTGTCACCTCTGCTGCGCCTGTCCGCAATCCTTCCCCTGTTCGAATCCCTGTGCATCCAGCGCAAGGGCGCTGTTGTGTGTTGCATGCCCGGCGCGCCCATCGTGCGCTTGCCCCGTTCCTGATCCGCTACGCCTTATCCATAAAACCAACAAAAAAGTGGAGAAAGACCGTTCATGAAGACCAAGACCCGTATCGCCTCGCTGGCCCTGTCGTTGATGCTCACCAGCGGCGCTGCCCTGGCGGACTTGAAGATCGGTGTCAGCATGTCCCAGTTCGATGACACCTGGTTGACTTACCTGCGTGAATCCATGGACAAGAAAGCCAAGTCCCTGCCGGACGGCGTCACCCTGCAGTTCGAAGACGCCCGCAGTGACGTGGTCAAGCAACTGAGCCAGGTGGAAAGCTTCATCAGTCAGAAGGTCGACGCGATCATCGTCAACCCGGTGGACACCGCCGCGACCCAACGCATCACCAAGGCCGCCGTCGCCGCCGGTATCCCGCTGGTCTACGTCAATCGCCGTCCCGACGACCTGAAACTGCCGGCAGGCGTGGTCACCGTTGCCTCCGATGACCTGGAGGCCGGTCGCATGCAGATGCAATACCTGGCCGAAAAAATGGGCGGCAAGGGCGACATCGTGATCCTGTTGGGCGACCTGGCCAACAACTCCACCACCAACCGCACCAAGGGCGTCAAGGACGTGCTGGCCAAGTACCCCAACATCAAGATCGAGCAGGAGCAGACCGGTACCTGGTTGCGGGACAAGGGCATGACCCTGGTCAACGACTGGCTGACTCAGGGGCGCGAGTTCCAGGCGGTGGTGGCCAACAACGACGAGATGGCCATCGGCGCCGCCATGGCCCTCAAGCAAGCGGGTACCAAGAAAGGCAGCGTATTGATTGCCGGGGTCGATGGCACACCGGACGGCTTGAACGCGATCAAGAAGGGCGACATGGCCGTCTCGGTGTTCCAGGACGCCAAGGGCCAGGCCGATGGATCGATCGATACAGCCGTGAAAATGGTCAAGAAACAACCGGTCGAACAGTCCGTCTGGGTGCCGTATCGTCTGATCACGCCGGAAAACGTCGGTCAGTTCAAGTGACGTTTGACGCACCGGTCCCACCACAACAATAAACAGGCAAGGTTGCAACGCCGACCTTGCCGAGGGAGTACCTGATCATGTTCGCTTCAGCGACTGCTTCGAGCGCCCCGGCGATGACTTTCCGGCCGGACGTAATACCTGATGAACCGTATCTGCTGGAAGTCGTCAATGTCAGCAAAGGCTTTCCCGGCGTGGTGGCCCTGTCCGATGTACAGCTGCGGGTACGCCCCGGTTCCGTACTGGCCCTGATGGGCGAGAATGGCGCGGGCAAATCCACCTTGATGAAAATCATCGCCGGTATCTACCAGCCGGACGCCGGCGAACTGCGTCTGCGCGGTAAACCGGTGACATTCGACACGCCGCTCGCGGCGTTGCAGGCCGGCATCGCGATGATCCATCAGGAACTGAACCTGATGCCCCACATGAGCATCGCCGAAAACATCTGGATCGGCCGCGAGCAACTCAACGGCCTGCACATGGTCGACCATGGCGAAATGCATCGCTGCACCGCCCGCCTGCTGGAGCGCCTGCGCATCAAGCTCGACCCTGAAGAGCAGGTGGGCAACCTGAGCATCGCCGAGCGGCAGATGGTGGAGATTGCCAAGGCCGTCTCCTATGACTCCGACATCCTGATCATGGACGAACCGACCTCGGCCATTACCGAGACCGAAGTCGCCCACCTGTTCTCGATCATTGCCGACCTCAAGTCCCAGGGTAAGGGCATCATCTACATCACCCACAAAATGAACGAGGTGTTTGCCATCGCCGATGAAGTGGCGGTGTTTCGCGACGGTGCCTACATCGGCCTGCAACGGGCCGACAGCATGGACGGCGACAGCCTGATTTCGATGATGGTCGGGCGCGAGCTGAGCCAGTTGTTCCCGGTGCGGGAGCAACCCATCGGCGATTTGGTGCTGTCGGTGCGCGACCTGAGCCTGGACGGCATTTTCAAAGGCGTTTCCTTTGACCTGCATGCCGGGGAGATCCTCGGCATCGCCGGGTTGATGGGTTCGGGCCGGACCAACGTGGCCGAGGCGATTTTCGGTGTGACCCCGAGTACCGGCGGCGAAATCCTGCTGGACGGCCAACCGGTGCGTATCAGCGACCCGCACATGGCCATCGAGAAAGGCTTCGCGCTGTTGACCGAGGACCGCAAGCTCAGTGGCCTGTTCCCGTGCCTGTCGGTGCTGGAAAACATGGAGATGGCCGTGCTGCCCCATTACGTGGGCAACGGCTTCATCCAGCAAAAAGCCCTGCGCGCCTTGTGTGAGGACATGTGCAAGAAGCTGCGGGTCAAGACCCCGTCGCTGGAGCAGTGCATCGACACCTTGTCTGGCGGCAACCAGCAGAAAGCGCTGCTGGCCCGCTGGCTGATGACCAACCCGCGCATCCTGATCCTCGACGAGCCGACCCGTGGTATCGATGTCGGTGCCAAGGCCGAGATCTACCGACTGATTTCCTACCTCGCCAGCGAAGGCATGGCGGTGATCATGATTTCCTCGGAGCTGCCGGAAGTACTGGGCATGAGCGACCGGGTGATGGTGATGCACGAAGGCGACCTGATGGGCACTCTCAACCGCGGCGAAGCGACCCAGGAACGGGTCATGCAATTGGCTTCGGGCCTGTCCTGATGCCAGCCCGTTCAACTTAATAACGTCGAGCAACATGTGGCGAGGGGATTTATCCCCGCTGGGCCGCGAAGCGGCCCTGTCCCAGGGGCGCCACACCTCCCGGCAGGGAACAACCCCCCTCGCCAAAGAACAAAAAAGGTGAATGGCTATGAACGCGATACTGGAAAACAAACCCACGGCCGCACCGGCCAGGGCGCGCCGGCGGCTGCCGACGGAGCTGAGTATCTTCCTGGTGCTGATCGGCATCGGCCTGGTGTTCGAAATGTTCGGCTGGATCATGCGCGACCAGAGCTTCCTGATGAACTCCCAGCGTCTGGTGTTGATGATCCTGCAGGTGTCGATCATCGGCCTGTTGGCTATCGGCGTGACCCAGGTGATCATCACCACCGGTATCGACCTGTCGTCCGGCTCGGTGCTGGCGCTGTCGGCGATGATCGCCGCCAGCCTGGCCCAGACCTCGGACTTCGCCCGGGCGGTGTTTCCCTCGCTGACGGATTTGCCGGTGTGGATACCGGTGGTGGCGGGGCTCGGGGTGGGGCTGCTGGCCGGGGCGATCAACGGCAGCATCATCGCCATTACCGGTATTCCGCCGTTCATTGCCACCCTCGGCATGATGGTTTCGGCCCGTGGCCTGGCGCGCTACTACACCGAAGGCCAGCCGGTGAGCATGTTGTCCGATTCCTATACCGCCATCGGGCATGGTGCGATGCCGGTGATCATTTTCCTGGTGGTGGCGGTGATCTTCCATATCGCCCTGCGCTACACCAAGTACGGCAAATACACCTACGCCATCGGCGGCAACATGCAGGCGGCGCGCACCTCGGGCATCAACGTCAAGCGTCATCTGGTGATCGTCTACAGCATTGCCGGCTTGTTGGCCGGGTTGGCCGGCGTGGTGGCCTCGGCGCGGGCGGCGACCGGGCAGGCGGGCATGGGCATGTCCTATGAACTGGACGCGATTGCCGCGGCCGTGATCGGCGGCACCAGCCTGGCGGGAGGGGTGGGGCGCATCACCGGCACCGTGATCGGGGCGTTGATCCTTGGGGTGATGGCCAGCGGTTTCACCTTCGTCGGTGTCGATGCCTACATCCAGGACATCATCAAGGGCCTGATCATCGTGGTGGCGGTGGTCATCGACCAGTACCGCAACAAGCGTAAACTCAAGCGCTGATACCCGGGACGTTGCGACAAAGCGCCACGCCTGACCCGCGTGGCGTTGCCATTTGTCTTCTTAATACAGCTATTGCACCGAATTTCTTGTTATAAACGCACTCCGATGACTGCCAAAAGCCTGTCAGAGAACATTTGAAGGGGTTGTCGGACATTTTCCCTATGTTTTCAGTTGCTGAGGCCTCGACTCGGCCTTAGACTGCCGCCCCTCGTAAATTGAGTGCCGGGTGGCGCTTGGAATAGACGGCGCCTTCCTGATGAGCGTGGCAGCTGCGCTGCGGGACGCTCAATAATTCGCCTTAATGCACGTTTTTTTATAGAGATATCAATGACAAAGGAAAAGTTGCTGGCCATGCCGGCGGATGACTACATGAATGCCGAGCAGCTGGCTTTCTTCACCAAGCTGTTGCAGAACATGAAAGTCGAAACCCACGAGCGCATCGAACAGAACCGAATCGCCATTGAGAGCCTGGACACCCCGGCTGACCCGGCGGACGCTGCTTCCGTAGAAGAAGAGCGTACCTGGCTGGTCAACGCCATTGATCGCGACCAGCGCATGCTGCCTCAGTTGGAGCAGGCCCTGGACCGTATCAACGACGACAGCTTCGGCTGGTGCGACGACAGCGGCGAGCCGATCGGCCTCAAGCGCCTGCTGATCAGCCCGACCACCAAGTACTGCATCGAAGCCCAGGAACGTCACGAACAGATCGACAAGCACCAGCGTCAGGCCTGATTCGCGTTTTCCAAAAAAAGATCGCGACCTTTTGACGAAGGCCGCGATCTTTTGCTTTCGCCCGTGCTCGTACGTCTACTCCCGTTGATCTGCTGCAAGAACGCGACTAATGGACCATGGATAATGGCTCTGTAGTGGCGTTTAATGCATTCATAACAACGAGAAGCGTGGGTGACGAACATGGCGACAGACGGATCTCTGGCGGGTGCGGTGCCGGCCTCGGTACCTGGGACGAACAGCACGGCGCGCTGGCTGACGCCGACCTTGCAGAGTCTCGCCCTGGCATTGCTGCTGTGCGGCATGGCCCTGGGCGGCTGGTCGCTGTACCTGGGCCTGCCGCTGGTCATGCTCATCGTCTGGTTGCCGCGCTTGCGTTCGCGCGTGGCCGCGGCGCCCGCACCCGCGACCGACACACTGGCCGAGCTGACCCGCGACCTGTCCTACACCACCAGCCATAACGCGCTGTCGGCGGCCGGTGTCGCCTATTCGGTCAAGCAATTGGCTGGCAAGGTCCAGTCGCAACTCGATGCGGCGGCGCAAATCGTCAGCAATGCCGAATCGATGATCGCCACCGAGCAAGCCACTTCGCAACTCAGCCAGCAAGCCCTGGGCGCCGCCAGCGAGGCCCATCGCAGCAGTGTGGCCGGGCGCAGCGAGCTGGTGGAATCCATCAGCCGCATGCACCAGCTCAGCCAGCGCGCAAACGACAGCCGCGAGTTGATCGAGGCCTTGAGCGTGCGCAGCGATGAAATCCAGCGGGTCAGCCTGGTGATTCAGTCGATCGCCAGCCAGACCAATCTGCTGGCACTGAACGCGGCCATCGAGGCCGCGCGGGCCGGTGAGCATGGCCGTGGGTTCGCGGTGGTGGCCGATGAGGTCCGTGGCCTGGCCGGGCGCACGGCGGCGGCGACCGGCGAGGTCGGGGTGATGGTGGCCGACATCCAGCAACGCACCGCCCAGGTGGTGGAGCAGATCCGTCAACTGGCCGCTGACCTGGACATTGGCGTGCAGCAGGTCGAGCACACCGGCCAACACCTGGAAAACATCGCCCGGCTCGCCGCCGGCGTCGAAACCCAGGTCAGCGCCATCGCCGAAGGTACCGACACCAATCGCGAACAACTCGACAGCCTGTTCCACGCCATCGAGCAGATGCGTGGCGACCTGTCCATCAGCGACCAGCAGACCCAGCGCCTGGCCGAAGCGGCGGTGCAAATGGAAGGCCAGGCCGAAACTATCAGCGAACGCCTGGCCCAAGTGGGCCTCGACGATTATCACCAACGGGTCTATGACCTGGCACGGGAAGGGGCGAGCCAGATCGCCGCGCAGTTCGAAGCGGACATCGACCAGGGCCGTGTCAGCCTGGAGGATCTGTTCGACCGTAATTACCAGCCCATCCCCAACACCCAACCCGCCAAATACCAGACCCGTTTCGACCGCTATACCGATCAGGTGCTGCCGGCGATCCAGGAACCCTTGCTGGCCCGGCACGAGGGCCTGGTGTTCGCGATTGCCTGCACTCAGCAGGGCTACGTGCCCACCCATAACAAGGTCTTCAGCCAGCCGTTGACCGGCGATCCACAGGTGGACACGCTCAATAACCGGACCAAACGCAAGTTCTCCGACCGCACCGGGATTCGCTGCGGCAGCCATCAACAGCCGGTGTTGCTGCAGACCTACACCCGCGACACGGGAGAACTGATGCACGATCTCTCCGTGCCGATCATGCTCAAGGGGCGTCATTGGGGTGGTTTGCGGCTGGGCTACAAACCCGAGAAGCCGCGTTAGGCCCTGTGGCGAGGGAGCTTGCTCCCGCTGGGCTGCGCAGCAGCCCCAAAAGGCTGGATGCAGCCAGCCTGACACGCCGAGCCAACAGCGCTCGAGGGCGAACCCTGTGGCGAGGGAGCTTGCTCCCGCTGGGCTGCGCAGCAGCCCCAAAAAGCTGGAGGCAGCCAGCAGCCGGAGACACGAGCCGGCAGTACTCCGGGGCGACTGCTGCGCAGTCGAGCGGGAGCAAGCTCCCTCGCCACAAGAGCTGTCTTGTACTTAGCTAAAAGTCCTGGCTGCTACAGGTGCCTTGCCACAGCCAAAAGTCCTGGCTGCTATTTACCGTCATGCAGCCGCACATTCAACTGATCCACCAGCACCGCCTCTTCACCGTCGGCGAGCAGCCATTCGCGCAGCAAGTCTTTCTGCTGGTCCGACCAGAAATCGGCCTCCACCAGCTTGACCTCCGGGGCCAGTGGGTGTGCCACGATGAAATCGTCGATGGCTTTGCCGTCCGAGGGCAGGCCGAGTTGGTCGAACAGGGTGCTGAGTTCGTGCGAAGGCTGTTCCATGGGGTTCTCCTTTGGGCGGGCGCCGTCATGGCGCCTCGGTTGCTTCCCTTTATCTGAGGCAAGCGCTGGTCAGGAGTTCGATCGGACTCAGGCTTTCAAGGCCCCTTCATCCACTGCGGCTTTCAGCGCCCTGGCGGCTTCCCGGGCGGCCTCGGCAGCAATTTCCGCGGTCTTGAACCAGCGATCTTTTTCCACTTGGTGCCAACTGACCGTGGTCAGGGGCGGTTTGGCGCGCATCACGATGACGGCCTGGAACTCGCCTTCGACCTCTCTGGCTTCGCCCCGGATAAAAAATTCGCCGATATCAAATTCCGTCACGTCGCGCCTTCTCAAAAGTCATGGTGTGGGTGCGCGATCCGTCAATGGGTGACGGTCTTCGCGGGCAGGCAGTATGGCAGCAGTTGCCTGTCGGCGGCTGAGTTAAGTCATGAAGGGGCGCATATGAGCTCAGGCACTTCGTTCCAGACGCCTGGCCAGGTGGCAGGCCTCGTTATGATCGGTGCGGAATCCTCTTACACGTCCAGTGGATGTTTCCTCAATATGGAAAAAGCACTTGCCGGCCAGGACGACCCGGTAACGCGGTTGAATCAACGAGACAGGCAGGCAGTCGACCCTGTCGAACGTGTCGGATGTCTCGACGACACAAGGGGCTTCAGGTTGGATCAGGGTTGTGAAAGTAGCCATGTGAATTCCTTTTCTATGGTTTACCGACGAATTGCCGAGCAGTTTGGGTAGTCTCCACGCCTCTGGCTGCTCTAGAATCGGCAGCACCGTGTGGACGGCTTGCCTATCTAAAGCAATTTTTTTTGGGCTCGATGTCAGAAAAATGCTTTTTTAAGTGAGAAATTTCCCTAAAGTTAGTAGTCCCATCTTTTCCGATGCTCAGAGTGGCTTTTTCCTTCAGCCTCTGGCGACCCCCCGGGAAAGACGGCGAGAGCGGCAACCTATAGTCTGCTCTCGGCCCGGGACAGGGCGCGCCGTTCACTTCGAATTTCAGTTACAGGTCCATTACGACGTTACAGTCGGCACGGGTTCTCGTGGTCCGTCCTTTCCGAGGGGCGGGCCTTTTTCAAAGATGGGGATGTTTCCTTGGCAGTAAGTAATCTCGACATGCATGCGTTATTCGTACTTGGTGACCTGCGGGCAAAACTGGTCAAACTCTTCCAGTCACGTTTCGTCTACATCACCGAGCAGACCGCCGAAGGTATTTATGTCGCCGAAATCGACACTGAGTCGGCCCTGGTGGTCGATGACAAGCCCAGGCTCGAACTCAAGGTTGGTGATCATTTTCGCGCAGCGGTGTTGCCCAGCCGCGAAGGTGGCAAGTTTGAAATCCGCTTTCGCGAAATCAAGCTGACGGTCTATGGCCTCGGTGATTACGCCTTCGTCACGACCCCCGGTGGTCAGGCAATCCTGTTCAAGGAAGGCCACAGCGTGGTGACCGTGTTTGCGGCCAACGAACAACTGCAAGAAGGCTTGACCAAGACCCTGAAGGCGGTCACCGCCAAGGCCGCCAAGTGGCGCAAGGGCGAACTGGTGACGTTCAAGGCCAGCGAATGAGGCGGGCAGTGCCGGTGAGCGCGGGGGCCTCGGTCGCCCTGGACCGGTTACAGTTTTAACGAGATATCGCTGGAACCTCGGCTACAGTCAATTGACTGAACTATTCAGAGGCTTGCGTTCGGTGACGCAGGGCCGTTCAGCCATTGCTGTGTTTGGTACGAGGTTAAAAGCATGAAACGAGTTCGACAGTGGCTGGCTGCCTGGGCCACCTTCACTGTGTTGGTTTCGCCGTTCCCGACGTTGGCCGCGTCAGCGCCGATTCACTTCGCTGACTTGAACTGGGAAAGTGGCAGCCTGATCACCGATATCCTGCGGATCATCGTCGAAAAAGGCTATGGGTTGCAGACCGACACATTGCCGGGCACCACCATCACCCTGGAAACCGCCCTGGCCAATAACGACATCCAGGTGATCGGCGAGGAATGGGCCGGCCGCAGCCCGGTGTGGGTCAAGGCCGAGGCCGAAGGCAAGGTGGTCGCCTTGGGTGATACGGTCAAAGGCGCGACGGAAGGTTGGTGGGTGCCCGAATACGTCATCAAGGGGGATCCGGCCAAGGGCATCAAGCCCCTGGCGCCGGACCTGCGCAGTGTCGAGGACCTGGCGCGCTACAAGCATGTGTTCAAGGATCCGGAGAGCCCCGACAAGGGCCGCTTCCTCAACAGCCCCATTGGCTGGACCTCCGAGGTGGTCAACAAACAGAAGCTCAAGGCGTATGGCCTGTCTGACAGCTACGTGAATTTTCGCAGCGGTTCGGGGGCGGCGCTGGATGCGGAAATCAGCTCGACGATCCGCCGGGGCAAGCCGATTCTGTTTTATTACTGGTCGCCCACGCCACTGCTCGGGCGCTTCAAGCTGGTGCAGTTGCAAGAGCCGCCGTTCGATGCCGAGGCCTGGAAAACCCTGACCGACGCCGATAACCCCAACCCGAAGCCGACCCGCTCACTGGCCTCGAAACTGTCGATTGGCGTATCTGCGCCGTTCCAGAAGCAATACCCGGACATTGCCGAGTTCTTCAGCAAGGTCGATTTGCCCATCGAGCCGTTGAACAAGGCCCTGGCCGACATGAGTGAGAAACGCATCCCACCCCGTGAAGCCGCCGAGGCGTTCCTCAAGGCACATCCGCAGGTCTGGCAGGCCTGGCTGCCCAAGGAAGTGGCAGATAAGGTCTCCGCGGGCCTGTAGGAGGGCTCGCGCGCCAGCAGGTTGAACTCTTGATCCTGGGCAATGAGTCATTCGCTGGAAACTGGCAACCTACGCCCGTCCAGCGAAATGCCAAATTCCAGCTAGGATGATTGTTCAACTCTTTTCAGGAGGCTGGCGAGATGACGCTTGTGTTGGCTCGGTCGCTGGTCGCAGTGTTTGCGACCATCAGCTTGATTCATATGTATTGGGCCCTGGGTGGGCGGTGGGCGGCCAAGGCAGTGGTGCCTCAGGTGCCGGTGAAGCAGGGGGAGGCGCTGCGACCGGCGTTCGATCCCTCAGGCTGGTTGACCTTGCTGGTGGCCCTGGCCCTGCTGATGGTGGCGCTGCTGGTCTGCCTGCGGGTCGGCCTGCTGGCGCAGCCGGTCACTCATCGGGCGTTGCAGTGGCTGATCAGCGCGATTGCCTTGCTGATGTTCGCCCGGGCCATTGGCGAGTCGGAGCTGGTGGGTTTCTTCAAGGAGGTCAAGGGCTCGACCTTCGCCAGGCTCGACACCTGGGTTTATTCACCGTTGTGCGTGGTGCTCGGGGCAGGGCTGCTGGCGGTGGCATGGGCCTGACTGGCAGCGCAGTGGGTACACAGCCTGCTTTTTGTGGCGAGGGAGCTTGCTCCCGCTGGAGGGCGCAGCCCTCCCAAAAAGCTGAACACCAGTCAGCCTGACACACCGAGGTGACAGGTCTCAG
>NZ_FMXH01000002.1:154862-250364 GCF_900103575.1 Pseudomonas sp. NFACC51 | reverse complement strand
TCAGGGCTGCTGCGCAGCCCAGCGGGAGCAAGCTCCCTCGCCACAAAAGCTGTGCCGGCTCGAGATATCGGTCAGTCGTTCCGGCGGCTGCTCACCTCCGCTGGCACATCATCCCCCGCCATGCGCTTGCGAAACAACGCTGCTCGGGCCAGCAGCAGGGTGGTCACCGGGACGGTGATGGACAGCAGGATCGGTATCAGCCAGGCGTGCAGCACCGGCCCGGATTTGAGCGCCGAAAAATACACGATCGAAGCCAGCGCCACGCACCAGGCCCCCAGCGTGGAAGCCAGGGCCGGCGGGTGCATGCGCTGGAAGTAGTCCTTCAAGCGCACCAGGCCGATCGCCCCGATCAAGGCGAACAGACTGCTGAGCACCAGCAGGATCGCCACCGGGATTTCCACCCACATCGACAATTCGCCGGTCATTCGATCACCTCGCCACGCAACAGGAACTTGGCCAGGGCAAACGAGCCGACAAAGCCGAACAGGGCGATCAGCAGGGCCGCCTCGAAATAGGTGTCACTGGCATAACGGATGCCCAGCACCAGCATCATCAGCATCGCCACGATGTACAGATAGTCCAGGGCCAGTACCCGGTCCTGTGCCGAAGGCCCCTTGAACAACCGCAGCAGGGTCAACACCATCGCCAGGGAGAACAGGAACAGGCTCAACAGGATCGCATTGGACAGCAAGGGGCTCATTGGAAAATCTCCATCAACGGGCGCTCGTAGGTGGCCTTGAAATGCGCGATGAATGACGCCTCGTCCTCCAGATCGAACACATGCATCAACAGGATGCTGCGGTCCAGGGCCAGTTCCGACCAGACCGTCCCTGGAATCACCGTGGTGATCATCGACAGCGCGGCCAGTCCATTGGCGTCGTGCATGTCCAGCGGCACCTTGATGAACCGCGAGCGAGGCGGGCGGCGCCCGGCGTTCAGCACACCCCAGGCCACCGCCACGTTGGACACCAGCACATCCCGGCCCACCAGCAGGAACAAGCGCAACACCACCCACGGCCGGCGGATACGGATGGGCCGCGGGCGCAACGGGCGCATCATCAACGGGGCCAGGAAGCCCAGCGCAGCGCCCAGCAGCAGATGACCGGCGCTGACGGACACGTTCAACACCAGCCACAGCAACCACAACGCCAGGGACAACCACGGGGCGGGAAACAGGCGCTTCATGGCTGCACCTCCTGCAACGCGGCGCGGGTCTCTGGGTTGGGCACGGCGCG
Organism: Pseudomonas sp. NFACC51; assembly: GCF_900103575.1. Classification (NCBI taxonomy): domain Bacteria; kingdom Pseudomonadati; phylum Pseudomonadota; class Gammaproteobacteria; order Pseudomonadales; family Pseudomonadaceae; genus Pseudomonas; species Pseudomonas sp. NFACC51. Next base: position 249,129 of record NZ_FMXH01000002.1, on the reverse strand, counting down.
GGTGGCGAGTACCGACATCACATAATGTTCCGGGTTGTTCAGCGCATCGGCAGCGGATTGGGTGTAGCGCAGCAACGGCTCGGCCTTGAAAGTCAGGGCGATGCCCAGGCCCAGCAGCACGATGATTGGCAGGCATTCGAACGGCCGCAGCAATGGCGAGGGTCGCTCCTGCGGCGTCCAGAAGCGCTGGATGCCCAGGCGCGAGAAGGCGATCAACGAGGCCAGTCCCGACAGGATCAATAATGCCAACAAGCCCCAGGCCTGGTTCGACAGCAGTGCCCCGGCGCTGGCACCGAGCCCCTGGGGATTGAGCAGGGCGCTGAGCAGGCTCAGCTTGCCGATGAACCCCGACAACGGCGGCATGCCGATAATCAACAGCGCACAGAAGATAAAGCTCAAGCCAAGGAAGGCCATGGTCCAGGGAATCACTTGCCCGACCACGGCTTTCTGCTCGTCATCGAGGTTGATGCCCTTGGGCGGTTGCAGGGCTTCCAGCGGTCGCGGCAAGGTGTCGAAGTCATCGTCCAGGGCCAGTTCATTGGCCGAGCGCGAACGCTCGATCAGCTCGGCCAGCAAGAACAGCGCGCAGAGCGCCAGGGTCGAACTCACCAGGTAAAACAGCGCTGCGCCCACCAGGTTGGGTTGGGCGAAGCCGATGGCTGACAACAGGATCCCGGCCGATACCAGGATGCTCAGGCTCGCCATGCGCTCCAGGCGTTGGGCCGCGAGAATGGCGATGGCGGCGCAGACGATGGTCGCCATGCCGCCGTAGACCAGCCAGTCGGCACCGAAATACGCCGAGGCGCCGGCTTGGCCGGAGAACAGCAACGTCCACAGGCGCAGGATCGTGTAGACGCCGACCTTGGTCATGATCGCAAACAGTGCCGCCACCGGTGCGCTGGCGGCGCTGTAGGCCGGCACCAGCCAGAAGTTCAGCGGCCACATGCCGGCCTTGGCCAGGAACGCCACTGCAAGGATGCCTGCCCCGGCGTGCAGCAAGCCACGGTCGGCTTCCGGCACCAGGGGTACCTTCAGAGCCAGGTCGGCCATGTTCAAGGTGCCGGTGACGCCATAGATCAATGCTGCGCCGATCAGGAACAGCGACGAGGCCAACAGATTGATGGAAATGTAATGCAGCCCCGACGACACCCGCGCCCGGCCCGAGCCGTGCAGCATCAAGCCGTAGGAGGCCGCCAGCAGCACTTCGAAGAACACGAACAAGTTGAACAGGTCCGCTGTCAGGAAGGCGCCGTAGAGACCCATCAACTGGATCTGGAACAGCGCGTGGAAGCTCGCACCGGCGCCGTGCCAGCGGGCCGTGGCGAAGAGCAGGGCGCAGACGCCGATGATGCCGGTCAGCACCAGCATCAGTGCCGACAGCCGATCGACCACCAACACGATGCCAAACGGTGCCTGCCAGTTGCCCGGCAGGTACACGCCAATGGACGCGGGCAGGGTCTGGTCCTGGGTCCAGTACAACAACAGCACGGCGATGCCCAGGCCCAGCAGACTGGAAAGCAGGTTGATCCGCGCCTTGAGCGGGCGGTGTTTCTCGCCCAGCATCAACATCAGCGCGGCGGTCAGCAGCGGCAGCAGGATGGGCGCGGCGATCAGATGAGGCGTCAACATCATTCCTTGGGCTCCCGGCCGTCCACGTGGTCGGTGCCGGTCAGGCCCCGGGAGGCCAGCAGCACCACCAGGAACAGCGCGGTCATGGCGAAGCTGATCACGATGGCGGTCAGCACCAGTGCCTGGGGCAGTGGGTCGGTGTAGTGCAGCAGGTCCTGGGGCACGCCATCCTTGATGATCGGCTCCTTGCCGATGAACAGGCTGCCCATGCTGAAGATGAACAGGTTGACGCCGTAGGACAGCAGGCACAGGCCCATGACCACCTGGAAGGTCCGTGGCCGCAAGACCAACCAGACCCCGGAGGCGGCCAGTACGCCGATTGCGATTGCGATGACTTCTTCCATTAGGCGGTGGCTCCTTTGACGGGGGCGACGGGTTTGGCTTGCAGGCCCGGCTTATGGGCCCGCACCGACTGGTGCGCCAGGGCGGTGAGGATCAACAGGGTGGAGCCGACCACCACGGCGTACACGCCGATATCGAAAAACAGCGCGCTGGCCACATGGAGATCACCCAGCAGCGGTAATTCGAAATGCCAGGTGTGGGTGGTCAGGAACGGATACCCCACGGCCATCGCTCCCAGGCCGGTGGCGGTGGCGAACAACAGCCCGGTGCCCATCCAGCGCAGCGGCCGCAGGCTCATTTGCGCCTCGACCCACTGGGTACCGGCGACCATGTACTGCAGGATGAACGCCACCGACATCACCAGCCCGGCGACGAAGCCACCGCCCGGTTGGTTGTGGCCGCGCATGAACAGGTAGAACGACACCACCAGGGCGATTGGTAGCAGCAGGCGCACCAGCACCGACGGCACCATCATGAAGCCCAATGCGGTGTCGCTGGCATGGCGCGGGTTGACCAGGTCGGTGACCACGTCCGGCGCCAGCAGACGCTGTTGCGCCGGTAGCTGCATGCTTTCCTTAGGTGGGCGGAAACGCCGCAGCAGGGCGAACACCGCCAGGGCCACCGCCACCAGCACGGTGATTTCCCCCAGGGTGTCGAAGCCGCGGAAGTCCACCAGCATCACGTTCACCACATTGCTGCCACCGCCTTCGGGCAGGGCGCGACTGAGGTAGAACGAAGAAATGTCGTTGGGCGTCTGCCGCGTCAGCATGGCGTAGGAGAGCAACGCCATGCCGCCGCCCACCGCGATGGACAGCAGCAAGTCCCGCAGGCGCCGGATGCGCGCGCGCCGCTCGCTGTTGGGCAGCGGCGAGACGTCCTCGATCCGCCGTGGCAGCCAGCGCAGGCCCAGCAGGATCAGCACGGTGGTCACCACTTCCACCACCAGTTGCGTCAAGGCCAGGTCGGGGGCGGAGAACCAGACGAAGGTCACGCAGGTCATCAGGCCGCAGACGCTGACCATGGTCAGGGCCGCGAGCCGGTGATACTTGGCCTGCCACGCCGCGCCCAGGGCACAGGCGATGGCCAGCAACCACAAGCTGACGAAGACGATGGAACCGGGGATCTTCGGCCGGTCGCCCCAGACCAATGTGCTGTGCAGCATCGGAATCAGCCCGGCAAGCACCGCAGCGAGGACCAGCCAGAACAATTGGGCCTGCAGGCGGCGGGTGCTGATCCGTCGTTCCAGGCGCCGCCCCTGGCGCATCATCAACACCAGGCAACGCTCGAACAGTCGCTTGCCACTGAGCCGGCCAATGAACGGCGGGTGCTTGATGTGGCCTTGCCGGAACTGATTGCGCAGCAGCAGGTACAGCACGATACCGCCGGACATGGCCACCAGGCTCATGATCATCGGTGCGTTCAGGCCGTGCCAGATCGCCAGGCTGTATTCAGGCAGCGTGCCGCCCACCACCGGCAACGCGGCTGCCGCGAGCAACGAGCCGACCACTTGGGCCGGAAAGATCCCCACCACCAGGCAGGTGAACACCAGCAATTCCACTGGGGCGCGCATCCAGCGCGGTGGTTCGTGGGGGGTATGGGGCAGGTCGGTGGCGGCGGGGCCGAAGAACACATCCACGGTGAACCGCAAGGAGTAGGCGACGCTGAAGGTCCCGGCGATGGTGGCGATGATCGGCAGCGCCAGTTCGACCCAGGCCGTGGCAGAAATGAACACGGTCTCGGCGAAGAACATTTCCTTGGACAGGAAACCATTGAGCAGCGGTACCCCGGCCATCGCTGCGCTGGCGACCATGGCCAGGGTCGCGGTGAACGGAATCAGCCGCACGAGGCCACTGAGTTTGCGGATATCCCGGGTGCCGCTTTCGTGGTCGATGATCCCGGCGGCCATGAACAGCGAGGCCTTGAACGTGGCGTGGTTGAGGATATGAAACACCGCCGCCACGGCCGCCAGCGGACTGTTCAGGCCCAGCAGCAGGGTGATCAGCCCGAGGTGGCTGATGGTGGAATAGGCCAGCAGGCCCTTGAGGTCGTTCTGGAACATCGCGCAGTAGGCGCCTAGCAGCAACGTACAGGCGCCTGCGCCGCCGACGATGTAGAACCACTCTTCGCTACCCGACAGCGACGGCCACAGCCGCGCCAGCAGGAACACCCCGGCCTTGACCATGGTCGCCGAGTGCAGGTACGCCGACACCGGCGTCGGAGCAGCCATGGCGTGAGGGAGCCAGAAGTGGAAAGGGAATTGCGCGCTTTTGCTCAGGGCGCCGATCAGGATCAGCGGCAACAGGATGGGGTAGAGGCCATGGGCACGTATCAGGTCGCCGGCGGCCAGGACCTTGTCCAGCTCATAGCTGCCCACCACATGGCCGAGCAGCATCACCCCGGCCAACAGGCAAAGCCCGCCGGCACCGGTCACCATCAACGCCATATAGGCACCGCGCCGAGCGTCGGCGCGGTGGTGCCAGTAGCCGATCAACAGGAAGGAGAACAGGCTGGTCAGTTCCCAGAAGAACACCATCTGGATCAGGTTGCCGGAGATCACCAGCCCGAGCATGGCGCCCATGAACGCCAGGAAGAAGGCGAAGAAGCGCGGCACCGGATCGTCCGGCGACATGTAGTAGCGGGCATACAGCGACACCAGCGTGCCGATGCCCAGCACCAGCAACGAAAACAGCCAGGCGAACCCGTCCAGGCGCAGCACGAAGTCCAGGCCCAGGCTGGGCAACCAGGTGTAGTGCTCACGGATCACACCGCCGTCGGCGATCTGCGGGTACAGCAAGGCCACCTGAACCGTGCCGGCCAGGGCGACGAGGCCGGCCAGCAGGGATTCGGCGTTACGGGCGTTATGCGGCAGCAGCGCCGCGACACAGCTGCCGATGAAGGGCAAAAGCAATAGAACTATCAGTGACATAGGCTTCTATTCGGCGGGAGGTTGTGGGGATCATACGTGGCGTATTCCCGATCACCAACCGCGAGGGTGTCGCAGAATCCTACAAGGTAGGTGGGGTTTTCCGACCTTGCAGGGTTCCAGATGACCTTGCACGCGCCGTCAATGTCGGGATGGCCACTGTCGAGGGTGGTGGTTTTTTCGGCGAACAATGGATTGCTGGCCGGCCTCAACCTTCCTGTTCAAGCCCTTCATCGACTGGGATGGTGTCTTTGTTGCGGGTCTTCAACTCACTGACAATCACCGCCGCGACGATCAGCGCCGCGCCGAACAAGGCAATCGCCGGCAACCGTTCGCCCGCCAGGCGCCCGACAATGCCGGCCCACACCGGCTCGCCGGCATAGATCAGCGTGGCGCGGGTGGGCGAGACACTTTTCTGCGCCCAGTTCATCGCCACCTGAATGGCTGCACTGGCGGCTCCCAGGCCAACGGCGCTGACCAGCAGCAGCCAGGAGAACGCCGGGATCGCTTCCTGGGTCGGCACCACCATCAGAAACGCCAGCACCGCGGTGCTTGCCAGTTGCACCACGGTTACCCGGCGCACATCGACCTGGCCGGCATAGGCGCTGATCAGGATGATTTCGGCGGCAATCGCGATGGCGCTGATCAACGTGGCGATTTCACCGGGGCTGAAGTTCAGCGAGGCTCCGGCCGGGCCCGACACCAGCATCAACCCGGTAAACGCCAGCATGATGCCGATGCTTGGCATCAAGCCCGGTCGACGGCCCAACACCAGCCATTGCAGCAAGGGCACGAATGGCACGTAAAGCGCGGTGATGAACGCCGATTGGCTGCTGGGGATGGTTTGCAGGCCGACGGTCTGCAGGCCGTAGCCGAGCATGATCGCCACGCCGATAAAGCAGCCGGCCTTGAGTTCGAAGAGGGTCAGGTCCCGCAGATGCCGCCAGGAAAACAGCGCGACAAACACGGCCGCGGCGGCAAAGCGCAGGCCAACGAAAAACATCGGCCCGCTGACCGTCATGGCGTGCTGCACCAGCAGGAAGGTCCCACCCCAGATCATGGTGATCAGCACCAGCACGCATTCGGCCTTGCTGAACCTTGAGAAACGGGAGGAAGCTTGAGGGGAATTCACCGATGCCATGACCTTGCGCGCCACTTGAGGCGGACGCACAATGCGCCCGAAGTTGGGCAGTATAATGCGCAGCCCTACCATGTGAGCAATATAGTGCACAAAGAATCCGGCCAGCGGGCTTCCGTCCTGCAACACGTCAGCCAGAACATCCGTCGTCTGCGCCATGCCGCGCAGCTCAGCCAGACCGCGCTGGCGGAATTGTCCGGGGTCAGCCGGCGCATGCTGGTGGCCATCGAGGCCGGGGAAAAGAACGTCAGCCTGACCACCCTGGACCGGGTGGCCGAAGCCCTCGACGTAGCCTTCAGCGACTTGATCCAGGCGCCCGACGCCCGCGATCCGAGCCGCATCAACGAGCTGGCCTGGGCCGGCACCATCGCGGGCAGCAAAGCCGTATTGCTGGCAAAAGCCACCGCCAGCCGCGAAGTCGAACTCTGGGAATGGCGCCTGGAGCCCGGCGAGCATTACCATTGCGAACCCGACGCCGACGGTTGGAGCGAGCAGCTTTATGTCTTCGAGGGCTGCCTGACGCTGCTGTTGGGCAGTGAGGAACGCCGGATTGGTGCCGGGGAGTTTTTCATGTTCGCCAGCAACCAGCCCCATGCCTATCGCAACGATGGGCCGGTGGCGGCGAGATTCGTACGCAATGTGGTGATTTGATCCCTGGAGAGCGGCATGGACACAGCGTTGGATCGACAGACGAGCAGCCTCACCCGCCAAGCCGATATCCTGATCATCGGCGGTGGCCTGAGCGGTGCCATGCTGGCCGCGCAGTTGCTGCGCCTGCCGGGCCGACGCGAGGTAATGATCGTCGAACCGCGCGTTGAGTTGGGTCGGGGCGAGGCCTACAGTGCCGTGGAGCTGGGGCACACCTTGAACGGCAACGCGGCGCGCATGAGCGTCGACCCGGACAACGCCGACGACCTGACCCAATGGCTCACCGCATTCATCGAGGCTGGCGGCTGGCCCGAGTCGGATCAGCAGCATGTACCGGTCAGCGAGTTGTTCCCGCCCCGGGGGATGTTTGGCCTCTATGTGCAACAACGGCTGGCCGAGGCTCGCGAGTTGGGCGCACGAAACGGTTCGACTGCCGAGCACGTGCGTGGGGAGGCCGTGGACCTACGGGTTGCCGACGATGCCGTGATGGTGACGCTGGACGACGGCCAACTCTTACGTGGCCGTTTCGCGGTGCTGGCCACCGGCATGTTCCCGGCGGCACGCACCCCGCAAACCGAATCCAGCGGCTTGAATGCCGCAGCCCTGGACCCTTGGGATGTGGCTGCGATGCGCCTGCTTGATCCGCAGTCCACGGTGCTGATCATCGGCTCGGGGCTGACCATGGTCGATGCCGTGGTGTCCCTGGAGCAGGCCGGGCACCGTGGCCCGATCGAAGTGTTTTCCCGTCATGGTTTGTTGCCTCATGTGCGCCGCCAGCCACCCGCCTGGGTGGATTTCCTCGCCGACGATCACAGCCTGCGGTCGCCACTTCAGTTGATGCGGGCCCTGCGCGAGCAATGCCGTCAGGCCCAGGCCCAAGGGATCGATTGGCAGGCGCCGCTGGACACGGTGCGCGCCCACATCGGGCGCTTGTGGAGCCAGGCCAGCGATGTGCAACGCCGGCAGTTCGTCCGGCATGTACGGCCATGGTGGGAGAGCCACCACCATCGTTCGCCACCGCTGAGCGCCGAACTGGTGGCGCGTCTGCATGAAGAAGGACGGTTGCGGATCCAGGCGGCATCGTTCAAGGGGCTGGCGGTGTCCGCCGAGGGCACGGTGGGTATCCGCATCCGCCGTCGGGGTGAGGCTGAGCTGACCGTGGTGCAGGGCGCGGCGCTGATCAACTCCAGCGGTATTGAATATGACTGGCGCCGCGTGGCGCGACCGTTGCCGCAGCAGTTGCTGGCTCGCGGTCTGATCCAGCCGGGGCCGCTGGCCCTGGGCATTGCCGTCCGGCCTGACGGTGCGGTGCTGGACGCCCAAGGGGCCCCCGCCCAGCGGCTGTTCGCCATGGGGCCGCCGTTGCGGGGGATGTGGTGGGAAAGCACCGCCGTGACCGACGTGGCGAGCCAGGCCAAGGCGCTGGCGGCGCGGTTGGTTGAGTGGCAAACCCAAAATTGAAGTTGGACACCTGTGGCGAGGGAGCTTGCTCCCGCTGGGCTACGAAGTAGCCCCAAAACCATTCACCCGGGTGTGTCAGGGTGGTCGCATTCAGCATTCAGTCTCTTTGGGTTGCTGCTCAACCCAGCGGGAGCAAGCTCCCTCGCCACAGGGGAGGCATTGAATGGTGGGAAAGCACCGCGGTGACCGACGTGGCGAGCCAGGCCAAGGCGCTGGCGGCGCGGTTGGTTGAGTGGCAAACCCAAAATTGAAGTTGGACACCTGTGGCGAGGGAGCTTGCTCCCGCTGGGCTACGAAGTAGCCCCAAAACCATTCACCCGGGTGTGTCAGGGTGATCGCATTCAGCCTTCAGTCTCTTTGGGGTTGCTGCGCAACCCAGCGGGAGCAAGCTCCCTCGCCACAGGGGAGTGTTAACCATGTCCCCGGACCAAACAGGGGGTACTGAAGTGAGGGGTTATAGCTCGCTGACCTTCACCCAACGCTGCTCCCGCGCCGCCACCCGAATCGCCGCCGCCAGCCGCTCCACTTCCCAGGCCTCTTCGAAGTCCGTGCCGCTGCCGCCTTCGCCTGCAAGCGTCATGACCAGTTCCTGCACCTCCAGGGTCTTCAATTCGTTGTACCCCAACTGGTGCCCGGCGGCCGGGCTAAACGCGGCGTAGCCCGGCAAATCCGGGCCGGCCAGCAGGCGCTGGAAACCTGGCTGGCCGACGCGACACACGCGCAGTTCATTCAGCCGTTCCTGATCGAACGCCAGGGTGCCGAGGGTGCCGCTGATCTCGAAGCTCAGGTGGTTTTTGTAGCCGTGCTTGAGCCAACTGCTGCTCACCGTGCCCCGGGCGCCATTGGCGAAACGCAGCAACGCGTGGACCTGGTCGTCCACCGCGATGGCACGTTGTTCGGCATTGCCCGCGCTGGCAGGCCGTTGGCTGTGCACGGTCTGGCTGTCGGCGCACACCGCCTCGACATCGCCCAACAAGTGCCGGGCCATGGCCAGCAAGTGGCTGCCCAGGTCCGCCAGTGCGCCGCCGGCGTGGGCCGCTTCGCAGCGCCATGACCACGGCGAGGCGGGGTTGGCCATGAAGTCTTCGCTGAATTCGCCCTGGAAACTGATGATCTGTCCCAGTTCGCCGCGCTGGATCATGTCCCGCGCCCGTTGAATGATCGGGTTGTGCTGGTAGTTGTAGCCGACCCGCGTCACCACCCCGGCCGCCTTGGCCGCCTGGCGCATCTGCTCGGCCTGCTCCAGGGACACCGCCAGGGGTTTTTCACAATAGACCGGCTTGCCCGCCGCCAACGCCGCCATGGCCATCGGGAAGTGCAGGTGATTGGGAGTGGTGATGGCGATCAGGTTGACCTTGGGGTCGTCAATCAGTTGTTGCCAGTCGCTATGGGCCGTTTCGAACCCCCAGCTCTGGGCGCACTGCCGGGCACGCTGAGGATCGGCGTCGACCAGGGCCGCCAGCGTCAGGTTCAGGGGGAGGTCGAACACCGCCTTGGCATTGTGGAACGCCAAGGCATGGGCACGGCCCATGAAGCCGGTGCCAATCAGACCGATGCCGAGTTCACGCATGAGGAAGAGCCCTTTGAATTGTTATTTTCAGAAGGGCTATTTATGGAATAAATATTCTCTAATTGCAAATGTTGGAATAAATATTCATTTGTTCGTCGTCACTACAATGCCATGTGGGAGCGAGCAAGCCCGCTCCCACAAAGGTTTCCATCCTCAGGACAGGAACCCACCGTCCACATTCAACGCCACACCCGTGGTGTAGCTCGACGCATCGCTGGCCAGGTACAGCACAGCGCCGGCCATTTCGCTCGGGTCGGCCACGCGCTTGAGGGGGATCTGCGCCAGGGCGGTTTTCAGGATGGCGTCGTTCTTGACCAGGGCCGAGGCGAACTTGGTGTCGGTCAGGCCCGGCAGCAGGGCGTTGCAGCGGATGCCGAATTGCGCGCACTCCTTGGCGAAGACTTTGGTCATGTTGATCACCGCAGCCTTGGTCACCGAGTAGATGCCCTGGAAGATCCCCGGCGAGATGCCGTTGATCGACGCCACGTTGATGATGCTGCCGCCGCCGTTCTCGCGCATCAGCTTGCCGGCTTCCACCGACATGAAGAAGTAGCCGCGGATGTTCACGTCCACGGTTTTCTGGAACGCACCCAGGTCGGTGTCCAGGACGTTGCAGAATTGCGGGTTGGTGGCGGCGTTGTTGACCAGGATGTCCAGGCGTCCGAACTGTTCGCGGATGCTCGCGAATACCTGGCTGATCTGCTCCATTTCACCGATGTGGCAGGCGATGGCGGTGGCCTTGCCGCCGGCGGCGATGATGGCGTCGGCCACGTGTTGGCAACCGTCGAGCTTGCGGCTGGAAACGATCACATGCGCGCCTTGCTGGGCCAGCAGTTTGGCGATGGCTTCGCCGATGCCGCGGCTGGCGCCGGAAACGAAAGCGATTTTACCGTCGAGGTCGAACAACTGGGTCTTGGACATGCTGTTTCCTTGTTATAGGTGCGCTCAGAGCGTGGATTTGCTGATGACCTGCAGGCTCATCTGCTCCAGCAGCTTGTTCATCTGAACGAACTGCGCGAAGCGTTTGTCCTGGGTCTGGCCGTGGAAGAAGCGGTAGTAGATCTGCTGGACGATGCCGGCCAGGCGGAACAGGCCGTAGGTGTAATAGAAGTCGAAGTTGTCGATGCGGATCCCGGCGCGTTCGGCGTAGTAATCGACGAACTCGCGGCGGGTCAGCATGCCAGGGGCGTGGCTTGGCTGGCGGCGCATCAGTTGCACCGGCGCCGGGTCGTCGGCCTCGATCCAGTAGGCGAGGCTGTTGCCCAGGTCCATCAACGGATCGCCGATCGTGGTCAGCTCCCAGTCCAGCACGCCGATGATCTGCATCGGGTTCTCGGGGTCGAGGATCACGTTGTCGAAGCGGTAGTCGTTGTGGACGATGCTCGACGTAGGGTGGTCGGCGGGCATCTTGTCGTTGAGCCAGGCCTTGACCGTCTCCCATTTCGGCGCATCCGGGGTCAGGGCTTTTTCGTAGCGGTCGCTCCAGCCGCGGATCTGTCGGGCCACGTAGCCTTCGGGCTTGCCCAGGTCGGCCAGGCCGCAGGCGTTGTAGTCGACACGGTGCAGCTCGACGAGCCGGTCGATGAAGCTCTTGCACAGCGCTTCGGTGCGGGCGGCGTCGAAACCCAGTTCCGGCGGCAGGTCTGAGCGCAGGATGATGCCCTTGACCCGTTCCATTACATAGAACTCGGCGCCCATCACTGACTCGTCGGTGCAGTGCACGTAGGCCTTCGGGCAATAGGGGAATGCCTCGCGCAGCTGATTGAGGATGCGGAACTCGCGGCCCATGTCGTGGGCGGACTTGGCCTTGTGGCCGAACGGCGGACGGCGCAGGACGAATTCCTGCTCGGGGTATTCCAGCAGGTAGGTCAGGTTCGACGCGCCACCGGGAAACTGGCTGATCCGGGGCACGCCGGTCAGGCCGGGAATGTGGGCCTTGAGGTACGGGTCGATCAGGTTGGCATCGAGTTCTTCACCGTCGCGCACGCGGGTGGACTGATCAGTAAACGCCATGCTTATCCCTTCTGCTTATTTTGGAGGCCATCGATCATTGGCTAATCTAATGGCGCGCGGGAGGCGTCACAAGCACGCCAGGGTCTTATAGGTTAGCGTGTTGCAGGATAATCAGTGGGCTTGATGCATTGCGGCGTGCGCGTCGAGGATGGGCGAGCTAAGGTTCTGGAATCTGTCGCTTTCAATGGAGCAACCGCGATGGGATGCCCGCAAGTCTGTGGCACCGCGACCTTGCAATGCAGCTTCGGCGCTGCCCCGGCGGTGCTCAATGTGCTGCCGGTCAATCGCCTGCTGACCGGCGGGATGCCGGCGGCGAACATCATGGACCACATCCCGCTGGTGAACATCACCACGTTTGGCATGTGCATGAGCCTGGCGAACCCGACCGTGGCCGCCGCCACCGCGGCGGCACTCGGCGTGCTGACCCCCATGCCCTGCATCCCGGCCACCGCGGCGCCATGGATCCCCGGCGGCGCCCCGACCCTGTTGCTGGGCAACATGCCGGCCATCGATGCTAACAGCACCTTGATGTGTACCTGGGCCGGAGTGATCAAGATCGTGGTGCCAGGGCAGGTGCAGATGTTGATTCCCTGAGTAACACCAAGATCCCTGTGGGAGGCTATGTAGGTTACTTAAGACCGTAGATGACCCCGTGGCGAGGGAGCTTGCTCCCGCTGGACTGCGCAGCAGGCCCATTTTTGTGAGTGCTTCGCACTCAAGCGGGAGCACGCTCCCTCGCCACAGTGAATTAAACAAACCTTAGGTGAACAGCATTCCCTGTGGGAGCGAGGCGGCTGCAGGAACCAGTCCCCAGTTTATGCCTGCGCCGGATCATTCCAGCGCCTGAACCACCAGCGCACCCGGGAGATTGGCTTGCCTTCGGCGTCCAGCGGCCGGCCGTCTTCGGCGTAGGCCTGGGCTGGTTCCAGCAGTTGGCCATTGAGGTAGCGCGCTTCGACCGCCGGGTTGCCGTTGGGGTGCAGGCGGCGATAGCGGCCGTCGCGCACGCCGTCGCGATAGACCTCGGCTTCGGCCAGTTGTCCGTCGGGAAAGTAGTTGTTCGCCTCGCCGTGCAGCAACCCACGGCGATACGTGGCCTGGCGTTGCAACCCGCCTTCGGCCGCGTAGAAGCTCGCCACACCTTGCAGTTTGCCTTTCACGAACGGCAGTACCGCCGAGACCTTGCCATTGGGGTGATACAGGGTGCTGGTGCCTTGCAGTTCACCTTGGCTGTAGTTGAGTTTTGCTTGCGGGCGTTGGGCTTCTTCGATCTGCAGCGGGCCGTCGAGCTGGCCGTCGACCAGTTGCCCGCTCAGTTGGCTGTCGCCACGTTCCACGTCGAGTCTCTTCGAGGCCATCGGTAGGTTCCTGTCAGTTGACCTTCACCAGGCCGCCCTTGATGGTCAGCATGCCGCCGCCGTCCACGGTCTGTTCGGCCGCCGCCTTGTTCACCAGGCTGATGCCGGCGTCATTGGTCAGGGTGGTGCCGGCTTTGTTTTCCAGCGAGGTACCGGCCTGGTTGCTCAGGGCTGTGCCGGCTTTCTGGCTGATGGACGTGCTGGCCTGGGCGGCCAGGTCGGCGCCGCTCTTGATCGCAAAGCTGCCGCCGCTTTGCAGGGTCAGGGTGCCGCTGACCTTGATGGTCAGGTTGCCGTCCACCGTCAGGCTGTAATTGCCAGTGACCTTGTGCTCGTAGTTGCCGCCTGTGCTGTGGGTCTGGTCCGAGCCCACGGTGACAGTGCGGGTGTCCTTCACATCGAGGCTGTCGCTGCCGGTCTGGATGGTCACGCTGCGCTTGCCTTTCTCCAGGGTCACGGTTTCGTCGCCATCCTTTACCGTACGGGTGCGGGCGTTCTGCACCGTGAGGGTTTCGTCGTGACCGACGGTGGCGGTGGTGTCGTTGAGCACGTTGATGTTGAAGTCTTTCTGGGCCTGGAGAAACACCTCTTCGGCGTCCTTCTTGTCTTCGAAACGCAACTCGTTGAAACCGCCGCCGCCCTTGGACGATTGGGTCTTGATCCCGGACTGGGTCTGGTTCGCCGGCAGCGCGTAGGGCAGGGCATTGTCGCCATTGTAGACGCAGCCGGTGACCAGGGGACGGTCCGGATCGCCGTCGATGAAGGTCACGATGACTTCCTGGCCGATGCGCGGCACGAATTGCATGCCAAAGCCTTTGCCGCTCCACGGCAAGACCACGCGGACCCAGCACGATGACGTCTCGTCGTTCTTGCCGGTGCGGTCCCAGGGGAACTGCAATTTGATCCGGCCATATTCATCGGTCCAGATTTCTTCGCCGGCCTTGCCCACCACCAGCGCTGTCTGGGTGTGCATGCGGGGTTTTGGCGTGAGGCGGGGCGGTCGATAGACCGTGGCCTTGGGGATCGCTTCGAAGCGGTTGCGATAGCTGTCGTGGCTGGCTTCGTGGCTGACCGAGGTCACGACCCAATCGATATTCAGTGTCGTGTCTTCATGGCCGGCGAGGGTGAACCAGTATCCCGGCACCAGCCAGCGGCAATCGCTTTCGCCGACAAAACGTTGCTCCTGGCTGCGCAGGCCGTCCACCCGCTGTTTGGTCAACGCGTCGCCCTGGGCCTTGGCGGTGTAGCCGCCCGGGTGTTCGTACACCGAACTTGGCCCGGCCACGGCTTCGGCCTGGCTGTAGAGCGATGTCGTTGGGGTGGTGAATTCATAGTCGGTCGCCTGGTAAACCCCGGCCACCGCTTGCAGGCACACTTGCCCGGAGCGGATGCCGTGCAGTTCCCGCTCGCCGATTCGCTGCCCGAGGTAGTTCACCGTCGGCCCGTTGGGAATCGGTGCGAAGGCGTCGTTGCTGTCGGCCAGGACCAGCGTGTGGGTGCCTTCTTCGTGGGTGAAAAACCAGAAGATCCCATCTTCTTCCAACAGGCGCGAGACGAAGGCCAGGTCGGTTTCGCCGTACTGCACGCAGTATTCGCGCGGGGTGTAGCTGCCGGTGAGCTTGAGCTGGAAGTCGGTGAAACCATGGGCCTTGAAAATCGTGGTGACGATGTCCGAGGTGGCAAGGTTCTGGAACACGCGGTTGTTGCTGGCCAGGCTCAGCCACCAGAGCCAGGGCCGGAGCAGGAGTTGATAGCGTTCGGCGGTGGCGTCGGCCGGCAGTTGGCGGATTTCGGCCACCAACCAATCCAGCGGGCGCAGCAAGGCGTCCTTGTGCAGCGTGGTGGTCACATGGCTGGCGACGGCCGTCGTGAGGTCCAGCGAGGCGCCGTCGTTGACGCCGTTGAGCATGTGCGAACCCAGGGCGTTGAGGCGTTCTTCGCCGGACAGCGATTCAGGGTACAGCGCCGACAGCGAGGTGGCGGTGAGGAAGAGGGTGGTGTTGCTGTCGGTGGAGCGGGGCATTCAGGGCCTCGAAGCATACGAATTCGTGAGTCGGATTGAATGAAGACTGACAGTCATTCAACTGTAATGCTTAGTGATGAAGTTATACGGCGCACTCAGCTCCTTGGTTCGACTGATAGGAAGCCCATGGGGGTAGGTATCGATGTTGCAGAGATAAGCGATGAAAGAACCCTCCGCGTCGCAAATCCAGGAGTCGCCGCGATTTAAAGTCATTTCCAGTAAATTACGGTTTTTTTGTGTGACAGCGATGATCACAACCCAGCGATGGTCGGCATTGAAACCGTGTAGCTTGTGAACATCGCGGGTGATCGCCTCTTGAAGGTTTTTACCGGCAAAATTTCCAGTGACGCCTTCCACTTTGATCTCCACTGCATAGGAGCTGCCGTCGAGCTCGAAATAAAAATCCACCTGCTCTGGATAGTAGGGCGCCGGGTAATAGATCTCTCTGAGTTTGGCTTCAGTTACGTAGGCTCGTTTCAAGTGATGGGCAATCTCGACCTGCGCAGCGGTTTCCCAGTGCGCATGCGATGTCCAGCCTTTGGTGAACTGATCGGGTGCACCCGAAAAGTCGTCTGGGTGAACGCCGGCCGCCTGTAGTACAACGTTGAGAAACTCCTTTTCAGTCATGGCGATTATCTCCATTCAGTTGGAAATGATTATGCAAGTCGGGGGGGCAATTCACTCCAACACCCACTCCGCCAACTTGCCCGTCACCTGCGTCATCAACACATTCTCGACATCCCTTGCTCCAGCCGCACTGCACTTGGCGAGAACAGCCTTGACGATCCCCGCATCGAATTCGAACTGCTTGCCCGTCGCAGCCTTGTAGCGCCCGCGCAATTTTTCCAGCTTCGCCAGCACAATCCCCTCCAGCGTCGCTTCATCCAGCGGTCGGTACGCCACCACGGTCATGCGCGCCAAAAACGCCGGGCGGAACGCTTGCAGCAGCACTTTGTGCAAGGCTTCGTTGAAGGCGTCGCTGCCCAGTTGCGCGCTAGGCGTATCCAGCAACAGCTCAGCGCCGACGTTGCTGGTGGCGAGCATCACGGTGTTCTTGAAGTCCACCACCAGGCCGGTGCCGTCTTCCATCAGGCCTTTGTCGAAGACGTTGTAGAAGGCTTCGAGCACATCCGGGTGGGCCTTTTCGATTTCATCCAGCAGCACCACGGAATAGGGTTTGCGCCGCACCGCTTCGGTGAGCACGCCGCCGCTGCCGTAGCCGACGTAGCCGGGTGGGGCGCCTTTGAGTTGGCTGACGGTGTGGGCTTCCTGGTACTCCGAGAGGTTGATGCTGATCAGGTTGCGTTCACCGCCGTACAAGGCGTCGGCCAGGGCGTAGGCGGTTTCGGTCTTGCCCACGCCGGTGGGGCCCACCAGCAGGAACACCCCGACCGGTTTCTGTGGGTCGGTGAGGCCGGCGCGGTAGGCTTGCAGGCGTTGGGCAATGGTGTTCAGCGCTGTGCTCTGGCCCATGACCCGCTGGCCCATGCGCTGGCCGAGGGTGCGCACGGCGTGGGCTTCGTCGGCGAGCATCTTGCCCACCGGAATACCCGTCCAGCCGGCAATCACGGCGGCGACGGTCTTGCTGTCCACCTGTTCGGGCACCAGCGGATCGTCCTGGCGAATGGCATCGAGGCCGGCCTCCAGACGCAGCAGTTCGGCGGCCAAGTGGTCGATGCGGTTATCGATCTCGGTGTCGGCTTTTTCACTGTCGGCGCGTTCGCTCAGGGTAAGCAGTTCGCGTCGGGTGTCGAGCAATTCGCGCACGGCTTCGCGCTCTTCGCCCCAGCGGGTTTCCAGCTCGCGGATGGCTTGCACGTTGCTGGTCGATTCGGCTTCGAGCAGCGTGATGCGCTCGCGATGATCCAGCCCGGTGGCCTGTTCCCGGCGCAGGCGTTCGACCTCGTCCTTGAGGCTATTCTGCCGATGGCGCAGGCTTTCCAGCGGCGGCGGCACGTCGTGCTGGCCGAGGGCGACCCGGGCGCAGGCGGTGTCGAGCACGCTGATGGCTTTGTCCGGCAACTGTCGCCCGGAGATGTAGCGGTGGGACAGCTTCACCGCCTCGTGGATGGCCGCGTCCAGCACCTGCACGCCGTGGTGCTGTTCCAGTTTGCTCGCGACGCCGCGGAGCATTTCCACAGCGGTAAGTTCGTCCGGTTCTTCGACCTGCACCAGTTGGAAGCGGCGGGCCAGGGCCGGGTCTTTCTCGAAATATTTTTTGTACTCCAGCCAGGTTGTGGCGGCCAAGGTGCGCAGTTCGCCCCGGGCCAGGGCCGGTTTGAGCAGGTTGGCCGCGTCGCTGCCGCCTTCCGCACCGCCGGCGCCGATCAGCGTATGGGCTTCGTCGATAAACAGGATGATCGGCTTTTCGGCACTGCGTACCGCGTCGATCACGCCTTTGAGGCGCTGTTCGAATTCACCTTTGACGCCGGCACCGGCCTGCAACAGGCCCAGGTCGAGTACGCGCAGGGTGACTTCCTGCAACGACGGCGGCACATCCCCAGCGGCGATACGCAGGGCCAGGCCTTCCACCACCGCAGTCTTGCCGACGCCGGGTGCGCCCACCAGGATCGGGTTGTTCTGCCGGCGCCGGAGCAGGATATCGATGCACTGGCGGATCTCGCCGTCGCGACCGACGATGGGGTCGATGCGTCCGGCCCGGGCGTCGGCGGTCAAGTCCTGGGTGTACTGGTCCAGCACCGGGTCTTGTTTCTGGGGAGGCTCGCCGGGTTTGGCCGGGCGCACGCCACCGACATGTTCACGGGAGCTTTCGGTCCACTCCAAGAGATGGGCGCGCAGGGCGTCGCGGGGAATGCGCAGCAACGACGAGGCGCTGTTGAGCAGCAGGCTGCGGCGCTCATCACGGTCCAGCAGGGCCAGCAGCAACAGCCCGGAGCGGATGCTGTCCAGGCCCAGCACACTGGCCTGGACCACAGCGTCTTCCAACAGGCCGATGGTTTGCGCCGATAAGGCGGGTGTGCGGGTGCTGCCGGATTTGAACAGGTCCAGTGCCTTGTTGGTTTCCGTTGCCACCGCGTCACGCTCCAGACCGAAACGTGGCAGCAGGCAGGCAAAATCACCGCCCTCGATGTCGAGCAGTTCCAACAGCAGGTGCTCGATTTCCACGTAGTGATGGCTGCGCTGCATGCAACGTTGCGCGGCCCGTTCCAGGGCGCGGCGGTTGTCCGGGTTGAGGCGTCCGATCAGGCTGGCCAGTTCCATTTCAGGCAATCTCCGGCTGACGAAGGCGGGTTTCGATCCGCTGCACGGCGAGGGTCGTCTGGTGTTGCAGGCCACCGTTCCAGTTCAGCCGTGGCGCTGCCTGGCGGTCCAGTTGCAGCGGGCCGGCGCCGCGGATCAGCAGCACCAGGGTGCAATCCAGGTCGGGGCCGAAGTACAGGGCGTAGAGGCTGGCGAGCAGCGGATGGGTTTCGCCGTTGGGCAGCAGTCCGCTGGCCTGGTCCGTGGTCAGCGGGCCGAGGGTCAGGCGCACGCCGGCATGTTCGTCCCAGACGTGGCTGCCGGCCACCGCGTTGCGGCCCAGGCACAGGTTGCGCCCGCCCGGTGGCAAGCGGCTGCGGCTGGCCGGCGGGATTTCACGCCAGCCACCTTCGTAGGCCGTCAGCTCCACGGGCAGCCCGAACTGTTCACGGACAATCGCCGCGAACCCGTCCAGGGAGCGCCGGCCATCGGCGTACAGCGCGGTGCAGGCCAGTACCGCCGAGTCGGGGGCGGCCTGGCGCTCCTGCAAGGCCTTGGGTAGCAGGCCGGTCAACGCCCGCAGTTGCGCGTGTACGGCGGACGATCCCGGGGCAGTGAAACCCAAGGCGATGCGATGTTTGCGCATCACCTTGTAAAGCAGGCTGAGCAGGCGATGCTGGAACAGGTCGAGGAATTCCGCGGGAGCATGATCCTTCGCCCGGGCTCGTTGTTGCAGCCATTCCTGGTAGGCGTAGGGCAACGGGCCGTCGGGGCCGCCGAGGCCGAAAATCGGCGTGGTCAGGGTTGGCGGCAGGCCGGGTTCCTGGCCCAGGCTTTCCACTTCGCTGGCGGCGAACAGCGGCGTCAAGGGCCCGCGCAGACGCAAGGCTTCGGCGTGCGGCGCGGTGCCGCTGCCCAGGGGCTCGGCCTGGGGATGTTCACGTTCGAGCAACAGCAAGGCCTGGAGCCATTCGAAACGTTGCGGGTCGCGCCGCAGGCGCTGGCTCAGGTTCAGAGCACCAGGGGTTTGCCGGCTTGGGGTTGCCATGTCTTCACCTCCTTGTCGGACTGGACCAGCACGGTGCGCACGAAGCGATTGGCGGTGGCGTAAAGGGAAAAGAATTGTGCCAGTACCCCGGAGAACAGCACGGCGCTGCTACCGACGAAGTGTTGCGGATCCAGTTGCAGGCGCACCTCCAGGCCGTTGCGCCAGCCGCGCCAGGCGTCTTCGCCGACATGGGCGATGACTCGGTCGCAACTCAGCCCCGATACCCCTTCGATCTGGCGATGGGCGCTGGCCTCGTCCCGCAGGTTGTGCAATTGGAGGATCTCGCTCAGTGCGTCCAATGCCTGGGGGCCTTCGACCAGCGACAAATGGTTGAGGGTCAATTGCGACACCAGCCGCCAGCGCGATTCGCCGTCCAGGCGCGGCAGGCTTTGCGGGCTGGGTGGGTTGCGCAGGCGCGCCCAGGCCACCGGCCCCGGGCGCTCGAAACCCAGCGGGGTACCGGCCGGCAGGCTCTGGGCCAGGTGGCGGTTGGTGCACAGCAGTTCGGCGGTGAGGCTGTAGTCGCGGGTTTCGGCCAGCGGGTCGAACTGGGTGTCCACCAGGCTGACCATCAAGTCGGTGCCCAATCGGTTCGGGCTCATGCCACTGACCCGTCGCGCATGCCAATAGCAGGTCTGGTCGCTGCCATGCTGGCTTCCGTAATAGGCCGGCACTTTGCGCACGCCCTGGCTGGACATGGCGCGCATGCCACGGATGCTGTGGATCTCGACGCTGTTTTCCCGATGACTGTCGGCCACCAACCGGTACTCGCTGCGGGTGCCATCCGGGCGCAGCGGCTCGGAAGTCCTGGGAAACAGGTTGATCACCGGCGTGCAGCCCAGGGCGATGTCGCTGGCCTGGAGCGGCAGGCGGCTGGTGGGAGGGCGGTCGAAAACGATGTACAGGTACAACGACGGACCGTCGCTGGTGGCGCCGGCCAGTGGCAGGTCGAAGAAACCGAATTTATCCGGGAAGGCAAAGTACTCCGCCAGCAGGCGCATGCCGGGATGTACGCCGTCTTCATCCGGCAGCAAGACCTGGTCATTGGCGAAGCCGACGATCTGTGGCAAGCCTGTCAGCGACGCCGGCACGCTGCCCGGCGCACCGGCCAGGACCTCGATGGCGTGCGCGCCCAGCAGGTCGTACAGCCCGGCGTTGATGATCGGTGACGCCGCCAGGTGTACCCGCAGCGAGTCGATTCCCAGCGTCGACCACTGGCTTTCGCCCAGGCACCGCAGCTCCAGGCGCAAGGCCGAGCGTGCCCGGACCACGCCGGTCAGTGCCTGGGTTTCGTCGCTGCCCAGCAGCAATGCCTCGCTGATTTCAACCGGCCACAGGTGCACGGCGGCGGTGGTCCGAAAATGAATGCTCTGGCCTTTGTCCGTAGTGACGAACAACGGTGTGTCGCGGGGCAGCGGGTAGCCCTCGTTCAAGTTGCCTTTGCTGGGGTCGGGTTCGAACTGCACGATGGCGCACGACGGCAAGGGGCGCATGGCCAACGGGTAAAGCTGTTCGAGCAGGGCATCGCTGAATTCGGCGTAGTCGTCGTCCAGCCGGCGTTGCAAGCGGGCGGCCAACAGGGCGAAACCTTCCAGCAGGCGCTCGACATGCGGGTCGGGGCATTCGCCCGGAGACAACTCCAGGCGCCGGGCGACCTTGGGGTAGCGCTCGGCGAACAGGCTCCCGGCGTGCCGCAACCAGGTCAGTTCGCGTTGGTAATAGTCCAACAGTTGCGGGTCAATCGAGTCGCTCATGTCGTACCTCAAGGCCGTCGCCGGCGTGCTCGATGACAAAGACCACGGGCCAGGCATGCTGGTCGCCGCGCAGCTCGCCCAACAGCCGTATGCACAGTTGCTGCGGACGGCCCGGCACCGGGCAGACCTCGACCTCGCCCAGGCGCAGGCGAGGTTCGAAGCAGGTGATGGCCTGGCGGATTT
This sequence comes from Pseudomonas sp. NFACC51, assembly GCF_900103575.1. Classification (NCBI taxonomy): domain Bacteria; kingdom Pseudomonadati; phylum Pseudomonadota; class Gammaproteobacteria; order Pseudomonadales; family Pseudomonadaceae; genus Pseudomonas; species Pseudomonas sp. NFACC51. The sequence continues at coordinate 227,838 of NZ_FMXH01000002.1, read as the reverse complement.
CCCGGGTCAGTTGGCGGCGGTCATCGCTGCGCTGCTGTTGCAGCGCGGTCCAGTCGGCGATGCCGTAGTCCAGGATGCTCGGCGGTTCGGTCAGCGCCCGCGGGCCGCGTCGGGTATTGAACAGGCGCGACAGTTCGGCATGCACCGAGTCTTGCAACGCCTGTCGGTCGAACGCCCGCCCGGTATCGTCCGCCGGGCTGGCCAGGCGTTCGAACAGGGGCGGGCGCAGCCCGAAGCCAGCCATGGGCGTGGTTTCCCTACTTGGTCATTTTGTTGGCGGCCAGGTCCCAGGTCGTGCCCGCCGTGCCTTCCTTGGTGCCGTCGTCTTTCTGCGCGGTGAGCTCCCATTTGATCTTGGTGAAGTTCAGCGACAGGGTTTCCACCGGTTTGCCGCCGGTGCCGCCGCTGACACTGACGTTGGACAGCACGACGTTGGTCAGGGTGTAGACGATGAACGGCATGATCTGGCCGCTGCCTTCGGCGGCGTTGCGGCCGATGGTGATGACGGCCTGCGGGATCGGCTTGCCGGCGCAGCAATACTCGTTGAGCGAAGGGGTGGAGCTGTCGATGAATTTAGTCAGGGTGAATTCGCCGATATGGGGCCGACCAGAGGTACGCTCCGAGTTGCTGACGTCGTTGGTGACCTGCATCGCCACGTTATGGCTGTAGGACATGACCTCGATCTTGTCCGTGAAACCCTCCAGCAGGCTGTCGCCCTTGATGTCGCCGCCGAGGTCGAGAATGATTGCATCCATTGTGTGGAACTCCAGAAAAAGACAAGTAGGTGGTACCCAATACCCCTATAAAAAACGAATGCCGAACCCCTGTGGCGAGGGAGCTTGCTCCCGCTGGGCTGCGCAGCAGCCCTAAAAAAACAGGGCCGCTTCGCGCCCCAGCGGGAGCAAGCTCCCTAGCCACATAGCCACATAGCCACATAGCCACAAGCGGTCAGGCAGCTACCGGTGGCGGCAATGTCGCCACCAAGCGAATCGAGGCGGTCAGCTCCTCCAGCTGGAAGTGCGGCCTCAGGAACACCGTGGCCTTGTAGGCCCCTGGCTTGCCGGCCACTTCCGTCACGTCCACTCGCGCTTCGCGCAACGGGTACTGCGCCTTGATTTCTTGTGGCGCGTTGTCGTTGATCAGCACGTAGTCGGCGATCCAGTTGTTGAGGTAGGTCTGTACGTTGTCGCGGGTCATGAAACTGCCGACCTTGTCACGCATGATCACCTTCAGGTAATGGGCGAAGCGCGAGGCCGCGAGCACGTACGGCAACATTGCCGAGATCCGCGCGTTGGCGTTGGCCTCGTTGGTGTTGTAGACCTTGGCCTTGTTGGTGGTCTGGCCGCCGAAGAACACGGCCACGTCGCTGTTTTTCTTGTGGCACAGGGAGATGAAGCCCAGGTCGTTGAGTTCTTTTTCGCGACGGTCGGTGATCGCCACTTCGGTCGGGCATTTGAGCGACAGGTCCCCGGAACTGGTGCGGAACGTATGGGCCGGCAGGCCTTCGACCGCGCCACCGCCCTCGGCCCCGCGAATGGCTGCGCACCAGCCATATTTGGCGAAGGCTTCGGTGATGCGTTGCGCCAGGGTCCAGGCGGCGTTGCCCCACAGGTATTTGCTGTGGTCCGTGCCGTTGACGTCTTCGACGTAGTTGATGCCTTCCACCGGCAGCGTGTCCGGGCCGTACGGCAGGCGCAGCAGGAAGTGCGGCAGCACCAGCGACACGTAGCGCGAGTCTTCGCTTTCACGGAAGGCGCGCCACTTGATCAGCTCCTGGCTCTCGAAAATCTTCGACAGGTCCCTGGGGATCGCCAGTTCGGTGAAGCTGGTCATGTCGAACAACCGCGGGCTGGCGGCAGCAATGAACGGGGCGTGCGCGGCGGCGGCGACGTTCGAGAGCTTTTCCAGCAGGCCGATGTCCTGCGGATGCCGGCCAAAGGTGTAGTCACCCACCAGCAGGCTGAACGGGTGCCCGCCGAAGGTGCCGTATTCTTCCTCGTAGATCTTCTTGAACAGTGCGCTCTGGTCGAACTCGACGGCTTTTTCCAGATCGTTCTGCAGTTCTTTCTGAGTGACGTTGAGCAGGCGCAATTTGAGCCGAGTGCTGGTCTCGGTGTTTTGCACCAGCAGGTGCAGGCCGCGCCAGGAGGCTTCGAGTTTCTGCAGGTCAGGGTGGTGCAGCACTTCGTTGAGCTGGGCGCTGATCAATTGGTCGATCTGGCTGATGCGGTCATTGATCATCGCCACGGTGTCCTTGTCGATGGCCATGCCTTCGTCGAGGACCTGGGTGGCGAATTCGGCCAGCATGTCGCGGGCATAATCTTGCTGGCTGTCGTCGTGGGCCATGCGGCCTTCGGCGATGATCTTGTCCAGCAGGGACAGGGTCTGGGTCGTGCTCTCGCTGGTTTGAGCGCTGGATGAAGCAGGCATGGTGTTATCTCCCTTAATGAAGCGCGCGATCAGGCCTGTGGTTCGGCCGGGGCAGGGTCATCGTTGGCGGCCACGGCGGGCAGCTCTGGCGGTACGTCCTGGGGACGCGCCGACTTGATCTCCTGCAGACCTTCGGTGTTGGCGATCACGTCGCGCAGCAATTTGTCCAGGTCATCGTTGCCGTCGAGCTTGGTCAGCAAGTCCCGCAGGCGTTGGCGCGCTTCGAACAACCGACGCAACGGCGTGACCTGCTCCACGACCTTGACCGGGTCGAAGTCGTCGATGTGGCGGAAGTTGAGTTCGATGTTGAGCTTGCTGTCGTCGCCGCTGAGGGTGTTGTTCACCTGGAGCGTGGCGCGGGGGGAGATGGAGGCGAGCACCTCGTTGAAATTATCCCGATCGATTTCGGTAAAGCGCCGCTCATTGAGCTTGGGCAGCGGGTCCAGTGGCTTGCCTGAGAGGTCGGCCAGAATGCCGACCACCAGTGGCAATTCTTTTTTCTCGATGGCGTTGCCGATTTCCACGTCATAGGTGATCTGGACGCGGGGAGGACGGACTCTGTCGAGCTTGTGCTGGGTACTTTCTGCCATGGCGGCCGACTCCGATGCATGTGTGGGCGCAATGCATCGGGAGTCCCGCTCATCGCATTCCCTTGCTGATCCACAGGTTGCAAATGGACGGCAGAAAACCTGTCATTCCCTTGACGAACCTGGCGCATTCGACCGTGTGGGTCGAACTACCCAAGACGCTAGAACAGGTCTATAAAAAAGCAAGCAAAAACAATTTTTGACCGCTGAGAAAAGGAAGATTCATTTTGCGTGGGTTTTTTTTCGGATTTCTTTTGAGCCTGGCGCTCACCGGTTGCTCGCTTTTTGCCCCCAGCGTCGACCTGGACAGCCTGACCCTGGACGTCGCGCCGCGTGCCAATGACGACACGCCGATCGCCGTGGACTTCATCGCGGTGAACGACCCGGACCTGCTCAAGCAGCTGTCGGGCATCACCGCCAGCCAATGGTTCGCCGAGCGCGAACAGTTCCAGCGCGACTATCGTCAACTCATGTCGGTGTGGGGGCTGGAGCTGGTTCCGGGGCAATTCATCGACCGCCAACCCTTTCCGTTGGAGGGCCGGCGCGCCGCTGGACTTTTGGTCTTCGCCAGCTATAACACTCCCGGAGCCCACCGGCTTCGGCTGGACGATCAGCGCCAGGCCTGGCTGAAGTTCGACAGTCGGGAGATGACCCTCGTCAATGATGGGGCTCGATGACAGCCAGCCTTGAGTGACCGCGGGCCGCCCAGCGCGGCGAATTGGGATGTCGAAGGGAGTCGTATGAGTCTGTTACCTGACGCGGTGTGCTGGCATGAGGGCATGCAATTGCTGCCCCAGCATTTTCAATTGCAAGGGCTGCGTGCCGAGGCCCTGGCTGCGTATTTTGCCGGGGCCTGCAACCCTTGGTTCTGGGGTGTCAGCCAGTTGGAAGTCGATCCTTCGGCCCTCAGCGCCGGCCAGGTGCGACTGCTGCAATTGCAAGGCACCTTGCCGGACGGCCTGCCGGTCAACCTGCAGGCCGGGGTCGGGCCGACCCTGGAGTTGGACATCGGCGAGGCGATCGACAAGACCGACGACGCCACTGTGACTGTGTACCTGGCCGTCAGCCCGCTGTGGCGTGCCGGGCAATTGGTGCCGCTCAAGGGGCGCCTGCAATCGATGGTCGGCGAGGCGTTGCCGGACCTCACCAGCGGTGCATTTCCCGAGTCGATCACCGTCTGGCGACCCAACCCGAGGCTGTGCACGCAACTGAGCAAGGCGGATTCGATCTGCCTGCCGCTGTTACGCATCCGCAAGGAGGGCGGTGGCTTCTGGCGCGTGCCCTACACCCCGCCGACGCCGATCCTGTTGCCGGAGTCGGCCCTCGGTCGCCGGGTCGCCGGGGTGTGTGCCCGGGCCCGGGAAAAGTGCATGTTTCTCGCTGGTCGCTTGCGCCAGGCCCAGGCGGCTGGCAACCAGGACGATGCCATGGAGATCCGTCGGCAATTGACCGCCTTGTGGGCGCGCTTGCCGGAAGTCGAAGGCGCGCTGAACACTCGGGTGGCGACGCCCCAGGCGCTCTACGGTTTGCTGCTGGGGCTGGCCGGGAGCTGGTCGGCCCTCGATCCACTGGCGGGTGTCCCGGCCTTCGCACCGCTGGATTTCCTCGAATTGCAGCGCGGCTACGAGCCGTTGCTCGACTGGCTGGAAACCACCCTGGAACTGGTTCGCGCCGGCTATCGCAGCCTGGCCTTCGAGCGCAATGAGCAGGTCTTCTCGATCCAGTTGCCTGACGACCAACCGGACCAACGCCTGGTGATCGGCCTGCGCATGCCCAACGGCGCCAGCGAGCAGGCGGCGGGCGAGTGGTTGCGTGGGGCGATCATCGCGTCGGCGCGGCACATCCCGCTGCTGAGCCGACAACGCATGAGCGGTCTGCCCCACCAGGCCATGAGCCGCAACGAACAGGTGGCCTACAGCGTGGGCGACGACACCCGTTTGTTTGTGGTGGCCGCCAGCGGCCAATGGTTCGACGCGCAATTGCCGCTGCACATCGTGGCGCCGGCATCGGCCCAGGCCAGCAGCCCGTGGCAAGTGGTGTTGTTCGTGGCGCAAGCCAGTGAAAGTGCCTGATCGCAAAAGGGGAGTCGTATGCCTGATGGAAGTGGCGGGGCGGTTCGGAGTCTGCATGAGGCGCCGCTGAGCAGCGCTTTTCGCCAGGCCTGGCTGAAGTGGTCCCAGGAATGGCAAGACTTGCCCAAGGACAGCGACCCTGCGGTATTGGTCAATCGGGTGGTGGAGTTTTCCGGGCGCAGCGCCCAGCGTCTGTGGCGGGTGGCCTTCGCCACCGTCGGCGATGCCGCTACCGAGCAGGTCAAGTCGCTGGTCTACGCCTTCGTGGCGCTGGTGGACGAAACCTTGCTGTTCAGCCCTTGGCCCGGACAACTGGCCTGGCAGCAGCACCCCCTCGAATCACGCATGTATGCCAGTCGCCAGGCCGGTGAGCGCTTGCCGGCGGCGATCAAGAAACTACTGGACGAGCAGATGCCCGGCACCCGGGACCTGGCGAATGTCTACCTGCAATGCCTGATCCTCGGGTTCCAGGGGCGATTGCGTGGCGAGCCCGGCCAGGTTCAGCATGAGAAATGGCGCCTGGCGTTGTTCACGTTTGCCTGGCAGCACGAACCCGATTATGTCGATGTCAGCCAGCGCCTGGCGCTGTCTGCGGCGACGCCGCCAATGCGCATGCCGGTGCAGCAATCGCTGCCGGACGGCTTTCGCCTGGGGCTGGCGATCCTGGCGATGGTGTTGTTGCTGACCGGGTTGGGGCAGGTGTTCTGGCGTGACATTCGTTTGGAGCTCGAACCGGTGTTGCAACTGAACGAGTCGGCGGTGGTCCAGGAGCAGGACTCATGAGCCCGCTGAGCATCGTTGCCCTGGTGGTGCTCGCCATCGTCGTGGTGGTGTTGATCGCGGCCCTGATCTGGTGGCTGCGGACCCAAGGTGGGGCGGCGATTCGCAGTTTCTATGGGGCGGTGCGCCGCATGGAGCAGGAGCAGGGCACCCGGGACCGCTATCAGATGCCTTGGCTGATGATGCTCGGCAACGAAACCGACGGCGCCCAATTGTGCGCTCAATGGCGCTTGCAACCGACCGACAAGGCCGCTTGGTTCGGGCGCTGGTTTTCCGATGCCGAGGGTTCGGTGCTGGTGGTGCCCCAGGCGTTGTTCCTGCCCGATGAAGGCATGAACCGCCAACGGGGTAATTGGTGGCGCCTGTTGGGACTGATGTTGCGCTTGCGCAGCAAGCGACCATTGGATGCGGTGATCTGGACCGTGCCGTTCAGCACTCTCGATGACATCGAACACACCACCGAACTGAGCCTCAAGGTCCGGCGGTGCTTTATCGACCTGTTGCAACGGTTCGGCCTCAGCCTGCCGGTGTACGTGGTGATCTGCGGGATGGAAGAGCTGCCCGGGGTCCAGGAACTGGTCAGCGCGCTGCCCGCCGAGGCGCGTGAATCGATGCTGGGCTGGTCCTCGCCCTATTTGCCGGATGCGGCCTGGCAGTCGCAGTGGAGTGACCAGGCCCTGGACCAGGTCAATGCGGCGCTGTCGCAGTCGATCATCGAGATCGGTGCGCTGTCGGGGCAATTGGGCAGCGATCTTTATGGTTTGCCGGAGCGCTTCGAAGGCTTGCGACGGGCCTTGCAGATCCTGCTGGAGCCGGTGTTCCAGGGCAATGCCCAAGGCGAAGCGCCGCGTTGTCGCGGGGTGTATTTCACTGCCAGCCAGGCGCCGGCTGTCAGCGGTGATGGTTTGACCGCCGCCGAGAGTGTCCAGCGGCAAACTGTGTTCGCCCGGCAATTGTGGTCACGACGGCTGGTGGCTGAGCGTGGCTTGGCCCAACCTGTGCCGCGGCTGTTGCGCCTGCGCCAGCGCGGGCATCGGTTGGTCGCGGCGGTGGCGTTGGTGGTGGGCCTGGTCTGGTTGGGTGGCATGGTCTGGGTCTGGCACGATTCGGTGGAGGAAGCCGAAGGGCTGTCGCGCTTGATCCTCAGCACCCATAAGAACCACCTCGTGGTCGACCCTGACGAACCGCAGCTGGAACCGACCCGGCACAACGTGCAGAACTACTGGAACATGCTGGAAAAGGCCCCGCGCTGGCGCTTTGTCTCGGTGGTCTTTCCCACTTCGTGGTTCTCTTCCGTGGACACGCAACTGGAGAATGGGGTGCGCCTGACTGCTCGGCACCATTGGATATTGCCTCTGCGGGACCTGCTCAATTCAGACCTGGAACAGCTCAAATCCATCCGCAACACCGAGCGACGGGGCAATGTGGAGAACGAAGACCCGGCGCAATGGCAGAGCTATGTGAAGGCCAAGGCACTGGTGGACCTGGCGGTACGCCTTGAACAGCACAACCAGATGTTCAGCCAGGTGGTGAACGATCCCAAGGCACCGCTGGACGAGTTGGTGCAACTGAGCAACACCGCCTTGTCCCTGGGGCTCAATACCGGCACCTTGAGCCGCGCACATTTCTACAACCGGGTGCTGTTCGATGCCGGGAACAGCGATTTGAAAGGGTTGGACCTGAATGCCGCGCGCCCGGTGATCTCCGATAATTTCACCGGCCTGATGCAGCGCTGGCTGGACCATTACTTCCTGGCGGACAACTTCGTGCGCCAGGCCGGTTACCTCAAGCTGCACTTGCAACGGCTGGAGGCCGGCAGTGGCAATTCGCTGAGTGAACTCGAAGACCTGATGGCGCTGATCGACGATTTGCAGACCCTGGTCAGCCTGACCAACTCGGCCTGGGGGCGGGGCAAGGGCCAGGACCTGGTGCCCGGCTACAGCCAGATGCTGGACAAGGTCAGCCACAGCACTTTGCTGGGGCCGGATATCGAGCAGGACCTGGAGAGCCAGGCGGCGAAGTTGCAGCAGAGCTTTCGTGACCAATGGATCGTCCAGACCGGCTCCCGGGACAATCTGCTGGTGCAACAGGGCAGCGGCCTGCTGGTCTTGCAAGACCATGTCACGGCGCTGGACGGTGCGGTGCAGGCGCTGTTCAAGCGCGATTTCGTGGCGTTGGCCATGCAGAAGGATCCGTCGGACAGCAACCCCGATGCGATGGGCCAAGGCGATGGCAGTGATGATTTCAGTGTCGCCCTGAACTACTTCGCCAGCTACAAGAGCTATGCCGGCGAAGAACTGCCGCGCATTCCGCCGGATTACCGTGACGCGCTGATGCAGGCCGCTGAAGGCGCCGCGGCCCGGGCCATGTGGTTGAGCCTGGATGAAAGCGACGCGTCGTTGCCCGGCATGGGCTTCAATGTACAAACGACCCAGGCCGTGGCGCTGCAAAAAGCCTTCATGGATGTACATCGCGGCGACCTGGCGATCCGTTTCCAGCGTCTGCTCAATCGCCGGGCATTGGCGCAGATCAAGAGTGGCCTGGACGAAATCGATGCCCAGCCGCTGTTCAGCCAACGGGCCGATGTCCAGCGCTGGGACGGTTCGAAGAACTTCGGCTTGCAGCTGTACGGTGCCAGCGATCCACAAGACTTGAAGCTGAGCCTGAGCCAGCAGTTCGGCGTGATGCTGCAGGTCGCCGAACAGCGAATGCCCGCCCTGGAATGGCTGATCGTCCAGCAGGATAACTTGTCGGCCCTGGAACACGACCAAGTGGCACGCTTCATGGCCCTCAACGATGAATTGCTCAAGTACAAGAACCAGAACCCGGCCAGCTCGGCGGCCCAACTGGAGCAATTGGTCAGCCGGGACTTCATCGCCATGGACACCACCTCCTGCGCGCAGATCTTGCAGACCGCCAGCCTGCCCAGCGGGCGCGGCGACCTGGCCCAGCGCACGGTCGCGTTGCAGCAGGGTGCCCTGCAACGGTGCCTGTACCTGCAACAGAACCAGGCCGCGAGCGCCTGGAATGACGTGGCCAACTATTTCAATCAGTACCTGGCCGGGCGCTTCCCGTTTTCTCAGGATGTGCGGGCCAGCGATGCCGATCCGGCGCGTGTCCAGCATTTGCTGGAACTGATCGACACGCGCCTGCCCCTGGCCCAGGCCGGGCTGACGTTGAGCCAGACGCCAGAGCGGCTGGCGGCCGAGGATTTCCTCAACCGTTTGAAACAGGCCGGTACTTGGCTTGGGCCGCTGTTCGTAAGGGACAAGAGTGGCATCCTGGGGGTGGAAATGGACGTGCGCTGGCGCACCGACCGCGATGAAGAGCGCGGCGCCGACCAGGTGATCGCCTGGAGTCTGGACGCCGGCAATCAACAGATCAGCTACCCCGGCGGCGGCCAGCAGAACCTGCGCTGGATGGTCGGCCAGCCCGTGCGCCTGACCTTGCGCTGGGCCCGCAACGGCTACCAGCGTCCGGCCAATGACCCATTGCAACCGAACCTGGTGGTGCGCGACCTGGAGGCCGGCTGGGAGTACCAAGGGCCGTGGTCATTGCTGCGCCTGATGCGCTCGCTGGTGTCGGCCCAGCGCCAGCCGAATGTCGACTACACCGATTTTCCCCTGACCCTGCAACTGCCGGTCACCGCCCAGACCCAGGCCCGCACGGCGGAACAGACACTGATGTTCGTGCGCCTGTCGTTGATGAGCCAGGGCTCCAAGCTGCCGTTGTCGATCCCGCCGCTGCCGACGCGGGCGCCCCGTTCACCTTTCATGGCGACCGCATCAAGCCCCGCCATTGCCACCCGTGAGGAGGGCCTGTGAGCTTGCCGATATCGCCTTTGCCTGAGTTGGTCACTCAGTTGCTCGAGCCGATCAGCGCCGAGTCGCCCTGTGGCCCGGACCTGCGCTACGAACCGGAATACGACCAACTGCGCGAACTGCGCCGGGAGGACGACACCAGCTTGCCCACCGGTGTGTGGCAGTCTTCGATCAAGCGCGCCCTGTGGCCGGACCTGGAACGGCTCGCGACCACGCTGCTGCTGGAGCGCAGCAAGGACTTGATGATCAGCGCCTGGCTGGGGGAGGCCTGGCTGCATATGGCCGGGCTGGAGGGATTGCCGGGCAGCCTGGCGCTGGTGACGGGGCTGTGTGAGCGTTATCCGGAGCAGTTGCACCCCCAGGCCGAGGAAGGCGACCAGTCGTGGCGGGTAATCCCGTTGGAGTGGCTGGCCCGTCGCTACAGCGAAGTGCTGCTGACGCGGGTGCCGTTGTTCGACGGCCGGGAACAGGCCTTCGCCGCTTTCTGCCTGGACGACTGGCAACGCTTGCAGCGCCAGCAAGTGTTGGTCAACGACAGCAAGAACGCCAAGGCCTCGGCGGAAGCGGCGCGCAACGATCAAAAGAAACTCGCCGAACTGATTCGCAACACACCCTTGTCGTTCTGGCTGCATCGCCAAGGCAGCCTGATGTTGAGCCTGCAACACCTGCAACGGCTCGAAGCCTGGAGCGACGCTTACCTGGGCAACCTGGCCCCGGGCTACAAATCCCTGCAGGACGTGATGCAGGCCTTGCTGGCACTGGTAGAGGAGTTCATCGAGATGCACCCACAGCAACCCACCGTCGCGCCGGTGCAAACGCCCCCGCCGTCCACGACGTCGACGTCCCAGGCGCAGGTGGCACCCGCCCAGGTCTTCCAGGAGCCGGCCAATCGTGAAGAGGCCTATCGACAGTTACTGGTCATCGCCGGTTACCTGGCTCGTACCGAACCCCACAGCCCGGTGCCCTACCTGATCCGGCGCGGCGTGGAGTGGGGCAACAAGCCGTTGAGCGAGTTGTTGGGTGAACTGATCAGTGCCGATGCCGAATCCCGGCGCTTATGGACGTTATTGGGCGTTCTTTAACGCTCCTCGCCGGGCCACGGCACTGGCGTCAACACCGGTTTACCGGAAAAGAACGCGGTCAGGTTCTGGCCCACCAGCTCTACCATTGCGCGGGTCGCTTCTGGCGACAGGCCGGCCACATGGGGCGTGAGGACGACGTTGGGCAGTTTTTTCAGCGCCTGCGGCACCTCGGGCTCGTTATCGAACACATCCAGGGCCGCTCCGGCGATTCGCCGGTGTTCCAGGGCGCTGATCAGATCAGCGGTGGCAACCACGCTGGCCCTGGCGACGTTCACCAGGAACCCTTTAGGGCCGAGCGCATCGAGGGTCTGCTTGTTGATCAATTGCCGGGTATCCAGGCCACCTGGCGTGGCGACGATCAGGAAGTCCGAAACCCGCGCCAGTTCCGTGGGAGTGGCGCAGAAGGTGTAGGGCACGTCATTGCGCACCCGGCGATTGTGATAGCTGATACTCATGTCAAAGCCCAGGGCGGCCCGTTTGGCGATCGCCATGCCCACCGCGCCAAGGCCCAGCACGCCCAGCCGCTTGCCCGCCAGGGAAGGGCGCGCAACCCTTGGCCATTCGCCCCGCCGCAGGGCGGTATCGGAATGGGGTATGTCGCGCACCAACGCCAGCAACAGCGCCATGGCATGGTCAGCCACCGATGACGCGTTGACCCCGGCGCCGTTGGTGACCACGATGCCCCGATGACGCGCGGCCTGCAGGTCCACTTGTTCGTAACCGGCACCGATCACGCAGATGATTTTCAGGTTGGGCAGGGCGGCGATCTCTTCCTCCGTCAGGCCCAGGGGGCCGCGGGTCAGTACTGCGCTGAAGCGTTCACCGTGTTCGAAAATCGCCGTCTTGCGTTCGGCAGGCGTGGGCGCCAATTCCAGGTGGTAACCCTGCTTCTCGAGGATCGGCAGGTATTCATTGACGGTTTCAACCAGTACCAGAACGGTTGCGGTCATGCTGGGCTCCTGTGGGCGCTGGGGCGATTTCAAGTATTCAACCTGATTGTAGGAGCCGGGGGCAGGGGGGCTTGGCTTTTTATGTGCATTTCGGGTTCAGCATCGCCCTTGTGGGAGCGGGCTTGCTCGCGAAGGCGTTATATCAGTAACGCATCGGCTAAATGACACACCGCTTTGGCGAGCAAGCCCGCCCACAGGAAATGCGGCGGCTGTTTCTATTGGCGTGATCTGATACGCATAACCGCTCCTCAGCTAAGTCTTTGCTTCTGCTCGTGAATCCCGGACAATCGCGCCCCTGTTTCGGCCAGGGCGCTGCCTGTCGGGTGTTTCCGACTCGTCCCGGCCGGGTGCATGTGACCGGAATACGGAGATCCGCCCGGATGAATGATCAGGCCAATAGCGTCGAAGAGCGCTTTGAAATGACAGTCCCAGCCACCCTCAGCCAATGGAGTCGCCAGGACACCACGTGGATGCTGGGCCTGTTTGGCACCGCCATCGGTGCAGGTACTCTGTTTTTACCCATCAATGCGGGCCTGGGCGGCTTCTGGCCGTTGCTGATCCTGGCTGTGCTGGCGTTCCCCATGACGTTCTATGCCCACCGAGGCCTGACCCGTTTCGTGTTATCCGGTCGCGACGGCGCGGACATCACCGAGGTGGTGGAAGAACATTTCGGCCTCAAGGCCGGTGCGCTGATCACGCTGTTGTACTTCTTTGCCATTTTCCCGATCCTGCTGATCTACAGCGTGGCGTTGACCAACACGGTGGGCAGTTTCCTGGAACATCAGTTGCATATCCAGCCGCCTCCTCGGATTGTGCTGTCCCTGGTGTTGATCCTGGGCCTGCTGGCGGTGGTCCGCTGCGGCGAGCAGGCGATCGTCAAGGCCATGAGCCTGATGGTCTACCCGTTCATCGTTGCGCTGCTGTTTCTGGCGGTGTTCCTGATTCCGCACTGGAGCGGCGGCATCCTGACCACGGCGTCCACGCCGCCTGAACCATCGGCCCTGCTGCATACCCTGTGGCTGGCGATTCCGGTGATGGTGTTCTCGTTCAACCATTCGCCGATCATTTCGGCGTTTGCGGTGGACCAGAAGCGTCGTTATGGCGCCAATGCCGAGGAACGCAGTTCGCAGATCCTGTCGCGCGCCCATGTGCTGATGGTGGTAATGGTGCTGTTCTTCGTGTTCAGTTGCGTGCTGACCTTGACCCCGGCGCAGTTGGCCGAGGCCAAGGCACAGAACCTGTCGATCCTGTCGTACCTGGCCAACCATTTCAGCAACCCGACCATCGCCTTTGCCGCGCCGTTGATTGCCTTCGTGGCGATCTCCAAATCCTTCCTCGGCCATTACATCGGTGCCAGCGAAGGCCTCAAGGGCCTGATCGTCAAGAGCGGCCGCCGCCCGGCGCCCAAGACCCTCGACCGCCTGACGGCGGCGTTCATGCTGGTGGTGTGCTGGATCGTCGCCACGCTCAACCCGAGCATCCTGGGCATGATTGAAACCCTGGGCGGCCCGGTCATCGCAGCCATCCTGTTCCTGATGCCGATGTACGCCATCCGCAAAGTCCCGGCCATGGCCCGCTATCGCGGTCAGGCCTCCAATGTCTTCGTTGTGTGGGTGGGTTTGGTGGCGATTACGGCGTTGGTCTACTCCCTGATCACCTGACCGGCCCACACTGGCTGTGGTGGCGAGCACAAATCTGCCAATCGCCACCATTCCCAGTGGCGAGGGAGCTTGCTCCCGCTGGGCTGCGCAGCAGCCCCAACCACTGACCTGAGACACCGAGTCGTCAGGACTCAGGGCCGCTTCGCGCCCCAGCGGGAGCAAGCTCCCTCGCCACAGGAGATCGGCCTGTCAGATGTACCGACGTTAGTCTGCTCGCGATGGCGGTGATTCGGCTGGCATCGAAATGACAGGCATAAAAAAACGCCGCCCCTCGCAAGAAGGGCGGTGTTCTTCGTCGAGCGTCTAAGCCTTAGGCTTGAACGACCGGGATGTTGGCGTTTGCAGCCGCTTCACGGAACTCGGCGATCTGGTCGAAGCTCGGGTAGCGCATCCGTAAAGTCCCGGCCATGGCCCGCTATCGCGGTCAGGCCTCCAATGTCTTCGTTGTGTTGGTGGGATTGGTGGCGATTACGGCGTTGGTCTACTCCCTGATGGCCTGACCGGCCCACACGGGTTGTGGTGGCGAGCACAAATCTGCCAATCGCCACCATTCCCCGGTGGCGAGGGAGCTTGCTCCCGCTGGGGCGCGAAGCGGCCCTGAGTCCTGACGACTCGGTGTGTCAGGTAAGTGGTTGGGGCTGCTGCGCAGCCCAGCGGGAGCAAGCTCCCTCGCCACAGGAGATCGGCCTGTCAGATAGACCGACGTTAGTCTGCTCGCGATGGCGGTGGTTCGGCTGGTATCGAAATGACAGGCATAAAAAAACGCCGCCCCTCGCAAGAAGGGCGGCGTTTTTCGTCGAGCGTCTAAGCCTTAGGCTTGAACGACCGGGATGTTGGCGTTTGCAGCTGCTTCACGGAACTCGGCGATCTGGTCGAAGCTCAGGTAGCGGTACACGTCCGCTGCCATGCTGTCGATCTTGCCGGCGTATTCCATGTACTCCTCGACGGTCGGCAGGCGACCCAGGATCGAAGCCACGGACGCCAGTTCGGCCGAAGCCAGGTAGACGTTCGCGCCGTCACCCAGGCGGTTCGGGAAGTTACGGGTCGACGTCGACACCACGGTGCTGTTCGGCTCAACGCGTGCCTGGTTACCCATGCACAGCGAGCAGCCTGGCATTTCCATGCGTGCGCCGGCCTTGCCGTAGATGCCGTAGTAGCCTTCTTCGGTCAGTTGGTGAGCGTCCATCTTGGTCGGCGGCGACAGCCACAGACGGGTTGGCAGCTGGCCCTTGACCTGCTCCAGCAGCTTGCCGGCAGCGCGGAAGTGACCGATGTTGGTCATGCACGAACCGATGAACACTTCGTCGATCTTCTCGCCAGCCACGCTGGAGAGCAGACGGGCGTCGTCCGGGTCGTTCGGCGCGCAGAGCACCGGCTCGCTGATGTCGGCCAGATCGATTTCGATGACTTCGGCGTATTCGGCGTCGGCATCGGCTTCCATCAGTTGCGGGTTGGCGATCCAGGCTTCCATCGCTTGGGCGCGACGTTCCAGGGTCCGGGCATCACCGTAGCCTTCGCCGATCATCCAGCGCAGCAGGGTGATGTTGGACTGCAGGTACTCGGTGATCGATTCTTTTGACAGCTTGATGGTGCAACCGGCAGCCGAGCGTTCGGCCGAGGCGTCGGACAGTTCAAAAGCCTGTTCCAGGGTCAGGCCTTCCAGGCCTTCGATTTCCAGGATGCGGCCGGAGAAGGCGTTTTTCTTGCCTTTCTTCTCGACCGTCAGCAGACCGTTCTGGATGGCGAAGTACGGAATGGCATGAACCAGGTCACGCAGGGTGATGCCAGGTTTCATCTTGCCTTTGAAGCGCACCAGGATCGATTCCGGCATGTCCAGCGGCATGACGCCAGTGGCAGCGGCGAACGCGACCAGGCCAGAACCGGCCGGGAACGAGATGCCCATCGGGAAGCGGGTGTGCGAGTCACCACCGGTACCGACGGTGTCTGGCAGCAGCATGCGGTTCAGCCACGAGTGGATGATGCCGTCGCCCGGACGCAGGGAAACGCCGCCGCGGGTCATGATGAAGTCAGGCAGGGTGTGGTGGGTGGTGACGTCGATCGGCTTTGGATAGGCTGCGGTGTGGCAGAAGGACTGCATCACCAGGTCAGCCGAGAAGCCCAGGCACGCCAGGTCTTTCAGTTCGTCACGGGTCATTGGACCGGTGGTGTCCTGGGAGCCCACGGTGGTCATTTTCGGTTCGCAGTAGGTGCCAGGACGTACGCCTTGGCCTTCTGCCAGGCCACAAGCCTTGCCGACCATCTTCTGCGCCAGGGTGAAGCCCTTGGTGCTTTCAGCGGGAGCTTCAGGTTTCTTGAACAGGTCGAACGGTGGCAGGCCCAGCTCGGCGCGAGCCTTCTCGGTCAGGCCACGGCCAATGATCAGCGGAATACGGCCGCCGGCACGGACTTCGTCCAACAGTACGGGGGTCTTCATTTCGAAGGTGGTGATGACTTCGTCGGTACCGTGCTTGCAGACTTTGCCTGCATGTGGGTACAGGTCGATCACGTCGCCCATGTTCATGTTCGAAACGTCGAACTCGATTGGCAGTGCGCCGGCATCTTCCATGGTGTTGTAGAAGATCGGAGCGATTTTGCTGCCGAAGCAGAAACCGCCAGCGCGCTTGTTCGGCACATAAGGAATGTCGTCGCCGAAGAACCACAGCACCGAGTTGGTCGCCGATTTACGCGAGGAACCGGTACCGACCACGTCACCGACGTAGGCGATCGGGAAGCCTTGGCCGCGCATTTCTTCGATCTGCTTCATCGGGCCGGTCTTGCCTTGCTCGTCCGGAACGATGCCGTCACGGGCCATTTTCAGCATGGCCAGGGCGTGCAGCGGGATGTCGGGACGCGACCAGGCGTCTGGAGCAGGGGACAGGTCGTCGGTGTTGGTTTCGCCGGTTACCTTGAACACACGCAGGCTGATCTTGTCGGCCAGCACCGGGCGCTTCTTGAACCATTCGCCGTCAGCCCAGGACTGCAGCACGGCCTTGGCGTGAACGTTGCCGTTCTTGGCTTTTTCAGCCACGTCGTGGAAGGCATCGAACATCAGCAGGGTGTGCTTGAGTTCTTCGGCGGCTACCGGCGCCAGCTCGGCGTCGTCCAGCAGTTCCACCAGGGTCACGATGTTATAGCCGCCCTGCATGGTGCCGAGCAGTTCAACGGCACGCTTCTTGTCCAGCAGAGGGGATTGGGCCTGGCCCTTGGCCAGGGCGGACAGGAAGCCGGCCTTGACGTAGGCAGCCTCGTCGACTCCAGGCGGAACGCGATTGGTGATCAGGTCAACGAGGAAAGCTTCTTCGCCAGCCGGAGGATTTTTCAGCAGCTCGATCAGGCCTGCGGTTTGTTCGGCGTTAAGCGGCTGGGGAACGATACCCAGGGCTGCGCGCTCTTCGATATGTTTGCGGTAGGCTTCAAGCACAGTTATTACCCTCATCAGTGGTCCCAAATGGGTGTCCGGGACGCTCATCCAGGAACCCACGGTACTCATGCGCGTCGACGGCTTTTTGAGCCATCACGCCAGAGTTTCCGCACGTTCCTCACAGAAGCTGCTTTCAAAGTTTTACGCCTGCAGAACGGGAGCTGATGAGGGTTGGCGTTGGGCTTTCCCCGCTGGAAAGACCCTTCGCCAACACCGCTCTGAAGGAACGACTGTGCTCGTGACGCTTTGAAAACAGCTTCTAACGGACATTGGCGCCTTAAAAGGCTGGCTGATTCTACGGGAAAAAAAAATTAAAGGTAAGTTGGGCCTGGAAGTTTGAGGGGTGATCAATCTTAGACAAAGGGCTAACATGCCGGCCTGTCCTGCTTTTGCGTGTGCGTTTCCTTATGCCCAACCAGCTCATCAAGACCCCCTGCGTCGGCCTTTGCTCCACTGTCTACGGTGACCTGGTGTGCCGTGGCTGCAAGCGATTCCACCATGAAGTGATTCACTGGAACGGCTACAACGAGGACGAAAAGCGCGCGGTGTGGATGCGGCTCGAGCAACTGTTGGTGCAGGTGATGGTGGCCAAGTTGGAGGTTTTCGACCCGGTATTGCTGCGCCAGCAACTGGAGTCGCGCAAGATCCGCTTTGTGCCGCACCAGTCGGAATATTGCTGGGCCTATCAGTTGATCGCCAGGGGGGCGCGGGTGATCAACAACCTGGAAGCCTACGGCATGGTGCTGATGCCGGAGTTTCGCGACTGGGACCTGCCAGACCTGCGCGACGCCATTGATCGGGAATTTTTCCTCCTGTCCGAAGCCCACTACCAGCGCTACATCGCGCCGGGGTTCTTGAAGGATGCGATTGGCGGCTGACTCCCCAGCCATTTATGCAAAGGCGTTTTTGTGCCCGGGAGCTTTTGTGGCGAGGGAGCTTGCTCCCGCTCGGCTGCGCAGCAGACGCCTGGATTTTTCAGGACCGGAAATTTTTAAGATCAAGAGCGAGGGGCGCTTCGCAACCCAGCGGGAGCAAGCTCCCTCGCCACAAAAAGCCCATTTGATCGTTCCCACGCGCAGCAAAGGAATGCATCCCGTGACGCTCTGCGTCACTTTGCAGAAGCGGAACGCGGAGCGTCCCTGGCGGCGTTCCCACGCGGGAGCGTGGGAACGATCGCATCAAGAGCGAGGGTCGCTTCGCAACCCAGCGGGAGCAAGCTCCCTCGCCACAAAAAGCCCATTCGCTTTATTCCTTGACCGCCAACTCCACCAGATGGTCCTCGACCTCCTGCGGCTTGAGCACCAGCACATCGCTTTCCAGCGTATCGAGCACGGCCTCGGCGGTGTTGCCGATCAGCACCCCGGACAACCCCGAACGGGCCACGGTGCCGATCACCGTCACCGCCGCCTGCAGCTTGCGCGCCATGTACGGAATCAATACGTCCGCTGGGCCTTCTTCGATGTGCAGATGCTGGTCGTCGATGTCGAACTCGGCCTGGAATGCCCGGCATTGTTCGCGATAGCGGGCCTCGATGGTTTCCTTGAGCTGGAACGTCGGGTCGGCGGACGAAAGCATCGGTGTGGGGTGGGCACTGATCACGTGCAAGTGGGCCTTGGCGAGGAGGGCGATGTCATAGCCATGATCGATGATGGTGGAGTGCAGGTGGCGATGCTCGCCGTCGGCATTGCCAACGTCGACGGCGGCCAGGATCACCTTGTCTTTCCAGGAACCGGCGGTTTTCACCAGCAGCACCGGGGTTGGGCAGTGGCGGAGCAGCTTCCAGTCCGCCGGGGTCAGCAGGGCTTTTTTCAGCGGGCTGTCGGGGAAGTGCTGCTTGATCACCAGACCGCAACCTTCCGCCTGCTGCACGTCGATGATGGTGTCGTGGAGGCTTTCGTTCCAGGCCTGCTCGGTGGTGACGCTGTAGCCGTCGGCCAGCAGTGCGGCCTTGAGCACGCTGAGCAGGCCGGCATGGTCATGCTTTTTGTCACACACCAGCAGGTGCAGGTGGGCCTGGGTCACTCCGGCGATCAGTTTGGCGCGCTTGAGCGCCAGGCTTTCCGAATGTTCGGGCTCAATAACCACCAGGATGCTGCGAATGGCTTGCATGATCGGCGTTCTCCTGCAATGAAAAGGCTGGCGTTGCTCAACTATAGTTGTTGTGGGGCAGTCTAGTTGCTGTAGGTGAGTCTTTGACTTGATGCATATCAACGGCGGTGGCTGGTGGTCTGGGGGCAGGCCGGTATAATCGGCGCCCTTCGCTCGACTACCTTTTCCCGTGAGCCCCATGAATCTTCCCGAAATTCACGAATTCCTTGGTTGCCGCACCCCCGATGCCTGGGTCCAGGCCGCGTTGGCTGACCAGGAAACGTTGCTGATCGACCACAAGAACTGCGAGTTCAAGGCGGCCAGCACTGCCCTGAGCCTGATCGCCAAATACCATTCCCACGTCGACCTGATCAATCTGATGTCGCGCCTGGCCCGGGAAGAGCTGGTGCATCACGAGCAGGTCATGCGCTTGATGAAAAAGCGCAAGATCGGTTTGCGTCAGCTCTCCGCCGGGCGTTATGCCTCGGGGCTGCGCAAGGTGGTACGCAGCCACGAACCGGTCAAGCTGGTGGACACCCTGGTGGTTGGCGCCTTCATCGAGGCCCGCAGTTGCGAGCGTTTCGAGGCCTTGGTGCCGCATCTGGATGAAGAACTGGGCAAGTTCTATTTCGGTTTGCTGAAAAGCGAAGCCCGGCATTTCCAGGGCTACCTGAAACTGGCTTACCAGTACGGTGACGCCAAGGATATTGCCCAGGTGATCGACAAGGTCCGTGAGGCCGAGCGGGAGCTGATCGAATCGCCGGATGTGGAGTTTCGTTTCCACAGTGGTGTGCCGGCTCGATAGTTCAAAGGGATAGTTCAGAGGGATAGTGCAGAGATGCCGGTCCTGACGTCCTCGCGAGCAAGCTCGCTTCCGCAGGGGATTTGTGAATTTCCCAAGTCCAATGTGGGAGCTTGCTCGCGATGGGGCCTTATGCAGCACTGCATCTCTAAGTGACCAGCCCCAGGCGCTCGTGCCACTGGGCAATGGACTCCTCGGGATAAACCTCGAACTGCCGATCGTCCGGATGCGCCTCGACTTCCACCCACGACGCCCTGGAACCCAGCATCAGGTGGGTGTGCTCCGGCGGTACCGGCAGCGGTGTGTCGATGGCCGAGGCAAAGGGGTGAACCAGCTCCGGCCATTCGGGGCTGAACAGCCATAGCCCCGAACCGCACAAGGAACAGAAATGCCGTTCGGCACTGCTGCGGTGGGCGCGTTTATCGCCTTCGTCCTTGAGTCGTGCGTGGTAGATCGAGATGTGCTTGCGACCGCGCACCTTCAGGCTCTGGGCATCGCCCCCCAGGTTGATCGCAAAACCGCCGCCGCCCTGGGTCTTGCGGCAGATCGAGCAGTAGCAGCGCTGATAAGGGTAGGGGTGGGCGCTGTCGAGGGTGAACGACACGGCGCCGCAGTGGCAGGATCCTTCGAGCTGCATGGGAACCTCCGATTGGGGACTGTAATGACTCTGGACAGCCTGGGCGGCCCGATGTTCTGGGCAGTGAAACGCATGGCTGACATGCGGACGCTATCGCGAGCAAGCTCGCGATGAACGAAGACACGGTCTAACGACCGGGCACTCGCCACAAATACCACGCCGCCACCGTCCGATAAGGGCTCCACGCCAGGCCGATCTCAATCATCTGCTTGCGGCTGGGCTGTCGTTCCAACCCCTTTAGCCGTCGATAACCTTCGCGTACGCCAAAGTCATCGGCCGGCAGGATGTCGGGGCGTTCCAGGCTGTAGATTAGTAGCATTTCCACGGTCCAACGCCCGACGCCGCGCAAGCTGACCAGGCGTTCGATCAACGCTTCATCCTCCATCGCCCGCGCTGTGGCGTAATCCGGCACGATTCCGTCCAGCGTCGCCTGGGCGATGCCCTGGATCGTCGCGATCTTGCTGGCTGAAAACCCGCAGCCGCGCAATTGCGCAACGTCTGTCGCCAGGATCTGTCCGGGATGGGGGAATGTCTGCGCCGGGAACAACGCCAGCAGCCGACCGAGGATGGCATCGCCTGCCTTGGCGTGCAGTTGCTGGTAGGCAATCGCCCGCACCAAGGCTTCATAGGGATCGCGGGCCGGCTTGGGTTGCAGCAGGCAAGGGCCGATCGCCTCGACGTGACGTCGCCAGTCTTCGTCGAGACTTGCCAGCAACGCGCTGGCGTCGTGGTAGGGCACAGGCATCGGGTATTTGTTCTCCGGGGCGCTCAAAACGCCAGGGGCAGCGAAACCTGCACCGCGGCTTTCTCCAGCCGTAGCAGAAATGCCTTGCGCGGCTGTCCGCCACCATAGCCGGTCAACGAGCCATCCGCACCGATCACTCGATGGCAGGGAATGACGATGGCCAAGCGATTCTGCCCGTTGGCCAGGCCCACGGCGCGGCTGGCGCCCGGGCTGCCCAGCGCCGTGGCGATGCCGCCGTAGCTGCGGGTTTCGCCGTAGGGAATCTTTTGCAGTTCAGCCCAGACCCGTACGGCGAAGGCGCTGCCCGGCATGTGCAGCGGAACGTTGAATGCCGTGAGCTTGCCGGCGAAATATTCGGCCAGTTCGGTTTCGATCTGTTGCAAATGAGCGTTGTGCCCCGGCGCAACCGTGTAGCCGTAGCGTAGCTGCAGCTCTTCCAGCTCCTTGGTCAGGGCCGGGCGGTCGAGGAATTCCAGCAGCACCAGGCCTCGTCGTTCGGCCATGGCCAGCATGGGGCCCAACGGTGTGGTCAGGCGGGTGAACAGCAAAGGTTCGCTGAGGGCTGCGCGGCCCGGCGTGATGTGAAAGGATTTCACGAAGGCGTCACGAAAACCGCTCAATGACTCATAACCGGAGTCGAATGCGGCGTTGTCGATGGAGTTGCCGTCCTTGATGCCGCCCAAGGCGATGCCCAGGCGGCGGGTGCGCAGATAGGCGTGAAAGGTCATGCCGAAATGTTGCTTGAACCAGCGGCGCAATTTCAGTGGCTCGATACCTTGTTCCAGCAACAAGGCATCGGTCCAGCGCAGGTCGGGTTCGGCGTCCACGGTTTTGAGCAGGGCCTGGATCCAGTCTGGCGCGATGGCGGCGGCGTCCAGGGGCTTGCAGCGCAGGCAGGCCCGGTAACCGGCCGACATGGCTTCGTCGGCATGGGCGAAGAACTCCACGTTCTCCGGTTTCGGCTTGCGCGCGGTGCAACTGGGGCGACAGAAAATACCGGTGGTCTTGACCGCAGTGAAGAACACCCCCTCGTAGGCGGTGTCTCGTTCGAGCATGGCGCGGACCATCTCGGCATGGGGCGGGAGCAGCGAGTCGTGTAGGTTCATGGGCCTGAGCATAGAGCCGTGCCTGGAACGACTCCACCGAAAAATCGACAGTGAATTTCCGTTCACTTGGTCGGACGGTCACGAACAAAAATTGAACCTGAGAGTCTTAAAGGTTCAACCGTTGTTTTTGTCTTTCGGAGACATCATGTCCAAACATAAGAAATCTCTCATCGCCGTTGCTGTCTGTGCCTTGGCGTTCGGTGCCTCGGCCTTGCTGCCTGCTGAGTTGTCGCCTATCGGTTCGAGCTATGCCGCAGGCAATGGCGGCGGTGGTGGCAATGGTGGGGGTGGCGGTCACGGTGGAGGAAATGGCGGTGGTCACGGTGGTGGCCAGGGCCATGACAAGTCTGGTGATTCCAGCGGCCTTGGCAAAGGATTGGCTAGCGACCACACCGGTACCCGCACCCGCGATCATGGCCTGAGCGGCAAGCACACCGGCACCACCCGCACCGATCGCACCAGCAAGTCCTCGCTGACTTCGACCATCGCCAAGGACCGTGATACCCGTGGCCTGACCAAGGCATCGGCGATTTCCACCGCTACGCCAGGTACCCACAACACCAAGGGCCTGACCAACGCGACCAGCTCTTCGATCAAGAACGACCGCTGATCGCTTGAAAAAAGCCGCGACGCCTGTTCAGGGCATCGCGGCTTTTTTTTGTCTTGTGTCCGATGTCTTCAATACTTCCAGAACACCGGCGTGAACAACACCAGTACCGTCAGGATCTCCAGCCGACCCAGCAGCATGCCTATGGTCAGCAGCCACTTCGCCGCATCCGGCAAGGTCGAGAAGTTGCCGGCTGGCCCGATGATCGTGCCCAGCCCGGGCCCCACGTTGCACACGGCGGTGGCCGCGCCGGTCAGGGCGGTGGTCCAGTCCAGACCGATCAGCGCCAGCCCCAGGGCGATAGCGCCAATGGTGATGGTGAAGAAGAACGAGAAGGTCAGCAGCGAGCGGACGATCTCTTCGTCGATGGGGTGATCGTTGTATTTTTTCTGGATCACCGCCCGGGGATGGATCAGTTGTTTCAGGCTGCCCATCAATAACTCGCCGGCTACCTGGAAGCGGAAGATCTTCAGTCCGCCGGCCGTCGATCCCGAGCAACCGCCAACGAACGTCAAATAGAAGAACAGCAGCAAGGCAAAGCTGCCCCATAGGGTGTAGTCGCCCAGCGCCACGCCCGTGGTGGTGACCACCGACGTCACGTTGACGGCCACGATACGGACAGCATCCCACCAGCTGTAGTCACTGTTCAGGCTCAGCCAGGTCCCCACGATGAGCCAGGTGATGACCAGGAATCCGACGAATCCCTTGACTTGCTGGTCCTTGAGCAACGCGCGTTTGTGGCCGCGCAAGGTGGCGACGTACAAAGTGAAGGGCAGCGCGCCTGCCATCATGACGACCACCGACACCCAGTGAATGGCCGGTTGGGGCCAATGCCCCAGGGAAGCATCCGATGTGGAAAAGCCACCCGTGGAAATCAACGACATCGCATGGTTGATCGCTTCGAAGGGCGTCATGCCGGCCAGCCACAAGGCCAGGGTGGCGAGAGCGGTCAAGCCGACATAGATCCACAGGATGTAGTTCGCCGCGACATGGGAGCGCGGCGTGACTTTCTCTGACCAGTCCGACGACTCGGTCTGGAACAGCCGCATGCCGCCGACCCGCAGCAATGGCAGGATCGCCACCGCCATGCCGATAAAGCCGATCCCGCCGAGCCAGTGCAACATCGAGCGCCAGATCAACAGGCCGGGAGAGGCCGTGTCCAGGCCGGTCAGGATGGTTGAGCCGGTGGTGGTGATGCCCGACATGGTCTCGAAAAAGGCATCGGTGTAGCTGATGTGCTGGATGAACACCATGGGCAGGGCGGCGAAGCTGCAAACGATGACCCAACTGGCGGTGGTCAACAGGTACATGTCCCGCGGGCGCATCTGGGTGTGTGCTGGCCGACCACGCGCCACTAACGCGATGCCGCAGACGAAGGTGATCAGGCTCGACCACAAAAACGCCGAGAGGTCATCGTTGCGCTCGTATATCACCAGCGTCAAAAGCGGGATTGCCATGCTGGCAGCCAGGGTGATCAGGAAAATACCGAGGATGAAGCCAATAAACCGCACTACCGCAATGGACATAGAACACGCCTGGATGAATGAGCCGCACAGTATTGTTTTTGTGAAGGGCTGATGGGTAGCCCCCTTGGGCAGTTTTGTTCAATACCGCCTGCGATTGGCAATTTACCTTGATCGTCCCCTCACAGATATAAAGAAGGTATGCGATGAGTTTGATTCTTTCCATGGCGGCGTTTGCCCTGGTCGCCTCCATTACACCTGGCCCGGTCAATATCGTCGCCCTCAGCTCCGGGGCGCGGTACGGGTTTCGTGCGACGTTGCGCCATGTGGGCGGTGCAACCCTGGGGTTTGTCTTGCTGCTGGTGCTGATGGGGTTGGGATTGCATGAAGTGTTGCAACGCTGGCCTGGCCTCACACGGGTGGTGCAACTGGGCGGCGTGGCGTTCCTGTTGTTCATGGCCTGGAAACTGGTGATGGATAACGGGCACCTGGGAGGCGAGGACGAGGGACGGGCGCCTTCGATGTTCTATGGCGCGTTGATGCAATGGCTCAACCCCAAGGCGTGGCTGGCCTGCGTGGCGGGAATGGGGGCATTCGTGGCCGATGGCGAGGCGCGGCTGGTGTGGCAGTTTGCGGCGATCTACCTGGTGATCTGCTACGTCTCGGTGGGCTGCTGGGCTTACGCCGGGAGTTTTCTGCGCAGCTGGCTGGGTAATCCGGCGACCATGCGCCTGTTCAATCGGACGATGGCGGTGTTATTGGTGGCCAGTGCGGTGTATTTATTGTTGCCGTGAGCAGAAGTGGCGGGCAATCCGGGCTTTTGAGACGAGTGCTATTGTGGCCCTAATCCGCATTTTCGAGGCGGGGATGCTGTTGTGGCGAGGGAGCTTGCTCCCGCTCGACTGCGCAGCAGTCGCCCAGAATCGAGGGCTACTGCGTAGCCCAGCGGGAGCAAGCTCCCTCGCCACAGAGGTCCACCTGTTTTTGGTCCAAACAAGGTGGTGGGGCAGTATCAGCCGCGATACTGGCCGGGCGTGGCCGCCAGGTGTTGCTTGAAGGCACGCTGGAAATGCGCCTGGTCGGCAAACCCGCTGTCCAGCGCCACGTCGGCGATCAGCTTGCCTTCGCGCAATTGGCGCCGGGCAAACTGGATTCGGCGGTTGACCAGGAAGGCGTGGGGCGTCATCCCGTAATGGCGCTTGAAGGCTCGGCTCAGGTAGGACGGCGACAGTTGCGCGGCGGTGCAGATGTCTTCCAGCTTCAAGGCTTCGCTGCAATGGTCGTGGATAAACTGTGCCGCACGCATCAGGCTCGGATGGCTGCCACGATCCGGGCGACCGGCAGGGTTGAGCCGTTGTTGCAGGTCAATGAAAAATGCCTCGGCGGCGGCGTGCTTGTCGCCAGCGTCGAGTTGCTCGTCTACCAATTGTCCATACAGTTTTTCCAACGCGGTAAACAGTTCCACGTCGCGGCTGTGGGTGGTGGCGAAACCCTGGAAATCCAGGCTTTCGTCAAAGCCGACACGGCGCTGCAAGTCTCTGAGCCATTGGGTGTCGACGTACAACATCACGTAGGACCAAGGCTGATCGTCGATTGGGTTGCACGCGTGAACGTCGCCCGGGTTCATCAGCACCACCGTGCCACTTTCCACCTGGAATTTCGATCGTTCGTGAAGGTAGGTGCTGCGCCCAGCGGTGATCGCGCCGATGGAAAAGTGGTCATGGGAGTGGCGCGAATAGCAGACCTTGCGCCCATCGCCGATGGCCCGGGCTTCGATGAAGGGCAGGGCCGCGTCGCGCCAGAAGCGTGGGGCGTCGTCATGGGGGGCGTGCTTCATCGGTCAGCGTCCTCGTCTTGAACTTGAGTGGCAGTGTATTAGTCCTGACCGGCAAATGCCCGTCGGATTTAGCCCGTTCGGTTTGAAGGGCTGGGGTCCTGGGCTAGACTTCATGAAGTCCTGCCAATGGAGTTTCCGATGCTTGCGCCACGCAAACCGGACGACGAAGCCGCTCGCCTCAAAAATCTGCACTCGCTCAAGCTGCTTGATACCGCACCTGAAGAACGGTTTGACCGCCTGACCCGTCTTGCCCGACGTCTGTTTGACGTGCCCATCGCCCTGGTGTCCCTGGTGGACGCCAACCGGCAGTGGTTCAAGTCCAGCGCCGGCCTGGACGCCAGCGAAACCCCGCGGGAAGTTTCCTTTTGCGGACATGCGATCTTGCAGGATCAGATCCTGGAAATCTGCGACGCGGAGCAGGACGAGCGCTTTCACGACAATCCGTTGGTCACGGACAAGCCTGGCATTCGTTTCTACGCCGGGCATCCGCTGGGGCTGGAGGACGGTAGCAAACTCGGTACGTTGTGCCTGCTCGACACCCGGCCGCGCAAACTCAATGATGAGGAGCGCGAACTGCTGCGCGACTTGGCGCGCATGGCCGAGCAGGAAATGGTCGCGGTGCAGATGGCGAGCATGGACGAGCTCACGCTGCTATCCAATCGACGGGGCTTCAGGACGTTGGCCCAGCATGCGCTGAATGTGTGTGATCGCTTGTCGCGACCGGCGACGTTGCTGTTTTTCGATCTCAACGACTTCAAGCCGATCAACGACCGTTATGGCCACGCCGAGGGCGACAACGCGCTGAAAACCTTCGCCGATGTGCTGCGTATCGCCTTTCGCGAAAGTGACGTGATCGGTCGCCTGGGCGGTGATGAGTTCGTGGCGTTGCTCACCGGTTCTTCCCATGTCGAGATAGCGGCAATCATGGCGCGCCTCAAGGAAATCCTCGATGAGCGCAATGCGATGTTGCAGCGTGGCTATGACATTCGTTTCAGCGTCGGCCAGATCGAGTACGACGCCCAGCGTCATCAGTTGATCGACAATCTATTGGCTGACGCGGACGCGGCGATGTATGCGCAGAAACAGGCGCTACGCAGCTAGCACAAGCCAACCCCCGATCACACAGGGATTTATGTTGGTCGAAGAACCGAGACTCCCCCCTCATTCAATGGCGAGGGAGCTTGCTCCCGCTGGGGCACGCAGCGGCCCTGGAGCCCGGCGACGCGGTGGATCAGGTTGATTGAGTGAGCTTGAGAGGGGCTGCTGCGCAGCCCAGCGGGAGCAAGCTCCCTCGCCACAAAAGCTCAAAAGCACAAAAGCACAAAAGCACAAAAGCACAAAAGCTCAAAAACTCAAAAACTCAAAAACTCAAAAACTCAAAAACTCAAAAACTCAAAAACTCAAAAACATCCCGGTCGACCAACCGACTTGCTCTTGAAATTGACACTGATTCGAGGCATTCCCTTAACCCACGCCGTGCCCAATCCCCGTGGCGAGGGAGCTTGCTCCCGCTGGGGCGCGCAGCGGCCCTAGAATCCGGCGACGCGGTGGATCAGGTTGATTGAGTGAGCTTGAGAGGGGGCTGCTGCGCAGCCCAGCGGGAGCAAGCTCCCTCGCCACAAAAGCTCAAAAGCTCAAAAGCTCAAAAGCTCAAAAGCTCAAAAGCACAAAAGCACAAAAGCACAAAAGCACAAAAGCACAAAAGCACAAAAGCACAAAAGCACAAAAGCACAAAAGCACAAAAGCTCAAAAGCATCCCGGTCGATCAACCGATTTGCTCTTGAAATTGAAACTGATTCGAGGCATTCCCTTAACCCACGCCGTGCCCAATTCCCGGGGTGGGAGCTTGCTCGCGAAGGCGTCGGTACATTCATATCAATGCCAGCAGACTCACCGCCATCGCGAGCAAGCTCGCTCCCACAAGGTATTGCGGTGTAATCAGACAATCGGCAATAAAAAACGCCGCTTGGCCTTTCCAGGACGAGCGGCGTTTTTTTACGCGTGGCGCGGGTGAAGATTACTCTTCGAGGCTACCCATGGCGGTGGTGTTGAAGCCGCCGTCCACGTACATGATTTCACCGCTGATGCCCGACGCCAGGTCCGAGCACAGGAAGGCGCCGGCGTTGCCGACTTCTTCGATGGTGACGTTGCGACGCAGCGGGGTCTGCGCTTCGTTGGCGGCCAGCATCTTGCGGAAGTTCTTGATGCCGGAAGCGGCGAGGGTGCGGATCGGACCTGCCGATACGCAGTTGACGCGGGTGCCGTCCGGGCCCAGGGAGCCGGCCAGGTAACGTACGCCGGCTTCCAGGGAGGCCTTGGCCATGCCCATGACGTTGTAGTTCGGCATGGTGCGCTCGGCGCCCAGGTACGACAGGGTCAGCAGGCTGCCGTTGCGGCCTTTCATCATTTCGCGACCGGCCTTGGCCAGGGCCACGAAGCTGTAGGCGCTGATGTCGTGGGCAATGCGGAAACCTTCGCGGGTGGTGGCTTCGGTGAAGTCGCCGTCCAGTTGGTCGCCCGGGGCGAAGCCCACGGAGTGCACGATGCAGTCCAGGCCATCCCACTTCTTGCTCAGTTCTTCGAAGACCTTGGCGATTTCTTCGTCGCTGGCCACGTCGCACGGGAAGCACAGCTCAGGGCTCGAGCCCCAGCCTTGTGCGAATTCTTCGACACGACCCTTGAGTTTGTCGTTCTGATAAGTGAAGGCAAGCTCAGCGCCCTCGCGATGCATGGCGGCGGCGATGCCGGATGCGATGGACAGCTTGCTGGCGACACCGACGATCAGTACGCGCTTACCGGCGAGAAAACCCATGTGTTGCTCCTCTTTCAGGTTATTCGGCAGTTGTTGGGGCCAGGAAGGCGGCCTCCAGCAACTGCTGTGTATAGGGGTGCTGCGGCGCGGCGAATATGCTGCGGGCATCACCTTGTTCGACCACTTGGCCATGCTTGACCACCATCAACTGGTGGCTCAGCGCTTTGACGACAGCCAGGTCATGGCTGATAAACAGGTACGTCAGGTTGTACTTGGTTTGCAACGACCGCAACAGCTCCACCACTTGGCGTTGCACGGTACGGTCCAGGGCCGACGTTGGTTCATCCAGCAGAATCAACGCCGGCTTGAGCACCAGGGCCCGGGCAATGGCGATACGCTGCCGTTGCCCTCCGGAAAATTCATGGGGGTAGCGGTTCCGGGTTTCCGGGTCCAGGCCTACCTCCTTCAATGCCGCGATTATCGCTTGTTCCTGTTCGGCTTCGGTGCCGATCTTGTGGATCCGCAGGCCTTCGCCGACGATCTGGCTCACACACATCCGTGGGCTCAGGCTACCAAACGGGTCCTGAAACACCACTTGCATCTCCCGGCGTAGCGGCCGGACTTGTTGCTGCGTCAGGCTGTCCAGCTGCTTGCCTTCGAAGCGGATCCCGCCCTGGCTGCCGATCAATCGCAGGATTGCCAGCCCCAGGGTGGATTTGCCGGAACCGCTTTCGCCGACGATACCCAGGGTCTGGCCCTGGGGCAGGCTGAAGCGGATACCGTCCACGGCCTTGATGTAGTCTACCGTGCGCTTGAACAGGCCTTTCTTGATCGGGAACCAGACTTTCAGGTCCTCGACCTGCAACAGCGGCGGGCCGACGACGTTACTCGCCGGGGTGCCGCTGGGTTCGGCGCCCAGCAGTTCCCGAGTGTACGGATGCTGCGGTGCGCGGAACAACTCTTCGCACGATGCCTGTTCGACGATGCAACCGCGCTGCATGACACATACGCGATGCGCAATTCTTCGCACCAGGTTCAAATCGTGGCTGATCAGCAGCAGCGACATGCCCAATCGCGCCTGCAATTGCTTGAGTAATTCGAGGATTTTCAGCTGGACGGTGACATCCAGCGCGGTGGTCGGCTCGTCGGCGATCAGCAGTTCCGGCTCGTTGGCGAGGGCCATGGCGATCATCACCCGCTGGCGCTGGCCGCCGGACAGCTCGTGGGGCAGGGCTTTGAGGCGCTTGTGGGGCTCGGGAATGCCGACCAGTTCCAGCAACTCGAGGGTCCGGTGGGTCGCGACCTTGCCGCTCAGGCCCTTGTGGATGCCGAGCACTTCATTGATCTGTTTTTCAATGGAGTGCAGCGGGTTGAGGGATGTCATCGGCTCCTGGAAAATCATCGCGATCCGGTTGCCGCGGATATGACGGATGGTTTTTTCCTTCAAGCCCAGCAAATTCTGGCCGGCATACTGGATGGTCCCGGTGGGGTGATGGGCCAGCGGGTAGGGCAGCAACCGCAGGATCGAGTGGGCGGTGACTGATTTGCCCGAGCCGCTTTCACCCACCAGGGCCAGGGTTTCGCCGCGCTTGATATCGAAACTGACCCCCTCGACCACACGTTGGCGGCGTTCGCCAACAATGAACTCCACCGCCAGGTCACGCACTTCGATCAGATTATCCTGGTTCATTTCATTTCCTCGGATCGAAGGCATCGCGAGCGGACTCGCCGATGAACACCAGCAGGCTCAGCATCACGGCCAGCACGGCGAACGCGCTGATGCCCAGCCATGGCGCCTGGAGGTTGGATTTGCCCTGGGCCACCAGCTCCCCCAGGGACGGTGCGCCGGGCGGCAGGCCAAAGCCGAGGAAATCCAGGGCGGTGAGGGTGCCAATGGCGCCGGTGAGGATGAACGGCATGAACGTCATGGTCGAGACCATGGCGTTGGGCAGGATGTGACGGAACATGATCGCGCCGTTCTGCATGCCCAGTGCCCGCGCCGCGCGGACGTATTCCAGGTTGCGCCCGCGCAGGAATTCGGCACGGACCACGTCCACCAGGCTCATCCAGGAAAACAGCAGCATGATGCCCAGCAGCCACCAGAAGTTGGGCTGGACGAAACTGGCCAGGATGATCAGCAGGTACAGCACCGGCAGCCCGGACCAGATTTCCAGGAAGCGTTGGCCAGCCAGGTCCACCCAGCCGCCATAGAAGCCCTGCAGGGCGCCGGCGATCACGCCGATGATCGAGCTGAGCACGGTCAGCGTCAGGGCAAACAGTACCGAGATGCGGAAGCCATAGATGACCCGGGCCAGGACATCGCGGCCCTGGTCATCGGTGCCCAGCCAGTTCACGGAAGAGGGCGGTGCCGGGGCCGGGACCTTCAGGTCGTAGTTGATGCTCTGGTAGCTGAACGGAATCGGTGCCCACAGCACCCAGGCGTTCTTGGCCGCCAGCAGTTCACGGATGTACGGGCTCTTGTAGTTGGCTTCCAGCGGGAATTCGCCGCCGAACGTGGTTTCCGGGTAGCGCTTGACGGCCGGGAAGTACCAGCCGTCGTCGTAATGCACCACCAGCGGCTTGTCGTTGGCGATCAACTCGGCGCCCAGGCTCAGCCCGAACAGGATCAGGAACAGCCACAGCGACCACCAGCCACGCTTGTTGGCCTTGAACAGTTCGAAGCGGCGGCGATTGAGAGGGGACAGGTTCATCTCAATGCTCCCGGCTTTCGAAGTCGATGCGCGGATCGACAAAGGTGTAGGTCAAATCGCCGATCAGTTTCACCACCAGTCCCAGCAAGGTGAAGATGAATAGGGTGCCGAACACCACCGGGTAGTCGCGGTTGATCGCCGCTTCGAAACTCATCAGGCCCAGGCCGTCGAGGGAGAAGATCACTTCCACCAGCAGGGAGCCGGTAAAGAAGATCCCGATGAATGCCGAAGGGAAACCGGCGATCACCAGCAGCATGGCGTTGCGGAATACGTGGCCATAGAGCACCCGGTGGCGGGTCAGGCCCTTGGCCTTGGCGGTGACCACGTATTGCTTGTTGATTTCGTCGAGGAAACTGTTCTTGGTCAGCAGGGTCATGGTGGCGAAGTTACCGATCACCAGGGCGGTCACGGGCAAGGCCAGGTGCCAGAAGTAATCGAGGATCTTGCCGCCCATGCTCAATTCGTCGAAGTTGTTGGAGGTCAGTCCGCGCAAGGGGAACCAGTCGAAATAGCTGCCGCCGGCAAACACCACGATCAGCAGGATGGCGAACAGGAACGACGGGATCGCGTAGCCGACGATGATGGCCGAGCTGGTCCAGACGTCGAAATGGCTGCCGTGCCGAGTGGCCTTGGCGATCCCCAGCGGGATCGACACCAGGTACATGATCAGCGTGCTCCACAACCCGAGGGAGATGGACACCGGCATCTTTTCCTTGATCAGGTCGATGACCTTGGCATCGCGAAAAAAACTGTCGCCGAAGTCCAGGTGGGCGTAGTTCTTGATCATGATCCACAGGCGTTCGGGTGCCGACTTGTCAAAGCCGTACATACGCTCGATTTCCTTGACCAGCGCCGGGTCCAGGCCTTGGGCGCCGCGGTAGGAGGAACCGGCCACCGACACTTCGGCACCGCCGCCGGCAATGCGGCTGGTGGCGCCTTCGAAACCTTCGAGCTTGGCGATCATCTGCTCCACCGGCCCGCCGGGCGCGGCCTGGATGATGACGAAGTTGATCAGCAGAATGCCGAACAGGGTCGGGATGATCAGCAGCAGTCGCCGAAAAATGTAAGCCAGCATTTCGTTACTCCACGCTCGCAGGGGCGGCGATTTGCTGCTCGATGACCTGCTTCTCTACTTCATCGGCCGGCTTGACCTCCGGCTTGACCCACCAGGTGGTGGTGCCGATGTCATAGGTCGGCGTGATTTTCGGATGGCCGATGTGGTTCCAGTAGGCCACGCGCCAGGTCTTGATGTGCCAGTTCGGGATCACGTAGTAGCCCCATTGCAAAACCCGATCCAGCGCCCGGGCGTGAGCTACCAGGCTCTTGCGCGAATCGGCGTTGATCAGTTGTTCCACCAACTGGTCAACGGCTGGATCCTTAAGGCCCATGGTGTTGCGGCTGCCGGGTTTGTCGGCGGCGGCCGACATCCAGAACTCGCGCTGTTCGTTACCCGGTGAGCTGGATTGCGGGAAGCTGCCCACCACCAGGTCAAAGTCCCGGGAGCGTACACGGTTGACGAATTGGGAGACGTCGACCCGACGGATGATCAGCTCGATGCCCAGGTCGCTCAGGTTGCGCTTGAACGGCAGCAGTATCCGTTCGAACTCGGTCTGGGCCAGCAAAAACTCCAGCACCACCGGTTTGCCTTGGGCATCGACCATCTTGTCGTCGACGATGCGCCAGCCGGCCTCTTGCAGCAATTGGTAGGCCTTGCGCTGCTGGTCGCGGATCATGCCGCTGCCGTCACACATCGACGGCTGGAAGGCGTCGGTGAAGACCTGTTCGGGAATCTTGCCGCGCAGGGGTTCGAGGATCTTCAGCTCGTCTTCGCCGGGCAGCCCGGTGGCCGCCATCTCCGAATTCTCGAAATAGCTGCGGGTGCGGGCGTAGGCGCCGTTGAATAGCTGCTTGTTGGTCCACTCGAAGTCCAACAACAGGCTCAAGGCCTTGCGCACCCGTACGTCCTGGAAGATCGGCCGGCGCAGGTTGTAGACAAAACCCTGCATGCCGGTGGGGTTGCCGTTGGGGATCTGTTCCTTGATCAATCGGCCTTCGGTCACGGCTGGGATGTTGTAGGCGTTGGCCCAGTTCTTGGCGGTCATTTCCAGCCAGAAATCAAACTGCCCGGCTTTCAAGGCCTCGACCGCGACGGTGTTGTCGCGGTAGTAGTCGGTCGCCAGTACGTCGAAATTATAAAAGCCGCGATTGACCGGCAGGTCCTTGCCCCAATAGTCCTTCACTCGCTCATAACGGATCGAGCGTCCGGCCTTCACTTCAGCGACTTTGTAGGGGCCGCTGCCCAGGGGGATCTCCAGATTGCCCTTGCTGAAGTCGCGCTCGGCCCACCAGTGTTTCGGCAATACCGGCAGTTGGCCGAGGATCAACGGCAGTTCACGATTATTGGTGTGCTTGAACTTGAACAAAACCTTGAGCGGGTCTTCGGCGATGACGTCGGCGACGTCGTTGTAATAGCCGCGAAACATCGGCGCGCCGTCCTTGGTCAGGGTCTGGAAGCTGAAGACCACGTCTTCGGCGCGTACCGGATGGCCGTCGTTGAAACGGGCTTCGGGGCGCAGGTAAAAGCGCACCCAGCCATTGTCCGGGGCTTTCTCGATTTTTTCGGCGATCAGGCCATATTCGGTGAACGGTTCGTCCAGGCCCTGCTTGGCCAGGGTGTCGTAGATCAAGCCGATGTCATCGGCCGGCACGCCTTTGCTGATGAACGGGTTGAGGCTGTCGAAGCCCCCAAAACCGCCCTGGCGGAAGATTCCGCCTTTGGGCGCGTCCGGGTTGACGTAGTCGAAATGCTTGAAGTTGGCCGGGTACTTCGGCGGCTCGTTGTACAAGGTCACGGCATGCTGCGGCGCGGCGCAGGCCAGCCCGGTGAATAACAGGCTGCTGGCCTGCAGGAGCAGGGCGCGTAAAGGCTTCATTGATCTTTCTCCGAAGATTTCAGCCACCATGCGCTCAGGCCCAGGGTGTAGGGCGGCGTGGTGACGAAGGCGAACCGGTTTCGATAAGCCAGGCGATGATAATTGAGATACCAGTTGGGAATGCAGTAATGCTGCCACAGCAGCACGCGATCCAGCGCCTTGCCGGCGGCGACCTGTTCGTCGCGGGTCTGGGCGGCGAGCAGCTTTTCCAGCAGATGGTCGACCACTGGGTTGGCGATCCCGGAGTAATTCTTGCTGCCCTTGACCCCGACCTGGCTGGAGTGGAAGTACTGCCATTGCTCGAGACCCGGGCTGAGGGTCTGGCTCAAGGTCAACAGGATCATGTCGAAGTCGAACTGGTCAAGACGCTGCTTGTATTGGGCTCGGTCCACCGTGCGCAGCCGGGCCTGGATGCCGATGCTGGCGAGGTTCTCGACGTAGGGTTGCAGGATGCGCTCCAGGTTCGGGTTCACCAGCAGGATTTCGAAGCTCAGGGGCTGGCTGTCGGCGTTCAGCAGGCGTTGGCCGTTGAGGTTCCAACCTGCTTGCTTCAATAACCCCAGGGCTTTACGCAGGGTTTCCCGGGGAATGCCGCGACCGTCGGTCTTGGGCAAGCTGAAGGGTTCGGTGAGCAGTTTGGCCGGCAATTGTTCCCGGTACGGCTTGAGCAGCAGCCATTCATGGCCCACCGGCAGGCCAGTGGCGGAAAACTCGCTGTTGGGGTAATAACTGAGGGTGCGCTTGTAGGCGCCGCTGAACAGGGTGCGGTTGGTCCACTCGAAATCAAACATCAGCCCCAGGGCTTCACGTACCTTGACTTCGGCAAACGTGCCGCGCCGGGTGTTCATGAACAGGCCTTGGGTCTGGGTCGGGATCTGGTGGGGAATCTGCGCCTTGATTATGTCGCCGCGCTTGATCGCCGGAAAGTCATAGCCATTGGCCCAGTTCTTGGCCTGGTGTTCGATGTAGATATCGAACTCGCCAGCCTTGAAGGCTTCGAAGGCAACTTCGCTGTCACGATAGAACTCCACGTCCATGCGGTCGTAGTTGTACTTGCCGCGATTGACCGGCAGTTCCTTGCCCCAGTAATCCTTGACTCGTTCGAACACCAGCTGGCGGCCTGGTTGCACTTTGGTGATGCGATACGGCCCGCTGCCCAGGGGCGGTTCGAAGGTCGTCGCCTTGAAATCGCGGTCTTTCCAGTAATGTTGGGGCAACACCGGCAGTTCCCCCAGGCGCAGGATCAGCAGCGGATTGCCCGCGCGCTTGAAGACAAAGCGGATTCTCCGTGGGTTGAGAATGTCGACCCGTAGCACTTCCTGCAGGTTGGTACGGTATTGGGGGTGCCCATCCTTGAGCAGGGTCCTGTAGGAGAACGCCACGTCATAGGCGGTGATGGGCACGCCATCGTGGAAGCGCGCTTCGGGGCGCAGGTTGAACACCACCCAGCTGCGGTCCTCGCTGTACTCCACCGACTGGGCGATCAGGCCGTAGCTCGACGTCGGTTCATCACCGGACGGTGCGTACTGGCCTGTGCCGACCATCAGTGGTTCGTTCAGCTCATTGATGCCGTATTGCAGGAAATTGGGCGTGGAAACCGGGCTGCTGCCCTTGAACGTGTAGGGATTGAGCGTATCGAAGGTGCCGAATGCCATGACTCGCAAGACACCGCCCTTGGGCGCTTGCGGGTTGACCCAGTCGAAGTGGGTGAATCTGGCCGGGTACTTGAGCGTGCCGAACTGCGCATAGCCATGGCTTTCGCTGATGGTTGCGCTGGCGGGAGAGCTCAAGGCCAGGCTGATCAGGAGCAAGAGGAGGGGACGTATCAAGTCTGAGATCCGATCCAGGCGGCTTGGGCTTTTATGGCCTGTACAGTAACAGCTTGTATGGGCAGGAAAAAGGCGGGGGCTCAAAGCTTCAGGGTTTGCTTGAACTGTGGCGAGGGAGCTTGCTCCCGCTGGGTTGCGAAGCGACCCCGAATCTGGCACCTCGGTGTGACAGGTGGATTGAGTCGCTGCTTTTGGGGCTGCTGCGCAACCCAGCGGGAGCAAGCTCCCTCGCCACAGGGCCGTCAGTGCGGGGAGTAGACCGTCAGCATCTGCCCAGGCTTGAGTGCCTTGCCCATCCGCGGGTTCCAGCGCTTGAGGTGCTGCATTTCCACGTTGAAGCGCTTGGCGACGACGTACAGCGAATCACCTTGCTTGACCTTGTATTGGGTCTGCTTCTTCTGGTCCTTGCTGTTGGCGGCCACCACGGTGCTGATGCGCTTGCCACGGGCCTTGCTGGCCTTGGCGTCCTGCATCACCAGGGTCTGGCCGACCTTGAGCTTGTTGCCACTGAGCTTGTTCCAGCGTTGCAGGTCCTTGGTCTGGACGTTGTTGGCCTTGGCGATCTGAGCCAGGTTGTCGCCGCGTTTGACGCGGTAGGTGCGCCTGGCACCTTCCACTTCGCTGTCGTCGGCGGATTCGAAAACCGGCTTGAGCGCGCGCTGGCTGATCAGCTCTTCCGGGCGCATGGTCGACAGGCTGGCGGTCAGCAGCTGGGCCTTGGACGTGGGCACCAACAGGTGCTGGGGGCCGTCGATGGTGGTGCGTTGCTTGAAGGCCGGGTTGAGCTGGAACAGCTCGTCTTCGTCGATGTTGGCCACCGCCGCGACCTTGGACAGGTCCATGCGCTGGTTGATCTCGACGACCTGGAAATAGGGTTCGTTGGCGATCGGGTTGAGGTTCACGCCATAGGCATCGGGCGAGAGCACCACCTGGGACAGCGCCAGCAACTTTGGCACATAGGCCTGGGTCTCGCTGGGCAGCGGCAGGTTCCAGTAGTCGGTGGGCAGGCCAAGCTTTTCGTTGCGCTCGATGGCGCGGCTGACCGTACCCTCGCCGGCGTTGTAGGCCGCCAGCGCCAGCAACCAGTCGCCGTTGAACATGTCGTGCAGGCGCGTCAGGTAGTCCAGGGCGGCCGTGGTGGAGGCGGTGATGTCGCGACGTCCGTCATAGAAGCGGGTCTGACGCAAGTTGAAGTAACGCCCCGTGGACGGGATGAATTGCCACAGGCCCACTGCGTTGGCCCGGGAATAGGCCATGGGGTTGTAGGCACTCTCGATCACCGGCAGCAACGCCAGTTCCAGCGGCATGTTGCGCTCTTCGAGGCGTTCGACGATGTAGTGGATGTACAGGCTGCCGCGCTCACCGGCGTTTTCCATGAAGGAAGGGTTGCTGGCGAACCACAGGCGCTGTTGCTCGATACGCGGGTTGACGCCGGCCGTTTCCTGCAACTGGAAGCCCTGGCGCATGCGCTCCCAGACGTCCTGGGGGACTTGAGGGCTGGGTTTCTCGGTGAGCCATACCGGCTTCTGTTTGGCGCGAGCGGCGATATTCGGTGTGTGTGCCGCGTCGGTCTGCGGCAGCTGGCTCGTGCTCTGGCAGCCCGCCAAGGTGGCGGACACAGCCACCGCGATGGCTTGAGCCAAGCGGGTCAATGTGTCTGACTGGACGGACCTGCGTATGGATGACGACATTGGCTGGAAGTAAGTTCCGGGCAAAAATGTCGGCCGATTCTAGGAAGCGCACCCCAACAGGTCAACCTTTCAGAATTTTTGTATCAATCGATAGCTGCCTTAGAACGTATCTTTCCAAGCCCTCAAGGCCGCAAAAACCTCACTCGGCGTCTGGTTTCGCTGGCCGTTCCGTTCGTCTGCTTTTTGTTTAACGGATGTTTCAGTCGTGCGCAGGAACGGATTGGTGAGTTTTTCCAGGGCCAGGGTCGAGGGCAGGGTCATGATGCCTTCGTTGCGTTGCCGGCTGACTTTTTCCAGGCGGGCAGCGACGTCCGGATTGCCGGGCTCCACGGCGGCCGCGAACTTCAGGTTGCTGAGGGTATATTCATGGGTGCAGTAGACCAGCGTATCTTCAGGCAGGGCGGCGAGGCGACTGAGCGAATGGTGCATTTGCGCAGGCGTGCCTTCGAAGAGCCGGCCGCAACCGGCGGCGAACAGGGTGTCGCCACAGAACAGCAGGCCATGGCGGTAGTAGGCAATGTGCCCGAGGGTATGGCCAGGCACGGCGTAGACATCGAAGTCCCAGCCGAGCACGCTGACCTTGTCGTTGTCATGCAGGGCCTTGTCCCGCGCCGGGATGTTTTCGCTGGCCGGGCCGTAGACGGTGGCGTTCGTCGCATTCTTCAGCGCCTGGACGCCGCCGACATGATCATGGTGATGGTGGGTGATCAAGATGTCGCTCAGGACCCAGCCCGGATGGGTCTCGAGCCAGGCCTGCACCGGAGCGGCGTCACCTGGGTCGACCACGGCGCAGCGCAGGGTGGCGTGGTCCTGTAACAACCAGATGTAGTTATCGGTGAATGCGGGCAGGGCACTGATCTGTATCATCGTGGAATTCGCCAAGCGGAAAACAAAGGCGCATCTTAGAACTTCCTGACGCGTTGGAGAATGCAATGACCGATGAAGCGTTCGCTCAGGCTGATCCTGACTGGCTGGCGTTGATCAGCGCCGCCCGTGAATGGCTGTCCGGCCCTGTCGGGCAATTTTTGCTGGAAGAAGAACGGCGCATGCTCGAAGACGAGTTGGGCCGGTTCTTCGGCGGCTATCTGGTGCACTACGGCCCTTCGGCGCAAATGCCGCCGTCGGCACCGCAAGTCCAGCGCAACGTGCGCCTGGGGGCGCCGTTGCCCGGGGTGGAAATCGTCTGCGAGGAGCAGGCCTGGCCGTTGAGCGAACATGCCGCCGACGTGGTGGTCATGCAGCACGGCCTGGATTTCTGCCTGTCGCCCCACGGTCTGTTGCGTGAGGCCGCCAGCAGCGTGCGTCCCGGCGGCCATCTGTTGATCATCGGCATCAACCCCTGGAGCGCTTGGGGCTTGCGTCATGTGTTTGCCCACGATGCCTTGCGCCAGGCCCGCTGCATCTCGGCGTCGAGGGTCGGCGACTGGCTCAACCTGCTGGGCTTTGCGCTGGAGAAACGCCGCTTCGGGTGCTATCGTCCGCCGCTCGCGTCGCCCAAGTGGCAGGCGCGCCTGGCCGGCTGGGAGCGCAAGGCCGGTGATTGGCAGCTCTCCGGTGGTGGTTTCTACCTGCTGGTGGCACGCAAGATCGCGGTCGGTCTGCGCCCGGTGCGCCAGGCGCGACGCGAGCCGATGGGCAAGCTGATTCCTTTGCCAATGGCCAAGGTCAATCGTCGCCACATCGAGCCGTAACCTTTTTCAATGGTGCTTGCCGGCATTGGGCTGCGGGTGTTGTCGGGCCTGATCGGCGGGCCTTTGCATTTTTTCCTGGATAGATTGGCATGAGCGATAACGTAGAACTCTTCACTGATGGCGCCTGCAAGGGCAACCCCGGTCCGGGCGGCTGGGGCGCGTTGCTGGTGTGCAAGGGCGTGGAGAAGGAGCTCTGGGGCGGCGAAGCCAATACCACCAACAATCGCATGGAGCTGATGGGCGCCATCCGTGGCCTGGAGGAGCTCAAGCGGCCCTGCGATGTGCTGTTGGTGACCGACTCTCAGTACGTCATGAAAGGCATCAACGAATGGATGGCGAACTGGAAGAAACGCGGCTGGAAGACGGCGGCAAAGGAACCGGTAAAAAACGCCGACCTCTGGAAGCTGCTGGATGAACAGGTCAACCGCCACAACGTCACCTGGAAATGGGTGCGCGGCCACATCGGCCACCACGGCAACGAACGGGCGGACCAGTTGGCCAATCGTGGGGTGGATGAGGTGCGGGGCTACAAGCAGGCTTGATAGAGACGTTGTCATGATCTGGAGAGGATGACACCTGTGGCGAGGGAGCTTGCTCCCGCTCGGTTGCGCAGCGACCGCCCGAAGGGGCCTGCTTCGCAGTCCAGCGGGAGCAAGCTCCCTCGCCACAGGTGCGGCACCGCGTTCCGTGAGCGTGTTAAGATCCGCGCTTTTGCAAGACTGCCCGCTGAGAGCTGAACACTGATGGCCAACAGATCTGTAGTACTGGATACCGAAACCACCGGCATGCCGGTGACCGATGGTCACCGGATTATTGAAATCGGTTGTGTCGAGCTGATCGGCCGGCGCCTGACCGGTCGCCATTTCCACGTTTACCTGCAACCGGACCGCGAAAGCGACGAAGGCGCCATTGGCGTGCACGGCATCACCAACGAATTTCTGGTGGGCAAGCCGCGTTTCGCCGAAGTGGCCGACGAGTTCTTCGAATTCATCCAGGGCGCGCAGTTGATCATCCACAACGCGGCGTTCGACGTCGGGTTCATCAACAACGAATTCGCCCTGATGGGCCAGCACGACCGGGCTGACATTACCCAGCATTGCACCATCCTCGACACCTTGATGATGGCCAGGGAACGTCACCCCGGGCAGCGCAACAGCCTCGATGCCTTGTGCAAGCGCTATGGCGTCGACAACTCCGGTCGTGAACTGCACGGCGCCTTGCTCGACTCCGAGATCCTGGCCGACGTCTACCTGACCATGACCGGCGGCCAGACCAGCCTGTCCCTGGCCGGTAACGCCTCGGACGGCAATGGTACCGGCGAAGGCTCCGGCAACCAGGCCACGGAGATCCGGCGTTTGCCCGCTGACCGCCAGCCATCGCGGATTATCCGCGCCAGCGAAAGCGACCTGGCCGAACATGCCGCGCGTCTGGAAGCCATCGCCAAGTCTGCAGGCGCTCCGGCATTGTGGACGCAGTTGGCCGAGGCACAGGCCGCCACGCACTGATGAAACCCTGTGAGAGCCATGCTGTTCATTCAAGGTAAGTAAAGAGCCTGTGGCGAGGGAGCTTGCTCCCGCTGGGCTGCGTAGCAGCCCATTTTGTGAGCGCTTCGCACTCAAGCGGGAGCAAGCTCCCTCGCCACAATGATCCAGGCAATCCTTGTGTGAGCTACTGCATCCATCGTTCATTTCTCGCCACAATCGCCACGACCTTCTACCCTGAGGTAACGGGCAGGCTACGGATCCCGCTTGATGTGTGAAGATTTGAAAGGCAAGGGCAATGGATGGCACCACGCCGTTGGTTGTCTCAAGGAATGAGGACCTTCCCCAGTATGCAACCGGTCATGAATCCCAAGCACCCCGGGTTGTCGGTGCGCGTCGTCGATGACGGCTTTGCCGCTTATATCTGGGGCAGTGACTTCAGCTTCGAAGTCAGCGACTACGCGACGGCGCAGATCGGCCGGCCCGTCAGCCAATGGCCGGTGACGCCCATTGTTCCCTATCGCAAGTGCTATGGCATCGATCCCGAGGAATTCAGCAGCTTCCGCAATGCCCCGGACAGCGAGATTTTCATGGCCTATCTCGACGACCAGCCCGTGGGGCATCTGGTCGTCAGTACCAACTGGAACGGCTACGCCCACATCGACGAGTTGGCGGTGCACGCCCCAGCCCGTCGCCACGGGGTGGCCAAGGCATTGCTCGATGTCGCCCAGTTCTGGAGCCGCAAGAAAAAACTGCCGGGCATCATGCTCGAAACCCAGAACAACAATCTGGGTGCATGCCGGCTCTATGAACGTTGCGGCTACGTGCTCGGTGGTATCGATCACCTGCGCTATCGCGGCATTGACCGACATACCGCCGAAGTGGCGTTGTTCTGGTACCGGCTGTTCGACGATCCGCTGGGCATGTCGATCAGTGGCTCAGCAACGCCTCGGCTTGTTCCGTAACCCGTTCCAGCAGCGATTGGACAGCGGGTGAGGGCGGCGTGCCGTTCAGGCTCAAGGCATAGAGGCTAATCGCAATGGCGGGCGATACCGGGCAGACGTCCAGGCCACTGCCCTTGGCACCCGAGGCAGTGAACGGGTCGACGATGGCAAGGCCTTCGCCGGCCTCGACCATCGCGCGCATCATCTGATGGGTCTGGACGCGGATCTGGATCATCGGCGCCGGACGCAGCGCCGCCAGTTTATGCTCGAACGCCGGGCTCAGCGGGTCATGGCCATCCAGGCCTACCAACGGCTGGCCTGCCAGGTCCTGGAGCGAAATGTATTTCTGTCGTGGTTGCAGCCAGCCGTGAGGTGCCAGCAATTGCAGTTTGCCCTGGGCGATCATCTGGCAATGGATGTCGGGGTGTTCGGGGTCGTGCAAGCTCAGGCCCAGGTCACTTTCACGCAACAGCAGGCTGTGGACGATGTCGCGAGTCGGTTGGCTGAGCAGGGTGCAGGGCGCATCCGGATGGCGGCGACGCAGGGCGGCG
Organism: Pseudomonas sp. NFACC51; assembly: GCF_900103575.1. Classification (NCBI taxonomy): domain Bacteria; kingdom Pseudomonadati; phylum Pseudomonadota; class Gammaproteobacteria; order Pseudomonadales; family Pseudomonadaceae; genus Pseudomonas; species Pseudomonas sp. NFACC51. Next base: position 185,166 of record NZ_FMXH01000002.1, on the reverse strand, counting down.
ATGCTCTGGGGCAACAACTGCTGGGCCAGCGGCGGGGTGCAGATAATGCGCAAGGGTGGCGCCTGATAGTGTTTCAGGCTGCTGGCCAGGCGCTGCACCGGTTCGAGGGTGTCGTACACCCGCGTGATGCCGTCGCGCAGTTCAAGGGTTTCCCGGGTGGCCTGCAGGCGCCCGCGCACGCTGGCAAACAGCATGAAGCCCAACTGGGCCTCGGCATCGCGCAGGATCGCCTCGACCTCCGCCACCGGCAGTTGCAGCCATTCGGCCGCCGTGCCGAGGTGACCGGTCTGCAGCAGCGCCTGGATCACTTCGATGTGGCGTAAACGCATGCAAGAAGTCCATGTTCGGCGGGTGAGCCATTGAGTGGCTGAATCCTAACCCAAGTCCGGGCACGACTTCTGCTCATAACTGCCGGTTATGAAGCTATTTGCGTTTCAGTGGGTGTTTGAGCTTGCAGTGGCGTTTCCGGTTCGCGCGTCAGTTCGATTTGAGATTGCACTAGAATAAATTTTCCGTCTTCGAGTTTGTTGACTCGATCACCGATAGCCAACTTATAGGTGGTGACAGGCTCCTTGCCGTTTCCGTCGGGCGACGGGGTCGATTCCTGAAACTCATGCACCGAATAGACGCGACCTTCGGCGTCCCGCGCATGAAATTGTCCGACAAGTACTGCTGCCATCGCTTAGAACCTCTGGAAATAAATCACTCGATTTGCGGTTCTGTAGACCCTGGTCAAGCGCGGTAAGTTTTCCTACATGAAAAAAATAGTCCAGCCGCCAGGTTTTCGTCGCTCCACTGGTCCAATTGTCACCCCGATCATCTATAACTACAGGCTCCTTTGAGCCGATAGTCGAGAAGCCTCTCATGAGTAATGTCTACACAGTGGCCGTTTTGGTGGGCAGCCTGCGCAAGGCATCGATCAACCGCAAGGTGGCGCTGGCACTGGCTGACCTGGCGCCAGCGAACCTCAAGCTGAACATCGTCGAGATCGGCGAGCTACCACTTTATAACGAAGACATTGATGTAGCGCCGCCGGCAGCCTACACCACATTCCGCCAGCAGGTGGGCGCGGCCGACGCCTTGTTGTTCGTCACGCCAGAGTACAACCGCTCGGTACCGGCACCGCTGAAAAATGCCATCGATGTCGGCTCGCGTCCCTATGGCCAGAGTTGCCTGAGTGGCAAGCCGGGCGCGGTGATCAGTGCATCGCCGGGCGCCATCGGTGGTTTTGGTGCCAACCATCATTTGCGCCAGTCCCTGGTGTTCCTCAATGTGCCTTGCATGCAGCAACCGGAAGCCTACCTGAGCGGCGCCGGGACGGCGTTCGACGAGGCGGGCAATCTCTCGGAGTCCGTGCGGCCGTTCCTGCAGACATTCATCGATGCCTATGGCAAGTGGGTCGAGCAGCACAAGAAGGTCTGATGTTCCGAGGCTCCAGATAACCCCGTGGCGAGGGAGCTTGCTCCCGCTCGGTTGCGCAGCAACCGCCCGAAGGGGCCTGCTTCGCAGTCCAGCGGGAGCAAGCTCCCTCGCCACAGGTGCAACTTCAAATCCCCGCTTTACTGGATATTCGAATTTCCATATATTCGCCCCTTCGTACCTCCAGGCCGTCCTTAGCCATGTCTGATTCCCACAATCCCGTCGATGTCTTCAAGGCGCTGGCCGACGACACCCGTACGCGCATTGCGCTGCTGGTGGCCCGTGAAGGCGAGTTGTGTGTCTGTGAGCTCACCGCCGCGCTGGACCTGAGCCAGCCGAAGATCTCCCGGCACCTGGCGCAGTTGCGTAACGCCAGCCTGCTCAGCGATCGGCGCCAGGGGCAATGGGTCTACTACCGTCTGCATCCGCAGTTGCCGGCCTGGGTCAGCAATTTGCTGGAGCAGGCGTTGGCAGCCAACACGGCGTGGCTGATGGCGGATGTCGAGCGTTTGGGGGCCATGGCTGATCGTCCGGTGGCGCGTTGCTGCTGATTTCGTCTTTTCAATCCTCCTTCCAAGGCTGTTGCGCATGCTGATCGCGTCATTGATTTTCCTGCTGACCATTACGTTGGTGATCTGGCAGCCCAAGGGGCTTGGCGTCGGCTGGAGCGCGACGCTCGGCGCGCTGCTGGCGTTGTTGAGCGGGGTGGTGCAGGTCGGTGACATTGCACTGGTCTGGCAGATTATCTGGAACGCCACCGGTACGTTTGTCGCGCTGATCATCATCAGCCTGCTGCTGGACGAGGCCGGCTTCTTTGCCTGGGCGGCCTTGCATGTGGCCCGTTGGGGAAAGGGCAGCGGGCGCAAGCTGTTTGCCTTCATGGTGCTGCTGGGGGCGTTGGTGTCGGCGTTGTTCGCCAATGACGGGGCGGCGTTGATCCTGACGCCGATCGTGATCTCGATGCTGCTGGCGCTGCGTTTTTCCCCGGCGGCGACCCTGGCATTCGTGATGGGCGCCGGTTTCATTGCCGACAGCGCGAGCCTGCCGCTGGTGGTGTCGAACCTGGTGAACATCGTCTCGGCGGACTTCTTCGGCATTGGCTTCAACCGCTACGCGGCGGTCATGGTGCCGGTGAACCTGGTCAGCGTGGCGGCCAGCCTGGCGATCTTGCTGTGGTTCTTTCGTCGCGACATCCCGGGTAACTACGACCCCGATCAACTGGACGATCCGGCGACGGCGATCCACGACAAGGCAACGTTTTATGCCGGCTGGGTGGTGCTGGTGATCCTGCTGCTGGGCTGCTTTGCGCTGGAGCCGCTGGGGATTCCCATCAGCGCGATCTCAGCGGTCTGCGCTGCGTTGCTGCTGGCGGTCGCGGCCCGCGGTCACAAGATTTCCACCCGCAAGGCGATGAAGGAAGCGCCCTGGCAGATCGTGATCTTCTCCCTCGGCATGTACCTGGTGGTCTATGGCCTGCGCAATGCCGGGCTGACCGGCTACCTGGCCCATTGGCTTGACGGCTTTGCCGAATATGGCGTGTGGGGGGCGGCCATGGGCACCGGCGTGCTGACGGCGTTGCTCTCGTCGGCCATGAACAATTTGCCGACGGTGCTGGTCGGCGCCTTGTCCATCGATGCCAGCCAGGCCACCGGGGTGGTGAAGGAGGCGATGATCTACGCCAACGTCATCGGCAGCGACCTGGGCCCGAAAATCACCCCGATCGGCAGCCTGGCGACTTTGCTGTGGTTGCATGTGCTGGAGCGCAAGAACATCCGGATCGGCTGGGGGTACTACTTCAAGGTCGGGATCGTGCTGACGGTGCCGGTGTTGCTGGTGACGTTGGCGGCGCTGGCGGTGCGGTTGTCCTTCTAGGCCAGACCGAATTGACGTCGAGCAAGCTCGCTCCCACATTGGAGTGCAACTTCCTCTAGGAATGTGACCCCTTGTGGGACAAGCGAGCTTGCTCGCGATGAGGCCCTGACAGGCAGCACAAGGCTCAGCTGTTACCCGGCACATCCGGCCAAAGATCGGCCACCAGGAATAGCCGCTCAGCTTCTTCCCACTCGCCCTCGGCATTTTCAGTCAGGCGCACCATCAGTTGCGCCGGCGCCATCGGGTCGAGGGCCATTCGCCAGGCCTCCAGTTGCTCGGTGCTCCAGGTCTGCTCCGCCGGATAATGGGCCGGGGCCAACCAGGCGGCGCGGGGCAGGGGTTGCCAGCGCCCAGGTGGACGCTGGGCGATGAATGCAGGCCAATCCCGCTGATGCAGCCAACTGCCCCGCAAATGCCGGGGGTGCGCACCGGTCGGCGGGTCGGCGTGGCCCGGCCAGGGGTAGAGCAGGTAGCCGCCGAGCCAGAGCTCGGAGCGGAATACCTCGAGGCCGGTCGGCTCAATACCCAGTGCCGCCAGGGCCTCACGGCTTTCCGGGCGGGCCGAGATCGGCAACTGGTGTTCGCGCAGATGGGCCAGCTTGCGGTCAAGCCGGTCATGGCAACCCGGACCCAGCCATTGCGCGGCGTCCCGCCCGTGACCTTGTTGCGGGCCGAGGTACAACTTGATCGCCAACTCCAGATGATGGATGCCGTCACGATCGCGTAGCAGCAGGTCCAGTTCGCCCAGGGTATGGCCTTCGTGGCGGATCGGCAGGTTCGCGGCAATCAGCTCGATGCCGGGAGCGTGCTGCACGGCGAACTGCCACAGCCTTTCGTAATACAGGCCCAGGCGTCGCGTCCGTCCCAGGGACAGGCAGTGCAGCAGCGGGTAGCTGTCGCGGTCCAGTTGTCGCAGCCAGTGTTCCAGTCGATGGGGATCCTGCACCCAGTCACTGCCGGCCAGGGGATGGCGCTGGGGCCAGGGCGTGTCGATGAGCATCGGCGGGGCGATGATCGCCCACGCGAGGTCGCGCACTTCGGGATGGCGCAGGCGGCGGGGCAAGTCCAGCAATTCAGGGAACAGGATCATTTTGCGAGCATAGCCGCTATGCGGCCAATGCTGTCAATTCAGGAAGGTAAAGACCCTGTGGCAAGGGAGCTTGCTCCCGCTGGACTGCGAAGCAGGCCCCTTGGGGCGGTTGCTGCGCAACCGAGCGGGAGCAAGCTCCCTCGCCACGGTGATTCAGGTACCCCTTGAATAACAGCATTGCGCCACGGTGAAGGCTTAAAGAATTTTGTCTATGGAGCGCTTTCGCCCATAATCGTGTTTTTCGCCCGCCGCAGACCCTCGCAGGAGCCTCATGGAGCAATTTCGCAATATCGGCATCATCGGTCGCCTGGGCAGTTCGCAGGTGTTGGACACCGTTCGCCGTCTCAAACGTTTCCTCCTGGAGCGACACCTGCATGTGATCCTCGAAGACACCATCGCCGAAGTCTTGCCGGGCCATGGCCTGCAGACGTCGTCGCGCAAGATGCTGGGCGAGGTCTGCGACATGGTCATCGTGGTCGGCGGCGACGGCAGCCTGCTGGGGGCTGCCCGGGCCCTGGCGCGGCACAACATCCCGGTGCTGGGGATCAACCGGGGCAGCCTGGGGTTCCTCACCGATATCCGCCCTGACGAGCTGGAAACCAAGGTCGCCGAGGTGCTGGACGGCCACTACCTGGTGGAAAACCGTTTCCTGCTGCAAGCCGAGGTCCGTCGTCACGCCGAGGCCATCGGCCAGGGCGATGCCCTCAATGACGTGGTGCTGCACCCCGGCAAGTCCACGCGCATGATCGAATTCGAGCTGTACATCGACGGCCAGTTCGTCTGCAGCCAGAAGGCCGACGGCCTGATCGTCGCGACCCCGACCGGTTCCACGGCCTACGCACTGTCGGCCGGCGGACCGATCATGCACCCCAAGCTCGACGCTATTGTGATTGTGCCCATGTACCCCCATACCTTGTCTGGGCGACCGATTGTGGTCGATGGCAACAGTGAGCTGAAAATCGTCGTGTCCAAGGATATGCAGATCTACCCGCAAGTGTCCTGTGACGGCCAGAACCATTTCACCTGCGCGCCGGGTGACACCATCACCGTCAGCAAAAAAGCGCAGAAGCTGCGCCTGATCCATCCGCTGGATCACAATTACTATGAAGTCTGCCGGACCAAACTCGGCTGGGGAAGTCGGTTGGGGGGTGGAGGCGACTGATGCTCGATCCTGCGCGCAGTTACGATTTGATCGGTGACGTGCACGGATGCGCCCTGACCCTGGAACACCTGCTGGACCGACTCGGTTACCACAAGCAGGGCGGGGTCTGGCGGCATCCGTCGCGCATGGCTGTGTTCCTGGGGGACATCATCGACCGTGGCCCGCGGATCCGCGAGGCGCTGCACATCGTCCACGACATGGTCGTGGCCGGCCAGGCGCTGTGCATCATGGGCAACCACGAGTTCAATGCCCTGGGCTGGAGCACACCGGCATTGCCGGGCAGTGGCCAGCGCTACGTGCGCGAACACACGCCACGCCATGCCCGCCTGCTCAACGAGACCCTGACTCAGTTCGAGCAGCATCCCGGCGACTGGCATGACTTTCTCAAGTGGTTCTATGAGCTGCCGCTGTTTGTCGACGCCGGCCGGTTCCGGGTGGTGCATGCCTGTTGGGACTCCGGCCTGATCGAACCGCTGCGTGGCCTGTTCCCGGATGGTTGTGTCGACGAACATTTCCTCCAGGCCTCGGCGCAACCGGGCAGTTTTGCCTGCACGGTATTCGATCGTTTGCTGCGCGGCACCGACATGCGCCTGCCCCATGGCCTGACGCTGACCGGTGGCGATGGCCTGACCCGTTCGTTTTTCCGCACCAAGTTCTGGGAAGACAACCCGCAGACCTACGGCGACATCGTCTTCCAGCCCGACGCCTTGCCGGAACCGGTGGCCCGTACGCCGCTGTCGCCGGATGAAAAAAACAACCTGCTGCGCTATGGCGTCCACGAACCGCTGTTGTTCGTCGGCCACTACTGGCGCAGCGGCAAACCCGCGCCGATCCGCCCGAACCTGGCCTGCCTGGATTACAGCGCGGTGCTCTACGGCAAGCTGGTCGCCTATCGCCTCGACCAGGAAACCCGCCTGGATCCGCACAAGTTCGTCTGGGTCGATGTCGAGCGGCCGGAGGTGCTGCAATGAGTGTCGTCGCGGTATTGCGCCTGCCCCTGGCAGCGGACTTGAGTGGCTTCGTCAAGCTGCTGCAACGCATGCAGGTACCCCATCGTGTCAGCGAAGAGGCCGGCGAGCAGGTGCTTTGGGTGCCGGATGAAATCAGTGAGGATGTGCGTTCGTTGTACGCACGTTTTCCCGCCGGCGATCCCGATCAGCAGTTGGAACTGCCCAACACGGGTGGCACTTCCCGGCGAGCGGGGTTCGTCCAGCAACTGACGCGCAGTCCAGTGACGGCCGTGGTGTTGTTGCTGAGCCTGAGCGTCAGCGCGGTCACCCTGCTGGGGGAGAATCTTGAGATCCTGCGCTGGCTGACCTTCCTCGAGTTCCGCGTCGTTGGCGACTACATCCAGTTCACGCCGTTGGCCGATAGCCTGGCGGCGGGGCAGTGGTGGCGCCTGGTGACGCCGATGCTGATTCACTTTGGCTTTCTGCACATCGCCATGAATGGCATGTGGTACTGGGAACTGGGACGGCGGATCGAAGCGCGCCAGGGCGGCATCAACTTGTTGGGGCTGACGCTGCTGTTCAGCCTCGTCTCCAATTTTGCCCAGTACTTTTTCAGCGGCCCGACACTGTTCGGTGGGTTGTCGGGGGTGTTGTACGGCTTGCTGGGCCATTGCTGGATCTACCAACTGCTTGCACCGAACCCGGCCTATCACTTGCCCCGCGGGGTGTTGGTGATGATGCTGGTGTGGTTGCTGCTGTGCCTGTCCGGGCTGGTTTCGCTGATCGGTTTCGGTGAAATCGCCAATGCGGCTCACGTCGGCGGGCTGCTCGTCGGGTGCTTCACGGGGTTGTTGGGCGGGCTGTTCGCTCGCCGTAAAATGGCCCTTTGACCGGCACCTGTGCCTTTTGAGAATGCGCAATTGCGCGGAGAACCCATGGCTTCCTTCAACGAAATGATCCAGAACATCACTCCCGACATCTACCGGAGCCTGAAACTGGCGGTGGAAATCGGTAAATGGGCCGATGGCAACAAGCTCACCGCCGAGCAGCGCGAGCTGTCGCTGCAGGCGATGATCGCCTGGGAAATCCAGAACCTGCCCGAAGACGAGCGCACCGGTTACATGGGGGCGCAGGAATGCCATTCGAAGTCCACTGAAGTGCCGAATATCCTGTTCAAGTCGGACGCCATCCATTGATCGAGATTGGCCGCGGTGCAATCAGCAAGATGTCGGCGCGCCTTGACGGGCCGACCGTTCAATACGCCTTTCGCCTGGGCGATGTCGAGGTGCCGGTCAACCCGTTGATCGGCAGCACGGTGCGCCTGGAGTACCTCGGTGCGATCCACTGCACCCACTGTGGACGCCGGACCAAGACCAGCTTCAGCCAGGGATATTGTTACCCCTGCATGACCAAGCTGGCCCAGTGCGACCTGTGCATCATGAGCCCCGAGCGTTGCCATTACGAGGCGGGCACCTGCCGTGATCCGGCTTGGGGCGAGCAGTTCTGCATGACCGATCATGTGGTCTACCTGGCCAATTCCTCGGGCGTGAAGGTCGGCATCACCCGTGCCACGCAATTGCCGACCCGCTGGTTGGACCAGGGGGCAAGCCAGGCGCTGCCGATCCTGCGGGTCGCCACCCGTCAGCAGTCGGGGTTTGTCGAGGACCTGTTCCGCAGCCAGGTGGCGGACAAGACCAACTGGCGCGCCTTGCTCAAGGGTGACGCCGCGGCGGTGGACCTGCCTGCGATCCGCGACGCGCTGTTCGAAAGCTGCGCCCAGGGATTGCAGGGCTTGCAGGAACGATTTGGCTTGCAAGCGATCCAGACCATAGCGGACGTCGAACCCATCGAGATCCGTTATCCGGTGGAGCAATACCCGGCCAAGATCGTCAGCTTCAACCTGGACAAGAACCCGATTGCCGAAGGCACGCTGCTGGGAATCAAGGGCCAGTACCTGATTTTTGACACCGGCGTGATCAATATTCGTAAATACACGGCCTACCAGCTCGCCGTGCATCAGTAGAAGGATTCGACCCATGCGCACCGAACAGCCGAAGATGATTTACCTGAAGGACTATCAGGCCCCTGAATACCTGATCGATGAGACGCACCTGACCTTCGAGTTGTTCGAGGACCACAGCCTGGTCCATGCGCAACTGGTGATGCGCCGCAACCCCGAGCGTGGTGCCGGGCTGCCGCCGCTGGTGCTTGATGGCCAGCCCCTGGAACTGCTCTCGCTCAAGCTCGACGACGCCGACCTGGGGCAGGGCGACTATCAGTTGGACGACAGCCACCTGACCCTGCACCCCAAGGCCCAGGCCTTCACGGTCGACACCTCCGTCCGGATCCACCCGGAAACCAACACCGCCCTGGAAGGTTTGTACAAATCCGGCAGCATGTTCTGCACCCAGTGCGAGGCCGAGGGTTTCCGCAAGATCACCTATTACCTGGACCGCCCGGATGTGATGAGCAAGTTCACCACCACCGTGGTGGCCGAGCAGCACAGCTATCCGGTGCTGCTGTCCAACGGCAACCCGATTGCCAGCGGCCCGGGCGAAGACGGTCGGCACTGGGCGACCTGGGAAGACCCGTTCAAGAAGCCGGCCTACCTGTTTGCCCTGGTGGCCGGCGACCTGTGGTGCGTCGAGGACACCTTCACCACCCTGAGCGAGCGCACCGTGGCGCTGCGTATCTATGTCGAGCCGGAAAACATCGACAAATGCCAGCACGCCATGACCAGCCTGAAGAAGTCGATGCGCTGGGACGAAGAGGTATACGGGCGTGAGTACGATCTGGACATCTTTATGATTGTCGCGGTCAACGACTTCAACATGGGCGCCATGGAGAACAAGGGCCTCAATATCTTCAACTCCAGCGCCGTGCTGGCCCGCGCCGAAACCGCCACCGATGCTGCGCACCAGCGGGTCGAGGCGATCGTGGCCCACGAATATTTCCACAACTGGTCGGGCAACCGCGTGACCTGCCGCGACTGGTTCCAACTGTCGCTCAAGGAAGGCTTCACGGTGTTCCGCGACGCCGGGTTCTCGGCCGACATGAACTCTGCCACGGTCAAGCGCATCCAGGACGTGGCATACCTGCGCACCCACCAGTTCGCCGAAGACGCCGGTCCCATGGCCCACCCGGTGCGTCCGGACAGTTTTATCGAAATTTCCAACTTCTACACCCTGACCGTGTACGAAAAGGGCTCGGAAGTGGTTGGCATGATCCACACCCTGTTGGGGCCTGAAGGTTTCCGCAAGGGCAGTGACCTGTACTTCGAACGCCACGACGGCCAGGCCGTGACCTGTGACGACTTCATCAAGGCCATGGAAGATGCCAACGGCGTCGACCTGGCCCAGTTCAAGCGCTGGTACAGCCAGGCCGGTACACCACGGCTGGCGGTGAGCGAGTCTTATGACGCCGCCGCCAAGACCTACAGCCTGACCTTCAGCCAGAGTTGCCCGCCGACCCCGGACAAGATGGAAAAGCTGCCGTTCGTGATTCCCGTGGAGCTTGGCCTGCTGGACAGCAAGGGGGCTGAAATCCCTCTGCGCCTGGTCGGTGAAGCCGCGGCAGACGGCACGTCCCGAGTGATCTCGGTGACCGAAGCCCAGCAGACCTTCACTTTCCTCGATGTCGCCGAACAGCCGCTGCCTTCGTTGCTGCGTGGTTTCTCGGCGCCAGTGAAGCTGAGCTTCCCGTACAACCGCGACCAGTTGATGTTCCTCATGCAGCACGACAGCGACGGCTTCAACCGCTGGGATGCCGGCCAGCAGTTGTCGGTGCAGGTGTTGCAGGAATTGATTGCCCAGCATCAGCAGGGTGCCAGCCTGGCACTGGATCCACGTCTGGTCAGTGCACTGCGCAGCGTGCTGTCGGACGAATCCCTGGACCAGGCCATGGTCGCCGAAATGCTCTCGCTACCAAGCGAAGCCTACCTGACGGAAATTAGCGAAGTGGCTGACGTCGAGGCGATCCATGCCGCCCGTGACTTCGCCCGTCAGCAGTTGGCCGAGAACCTGTTTGAAGCCCTGTGGCTGCGTTACGCAGCCAACCGCGACCTGTCGAAGAAAACGCCTTACGTGGCTGAGGCCGAGCATTTCGCCCGTCGCGCGTTGCAGAACATCGCGCTGTCGTACCTGATGCTCACCGGCAAGCCTGAGGTGCTGAGTGCGACTTTGGAGCAGTTCGACACCGCCGACAACATGACCGAGCGCCTGACTGCGCTGGCGGTGCTGGTCAATTCGCCATTCGAAGCCGAGAAGGCCAAGGCCCTGGAAGTCTTTGCGGAAAACTTCAAGGGCAACCCATTGGTCATGGACCAATGGTTCAGCGTCCAGGCTGGCAGCCCGCTGCCGGGTGGCCTGGCGCGGGTCAAGGCCTTGATGGAGCACCCGGCGTTCAATATCAAGAACCCGAACAAGGTGCGGGCGCTGGTGGGAGCGTTTGCCGGGCAGAACCTGATCAACTTCCACGCCGCCGACGGTTCGGGTTATCGCTTCCTGGCGGACCTGGTCATTCAGCTCAATGGCCTCAATCCGCAAATCGCTTCGCGGCAACTGGCACCGTTGACCCGCTGGCGCAAATACGACAGCGCCCGCCAGGCGTTGATGAAAGGCGAACTGGAACGCATCCTGGCGTCCGGCGGGCTGTCGGCCGATGTGTTCGAAGTGGTGAGCAAGAGCCTGGCGTAAACCGGCACTGCCTTACCTTTGTGGCGAGGGAGCTTGCTCCCGCTGGCCTGCGAAGCAGGCCTGATCCTGGTTCACTTTTGCTGCGAATGGCGGGTGGACCAAGCTCAGGGAGTCCTTCGGCCTCCAGCGGGAGCAAGCTCCCTCGCCACATTCATCACCCTCACGAATGTCTTCTTATTCGCCGTTGGCCTATATCCCCCTGGTTAACAAAAGATAACGCGGCGTCGATTGTCAGACCTTTCGAAAGCCCGATAGGATAGGTCAGCTTCCGAAGTGGCTCTAGATTGCAGGTTTCAGGACTATGCTCCAGGACTGGCAACCTTCCAGAGCCTGCTTACGGCGCCCTGAAAGGTTGAATGACCTAACAATAATAATGGGGGAAAGGTCTATGAATGAGCCTGTCATGGCTGTGGGCCGCAGCCGGCCGCCGATGCTGCGCAGAGTGGCGTTGCTGGCTTCGGCGCTCTCGCTGCTGGGCTCTGCGGTGTTGTCGGCACCGGTGATGGCTGTTGCGGCGTCGACGTCCGATGTCATCTATTCCGTCGAATCGGCCAAGGCCAGCAAAACCCTGATGCTCGATGTGGTCCACGCCGGCCAGCGCCTGGTGGCGGTCGGTGATCGGGGGCACATTGTCTATTCAGACGACCAGGGCAAGTCCTGGACCCAGGCCAAGGTGCCGACTCGTCAACTGCTCACGGCGGTATTTTTCGTCGATGACAAACACGGCTGGGCCGTGGGGCACGACGCGCAGATCCTCGCCAGCGATGACGGTGGCAGCACCTGGACCAAGCAATTCGAAGACCTTACCCGCGAAGCACCGCTGCTGGACGTCTGGTTCAAGGATGCCAGCAACGGTTTCGCCGTGGGTGCCTACGGCGCATTGCTGGAAACCACCGACGGCGGCAAGCACTGGGAAGACGCCAGCGACCGCCTCGAAAACGAAGACCAGTTCCACCTCAATGCGATAGCCGCCGTGAAAGATGCCGGGCTGTTCATTGTCGGCGAGGCTGGCAGCATGTTCCGTTCCGCCGACTGGGGCCAGACCTGGGAAAAGGTCGAAGGCCCTTATGAAGGCTCGCTGTTCGGGGTCATCGGCACCGCCCAGCCTTCGACGCTGCTGGCCTATGGCTTGCGCGGCAACCTTTATCGTTCCACTGATTTCGGCGGCACTTGGGATCAGATCGAGCTCAAGGCCGCGCGCGGTGCCCTGGAGTTCGGCCTGTCAGGCGCCACGCTGCTGGCGGACGGTTCCATCGTGATTGTCGGCAACGGCGGCAGCGTCGTGCGCAGTACCGACGACGGCGAGACCTTCAGCGTGTTCAATCGCCCGGATCGAATTTCCGTGGCAGCCGTCACGACCGCCGGCAACGGCAACCTGATCCTGGCGGGGCAAGGCGGCGTACGCGCCACCACGTCCACCGGCGCCGAACTGAGCAAATGAGTCACGCCTGCAAGACGGGCACAAAAACAAGAAGGCGGACCCCATGAGCAGTCATCACCAAGACAAGGCGACGTTCCTCGAGCGCCTGATTTTCAACAACCGCCCGGCAGTGATCATCATTTGCCTGCTGGTCAGCATTTTCCTGTTTTGGCAGGCCACGCTGATTCGGCCGTCCACCAGTTTCGAAAAAATGATCCCCCTCGAGCACCCCTTCATCCAGAAGATGCTCGAGCACCGCAATGACCTAGCGAACCTGGGCAACACGGTGCGCATTTCCGTGGAGGCCACCAACGGCGATATTTTCTCCAAGGAATACATGGAGACCCTGCGCCAGATCCATGACGAAGTCTTCTACATCTCCGGCGTCGACCGTTCTGGACTGAAGTCGTTGTGGAGCCCGAGCGTGCGCTGGACCGAAGTGACGGAGGAGGGCTTCGCTGGCGGTGAGGTGATTCCCCAGAGCTATAACGGTTCGGCCGACAGCCTCGACCTGCTGCGCAACAATGTGCTCAAGTCCGGCCAGGTCGGGCGCCTGGTGGCCAACGATTTCAAGTCGAGCATCATCGATATCCCGCTGCTGGAGTCCTATCCCGACCCGCAGGACCAAGGCAAATTGCTCGCCCTCGACTACCGGAAATTTTCCCACGAGCTTGAAGACAAGATCCGCAACAAGTTCGAAGCCCAGAACCCCAACGTGCAGATCCATATCGTCGGTTTCGCCAAGAAAGTCGGCGACCTGATCGACGGCCTGGTCATGGTGGTGCTGTTCTTCGGCGTGGCCTTCGTCATCACCCTGATCCTGCTTTACTGGTTCACCAACTGCATGCGCAGTACCGTTGCGGTGTTGACCACCACCCTGGTGGCCGTGGTCTGGCAACTGGGGCTGATGCATGCGGCCGGTTTCGGCCTCGATCCGTACTCGATGTTGGTGCCGTTCCTGATCTTCGCCATCGGCATTTCCCATGGTGTGCAGAAAATCAACGGCATCGCCTTGCAGTCCAGCGAGGCGGACAACGCCCTGACAGCGGCGCGGCGCACCTTCCGGCAATTGTTCCTGCCGGGAATGATCGCGATCCTGGCGGACGCCGTCGGCTTCATCACCTTGCTGATCATCGACATCGGCGTGATCCGCGAACTGGCCATTGGCGCCTCTATCGGCGTGGCGGTGATTGTGTTCACCAACCTGATCCTGCTGCCGGTGGCGATCTCCTACGCCGGCATCAGCAAGCGTGCGGTCGAGCGCAGCAAGAAAGACGCGACCCGTGAGCATCCGTTCTGGCGCCTGTTGTCGAATTTCGCCAGCGCCAAAGTCGCCCCGGTGTCCATTGCCCTGGCCGTGATCGCCTTTGGCGGTGGCCTCTGGTACAGCCAGAACCTGAAGATCGGCGACCTGGACCAGGGGGCGCCGGAACTGCGTCCGGACTCGCGCTACAACCAGGACAACAACTTCATCATCAGCAATTACTCCACCAGCTCCGACGTACTGGTGGTGATGGTCAAGACCAAGGCCGAAGGCTGCTCGCGCTATGAAGCCATGGCCCCCATCGATGAGCTGATGTGGAAGATGCAGAACACCGAGGGCGTGCAGTCGGCGATTTCCCTGGTGACCGTGTCCAAGCAAATGATCAAGGGCATGAACGAGGGCAACCTGAAATGGGAGACCTTGTCGCGCAACCCTGACGTGCTGAACAACTCCATTGCCCGGGCCGATGGCCTGTACAACAACAGCTGCTCCCTGGCGCCGGTGCTGGTGTTCCTCAACGACCACAAGGCCGAGACGTTGGACCGGGCGGTGAAGGCGGTGCAGGACTTCGCCAAGGAAAACAACCGCGACGGCCTGGAGTTCATCCTTGCCGCCGGTAACGCGGGTATTGAAGCGGCCACCAATGAAGTGATCAAGGCGTCGGAACTGACCATCTTGGTCCTGGTGTACATCTGCGTGGCGACCATGTGCATGATCACCTTCCGTTCCTGGGCGGCGACGTTGTGCATCGTGCTGCCGCTGGTGCTGACCTCGGTGCTGGGCAACGCCCTGATGGCATTCATGGGCATCGGCGTGAAGGTCGCGACCTTGCCAGTGGTGGCACTGGGCGTGGGCATCGGCGTGGACTACGGCATCTACATCTACAGCCGCCTGGAAAGTTTCCTGCGGGCCGGGTTGCCGTTGCAGGAGGCTTACTACCAGACACTGAAATCCACCGGCAAGGCGGTGCTGTTCACCGGTTTGTGCCTGGCCATCGGTGTGTGCACCTGGATCTTCTCGGCCATCAAGTTCCAGGCGGACATGGGGTTGATGCTGACGTTCATGTTGCTGTGGAACATGTTCGGTGCACTGTGGCTGCTGCCGGCGCTGGCACGCTTCCTGATCAAGCCGGAGAAACTGGCGGGGCAGAAGGGCAATTCGTTGTTTGCGCACTGACTGCCGGCTGAATGGCAATGCTGCAACCTTGAGACTATCCGCTCAAGGGGCTTGGAATGATCTGTGGCGAGGGAGCTTGCTCCCGCTGGGCTGCGAAGCAGCCCCCAAACCAGGCACCTCGGTATAACTGGCTGATCGCATCCAACCTTTTTGGGGCTGCTGCGCAGCCCAACGGGGATAAATCCCCTCGCCACAAGAAGTCCTCAGTTCGGGCTCATGTGGCGAGGGAGCTTGCTCCCGCTGGGCTGCGAAGCAGCCCCCAAACCAGGCGCCTCGGTGTAACGGGCTGAATGCTTCCAGGCTTTTTGGGGCTGCTGCGCAGCCCAGCGGGAGCAAGCTCCCTCGCCACGGGGTTTGTGTTTGGCGATGGGCTGGGTGAGTCAGGTAGTTCAAGCAGCTATTACCAACCCCGATCCTGTGGCGAGGGGATTTATCCCCGCTGGGCTGCGAAGCAGCCCCCAAACCAGGCGCCTCGGTGTAACGGGCTGAATGCTTCCAGGCTTTTTGGGCTGCTGCGCAGCCCAGCGGGAGCAAGCTCCCTCGCCACGGGGTTTGTGTTTGGCGATGGGCTGGGTGAGTCAGGCAGTTCGAGCCACTGGTCTCACGTGAGCAGCGTCTTGCCCTTTCACCGCGATCAAGGCGCCAACGGCAAAAATTTGCTTTGTGCCAACGGCCTGCCGATCTGTCCTCGATGCACATTCACCACCGCGTAAGGGCTTTTAGCCTTGGCCAGCATTGAATGGTAGTGCTCCTTGCGCTGTTCCTTGGTTTTCAAATGCGCCACGCTAAAGTCGGCCTTTGGTGTGTCGGCGGTTTCGTAATGAAAATGCGCGTACCAGAGCGGCCAACCGTCCCGGTCATTGATGGCGTACTCCTGGAGGAAATCCTTGCGCTCTCCTTTCAAGGCTATGCGTTCGCCGAGCCTCGCGACTTGCACCAGGTTTTTCTCGAACAGGTAGCGAAGGTTGCTGTCGGTGGGAGGCAGTTTCAGACTCAATTCGGTGCGCAGTTCACTGCCTCGGGTGGTCAGACGCGAAACAGCGTTTGACAGCTGCTCGGTCAGTGTCTGATCGGCTGCGGTGCGCGGATTTTTCGAGGCCGTGAAGGCTCGTTCGAGTTCTTCGGACAGCTTGCGGTAGCGACTTGCTTCATTACTCAGGATTTCCTCGATTTCCTGAGGGAAGCGGCACTGGGTTTTATAGCGCTCGGCGTTCGCCAGACTGTTGTCTAGTTGCCCGAGCAGCTTTCGTGCATCGGCCTTGATCGCTTTGACCGAGCGTGTGCGGGGTGCCGGGGCCGGTCGTTGGACCTCGACGAGGTCCCAGACGTCGTCGTGTTGCGAGTAAGTGGCGAGCAACCTGTCGTCGACTTCTGAGCGCAGCTCGACGACCTCGATCGGCAGCGACGTGCCGGCCGGCTTCAAGTCACCGATCAACACGCCGCTCTTGCGCGTCTTGATCACCTTTTTCTGCGGGCGTCCGGCAACTGTCCTGCTGCGTTTCGGCGGGCGTTTGCGCGGCTGCGGCTCGGGCTTGATCTCGGCGGCCAGTTTCGTGGACGCCTCTTCATAAAGACCCTCGACCAGCCTGAACAGCCTGCCGAAATAGGACGTGTCCATGTCAGCGGCATTGAGGGCTTTCATGCCCTGCATGGCATCGAGTGCCGCGCCATAGTGTTCGACCAGGCTTTCCAGGACCTCGATCTGTTCCGATGGGGTCAGCTCGTAGGTGCTCAGGTCGGATTGGGAGCGCGCCTGTTCCATCAACAGCTTGGTGACGCTGTGCAGGTTCTCGGGAAGATTGGAGTCGGGATCCTTGAATATCAGTGACGCCAGCGTAGGCAGTTGCAGGGCCTTGGTAGCCAATGGCGTTCGTTCACCCAATGGACGGTCCCGGGTCAGGCGTTCGAACACTTGCGCGCCGGCGGCACCCAGGTTCAACAGCGCTTCCAGGTAACGATCCCTGAGTTCCAGCCAATAGATCGAGCGATCGTTGATGTCACTCAAGGCGTCAAGGTAGTTGAAATAGTCGAGAACGTTGCCAGCGACATTCGCTTGCAGGGTCGAATAATCTTGCGTGAATTGGCCATAGGCGGCATCCAGCGCCGTCAGCTCGAATTCGTTGATCAGGAAGCCCTTGCGGGCGTTGTTGACCACGTTCTCCATCAAGACCCGAATGATGCCGGGGGGTAATTGCATGTCGTGGCTGGCATATTCGGTGACGTTGTCCAGCAGCTTCAGATAAGTGTCAGTCTGCTTCTCAAGGAGCTTGTAGAACCGCGCCCGCTTGTCCGCGCGTTGCGCCTCGGTAAAGTTGCCTGCCTGGGTCCTGGTCATGACTTCCTGGGCAGTGTCGAGGGCGCGTTGCTCATCGGCCTCGCCCTTGTAGTAATTCTTCAGAAGCTCGCTCAGTTCGGCCGCGCGTTGGGTCTTGATGTCCCGCAGTTTGGCCAGGCGCTTGGGCGGCATGCCCCCACGCAGGCGCAGACGCAGGTCGATGGACCAGTTGCCGCGGGTATCGGATTGCAACACTGGGCCATTCTGGGCCGAATCCCGCGGGGCGAGCGGGTTGACGATGATCGCGCTGCCGTCCGATTCAGGGGTCACCTGATACATTTTTCCATCCACCAGGGCGTGCCAGGTGTTTCGAATGACGTACAGGCCCGTGTAGGGGCCGTATTTTGTCGGCTCGGGCAGGGACGCCGGACGGCTTACCTGAAAGCGCTGCAGGCGGGCGAGTTGCTCCGCTGTCAGCCGGCGGCGGGCGCTGGCGAAACTGAGGTCAAGGCTTGCGCCGCTGTCCCCAAAGCGTTCCCCTGGCAAGGCCACCGACCCTTCATGAATGCTCGGTGGCGCGGGTGCGGGCCACTGCTCGGGGATGATGCGCGGCGCGGGAGGGCGCATCGCCTGTTCTTTGAGCGTCTCGGGCAAGGGGGCATGAGGCGGTGCACTGATGGAGGGGAATTGAAGCAGGAGCATGCCGAGGTTGAGCAGCAGATCGACGGCGGCGAGTTCCCGCGTCACCGCGTCTTCGCTGCTCAGCGACGGAATGTCCTGACTGGCGCTGGCCATCAGGTTCCATAGCCAGGCCGTGGCCATGGCTGGGCCGCGTAGCAAGGGCAAGAGCAGCGTGTTGAACAGCAGGCTGCCGCCATGCAGCAGAACGGCCCAGCGACTTTCGCTGTTGGAAACCGAATCCCGGTCGGCCTGGGTGACCAGGGCCCGCGCGTTGCTGCCATAGAGGTATTGCATCAGCTCGCCGTTGCGCAGGAACTGCCGCAACTCGTCGTTGACACTGTCGACCGCCAGGGTGGCCGGGGCTGGCTTCTCAGGCAGGCTGAATTCATCGCCCTGGTAGAAGCGCACGATATGGGGCTCCTGGAAGCCGCCATTGGCATAGATCGGGCGGGCGGCGTCGGACATCCAGGCCAGGACGCTCTGCTGCAGGTCTCCGGGGGCGACGATGGCTTGCAGCAAGGCCTGGCGCGTCGGGTATTGCTGCAGCGAAGGTGTATAGAGCGGTCGGTACAGCACATGCGGGCCCGTCGCGACGTCCTCCGGTTCGATGATGAACATGTTCGTCACGGTATCGGGGTGGGCTTCGGGCTTGCGCAGGAACGCCAGGTGGCGAATGACGACGGGGCGGCCTGCGACCCGCTGCTCATCGGCGTCGTGCTTGAGGAGGGCTTCGATCAGCGCCAGGCCTTGGCGGGTCATGCCGTTTTCCTGGTTGAGCAACTGCTTGAGGGCATCCAGCGGCAGTTGGGCGGGCATCTCATCGGCAAACATGCGTTGGCGCTCCTGGGTTCGAGGCCCACCGTCCAGCAGGTTTTGTTGCAGGTAGCGTGGGTAGCTCGTGCCGATGTCCACCTGTTCGATCAAGCCGCCCTTGCGGGTGATGAAGTCCGCCGTCAGCCACACCGGCAGCGCCAGGCCCCGGCGATGGCTGAGCACCGGATCCACGCCAGGTCGGGCGACGAGGTTGTTGATCGCCAGTTCGGTCAGGCTCATCGTTCTTTTTTCGACGATGCCGATGGTTCCGGGATAGCCCGCCGCCGCGCTGAAGGTCAGTTCCACATCGTCGGGCTGGTATTGGTTGGCTTGCGCCTTCGCCGGACTGCTGTCGTTGGCTTGTCCCATGCACTTGAGCAAGGCATCGGCGGCAAAGGCCCTGATGTCCTGGATGCCGCTGAGAAAGGTGCGTCCCTGGTTGCGTTTCTTGGCGCTGGCCAAGGCGAGGCTGTATTGCTGGATTTTCGTCCTGTCGAGGACCGACGCCTGCTTCAACCAGTCAGGGATCAGGGGCGCGATCCGCGCCGACGTTACCGGCATCGGACGCGGTGCATCGAGCAGATAGCGGGCAGGGTCGCTCAACTCGTTATAGAGCGCCTGGAGGTCGGGCAGGCCAATGCGCGCGGGCAACTGCACGGCCTGCAGGTCGGCCAGTTGCTGCTCCAGGATCAGGGCCGCCTGGGTCTCGAAGGCATTGCCACTGATCTCGTTACGCTGGCAGGTGACGCTGTCGACGATGTACTGGCTGGCGATCAGCGTGCCCCAGTGCTGAGTGAACGCTTCCAGGGAGTCAAAGACCTGGACCGCACCCGCAGGGCTGCAAAGCAGCCAGAGCGTCGCGTTGTTCTTGCACTGGATCAACAGGATGTTGCTGCTGGTCAACAGACTGCTGGAGCCGTCCCGAGTGAGTCGGGTCTCCAGGCTGTAGGCATAGACGGCCGATTGGCCGTGGCGCCGAAAGCGTTGTTCCCGATCGGGCCATTGGACAATCTGGCCCAGGGCTTCCCGGGCCTGCCCAGTGAGGTCCTGTTGTTGCAGGCTGCGGATCTGCGCAAGGTTGCGCAGTACCTCGCTGAGCCACTGCCAACGGCTGGTGCCGTCCTGCTTGTCGTCCTGCGGGCCGGTGTCGATGTTGGCGTTCCAATAGCGGGTCAGCGCGTCCTCCAGTCCGATGGGTACGGTCCAGGGCAATTCGAGCAGCAGCTTTTCAATGACCTTCATCTCCAGTTTCCCGTCATCTGGCGCAAGAAGGCGCGGTGGCGAGTCGGACAGGAAACTGCGACGTCCGTTGCGATCCTTGAATTCAACGGGGGTGCCCAGCGCCAGGTAATCGAGGACGCGAGGCATGAAGGGTTCAAGCAAGTAGCCGCGAGAGGCCGGATCGGGCGTCGCCAGCCGAGTCTTGGAAAGATCGAAGACCAGTGTGGGGTACTTTTCCTGGATGGCTTGTTCAAGCATGCGTTGTGCGAACTGCTCGAAGGTCGGACGACTGGAAAATTGCAGGCTGACGCTTTGTGCAAGCGCAGAGGGACTGTCAGCCGGGGAGGGTGAGGTCATGGGAAATCCTTTTCATGGGGCGTTGGAAATG
Source organism: Pseudomonas sp. NFACC51 (assembly GCF_900103575.1). Classification (NCBI taxonomy): domain Bacteria; kingdom Pseudomonadati; phylum Pseudomonadota; class Gammaproteobacteria; order Pseudomonadales; family Pseudomonadaceae; genus Pseudomonas; species Pseudomonas sp. NFACC51. The sequence goes on along the minus strand of NZ_FMXH01000002.1, from coordinate 164,741 downwards.
ACGCCGGAAAAGTATCGACCCCTGGGCTCGCGCGGGCGGTATATAGATACCGCCGCGGCGGCTGGAATGTGTGCCAGGCCACGGATGGGCCGGGCTAGATATCAGGAAGGATCGGCGCCCAACACCACATTCAGGGCACTGCGGGCATCGTCCAGTTGCACCAGGGTGGCATGGCGCGCACCGAGGGCATCGCGGTTCTCGATGGCGGTGAGGATCGCCTTGTGCCGTGGCATCGCCAGCTCATGGAGGTTAGGCCGCTGGTTGGAATGCTTGAGCGCTTCGGCGATGGCGACCGACAACATGTTGCACAGGTTGGCGAGCAGGTCGTTGTGGGTGGCGTCGGCGATGCGGCTGTGGAAGTCCAGGTCCGGCTGGAGCACGGCCTCGGGGGTCGGTGCCGCTTCCATGCGCTGGTAGGCCTCGCGGATGGAAGCGATGTCGTCCTCGTTGGCGAACTGGGCGGCGAGGGCCGCGGCGGCCGGCTCGATGATGCTGCGTACGCTGGTCAGCAGGTTGAAGAATTCATTCTGCGGGCTGCTCTGCATCAACCAATGCAGCACGTCCGGATCGAGCATGTGCCATTCCCGCCGGGCCTTGACCACCGTGCCCACCCGTGGTCGCGAATACACCAGACCCTTGGCGACCAGCACCCGCGTGGCTTCACGCAGCACCGGACGGCTGACCGCGTACTCTTCGCACAACAAGGCTTCGGCGGGCAGTTTATCGTCCGGTTTGAAGCGCCCGGAAACGATCTGCATGCCCAGTTCCTGGACGATGCGCGCGTGCATGCTCTTGCGGTCGGAGGGTTTACGGTAATCCATGGGATGCGGCGCGATCCTGTGCGAGGGGGTGCTGCGCATGATAGCAGGCGCGGCGGATATTCATCAGGCCAAACCCTTGGGCGTGGTGACCTGTTTGGTCCGAGGACATGGTTACCTTGTGGCGAGGGAGCTTGCTCCCGCTCGGTTGCGCAGCGACCGCCGAGGGGCCTGCTTCGCACTCCAGCGGGAGCAAGCTCCCTCGCCACAGTCGGTGTGACAGCCAACTTTGGATGTTGTCTGTTACACCGCTATCGCGAGCAAGCTCAGCTCCCACAAAAGCTCGCTCCCACAGGGGGATGGATGGGGTCAGTGGGAATGACGCGGCACCTCGGCCCCACGGCAACCGACCAGGAAGTCGAAGTCACAGCCCTGGTCGGCCTGCAACACATGGTCGATGTACAGCTGGCGGTAGCCGCCCACCAGCAGTTGCTGCGGGGGGACGATGTCGGCGAGGCGGGCGGCGAGTTCGGCGTCCGGGATGTCCAGGTGCAGACGCCCGCTGGCGCAGTCGAGCTCGATCCAGTCACCTTCCTTCACCGCCGCCAGGGGCCCGCCGGCGGCGGCTTCCGGTGCCACGTGCAAGACCACGGTGCCGTAGGCGGTGCCGCTCATCCGCGCATCGGAAATCCGCACCATATCCGTCACGCCCTGGGCCAGCAGCTTGGCCGGCAGCCCCATGTTGCCGACTTCGGCCATGCCTGGGTAACCCTTGGGCCCGCAGTTTTTCATCACCAGGATCGAGCTGGCGTCCACGTCCAGTTCCGGGTCATTGATCCGGGCCTTGTACTCGTCGAAGTTCTCGAACACCACGGCGCGACCGCGATGCTGCATCAGTTCGGCGGTGGCGGCGGACGGCTTGAGTACCGCTCCCAATGGCGCCAGGTTGCCGCGCAGCACGCAAATACCGCCGTCGGCGCGGATCGGGTTGTCCAGGGTGCGGATGACTTCGTCCTGGCCGTAGATCGGTGCGTCCTTGGTGTTCTCGCCGATGCTCTTGCCGTTGACGGTCAGGGCATTCGGGTGGGGGATCAGGTTGGCTTCGCCGAGACGCCGCAGTACGGCGGGCAGGCCACCGGCATAGTAGAACTCTTCCATCAGGAAGCGTCCGGACGGTTGCAGGTCGACAATGGTTGGCATGCCGCGACCGATGCGGGTCCAGTCGTCCAGGTCCAGTTGCACGCCGATGCGTCCGGCGATGGCCTTGAGATGGATCACCGCGTTGGTGGAGCCGCCGATGGCCGCGTTGACCCGGATGGCGTTTTCGAAGGCTTCCTTGGTCAGGATCTTCGACAGCTTGAGGTCTTCGCGGACCATTTCCACGGCGCGCATGCCGGACATATGGGCCAGCACATAACGCCGTGCATCCACCGCCGGAATGGCCGCGTTGTGCGGCAGCGACGTGCCGAGGGCTTCGGCCATGCAAGCCATGGTCGAGGCGGTGCCCATGGTGTTGCAGGTGCCGGCCGAACGGGACATGCCGCCCTCGGCCGCGAGGAAGTCGTCGATGGTGATGGTGCCGGCCTTGACCTGTTCGCTCAATTGCCAGACGACGGTGCCGGAGCCAATGTCCTGGCCTTTGTGCTTGCCGTTGAGCATCGGCCCGCCGGTGACGACGATGGCCGGCACGTCGCAACTGGCGGCGCCCATCAGCAACGCAGGGGTGGTCTTGTCGCAACCGGTGAGCAGCACGACGCCGTCAATCGGGTTGCCGCGAATCGCTTCTTCCACGTCCATGCTCGCCAGGTTGCGGGTCAGCATGGCGGTGGGGCGAAGGTTCGATTCGCCGTTGGAGAACACCGGGAATTCCACCGGGAAGCCCCCGGCTTCGATCACGCCGCGCTTGACGTGCTCGGCGATCTGCCGGAAGTGCGCGTTGCACGGCGTCAGCTCCGACCAGGTGTTGCAGATGCCGATGATCGGCTTGCCGTGGAACTGATGGTCGGCGATGCCCTGATTTTTCATCCAGCTGCGGTACATGAAGCCGTTCTTGTCGGCGGTGCCAAACCATTGGGCCGAGCGCAGGGAGGGTTTCTTATCAGACATGATCGATTCTCTTATTGTATGACTATATTGTTCTAGCGTGAGCCTAACATAAGCGCAATTTACGCGGTTTGGAAGTGTTGTTGGGTAAATAGTATTACTATATAGTCCAATTCAACGGAGGGATTGTCCTGGCGGTCATTCGCGAGAGAAATCCCCCGAGGTTCCATAACAACAACAATCGGAGACCGGTCCCATGAGCCAGGAATTGCGGCTTATTCGTCGCATCACGCTGAAACTGATTCCCTTCCTGATCCTGCTGTACCTGATCGCCTACGTGGACCGCTCTGCCGTGGGCTTTGCCAAGCTGCACATGGGCGCCGACCTCGGCATCGGCGACGCCGCCTACGGCCTTGGCGCAGGGCTGTTTTTCATTGGTTATTTCCTGCTGGAGATCCCCAGCAACCTGATGCTGGAACGCTACGGCGCCCGGCGCTGGTTCGCCCGGATCATGATCACGTGGGGCGCCATCACCATCGGCATGGCGTTCGTACAAGGCCCGCATAGCTTCTATGTGATGCGCTTTTTGCTCGGCGCGGCCGAGGCCGGGTTCTTCCCGGGCGTGCTGTACTACATCACCCAGTGGTTCCCGGTGCGCCATCGCGGCAAGATCCTGGGCCTGTTCATTCTGTCCCAACCTATTGCAATGATGATCACCGGCCCGGTGTCCGGCGGTTTGCTGGGCATGGACGGGATCCTGGGCCTGCACGGCTGGCAGTGGCTGTTCATCGTCATCGGCCTGCCGGCGGTGCTGTTGACCTGGCCGGTGCTGCGTTACTTGCCGGACGGCCCGCAACAAGTGAAATGGATGGACCAGGCCGAGAAGGACTGGCTGACCGGTGAACTGAAAAAAGACCTGCAGGAATACGGCCAGACCCGCCACGGCAACCCGCTGCATGCCCTGAAGGACAAGCGGGTCTTGCTGCTGGCGCTGTTCTACCTACCTGTCACTTTGAGCATCTACGGCCTGGGACTGTGGCTGCCGACGCTGATCAAGCAATTCGGTGGCAGCGACCTGGTGACCGGTTTCGTGTCGTCGGTGCCGTACATCTTCGGCATCATCGGTTTGCTGATCATTCCCCGCAGTTCAGACCGCTTGAACGACCGCTATGGTCATCTGGCCGTGCTCTATGTGCTGGGCGCCATCGGCCTGTTCCTCAGCGCCTGGCTGTCGGTGCCGGTGTTGCAACTGGCGGCGCTGTGCCTGGTGGCGTTCGCGCTGTTTTCCTGCACGGCGGTGTTCTGGACCTTGCCTGGCCGTTTCTTCGCCGGAGCCAGTGCGGCGGCGGGTATTGCGCTGATCAACTCGGTGGGCAACCTGGGCGGTTATATCGGCCCGTTTGTGATCGGTGCGCTGAAGGAGTACACCGGCAACCTGGCCTCGGGGCTGTATTTCCTGTCCTGCGTGATGCTGTTCGGCCTGGTGCTGACCGGGGTGGTGTATCGGTTGCTGGAGCGCAAGCACGTGCTGCCGGCGGATCAGTTCGCGGCCAGTGCCCGGGGAGCGACGCGTACCTGAGGTCACTGTGGGAGCGAGCTTTAGTGGCGAGGGAGCTTGCTCCCGCTGGGGTGCGAAGCGCCCCCCAATATCAGGCGCCGAGTTTATTCAGGCAAAACACAATCGCCTGTTTTGCGACTGCTGCGCAGTCGAGCGGGAGCAAGCTCCCTCGCCATAAGAGCTTGCAAGAGGGCCCCACAGTTCACTGCATATTCATGTTTTGTTTCACAGGAGAAAATTCATGCGTTTAGTTCAGTTCGAATTGCCTAACGGCGAACGCCGCGTCGGTGTGGTCGACGGCGACCAGGTGCAGGAAGTGCAGGGCGCCGGTAGCGTGCGCGACCTGGCGCTGGCGGCCATCGAGGCGGGCGTGAAGCTTGAAGAGCAGGTCAACAGCCTGGGCCTGGGCGCTGGCCATGACTATGCCCGGTTGATCAGTGAGCTGCGCATCCTGCCTCCGCTGGATCACCCGGACCCGGCGCACCTGCTGGTCAGCGGCACCGGCCTGACCCACTTGGGCAGCGCCTCGGCCCGGGACAAGATGCACCAGCAGGCCGGCGACGAAGCGACCATGACCGACACCATGCGCATCTTCAAGTGGGGCGTGGAGGGCGGTAAACCCAAGGCTGGGCAGGCCGGCGTGCAACCGGAATGGTTCTACAAGGGCGATGGCAGCATTGTGGTCCGTCCGGGCCATCCGTTCCCGCTGCCACCCTTTGCCGAAGACGCTGGCGAAGAGCCGGAAATCAGCGGCCTGTATGTCATCGGTCACGACGGCAAGCCCTATCGCCTGGGCTTCGCAGTGGGTAACGAGTTCTCCGATCACGTCATGGAACGCAAGAATTACCTGTACCTGGCCCACTCGAAATTGCGCAGCTGCAGTTTTGGTCCGGAACTTCGCGTCGGTGAACTGCCTCAACATCTTTCCGGGACCAGTCGTATCCTGCGCAATGGCGAAGTGCTGTGGCAGAACGAATTCCTCAGCGGTGAGGCGAACATGTGCCACAGCCTCGAAAACCTGGAGTTCCATCACTTCAAGTACAGTCAGTTCCTGCGCCCGGGGGACGTGCACGTTCACTTCTTCGGCACCGCGACCCTGTCGTTCGCCGACGGCATCCGCACCCAGCCGGGGGATGTGTTCGAAATCAGCCAGGCTGAATTCGGTGCGCCGCTGGTCAATGGCATTGCCCCGGTGGACGCGGTGTTCAACCCGGGTACTATCGGCACACTTTAAAGGAGACTTGCGATGAACCAGATCCTTGGCCACAACTACATCGGCGGGGCGCGCAGCGCGGCCGGCCAGACCCGCCTGCAAAGCGTCGACGCCAGCACCGGCGAAGCCTTGCCCCATGATTTCATCCAGGCCACGGCCGAAGAAGTCGATGCTGCCGCCAAGGCCGCGGCTGCGGCTTATCCGGCCTACCGGAGCCTGAGCGCGGTGCGCCGGGCCGAGTTCCTCGAGGCCATTGCCGATGAACTGGACGCCTTGGGCGATGCGTTCGTGGCTGTGGTCTGCCGTGAAACGGCGCTGCCGGCGGCACGGATCCAGGGCGAGCGCGGTCGCACCAGCGGCCAGATGCGCCTGTTCGCCAAGGTTCTGCGTCGTGGCGATTTCTACGGTGCGCGTATCGACCGCGCCTTGCCGGAACGCACGCCGTTGCCACGTCCGGACCTGCGGCAGTACCGCATCGGCCTGGGGCCGGTGGCGGTGTTCGGTGCCAGTAACTTCCCCCTGGCGTTTTCCACCGCCGGTGGCGACACGGCGTCGGCCCTGGCCGCCGGTTGCCCGGTGGTGTTCAAGGCCCACAGCGGTCACATGGCGACCGCCGAGCACGTGGCCGATGCGATCATCCGCGCGGCGGAAAAAACCGCGATGCCGGCGGGTGTGTTCAACATGATCTACGGCGGTGGCGTTGGCGAGTGGCTGGTCAAGCATCCAGCGATCCAGGCCGTGGGTTTCACCGGTTCCCTCAAGGGCGGGCGTGCCCTGTGCGACATGGCGGCCGCACGGCCCCAGCCGATCCCGGTGTTTGCCGAGATGTCGAGCATCAACCCGGTAATCGTGTTGCCCCAAGCCCTGGAAAACCGCGCCGAGAGCGTCGCGCGCGACTTGACCGCTTCGGTGGTGCAGGGCTGCGGTCAGTTCTGTACCAACCCGGGCCTGGTGATCGGCATTCGTTCGCCGCAGTTCACTGCCTTCACCCAGCAGGTAGCCGCACTGATCGGCGACCAGGCGCCCCAGACCATGCTCAACGCCGGCACGCTGCAAAGCTACGGCAAGGGCCTGCAGAAGTTGCTGGCTCACCCCGGTATCGAGCATTTGGCCGGGCGCGAGCAGCAGGGCAACCAGGCCCAGCCGCAGTTGTTCAAGGCTGACGCCAGCCTGCTGATCAACGGTGACGAGGCGTTGCAGGAAGAAGTGTTCGGCCCGACCACGGTGTTTGTCGAAGTCGCCGATCAGGCGCAACTGACCGCTGCGCTGAACGGTCTGCACGGCCAGTTGACCGCGACGATGATCGGCGAGCCGGCGGATTTCGAACGGTTCAGCGAATTGACGCCGCTGCTGGAACAGAAGGTCGGCCGCATCCTGCTCAACGGTTATCCGACCGGGGTCGAGGTGTGTGATTCGATGGTGCACGGTGGGCCTTACCCGGCGACGTCCGATGCCCGCGGCACTTCGGTGGGGACCCTGGCGATCGATCGTTTCCTGCGCCCGGTGTGCTTCCAGAACTATCCCGACAGCCTGCTGCCGGAACCGCTGAAGAACGCCAACCCGCTGGGGATCCTGCGGTTGGTGGATGGCGTGCCGGGGCGCGAGGCGGTCTGAGGATCGCGGTCAGGCCGTTACGTTGAGGTGGAATGTACCGGCCTCTTTGCGAGCAAGCTCTCACATTGGAATGCGCTCCCATGTGAGAGCTTGCTCGCGAAGTCAATCGCCCAGTCAACATCGAGTCTGAAGTTATGGCCCAAGGCCCACTCCCACATTGGGTTATCATGGCAACTTTCCCAACGACCGACTGATCACCATGACTGCCGTTACCGAGACCCTGCTGGATGCCCTTCAAAAATGCGACATGCTGATCATCGACAATATGCACGCTTTCGATTTTTTCCTCGATGATCAGGACCAGTTGCACGTCGAATGCATGAACGGCCGCACCCTTGAGCATTGGCGTTTCACGCCGGCGCAGATGAAGGCCGCGACCTTCGATAAAACCCGGAACAAATGGACCATTACCAGCGATTCGGGTGACCACCACCTGGAGTGCGTGGAAGCGGCCAGCGGCCACGACGATGATGAGGACGACGAACATGAAGATGCGTAGTCTCTGGCCGTTGCTGATGGCCGGCAGCCTGGGCGCCATGGGCGTCCAGGCAGACACCGATGAACGCCATCAACTGCTGGTGGGTTCCTACACCGCCGGCCAGAGCCAGGGCATCTACCGGTTGCAATTCGACAGCCGCACCGGCCAGCTCGATGCCAACCCATTGCAAGTGATCAAGACAGACAACCCGTCGTGGCTGACCCTTTCCAAGGACATGACCCGGCTGTTCGTGGTCAATGAAAACGGGCCGGGCCAGAAAGACCCGGTGGGCAAGGTCAGCAGCTACGCCATTGACCCGAAGACCCATGAACTGAGCCTGATCAATCAGGTGCAGTCCCTGGGCAACGAGCCGACCCATTCCAGCCTCAGCGGTGATGGCCGGCATTTGCTGGTCAGTAACTACTCGGTGGTGGAAGACCCGGGCGGCACCCTGGCGGTGTTGCCGGTGGGCGCCGATGGCAAGCTGGCGCCGGTGGTGCAGTTGAGCAGTCATCAGCCGAGCAAGGTCAACCCCGAGCGGCAGATGTCGGCCCATGTCCACGCCGCAGTGTCCTCGCCCGATGGCAAGTACGTGTTCGCCAACGACCTGGGGGCGGACAAGGTATTCATCTACCGCTACGACCCCAAGGCCAATCCAGAGCTACCGTTGACCGCTGCCGATCCAGCCTTCGTGCAGTTGCCACCCGGCAGCGGCCCGCGTCACCTGCTGTTCAGCGCTGACGGCAAGCACGCCTGGCTGACCATGGAAATGAGCGCGCAAGTGGCGGTGTTCGACTATCAGGACGGCCGATTGACCCAGCGTCAACTGGTCGACCTGGCCGCCGGCAAACCCCAGCCGGGCAGGGCGGCGGCTGCGCTGCATGCGTCCAGGGATGGAAAGTTCCTCTACGTCAGCAACCGTGGCACCACCAACGAAGTGCTGGTGTTCGCTATCGACCCGGCCGCTGGTACGCTCAAAGAGCTGCAGCGGCGCTCGGTCGAAGGCGATCATCCACGGGAATTCAGCCTCGACCCGAGTGGAAGATTCCTGCTGATTGCCAACCAGAAGAGCAACCAGATCGTGGTGATCGAGCGCGATCCGAAGACCGGCCTGCTGGGTAAAACCGTGCAGAAAATGCCGATGGATGCGCCCAGCGATTTGAAGTTCATGGTCCGTCAATAGCCCACAGGCCCCGTTTTTCGGGGCCTGCGCCGTTGTATCAACGAGACTGATATTCGCAAGTGATGTAAAGCATTTCAACGCGGGACGCCTCGGCGCGTAAGTTTGCTTCACGGCCCAACCGGGCAAGTCAGCCAACTGAATCCGAGGTCTACCGCCATGAATCTGAATCTCTTCTCCGTGATCGCCGCTTCCGCCATCTCTGCCACCGTGGCGCTGCCCGCCAGTGCCAGCGTCGAAATCAGCGACAAGAAAAATCGCACCCAGAGCTATACCGAGAAATACCTGCAACAAAGTGCCAACTTCTATGCGGCGCTGGACCACAAGACCCAACACTGAAATAGCGCGCAACGACTGAAGCCTGCGATCTTTTCATCTTCACTGCCCCCCAGGTGCAAGAGAAAAGATCGCAGGCTTCGCCGTTTCTGGAAAAAACCAGCTGTAATATCATTTGGCCATGTGCTTAAATTTGACGCTGACAAATTGACTCCTTCGCAGATAAGGATGGACACCATGGCGATGCGTCTGGCAGTGATGCTGCTGTTTCTCTACTCCACGCCGATAGTCTCGGCGGCGCAGCCGGATTCCGGCGAGTTGGAAGTGGCGCGTGAGCGATTATTGAGTCTGCTGAGCGACTGATCGGATCGGCAACAATCGGGTTGCAGGATTGCCTTTGTGGCGAGGGAGCTTGCTCCCGCTGGGCCGCGCAGCGGACCCTTTTTGCGATTGCTGCGCAATCGAGCGGGAGCAAGCTCCCTCGCCACAAAAGCATCCCGGTCGACCAACCGATTTGCTCTTGAAACCGACACTGATTCGAGGCATTCCCTTAACCCACGCCATGCCCAATTCCCCGTGGCGAGGGAGCTTGCTCCCGCTGGGGCGCGCAGCGGCCCTAGAACCCGGCGACACGGTGGATCAGGTTGATTAGTGGTCCTTGAGGGGGGCTGCTGCGCAGCCCAGCGGGAGCAAGCTCCCTCGCCACAAAAGCATCCCGGTCGACCAACCGATTTGCTCTTGAAACTGACACCGATCCGA
>NZ_FMXH01000002.1:24186-154527 GCF_900103575.1 Pseudomonas sp. NFACC51 | reverse complement strand
GGGGGGCTGCTGCGCAGCCCAGCGGGAGCAAGCTCCCTCGCCACAAGGGCTGTGTGCAGCCGTTATTTGGCCATGATCGCCACGAACAGCTCGGACGCCAGGAACCGTTGCAACCAGTCCCGTAGCCGAGGATAAGGCGCCTGGGTGAACCACTCGCGGTCGACATGGGCGAACTGACGCACGAATGGCATCAGCGCCACATCGGCCAGGCTCAGGTGATCGGCCACCAGGAATGGCCGCGCTTCAAGCAGCGTTTCCAGCCGCCCCAGGAACACCTCGCCCTCGGCCCGATAATGCTCCACCGGCTGTTCAGGATGACGCTCGGGGTACTTGTAGCGGTTCAGGTGAAGCTTGAACCGATGGTCGTTTTCCTCGATCAACGCTGCCGCCAATGTCTGGCCTTCGGGATCATCCAGCAACCGCCAGTCTTGCGGATCATGGCGGGCCAAGGCCCAGGCCATGATCTCCAGGCTTTCATCGATCACCCGGCCATCGACCTGCAGCACCGGCACCGTGCCTTTGCTGGAGAGTGCGAGCATCTCGGCGGGCTTGGCCTTCAGGCTGACTTCGACAATCGCCACCTCGACCGCGCTGTAGCGCAAGGCCATGCGTGCTCGCATCGCGTAGGGGCAGCGGCGGAAGGAATAGAGCGTGGCGTGGCTCATTTCACCTCCACGGTGCTCAAGCCGTTGCCTTGGCGACGGACCTGGATCTGCACCGGTATCCGCTCGTGCATTTCCTGTACGTGGGAAATCACCGCGACCTTGCGGCCCTGGGCCTGCAGGCCGTCGAGAGCGTCCATCGCCAGTTGCAGCGACTCGGGGTCGAGGCTGCCGAAGCCTTCGTCGATGAACAGCGATTCGATCTTCAGTGTGCTGGACGCCATCGAGGCCAGGCCCAAGGCCAAGGCGAGGGAGACCAGGAAGGTTTCGCCGCCGGACAACGAATGTACCGAGCGCAGTTCATCGCCCATTTCCGTGTCCATCACCAGTAGCCCGAGCATGCTGCCGCCACGCTTGAGCCTATAGCGGCGTACCAGTTGCCGCAGTTGGGCATTGGCGTGGTGCACCAGCAAGTCGAGGTTGTAGGCCTGGGCCAGCTTGCGGAAGCGGTCGCCGGTGGCCGAACCGATCAATGCGTCCAGCCGTGCCCAACGCTGGTATTCGATATAGGCCTGCTCGATCTGCTGGGCCAGGGCCTGGTTGGCGTTCTGCCGGCGCTGGTCCTCGGCCTGTTCGGCGCGTAGTTCGGCACAGCGCTGTTCACTGGCGGCGAACTGGCCTTGCAGCTCGGTGAGGGCTTCGGCCAATTGTTCCGGCAACAGGTTGCCGTTGTGTTGGGCCTGATGGTTTTGCAGGCGCTGCTCGCGTTCGGTGAGCAGGACGCGGGCCTGCTCGATGGCTTTTTCGCTGTTGAGCAAGCGCTGGCGCAACTGGCTGACGTGTTGGTCGTCCAGGCCGAGCAGGGCCTCAAGGGCGGCATCGTCCAGTTCCGGATGGTTGGTGCGCCATTGCGCGATACCGGCGGCCAGCGCCTGGCGTTCGAGGTCCAGGGATTGGGCCTGTTCCTGTCGGGCCTTGAGTTCGGCGGCCAGTTGCACCAGGTCGTTGCGCAATTGCTGCAACTGCTGATTGGCCGTCGCCTCGGCATCCCGCGTCTGTTCCAGGCGCTGGTCGAGTTGTTGCTGCCACTGTTCGGCGCTGGTGTGCTCGCCGAGCAGTTGCGTGAGTTGCTGCTGGCAGGTCTGTTGTTGCTCGTTCAGGGCGCTGAATTGCAGGCGGGCCGCTTCCAGTTGCTGGAGGCGGGTCTGCTGGCGGTCCTGCTCTTTCTCCAGGGTCTGCTGGCGCTGGAGCTGTTCGCTCAGTTCGTCGCGCTGCTGTTCCAATTGCTCCAGGCGCTGGGCGATATGCTGGTCGAGCTGCAAGAAGGTTGCGGCGGGTTCGCTGCGCAAGGCCTGCAGGGTGTCAGCGGGTAGCAGGGTGCTGAAGTGGCTCAGCTCCTCGTCCAGGCGCTGGCGGTCGCGGGACAGTTCCTGCTGCTGGTTGCCCAGGTGTTGTGACGCCTGTTGGCTGGCTGCCTCGGCTTCACGCAGTCGCTGCGCCATGCGCGCGGCGTCTTGCTGCAGGGTCAGCAGGGCGGTTTGCCGTTGTTCGTCCTGGCTGATGCGCAGGTTCAGTTGGCTGTTCTGCTGGGTCAGCCAGGCGTCGCGCTTGTTCGCTTCCTGGGCCAGCAGTTGCGCCGACAACGGGTGGGCTTCAAGGCTGGGCGCCAGGCCCTGTTGCTGGCTGGCGAGCTGTTCCTGCTGCTGTTTGAGTTCCTTGAGCTGGGCGATCACTCCACTGTATTGCGCCCGCAGGTCGATGACTTTTTCATTGAGCAGGTCGACGGCCTTGCGGGCGTTGGCCTCTTCGGTTTCATCGAAGCGCCCGAGGTTTTCCAGCAGGGCTTCGGGCTGATGATAAGGATGCTCGACACTGCCACACACGGGGCAGGGCTGTTCATCCTGCAACTGTGCGCGCAGCTGCTCGACACTTTCGCTACGGGCCAGGCGCTGGCGCTCCAGCAGCTCGCGAGTAACGGTCAGGGTCTGTTCGGCGATGGTCAGTTCGGCCTTGGCTTCGCCGCCTTCGCGCACCAGCCGGTCACGTTCCTGCAACGCTCGTTGCTGGCGTTGTTCAAGCTCGGCGCCACGTTTGTCCAGCTCTTGCTGACTGGCCCACAGCCGGGTCAGGTCTTCGAAGGCGCGCAGTTGCTTGCGGTTGTCTTGCAGCAGGGTGCCGAGCAACTGGATCTGTTCGGCCACGGCCTCCGGCTCGGCGCCGGCTTCCTTGTAGAGCACTTCAAGGTCTTGCCGGCGGGTGGCCAGTTCCTCGGCGGCGCGGGTGGCGCTTTGTTCCAGTGTGGCGAGTTCGGCCTGGCCCTGGTTCAGGCGATTACCGATCAGCATCAGTTGTTGGAGGCGATCGCGATAGGCGTTCCAGGCATCGCTCAGCGGGGCCAGGTGCGTGCTTTGTTCCAGCGCGTCGGCGATGCGCTGCAAGCGCTCGGCCACCTGCCTTTGCTGCTCGAGCAAGGTGTCGATGGTGCGCTGGCCTTCGGTGCAGGCCTGCTGTGCCTGTTCCTGGCGCTCGGCGCTGAGGCTCGCGTCTTGGGCCAGGCGGGCGAGGGTGCTCTGCTCGCCGAAGGCCTGACGCAGCAATGGCGCACTGTCGATGCTTTGCTGGCGGGCGCTGGCCAGCGCTTGTTGCGCATCGTCCAGGGCCTTTTCCAGTTCGGCTTGTTGGGCGTGCAGGTCGATCTGCTGCTGGGTGAGTTGCTGGATCTGCGCCGCCAGGGGCTCAAGCTGCCGGTTCAGTTCCGTTTGGCGAATGAACTGATGCCGCTGGGGCGCCAGTTGTTCCAGGCGGACCAGTTTCAGACGTTCGTCGGCCAGGGCGTTCCAATCGGCCTGGGCCTGTTGCAGCTGTTCGGCGGCGCTGGCGTGTTCATCCTGCAATAGGCCCAGGTCGCGCAGCCAGGTGTGCTGCTGCTCCAGCTGCTTGAGTTGGGCTTGTTGGGCCTTGAGTTGCAGCTGCGCTTCGGTGAAGCGCAGGTCCAGCTCGGCCCGGGCCTCGGGAGCGAGCGGCGTAACGCCAGTGGCCTGGTCCTGTAACTGCTTGTGGTTTTCCTTGGCTTGCTTGGCCTTGTCGAAGGCGCGGCGCCCGAGGCGGGTGTAGAGGGCGGTGTCGGTGAGTTTTTCCAGCAGTTCGCTGCGATCGTTGTCATCGGCCTTGAGGAACGCGCTGAACTCGCTCTGGGCCAGCAGCACGGCACGGGTGAACTGTTCGAAGTTCAGGCCCAGGGCCGTTTCGAGCTGGGTCTTGTATTCGCCTTTCTGGCTCGCCAGCAGTTGATCGTTGTCCAGGTCCCGCAGGCTCTGGCGGCTGGCTTGCAACTTGCCGCCGGCCTTTTCCCGGGCGCGATTGGCTTCCCAGCGGGCCCGATAGCGGCGTCCGTCGATGCCGCGAAAATCCACTTCGGCATAACCATCGCCGGTACCACGGCGCAACAGTGTGCGCGGATCGCCCGTGGCAATTTCGCCATCGACGTCCGGCACCTTGGCGTCGCGTCCGGTGTTATTGAGGCGCGGCACGGCGCCAAACAGCGCCAGGCACAGGGCGTCGAGCAATGTGCTCTTGCCGGCGCCCGTGGGGCCGGTAATGGCGAACAGGCCGGCGCTGGCCAAGGGTTCGGCGGTGAAATCGATTTCAAACGGCCCGGCCAGGGACGCCAGGTTCTTGAGGCGGATCGCGAGGATCTTCATGGCTGCTCGCTCTCCATCTGCACGTCTTGCAACAGCACGGCAAAGTCCTTGAGGGTCTGTTCGTCCACGTCGTTGCCGTAGGTGTCCTGCCAGGCGCGGCTGAACAACTCCTGTGGGCTGAGTTGATCCAGCTCCACCAGCGCGCTGCCATCATCGGCATTGCCGGCGCCGCCGTTGCCGGCGTACTCGGCGGCGATCCGCACCAGGCGCACGGCCTTGCCTTGCAATGCGGTCTCCACTTGGTGACGCAGGTCCGGCTGCGGTTCGTCGAGGCGTACCCGCACTTCCAACCAGGGTTGGCGCTGGACATCGGCCAGCAGGTCGATGTCGGGCAGGTCCTTGAGTTGCACCAGTAGATCGGCCAGTGGCGCCGGGCCCAGGCGTTGCAGGTTGACGGCCCGTGGGATCAGGCGCGGCTCGACCTTGACCAGCGCCTCGCCGTCGAGGGTGATGTCGAGGATCTGATGCTGATAGCCGATCTCCGAAAATGACAGCGGGATCGGTGAACCGCTGTAGCGGATGCGCTCTTCACCGTTGACCTTCTGCGGCTTGTGCAAATGGCCGAGGGCGACGTAGCTGATGTTCGGGCCGAACAGGCTGGCGGGCAGGGCCTCGGCGTTGCCGATGATCAGGCTGCGCTCGGAATCCTCGGACACCGAACCACCGGCCATATGGGCATGACTGATGGCGATCAGCGCCTGGCCTTTCTTGCGCTTGCTATTGGCCGCGGCGATCAGCCACTCATGGACCTGGCCGATGCCTCGCAGGTAGTCGTCGCCCAGCTGTGCGCCAGTGACTTCGGCAGGGCGCAGGAACGGCAGGGCCAGGCACCACGCCTTGACCTTGCCTTTGGCATCGGGCAACGGCAACAACAGGCGCTCGACGTCCAGTTGACCGTCGTCCAGCCACAGCACCCGGCCCAGGGCATGGGTGCGCAGGCGTCGCATCAGCGGCGCAGGCAGTTCGATACGCGAGCCGGAGTCGTGGTTGCCGGCGATCATCACGATGGTCAGGTTGGCGTTTTGTTCATGGGCGCTGACGATGAAGTCGTAGAGTCGCTCCTGGGCTTTGACCGGCGGATTCACGGTGTCGAAGATATCGCCGGCAATCAGCAGTACATCGGGTTTTTCGCTGCTCAGTTGGCGCAGCAGCCAGTCGAGGAAACACGCGTGTTCGAAGTCGCGTTCCTGGCCGTGGAGGTTTTGCCCCAGGTGCCAGTCGGAGGTGTGAAACAGACGCAAGGTGTACTCCAGGAAACAGATGATGGCCGCGTGAAGAGGGGCGGCTAAAAGAAGCAGAGTTTACTGGGAAATGGGGGCGAGAACTTGCTCGACGTTGCAGGATTTGGTGCAAGACCCTGTGGCGAGGGAGCTTGCTCCCGCTCGATTGCGCAGCAATCGCAAAAAAAGGGGCCGCTTCGCAGCCCAGCGGGAGCAAGCTCCCTCGCCACAAAAGCTACAAAAGCTACAAAAGCTACAAAAGCTACAAAAGCTACAAAAGCTACAAAAGCTACAAAAGCTACAAAAGCTACAAAAGCTACAAAAGCCATGACTGCCCAGGAAACCGGGTTTATTTGGGGTACAACGGCGGCAACCCGGAATCACTGGCAGAAGCCTGCGCCCCATCGGTGGGGGGAATCGCCCGAATCGCCCGCCACAAGTCTTCACCCTGCCAATGCTGGCCGGTCTCGCTGTAGAGCGCGCCGTTGAGGCCGTCCAGGGCGTCGGACAGCGGCACGAAGCGTGCGGCCATGTCGGCCAGGGTTTCCGGTTGCTGGCGGGCCCAGGCGTCCAGGGCCTGGCGGGTGGCGTGGGGGTCGTTGGCCAGGCAGGTGCGTTTGAGATCATCCAGCAAGGTGCGGGGGCTCGGTCCGGTCTGGGTCGAGCGCAGGATCGCTGGCTGCCAGCGGCCGCGCCACCACAGGGCGAAGCCCAGCACGGTCGTGCAGGCCAGGACCAAGGTGCTCAGTTGCCAGTACCAGAGCATGTCGCTGTCGACGGTCGTTACGATCTGCGCCGTGCCGGCCGGCGTGTCCACCATCAGGCTTGGATTGTTCGCCACTTGCAGGGTCCGCGCCGGGAGGCTGGTGCGGTCCAGGTGGTCTTCCAGGGTGTTCCACCAGACCACTTCCACCGGTGGCAGCTCGATGGTGCCGCTGCGATTGGGCACCAGCGCTTCGCGGTCTTCGCGGCTGCCCACCAGCCCGCGTTCACTGTTGCGGCTGCTGAGTACCGGTTGGTCCGGATAGCGCCGCAGGCCATTGATCTCCGTGGCCGGCAGCGGTGGCAACTGGGCGCTGGCCAGGCCTTCGGCTTCCAGGGTCAGGCTGCGGGTCAGGGAATCGCCCACCTGGCTGTGGGTCGGCTCCGGGCTCCAGCTTTCACTCAAGGACAGACTGCGCGCCGGCAGCCAGGGCACGTCGGCCGGATAACTGGCAGGCTTGGGCTTGACGCGCAGCAACAGTTGCGCGGAGCTTACCCGCATCAACTGGCCGGGCTTGGGGCCCGAAGGTACGGCGTCCTGGGCCACCGGCTCGACCAGGGTGGCGCTGAATGTCTGGGCCGGAATCGTCAGTTCGCCGCTGCGCTGTGGGTAGATGCCGTAGCGCAGTTCAATCACGCCATGGCGGACATCGTTGATGACTTTTTCATAGGTGCGCGATTCGCCCAGTTGCTCGGTGCGGGCATCGGGGATGTGCAGCGGCGTGAGGCTGCTGTCGTCGTACAGCGACACCGAATGGTAGATGCGCAGGGTCAAGATCGCCTGGGCCTGAACATACACGTCGGTCTGGTCGAGGCTGGCCTCGATAAACACCGCTGCCAGGGGCTGCGAGGCGTCGCGGGTTTCGCTTTCGATCACCTGCAGGGTGATCGGCTGGCTGGTCACTTCGCCCAGTTGCAACGGCGGAATGATCACGGTGCCGCTTTGGCGCGGCAGCAGGGTCACGATCCAGCGGGTGGTGGCGCGGTTCTCTCCGTCAAGGGTCGTCAACTGGTTGACCTGACGGGTACCGCGCACATCGAACAAGGCCTGGAGCGGAGCCAGGTCCGGTTTGCCGAACAACGTGGCGTCGTTGGATTCCAGGGTCAGCTCCACCGTTTCCCCGGAGTTCAGGCGGCTGCGGTCCACACTGGCAGTCAGCTGTGCAGCCTGGGTTCCAGAGGCCCAGAGCAGCAACACGAGGAAGTAGGTGGTGAAGCGGGTCATTTGGTTTTTTCCTGGGCCTGATGGCTTTGCTGTTCATACCAGAATTTACGTCTGAGCAGCTCCCCTGGATTATCCGGGATCTGGCGCAGCCATTGTTCCAGTGCCTGGCGCTGTTCTTCTTCATTGCGCTGGCCCGCGGCAGGACGCAGTGGCGGGGTGGTGGTCTGCTCATCGGGCAGTTCGCTGCCTGGTACATCCTGGGCGGTAGGCGGTTGTGCCGCGCGCGGGGGTTGGGGCTCGTCCGATGTCGCGCTTGCCTCGAGAGAGGGCTGTCCCGGTTCGGAAGACTGGGTGGGTGAGTCGGTATCCGGCGATTGCTCGGTGGGGGCCGGCTCCTCGTTTTCGGCAGGCTTGGGTTCTTCCGGTACGGGGGGCGGCTCTTTCAACAAACTTTCCACCAGGGCCTTGTTGGTCTGGGCGGGGCGCAGGTCGGGTTGCAACTCCAGGGCCTGCTCATAGGCATCCAGCGCGGCTTCCAGTTCGCCGCTCCTGGCCAGGGCATTGCCGCGATTGTAGTGCGCACGGGCGTCGTTGCCTTCGGCGAAGCGTCGGGCGGCTTCGCTGTACTGGCCGGCTTCGTACAGGGCGACGCCTTGCCACTGGCTGTCCTCGAAGTGGGCGGCGGCTTCGGCGGGACGTTTTTGCTTGAGCAAGTGCTGGCCCTGTTGGTCGGCGCGCAACCACAGGTCCTGGAATTCGAAGGCGTGGCCGGTTTGCGGCAACATGAATAACAGTGGCAGGCAGAACAGCCAGCCTCGCCGTCCGGCACAGGCGGCCAGCAGCAACAGGGGCAGGAGCAGCCAATAGCCCTGGTCGGCCCAGGTGTCCAGGCGCAGCGTTTGTCCGTCGCTGCGCAGATGACGAGGGCCGTCCAACAGGCCCAGGCCGCGCAGGTCGCTGTCGTCCAGGCGCGCCGGCCGGTAGCGGCCGTCCAGCTTGTTGGCAAAGGCCTTGAGGCCCGGGCTGTCCAGGCGTGGCAGCAGGATCGAACCCTGCGCATCCTTGAGGTAACTGCCATCTTCCTGGGGCACCGGTGCGCCTTCGCGGGTACCAATGCCGAGCATCAGCCATTGTGTGGCGGAACCGTCCAGGGCCTGGCGAATGCCTTGGCGTTCCTGCTCGTTCAGCGACGAACCGATCAGCAGGATCCGGCCATGGCCCAGTTCGCCCTGGTCCAACAGGGCCAGCGCCTTGTGGACCGCCAGGTCGGCACGATGGCCGCTCTGCGGCATGATCGATGGCGCAAGGGCTTCGAGCAGGTTGGCGCTGGTGGACAGGTCGTCGGACAGCGGCACCAGCGTATGGGCGCTGCCCGCATAGACGATGATCGCGGTCTGGGCGTCGCTGCGGTTCTGCAACAGGTCCAGTACCTTGCGCCGGGCCTGCTCCAGTCGTGTGGGCGGGACGTCGGTGGCGAGCATTTCCGGGGTCAGTTCCAGCACCACCACCAGCGGGTCGGCGGGTTTCTGGCTGGTCTGTTCGACCCGCGCCCAACTCGGCCCCAGCAGCGCCAGCACGATCAACAGCCAACCCAGGCCCAGGGCAATCCACGGCAGCCGGCTTTCGCGGCCACTGCCGCCACTGAGCAGCACAGCATGAAAGGCGGGCGGCAGGATCATCTGCCAGCGACCCACGCGTTTCTGCCGGTGCCACAGTTGCCAGAGCAACCAGCCCAGCAGAGGTAGCAGCAATACGAACCAGGGGCGTAGCCAATGTGGCCAGAAGGCGATCATCGACGCCTCCGCAAGCGCAGGCGCTTGAGCCGCTGGCGCCACTCGGTGTGTTGGGCCGGCTGGAACAGCGGTTGGTTGAACAGGCGCTGCAACGGATTGTCCGGCCAGCGCGCCCGGGCCACCAGCAACATGCTCAACAGCAGCGCAACGGCCAGGGGCCAGTGATACAGCGCCAGGGCAGGACGGGCCTGGGTCGGTTGCTGGGTCACCGGCTCGAGCTGGTCGAGGGTGGTCTTGATCGCCAGTAATTGCGCGCCATCCTGGGCACGAAAATACTGGCCGCCGGTGGCTTGGGCGATTTCCTTGAGTGTCGGTTCATCCAGGTCCAGGCTCGGGTTGACGCCGAGCAAACCCGTGGTGCCGCTTTGTTCCGGGTCGGCACCGATGCCGATCGGGTAGATTTTCACGCCTTCGTCGGCGGCCAGTCGCGCAGCGGTCAGCGGATCGATTTCACCGCCGTTGTTGGCACCGTCGGTGACCAGGATCAGCACGCGGCTGTGGGCCGGGCGCTGGCGCAGGCGCTTGAGGGCCAGGCCGATGGCGTCGCCGATGGCGGTGTTCTTGCCGGCGATACCGATACGCGCCTCATCGAGCCAATGGCGCACGGTGCGGCGGTCGAAGGTCAGCGGTGCTTGCAGATAGGCCTGGCTGCCGAACAGGATCAGGCCGACCCGGTCACCTTCGCGGCCTTCGAGAAAGTCCCCGAGCATGTGCTGGACCAGCACAAGGCGACTGACCTCTTCGTCCTTCCACTGCATGTCGGGAAAGTCCATGGAACCCGAGACATCCACCGCCACCAGCAGGTCGCGGCCGCTGGCGGCAATGGGCAATGGCTCGCCCAACCACTGCGGTCGGGCCGCGGCGATCAGCAACAGCAGCCAGAGCAGGATGAAGGGCGCCTGTTGCCGCCAGGTCGGCAGATTGGCCCGCGCCCGCCGACCCACCAGGCCTTCCAGGTCCCCGAGGAAACTGACCTTGAGCGCTGGCTCGCCGCTATCGGCCGCCGGCAGCACCAGGCGCATCAGCCAAGGCAGCGGCAACAGGGCGAATACCCACGGCCAGGCGAACTCAAACATGTTTGCGAATCCAGATTTCGACCGCCTGGGTCAGGCCAGCGATGGCTTTGTCATCGAGCTTGCATTCGGGTTTGTAGGCGCCTTCCACCAAGATCATCCAGCGCGTCAGGCCCGCGGCCGGGCAGCGGTTATCCAGGAACGCCAGCCATTTGCGCCCATTGAGGGTGTGGCTCTGGCTGTAGGGGTAGTGATTGCGGCATAGACGCTTGAGCAGCCCGTTGAGCTGTTGCAACCAGGCCCCGGCCGGCGCGCCGTCGTAGGGTTTGGGCAGCAGGGCGAGTTCGGCCAGCGCGGCCAGGCGCACCGGGTCCAAGGGTTGTTCGGCGCGGGCGACGGTGCGCTTGATGGGAATGAACCGGCGCAGTTGCCACAGGCCCAGGCCCAGCAATGGGATCAACACCAGCAGCAGCCACCAGCCTGGCGCGGGTGGCCAGAAACCGATAGGCGGCGGCGCCATCAGCGGTTGCAGTTGATCGAGGCTGCTCATCGGCTTTTCCCGGCCCGCTTGGGGTTCAGGTAGTCGCGCAGTTGCTCGACCATGTCGCCCTGGGTACTCAGGGGCAGCATCAGGATTCGCAGTTTCTGCGCCAGCATCTCCCAGCGTTCCTGGCGCGCCTCGGCCTGGGCGCGATAGGCCTGGCGCAGTTCGAAATTCAGGGTGTCGAGTTCCAGCTGCGAACCACGCTGGGTGAACCGCAGCAGACCGGCGGCGGGCAGGGCATGATCCAGCGGGTCCGACAGTGGCAGCAACAACAGGTCGCAATGGCGCGACAGCAGGCTCAACTGTTGCTCGGCGCTGTCGGACAGCGCGCGCTCATCGCAAATCACGATCGCCAGGCTGCCGGGCCGTAGCACTTCCCGGGCTCGGCGCAGGGCGATGCCGAACGAGTCGCGATCCGGCTCGGCCTCGGTGTGCAGTGACTGATTGACCCGCACCAACCGGTTGAGCAATTGCAACAGGCTCTGTTTGCTGCGTCGCGGCTTGACCTCGTAATGGGTGTTATTGCCGAACACCAGGCCGCCGACCCGGTCGTTATGCCCCAGCGCGGCCCAGCCTATGAGGCTGGCGGCCTGAGCGGCGAGCACCGACTTGAACACCAGCCCCGAACCGAAGAACAGCCGGTGGCTTTGCTCGATCATGATGAAGATCGGCCGCTCGCGTTCTTCGTGGAACAGTTTGGTGTGGGGCTCCTGGGTCCGGGCGGTGACGCGCCAGTCAATGGTGCGTACGTCGTCGCCGGCCTGATAGACCCGCACCTGGTCGAAATCGACCCCGCGCCCGCGCAGTTTGGAGTGGTGCAGGCCGATCAGCGGGCTGCGCTGGCCTGGGGTCGAGAACAACTGCACTTCGCGTACGCGATGGCGCATCTCGATCAGCTCTGCGAGGCTGACGCGGATGCCCGGTGCGGGCGCCAGTGGGTTATTCATGACGCATGCTCAAGCGACAGCGACGACGTCGAGAATCCGCTGCACGACCCGGTCCTGGTCGATACCGGCGGCTTCGGCTTCGAACGACAGGATGATGCGATGGCGCAGCACGTCGAACAGCACGGCCTGGATATCTTCGGGGCTGACAAAGTCGCGTCCGGCCAGCCAGGCGTGGGCACGGGCACAGCGGTCCAGGGCGATGGAGCCCCGCGGGCTGGCGCCGTAGGCGATCCATTCGGCCATTTCCGGATCGAACTTGGCCGGGTTGCGGGTGGCCATGATCAGTTGCACCAAGTACTCCTCCACGGCGTCGGCCATGTACAACCCGAGGATTTCCTTGCGCGCAGAGAAAATCGCCTGCTGGCTCACGCGGCGTTCGGGCTTGGTCTCGCCGTTCAGCGCTTCACCCCGGGCCTGCTGCAGGATACGGCGTTCCACCGCGGCGTCCGGGAAACCGATCTTGACGTGCATCAGGAAGCGGTCGAGCTGGGCTTCGGGCAGCGGGTAGGTGCCTTCCTGCTCGATCGGGTTCTGCGTGGCCATCACCAGGAACAGCGGCGACAGTTCATAAGTGCTGCGCCCGACGCTGACCTGCCGCTCGGCCATCGCCTCCAGCAAGGCCGACTGGACCTTGGCCGGGGCGCGGTTGATTTCGTCCGCCAGCACCAGGTTATGGAAAATCGGCCCTTGCTGGAACACGAAGCTACCGGTTTCCGGGCGGTAGATTTCCGTACCGGTGATGTCGGCGGGCAGCAGGTCGGGGGTGAACTGGATGCGATGGAATTGCGCTTCGACGCCTTCGGCCAGTTCTTTGATGGCCTTGGTCTTGGCCAGCCCCGGCGCGCCTTCCACCAGCATGTGGCCGTCGGCAAGCAGGGCGATGAGCAGGCGCTCGATGAGTTTTTCCTGGCCGAGAATCTGCGTTGAAAGAAAGGTTCGCAGCGCAAGCAGCGCTTCACGATGTTCCATCGGTGACTGTTCCTGGAAAGGGTGGCCCCGGACGTTCGGATAACGCCGGGGCTGGGGGCGTTACTTTAATGCATGGCAGGGGGTGGCGACTAACGGGATTTTGATTGGCCGTGTGAATTGTGATCGGCTTGGAAAGATTGTGGGGGTGGGTTTGCTTGCCATGAATCCCACCCGACAGGCGCACCTTACCCGGTGGCGAGGGAGCTTGCTCCCGCTTGAGTGCGAAGCACTCACAAAGTGAAGGGGTGTTTATCGGGACGTAGGAGTGCTCTGGAGCAGGCTACGTTGTCTTGCGCCATTGCCTACAACTGCGCCAGAATCCGCCGGCTTGTGCGCTTGGGAGGCAGGTTCTATCGTTTCCGGGTCGCTGATGAATCAGCGATCGGGTTTGGTAGCCCGGCTTTTGACTTGTCGCACAGCCCCTGTAACAGAGGCCTTTTTGGTATCTGTTTTATGGCGGTCATGCGCAGGGCGTCTTCGGACGCGCCGGTTCTCCAAGTCACCGGTCTACCAACCCGCGTATGGCCGCCACCTTCGTTTGGTAGCGAGGTTGATGGTCTCCTTTTTCTGATTTGGAGATTCATTCATGTTCAAAGTAACCCCGAACCCACCGAACACCGATCCAACGTCACCGCGTTCAAAAACCAAGTCTCAAAAACACGACGAAGTCACCGACCGAGTCCTCGACCATTACCTGAACCCCAAGCCGGACAAACCCGAAGCAGAACCTGCCCCCGGCCAACTCTTCACCGTCAACAAAGACATCGACACCGAAAGCCTGCTTGCCAACCTCAGCGAAACCCTGGCTTCGGCCAATGCCATGGTCAATGACCTGGCCTTCGACCTGGACGGTTCACGCCGGCATTTCCTCCTGGGCATTCAGCAACTGATCGAACTGGGCAGCCCGCTGGCGAACCGTGCACTGGACAACATCGAAACCCATCAGCCGACATACCCCCCCGTGGCGAGGGAGCTTGCTCCCGCTGGGCTGCGCAGCAGCCCCAAACCGAGCCGGCGCGGTTCCCAGACATACCGCGCCCGCCGGGCCTGCGACTGCTGCGCAGTCGAGCGGGAGCAAGCTCCCTCGCCACAGCCGTGCTTGGATGATTGCTCAGCCTACCCACGCCCCCGCATTCACCAGATTCGCCGGCCGCTCACCCGCCAATGCCGCCAGCAGGTTGTCGACCGCACAACGCGCCATCGCTTCCCGGGTCTCGTGGGTGGCCGAGCCCATGTGCGGTGTCGCCACCACGTTATCCAGTTGCAACAACGGTGAATCCGCACTCAAGGGCTCGCGCTCGAACACGTCCAGCCCCGCGGCACGGATTTGCCCGCTGCGCAGGGCGTCGATCAGTGCCGCCTCGTCCACCACTTTGCCTCGGGAGATATTGATAAAGATGGATTCGGGACGCATCCGGGCAAACGCCCGCGCATTGATCAGCCCTTGGGTTTCAGCCGTCAAGGGCAAGGTCAGGCAGACGAAGTCCGCCTGCTGCAACAATGTTTCGAGGCTGCAATAGCGTGCGTCGAAGCGCTGCTCGACTGCAGGCTTGGGCGAGTGGCTGTGGTAGATGACCTGCATGCCGAAGCCGAAGTGCCCGCGCTGGGCCAAGGCTTCGCCGATGCGGCCCATGCCGATGATGCCCAAGGTCTTGCCATGGACATCGCTGCCGAAATGCCGGGGGCCGATGCTCTGTTGCCAGCCGCCGCTGCGCACCAGGTTGGCCAGTTCCACCACGCGCCGGGCGGTTGCCAGGATCAGGGCGAAACCGGTGTCCGCGGTGGTTTCGGTGAGCACGTCCGGGGTATTGGTGAGCAGGATCCGGCGTTCGGTCAGGTAGTCGATATCGTAGTTGTCGACCCCCACCGAGACGCTGGCGATGGCTTGCAGGTTCGGCGCCAGGTCCAGCAGCGCCGCATCCAGCTTGAGGCTGGCACCCAGCAAGCCATGGGCGCTTGGCAAGGCCTCGCGCAGTTGCACCAGGCTTTGCGCGTCGAGGCGCTCGATGAGGGTGACTTGGGCCTGGGCTTGCAAACGGGCCATCAATTGCGCTGACAGCGCCTTGTACAACACCACGTGCTTTTTCATGGAGGGGTCTCGCTTCAGGAATGGGCGGGCGCCGAGTGTGGCGTCGCGGTTTTCGACACGGCCCGGTCGCTGGCGCCGGGCTTGAGGGCGAGGGTCAGCACCACGGCCACCAGCAACGCGCCGCTCATCAACAGGAAGGACATGCCAGGGGAACCGGTGGAACCGTTGAGGTAACCCACCAGGTACGAGCCGCCGAATGAACCCAGCGCGCCCATGCTGTTGATCAGCGCCATGGCACCGCCGGCGACGTTGGCGGGGAGGATTTCCGGAACGATGGCAAAAAACGGCCCGTACGGCGCATACATGCAAGCCCCGGCCACCACCAGCAGGCTGTAGGACCACCAGAAATGTTCAGGCCCCAGCAGGTAGGAGGCGTAGAACGCGATGGAAGCGACCAGCAGCGGCGGCCAGACGAAGCGCTTGCGCTTCTGGGCCTTGTCCGATGCCCAGGACACCACCAGCATGCCGACCACCGCCGCCAGGTACGGCAACGACGACAGCCAGCCGGCCTCGACCATGCTCATCTGCAAACCTGCCTTGAGGATGGACGGTAGCCACAGCACGAACCCGTAGACCCCAATGCTCCAGCAGAAAAACTGCAACGCCAGGATGATGACCTTGGGCGAGCGGAAGGCCTCGGCATAGTTCTTCACCGCCTTGATACCCACCTGTTCAGCCGCCAATGCGCTTTCCAGGTCGTGTTTTTCCTGGTCGCTGAGCCACTTGGCCTGGGACGGACGATCATCGGCCAGGCGCCACCAGATAAAGGCCCAGAGCACCGCCGGCAGGCCTTCGATGATGAACATCCAGCGCCAGTCGAATTGCTGTACCAGATAACCCGACACCACCGACATCCACAGCATGGTCACTGGGTTGCCAAGGATCAGGAACGTGTTGGCGCGCGAACGTTCGGCCCGGGTGAACCAGTGGCACAGGTACACCAGCATGGCCGGCATCACCGCGGCCTCGACCACCCCGAGCATGAAGCGGATCACGATCAACCAGTAGGCATTGGAGACCACGCCCGTCAGGGTGGCCAGCGAGCCCCAGAGGATCAGGCTGACGAAGATCAGCTTCTTCACGCTGTGCTTTTGCGCATAGATCGCCCCCGGGACCTGGAAGAAAAAGTAGCCGAGGAAAAACAGGGCGCCCAGCAAGGACGACAGCCCCGGGGTGATCATCAGGTCCTTGGCCATGCCCGAGGCGGCGGCGAACCCGTAGTTGGCCCGGTCCAGGTAGGCCAGGCTGTAGGTGATGAACACGATGGGCATGATGTACCACCAGCGGCGGGTGGCGAGGTTGAGCGTTTGCATGTCGTTGACTCCTGAGCTTGTTGTTTTTGTTTGCAGCAGGTGTTTTTTGCGGTGGCCGCTATCGCGAGCAAGCTCGCTCCCACAGGGGTTAACTCGATCTCCTGTGGGAGCAAGCTTGCTCGCGATTGGCGTCATTGAATTGCGCCAATAACTCATGGCGCGTCGGCAACCCTTCCATGTCCCCACGGCTCTGCACCGCACGACTGCCAATCCAATTAGCGCGCTGCACGGCCTCGGTGATGGCGCGGCCTTCGAGCAACGCACTGATCAGGCCGACGGCGA
This sequence comes from Pseudomonas sp. NFACC51, assembly GCF_900103575.1. Taxonomy (NCBI): domain Bacteria; kingdom Pseudomonadati; phylum Pseudomonadota; class Gammaproteobacteria; order Pseudomonadales; family Pseudomonadaceae; genus Pseudomonas; species Pseudomonas sp. NFACC51. The sequence continues at coordinate 138,127 of NZ_FMXH01000002.1, read as the reverse complement.
AGCCATCGCCGGCGCCCACGGTGTCCACCACTCGGGCCACCGGCACACCGGCGATAACACCCTGGTCCAGGTGCGTGCGGTAATACGCGCCGTCCGCGCCGAGCTTGATCACGACGATTTCGGCGCCTTGGTCCAGGTAGAACGCGGCGATGTCAGCCGGGTCGTCGAAACCGGTCAGCAAGCGACCTTCGCCGAGCCCTGGCAGGACCCAGTGGGCGAGGGCGGCGAGGCGATTGATGTGCGCAATCATCGTCGACTCGCTGCCCCAAAGGCTTGGCCTCAGGTTGGGGTCGAACGACAGGCTGCGGCCGGCCGCGCGCATACGGCTCATCAATTCAAAGGACATCTCGCGGGCCGTGACCGACAACGCCGGGACGATGCCGGTGGCGTGCAAGTGACGGGCTTCAAGCAGCGATGGCGCGATGGAATCGATCGACAGATGACTGGCCGCCGAGCCACGACGGAAATACTCGACTTGCGGGTCGCTGCCATCGTCGGTACGGGACTTGAACTGAAATCCGGTGGGGTGCGTTGGATCGACCGCCACGTGACGACAATCCAGGCCTTCGTTTTCCAGTGTCTGCACGACGAAGCGTCCCAGGGAATCGGCGCCAACCCGGCTCAGCCACGCGACCTTGAAGTCCAGGCGCGACAAACCGATGGCCACGTTGCTGTCGGCCCCGGCAATGCGCTTGTGGAACTGGTCGACGCTGGCCAGGTCACCGCGCTGGTCGGCCACCAGCATCGCCATGGTTTCGCCGAACGACAGCACATCGAACTCAGGCATGGGCAGGCTCCCGGCGTAGTTGCCCGAGGCGGGCAAGGGTGGCGACATGTTCAGCGGTCAATTGCAGCAAGTCTTCGCCTTGTAGCGGGTATTCGGCGGCGCGCATTACACCGACGGGCATGTGCTTGAGCAGTTGCTCCCACAGGTGCAGGTCGGTCATGGCCGGAGGTACGGCGACCAGTTTGCCGTCGGCGCGCTGGGCCACTGCCTTGCAATGCACGTAAGCCACATACCGTCCGAGCTGTCGGGCGGCGACGGCGGCCGATTGGTCCTGCCATTGCCAGTTGCCGATGTCGAAGGTCATACCGACGGGCAATGCATGCTCTTCGGCAGCGGTGAAGAAACGTTGCAACGGTTCGATCCGTCCGCCTTGCAAGGTCTGGTCGTTTTCCACCAGCAACTGCACCGGGCTTGCGCCGAGCACATCCGCCAGTGCCGACAGGTCATGGGAGCCGGTGAAGTGCCCGAGGGAGACTTTTAGCCATGCCGAGCCGAAAGCCTCGGACCGTTGCAGGGTCAGTGCCAGGGCCGGGTTGGGCCTGGACTGCCCGGCGAGCCACAGCTCCAGTGGTGACGAGAAAACACTTTGCAGCCCCTGGGCGCGAGCGCGAGCGGCCAGCTCGGCGGGCTGTTCGGTGGTGAGCAATTCTTCGCGCCATTCGATGCGCGAGGCGCCGGCGGCGGCCAGCAGATCGATGAAATGGCCTTGGCCTTGTTGCCGTACCAGGTCGGCGCCGTAGCTGGAAAGGCTGATGGAAACGGGTGGTTTGTTCATTGTTATTGCACCTCTGAAACCGGTTTCAGTTTTATTTAAAAAAAGGGGGGTGTGCTTCAGGTCCTCATCGCGAGCAAGCTCGCTCCCACACGGGATCTGTGGCGCACTGAAGATCCCTGTGGGAGCGAGCTTGCTCGCGATAGGGCCCTCACCATCACCGACCATTCCCAAGCGTCGACCCACGCTCAATCAGCCGCGCCGCAAAATCCAGGGTCCGCACCGGCCCGTTGTCACCGCGCAAGCGCTTGAGCAGGCATTCGAAAGCGCTGGCGCCGATCTCGGCGGTGGGTTGGGCCAGGGCGGTGATGCCGCTGCCCACCAACGGGTACCAATCCAGATCGTCGAGGGCGATCAGGCCTACGTCGTCGAACAAATGGCAACCCAGGTCGCGCAAGGCTTGAGTGGCGGCCAACGCAGCAATGCCGTTGGCGCAGAACAGTGCCTTGGGGCCAGCGCCCGGCTGGGCAAGGAAGGCCTCGATGCGGGCGGTCAACCGGTCACAGGTTTCCACCACGGCGCCGGTCAGGGCAGGGCGGCGCTCGATGCCGGCCTTGAAACTGTCGACCCGCTCGATCCGCGAGCTGGTGCCGTCGAAGGGCTCGCTGACCAGGAGCAGATCGCGGTAGCCCCGTTGTTCAAGGTGGTCGAGCGCCATCGCGACGGCGGCCGGGTTATCCAGTCCCACCAGGTCGCTTTCGAGCCGATCAACCTTGCGATCCACCAGCACCAGCGGCATCTCGCTGCGCAGTTCGAGCAGTTCCTCACGGTGATGCCCCAGGGTGTTCACGATCAGCCCTTCGATATTGTAGGCGCGCAACAACGCCAGGTGCTGGCGCTCCTGCTCGTCATCGCGATCGGTGTTACACACCACTAGGCTGTAGCCATGGCGACGGCAGGCGGTTTCCACGCCATGCATCACGGCAATTGAATAAGGGTTGCGGATATCGGCCACCAGCATGCCGATCAGGCGCGTGCGTCCGCGCTTGAGGCCACGGGCCATCTGGTTGGGACGATAGCCCAACTCATTGATTGCCTGCTCGATGCGCCGGGCGATGGCCTCGGAGAGCAGGGCGCGGTCCTCGCCAATGAAGCGCGAGACACTGGCCTTGGAGACCCCGGCGCGTTCGGCGACGTCAAGCATGGTCACGCGGCTGCGCTGGGCGGCGGAGAAAGAATTCACGGATAGAAACCTGCTTATTGGAATTATTTAGCGGCTCTGAAACCGGTTTCAGGAAACCTCAGAATCCAGTCGGTCGTCAAGGGCGTCTTGATACGAGAGCGACCGACGGTGATTCACCTCGTGGTAAGGAGCCGCAGCGTGGGTAGGATGTGGTGGGAAGGCTCACGCGAACCAGTGTGGCGAGGGAGCTTGCTCCCGCTGGGCTGCGCAGCAGTCGCCATTCGTGCTCGCGCGGTTTGGCTGTCAGATCGTGGTGTGTGGTTTTTGGGGCTGCTGCGCAGCCCAGCGGGAGCAAGCTCCCTCGCCACAAGAGCTGCCCGACTCCTATCCTGAATCCCTGGCGCTGCTGAGCTCAGAGCTGACTTATATAAGTCCCGGTGCCCCGGAGAATGTTCTGCAACGTCAGTTCCACTTCCGCCAGGTCCGCCGTATCGCTGTTATGAATGATTTCCAGCACATCATCGCCATTCAGGGCATCGGCGTCCGCTGCGGCGATTTCGATCTTCAGCAGGGTCGGGCTCAGGGTCACCTTCACGCCATCGAGTGTCGAAGGCTCGCCATCCAGAGTGATTTCCAGTGCGTCTTCGTCGGGGTAGCGGGACATCAGGAACATGTCGCCCTGGGCGCTATGGCAGCAGAGCATGGCCATGTTGTCTTCTTCTTCATCACACGGGTTGGCGATCAGAAGGGCGGTGGTCATTTGCATGGTGATGGCTCCTGGCTCGATGAGCCCTGCGGGGGAGTAAAAGGTGGATTTTGCCAGCCGGGAGGAATTTCTGCTGGATTACCGCTGCCAGACGCAGGATCCAGCGATGATTTCACGCCGCCAGGTGCCGTTTGGCCCTTGGGCTGCTAGGGTTGTTCGATGCGCACGGGCTGTTTAGCTAGCCGATGACCGAATATGTCGCAGCGCTGCAAGCAGGCAGGTTGTCGCACTCGTTAAGCTGCGCAACGGATGTGCACCTGCAAAGGCCATCCCACGGGTGTTTTTTGCAGGTGCCCATGACATGAAATTACATGGAAAAGGATGTGACCTGCGGGTCCTGTCCAGCTTCATCCACCTGTCATCCTGTTTCCTCTGCCCGAGAATCAGGAACGGGATGGCCGATAACCCCGCAAGGGGTTGCACGCGACGCTTTCATCAATAACAAGCCCAAGCGGAGTACCACAGATGGCGTTCTTCACCGCAGCCAGCAAGGCCGACTTCCAGCATCAACTGCAAGCGGCACTGGCGCAGCACATCAGTGAACAGGCACTGCCACAAGTGGCGCTGTTCGCTGAACAATTCTTCGGCATCATTTCCCTCGATGAACTTACCCAGCGCCGGTTGTCCGACCTCGCCGGCTGCACCCTGTCTGCCTGGCGCCTGCTTGAGCGCTTCGATCACGCGCAACCGCAGGTGCGCGTCTACAACCCCGATTACGAACGCCACGGTTGGCAGTCGACCCACACGGCCGTGGAAGTGCTGCACCACGACCTGCCATTCCTGGTGGACTCGGTCCGCACCGAGCTGAACCGTCGCGGCTACAGCATTCATACCCTGCAAACCACCGTGCTGAGCGTGCGTCGCGGCAGCAAGGGCGAGTTGCTGGAAATCCTGCCAAAAGGCACCCAGGGCGACGACATCCTGCAAGAGTCGTTGATGTACCTGGAAATCGACCGTTGCGCCAACGCCGCCGAACTCAACGTCCTGAGCAAGGAACTTGAGCAAGTGCTGGGCGAAGTGCGCGTGGCCGTGGCCGACTTCGAACCGATGAAAGCCAAGGTCCAGGAAATCCTCGACAGCCTGGACAGCAGCGCCTACGCCATCGACGCTGATGAAAAGAGCGAGATCAAGAGCTTCCTGGAATGGCTGGTGGGTAACCACTTCACCTTCCTGGGCTACGAAGAGTTCGTGGTTCGTGACGAGGCCGATGGTGGCCACATCGAGTACAACCCCGATTCGTTCCTGGGCCTGACCAAATTGCTGCGCGCCGGCCTGACCGCCGAAGACCTGCGCATCGAAGACTACGCCGTCAATTACCTGCGCGAACCGACGCCGCTGTCGTTCGCCAAGGCCGCGCACCCGAGCCGCGTACACCGTCCGGCCTATCCTGACTACGTGTCGATCCGTGAAATCGACGCCGACGGCAAGGTCATCAAGGAATGCCGCTTCATGGGCCTGTACACCTCTTCGGTGTATGGCGAGAGCGTGCGGGCCATCCCGTACATCCGCCGCAAGGTCGCGGAAATCGAGCGTCGCTCGGGCTTCCAGGCCAAGGCGCACCTGGGCAAGGAACTGGCCCAGGTGGTCGAAGTGCTGCCCCGTGACGACCTGTTCCAGACCCCGGTGGACGAGCTGTTCAGCACCGTCATGTCCATCGTGCAGATCCAGGAACGCAACAAGATCCGCGTGTTCCTGCGCAAAGACCCGTATGGCCGTTTCTGCTACTGCCTGGCCTACGTGCCACGTGACATCTATTCCACCGAAGTGCGCCAGAAGATCCAGCAAGTGCTGATGGATCGCCTGAAGGCCTCGGACTGCGAGTTCTGGACCTTCTTCTCCGAATCCGTACTGGCCCGTGTACAACTGATCCTGCGGGTGGACCCGAAGAACCGCATCGACATCGACCCGTTGCTGCTGGAAAAAGAAGTCGTGCAGGCCTGCCGCAGCTGGAAGGACGACTACGCCAGCCTGGTCGTCGAGAGCTTCGGTGAAGCCCAGGGCACCAACGTGCTGTCGGATTTCCCGAAAGGTTTCCCGGCCGGCTACCGCGAGCGCTTTGCTGCGCACTCGGCCGTGGTCGACATGCAGCACCTGCTGAGCCTGAGCGAAAAAAATCCGCTGGTCATGAGCTTCTACCAGCCGCTGGGCCAGGTCTCTGGCCAGCGTGAGCTGCACTGCAAGCTGTATCACGCCGATACGCCACTGGCGCTGTCCGACGTGCTGCCGATCCTGGAAAACCTCGGCCTGCGCGTGCTGGGTGAATTCCCGTACCGCCTGCGCCACACCAATGGCCGCGAGTTCTGGATCCATGACTTCGCGTTCACCGCCGCCGAAGGCCTGGACCTGGATATCCAGCAACTCAACGACACCTTGCAGGACGCCTTCGTCCACATCGTGCGTGGCGATGCGGAGAACGATGCGTTCAACCGCCTGGTGCTGACCGCCGGCCTGCCATGGCGCGACGTGGCGCTGCTGCGTGCCTATGCCCGTTACCTGAAGCAGATCCGCCTGGGCTTCGACCTGGGTTACATCGCCAGCACCCTGAACAACCACACCGACATCGCTCGCGAGTTGACCCGGTTGTTCAAGACCCGCTTCTACCTGGCGCGCAAACTCACCGGCGATGACCTGGAAGACAAGCAGTTGCGCCTGGAGCAAGCGATTCTCTCGGCCCTGGACGACGTCCAGGTGCTCAACGAAGACCGCATCCTGCGTCGCTACCTGGACCTGATCAAGGCCACCCTGCGGACCAACTTCTACCAGACCGACGCCAACGGCCAGAACAAGTCCTACTTCAGCTTCAAGTTCAACCCGCACCTGATCCCGGAACTGCCCAAGCCCGTACCGAAGTTCGAGATCTTCGTCTACTCGCCACGGGTCGAAGGCGTGCACCTGCGCTTCGGCAACGTGGCTCGCGGTGGCCTGCGCTGGTCCGACCGTGAAGAAGACTACCGCACCGAAGTGCTCGGCCTGGTAAAAGCCCAGCAAGTGAAGAACTCGGTGATCGTGCCGGTGGGCGCCAAGGGCGGTTTTCTGCCACGTCGCCTGCCGTTGGGCGGCAGCCGGGACGAGATCGCGGCCGAGGGCATCGCCTGCTACCGCATCTTCATCTCGGGCCTGTTGGACATCACCGACAACCTGAAGGACGGCGTGCTGGTACCGCCGGCCAACGTCGTGCGTCATGACGACGATGACCCGTACCTGGTGGTGGCGGCGGACAAGGGCACTGCGACCTTCTCCGACATCGCCAACGGTATCGCCATCGACTATGGCTTCTGGCTCGGCGATGCGTTCGCCTCCGGCGGTTCGGCTGGCTACGACCACAAGAAAATGGGCATCACCGCCAAGGGCGCGTGGGTCGGCGTGCAGCGCCACTTCCGCGAACGCGGCATCAATGTCCAGGAAGACAGCATCACCGTGGTGGGTGTCGGCGACATGGCCGGCGACGTGTTCGGCAACGGCTTGCTGATGTCGGACAAGCTGCAACTGGTCGCGGCCTTCAACCACCTGCACATCTTCATCGACCCGAACCCGGAGCCTGCCAGCAGCTTTGCCGAGCGCCAGCGCCTGTTCGATCTGCCGCGTTCGGCCTGGACCGACTACGACACCAGCATCATGTCCGAAGGCGGCGGTATCTTCTCGCGTAGCGCGAAGAGCATTGCCATCTCGCCACAGATGAAAGAACGCTTCGACATCAAGGCCGACAAACTGACCCCGACCGAACTGCTCAATGCCTTGCTCAAGGCACCGGTGGATCTGTTGTGGAACGGCGGTATCGGCACCTACGTCAAGGCCAGCACTGAAAGCCACGCCGATGTCGGCGACAAGGCCAACGACGCACTGCGCGTGAACGGCAACGAACTGCGCTGCAAGGTCGTGGGCGAGGGCGGCAACCTGGGCATGACCCAACTGGGTCGCGTCGAGTTCGGCCTCAATGGCGGCGGTTCCAACACCGACTTCATCGACAACGCCGGCGGCGTGGACTGCTCCGACCACGAAGTGAACATCAAGATCCTGCTCAACGAAGTGGTGCAGGCTGGCGACATGACCGACAAGCAACGCAACCAGTTGCTGGCGAGCATGACCGACGAAGTCGGTGGCCTGGTGTTGGGCAACAACTACAAGCAGACCCAGGCCCTGTCCCTGGCGGCCCGTCGCGCTTTCGTGCGGATCGCCGAGTACAAGCGCCTGATGAACGACCTGGAAGCCCGTGGCAAGCTGGATCGCGCCATCGAGTTCCTGCCGACCGAAGAACAGCTGGCCGAACGTGTCGCGGCGGGCCATGGCCTGACCCGTGCCGAACTGTCGGTGCTGATCTCCTACAGCAAGATCGACCTCAAGGAAGCGCTGCTCAACTCCCTGGTACCGGACGACGACTACCTGACCCGTGACATGGAGACGGCGTTCCCGCCGACACTGGTGAGCAAGTTCTCCGAGGCCATGCGTCGCCATCGCCTCAAGCGCGAGATCGTCAGCACCCAGATCGCCAACGACCTGGTCAACCACATGGGCATCACCTTCGTGCAACGGCTCAAGGAGTCGACGGGCATGAGCCCGGCGAACGTGGCGGGCGCTTATGTGATCGTGCGCGATATTTTCCATCTCCCGCACTGGTTCCGGCAGATCGAAGCCCTGGACCACCAGGTGTCCGCCGACGTGCAACTGGAGCTGATGGACGAGCTGATGCGCCTGGGTCGTCGCGCCACGCGCTGGTTCCTGCGCAGCCGCCGCAACGAGCAGAACGCTGCCCGTGACGTGGCGCACTTCGGTCCGCACCTGGCGGCGTTGGGCCTCAAGCTCGACGAACTGCTGGAAGGTCCGACCCGCGAAGGTTGGCAGACCCGCTACCAGGCCTACGTGGCCGCTGGTGTGCCGGAGCTGCTGGCGCGCATGGTTGCCGGCACGACGCACCTGTACACCTTGCTGCCGATCATCGAGGCGTCCGACGTCACCGGCCAGAACGCCGCCGATGTGGCCAAGGCCTACTTCGCCGTGGGCAGCGCCCTGGACATCACCTGGTACCTGCAACAGATCAGCGCACTGCCGGTGGAAAACAACTGGCAGGCACTGGCCCGTGAAGCGTTCCGTGATGATGTCGACTGGCAACAGCGGGCGATCACCATCTCGGTCCTGCAAGAGGGCGATGGCGCCCAGGACGTGGAAACTCGCCTGGCACTGTGGCTGGAGCAGCACCACGAAATGGTCGAGCGCTGGCGTGCCATGCTGGTGGACATCCGTGCTGCCAGCGGTACCGACTACGCCATGTACGCGGTCGCCAACCGCGAGCTGTTGGACGTGGCAATGAGCGGTCAGGCGGTCGTGACGGCCAACTGATTCGGCGTTGAATGAAAAAGCCCCGCATTGAGAGATGCGGGGCTTTTTTTGCTTTCAAGATTCACTGTGGACCCCTGTGGGAGCGGGCTTGCTCGCGAATGCGTCGGGTCAGCTTGCACAAGTGTTGGATGTGCCGCCGTCTTCGCGAGCAAGCCCGCTCCCACAGGGGATTGCATTGATCCGTTAGTTCTTCAGCGGTATCAATACCGCTTCATCCTCTCCCATCACCATGAACACCAGCAATTTCGCCGGTTGGCTCGTGCTGGCGTTTTTCGACACCAGGTGCTCGGAACCCGCCGCTTCATACCAGAATTCACCGGCCTTGTAGGTCTTCGCCGGTTCGCCCTTGACCTGGGAGGTGATGGCGCCTTCCAGCACATAGGCCATGGCCGTTCCTTCATGTTTGTGGGCAACGGACGACTGGCCGGGGGCGTAGTCGACCGTCAGCATCATGGTTTTTTTACCCGGCAGGTTCTTCAGCATCTTCTCCTGCAGTACGTTGACCTTTTCCGAAGGCGCGGTTTCGTGGGCATAGACCGGGGCCAGGGGCAGCAGACTGAGGGTGGCGATCAGGCAGAGGGTTTTCATTGCAATGACCTTCGTGGGTTTGAGTGAGTTCGCGCTGGCGCGGCGATGGATTCACCCTAAGCCCCACGGTGGTGCAAACAAACGTCCAATCTTTAAGAAGGCGGGTAGACCAATACCGTGATCCACCAAACTTGAAAGGTAACCCCCCCTGTAGGAGCTGCCGAAGGCTGCGATCTTTTGATCTTTCGATTGAGATCAATTGGATTGGACAAGATCGCAGCCTGGTTGCACTCGGCAGCTCCTACAGGCTCAGCGGGAGCAAGCGCCCTCGTCACAGGAGAAGTGTTCTATATGCCCCACGCATTTTGCCAGCCGTCAACTGTCAGGACTGACAGTTGACGGGGCCGGATTCATGGAGCAAAACGAAATCGCCCTTGCATCAGCAGTAGAGCATTGAATTTTCAACCCCGGTATTTGGCACAAGGGCTCTCAACCCATACAGGAGTTATCCAATGTCTACTGACTTGTCTCGTAACGCCGGAAGCCTTGATCCTACCTTTGGCTCTGGCGGAAAAGTGTTCCCTTCCAACTCCGCCGACCCTCTCATGCCCGGGAGCGTTTCGGGGCTTACCATCGCTCCCGACCACAAGGTGCTCATCGCCGGGAGATTCGGCCAGAACTACAGCATTATCCGCCTGAACCCAGACGGATCCGCCGACAGGGACTTTGGCGAATACGGTGTGATCACGGGCAGCTTCGCAGAGGGCTACGCCTCTGGCGGAGAGTCCATTTCACTGTTGGACAATGGTCAGATACTACTGACTGGCCTCTTTAAGGAAGATGATCAATATAGCCCCAGCCTGTCTGCGGCAGCACGTTTTTACAGCGATGGGCGTCTGGACACCAGGTTCGGTTTTAAAGGCCATGTCGTCATCCGGCTACCACTGGATCAATCCAATCCAGCCATTGCGGATAATGCAACCCGTGACGGTAGCGGACGCAGCAGTGTCAGTGCCACAGTCCTCCCTGATGGAAAAATCTGGATGACCAGCGTACACCGCTACAGTTTTATCGATAGTGTCGGCGTGCTGATGCGGCTTGAGTCGAACGGCAATCTGGATCTCAGCCTGAACAACGGTAAGGGCTTCGTCATCGTGCGATACCCTGAGTGTTCGACTGCAATCACCACACACCTGATCCAGCCAGATGGAAAAATCGTCGTCGCCGGGATAGCCATCGTTGGCGGACGCGAAGCTGCATTCACTGCACGTTATATGTCTGACGGAACGGCTGACCCAAGTTTTGGCAGTGCGGGATTTGTTCTCACTGAGATTGAAAGGCCGACTCAAATTCTGTCATTGGCGTTGCAAAAGAACGGGAATCTCGTCGCTGCAGGTTCGACAACCGTCGCTCCAACAGCTGGCTTTCTGCTAAGCCTCCGCCCAGATGGCAGGAATGATCCGCTGTTCAACCGAGGGGTGCCGTTGTTGACATTGATTGACGACAATCCGTACGGATCGCAATGGATCGGTGTTGCCACTGATGACAGCGGAAAAATTGTCGTAACGGGCGCTACTCTGGGGGGCGAAGAGGCCGACATCCTGCTTGCGCGATACCTGAGCGATGCCAGCTTGGACGGCAGTTTTGGCGATGGCACGGGAATTGTGCGAACCAAAATCGGCAGCAGTGTCGATCATCCTCAAGCCATTGCACTACAGGAGGACGGTCGTATTGTGGTCATCGGGATGTTCTTCTCGGAGAGCGGCTTCAGACCGGTCGTTCTTCGTTTCAAAAATTGAGTGCTGGCGTCCGGCTACGTAAAGGCAGGGGTGCCACAGTGCGTTTCAGACAATCGGGAAACTGTTGAAATCCACGCTGCGGGCCAGGCGACTATCGATCAGGCCGATGAAGCCCTGCACCTCGGGGCAGTTGAAATGGGCTTGCATCGCCGCTTCCGATTGCCAGCGAGCGCTGACGGTCCAGCGGTCACCGTCGTCCGGGCAACGGTCAACCATGTAGGCATCGCACCCAGGCTGCGCGCGCAGGGTTTCGACGATTTTCTGCAACTGGCGGCCCAGTTCTTCCGAGCGACCAGCGGCGGCTTGGACCTGTACGGTATTGATCACCTGGCGAGTCATGGTTCTGGCTCCTGAATCAAGTCGGACGGGATTTGGCTCGACATCAACGAGACCCCAGCAGGATAGGCCTGTAATGGCGAGGCTAAAACAGCCAATGAGCGGATAAATGCCCAGTCCAATGGCTCAAGTGACCTGCTGCAAAATGTCTCGCAAGCGGTCCAGGGCGATGTCAATGTCCAGGGTGTCAATGGCGCCGAAACCCAGGAACAGGCCGGGACGCACCGCAGCCTCATTGAAAAAGCCGTCAAGGCTGTACAGCCCGACTTCGGCTTTTCTCGCCAGCTCGATCACCAGCGCCAGGTCGATGGGCACCTTGCACAGCACTGCCAGGTGGAAGCCTGCGGTTGTGGGAACCGCCTCGAACCAGGGCGACAAATCCCCGCCCATGCGTGCCAGGATTCGCTCGCGGCGCCCGGCATACAGCGTGTGGCAACGGCGGATGTGCTTGAGCAGGCAGCCCTCGGCGATGAACTTCGCCAACGCCCACTGGGGCAGGGTGGAGGTGTGCTGGTCGGTGAGGCGCTTGGCCAGGATCACTGCTTCAAGAATCGCTGGCGGCAGGATCGCATAGCCGAGCCGCAGTTCCGGCAACAAGGTCTTGGAGAAGGTGCCCACGTACGCGACGATCCCGCGCTCATCCAGGCTCTGCAACGAATCGGCGGGCCGGCCTTCGTAGCGGAATTCGCTGTCGTAGTCGTCTTCGATGATGATCGCCCCCAGCTCATAGGCCCGCGCCAGCAGGGCGTTGCGGCGGGCCTGGCTCATGGGCATGCCCAAGGGAAACTGGTGGGAGGGCGTCACATAAATCAGCCGCGTGCCGTCGGGGATCAGGTCGACCCGCATGCCTTGCTCGTCCACCGGCACCCCGGCCACCGTGGCGCCCTGGGAGCCGAACAGCAAGCGCGCCGGTGGATAGCCCGGATCTTCCATGGCCACCAGGCTGCCGGGACGGGTCAGCACCCGCGAGATCAGGTCCAGGGCCTGTTGCGCGCCGTTGCAGACCACGACGTCTTCATCCTGGCAATTGACCCCGCGGGAAAACGCGATGTGCCGGGCAATGGCATTGCGCAGCGCCGGCAAGCCCTCGGGCTGGCTGTAGAAGCCCTTGGCACTGGCAATCTGACGCAGCGCGTGGGCGGTGCAACGCCGCCAGTCGTCCAGCGGAAACTGACCCTTGCCCGTGGCGCCGCCGATGAAGTCGTAGCGCAACGCACCTTCGAGGGTGGGATGGCGCATCAGGTCGGGCATGGTGCGCCAGGCTTCGACGACGTCGGCACCGGCCAGCTCGCGGTGGCTCTGCTTGCGCACGATCCTGGCCGGCCGTGCGTTGACGTAGGTGCCTTTGCCGATGATGCCGGTGAGCAGGTTTTCGTAGGTCAGTTGGGCGTAGGTGTCGGAGACGGTCTTGCGCGAGACGCCCAGTTGCTCGGCCAGCAGGCGGCTGGGCGGTAGCTGCGTGCCGGCCGCCAGGCGACCGCTTTCGATGGCGCTGCGCAATTGTTGATACAACTGGCCCGACAGGTCCTTGCGGCCGTTGATGACAACATGAAGTTCCATACCCGCAAGCTCCTGGGCGGTTGTTCGGTGGCCGGCGTCAAAGGCGCAAGATTACCCGCATTGTGCGACTGCATAGAAGTTGCGTGGGGAAAATCCTGTGCATTGGACTTGTCCCCGGTTTTTTCGCCGAATTGGACCTGTCATTGACCGGTCCCTGAGCTTACCGTGAAGGTCTCGAATGCCACGGAGCCCGCCATGAGCCCGCGTCTGGATTACTACACCGCATCCCCCGGGGCGATGCGAGCCATGATCGGCCTGGAAGCCCTGGCCAGCCGCCTGAGTATCGAACCGGCGCTGTTGCACTTGATCAAGATCCGCGCTTCACAACTCAATGGCTGTGCCTTCTGCACCGACATGCATTCGGTGGAGGCCCGACGCCAGGGCGAGACCGAGCGCCGGCTCTACGCGGTGGCGGTGTGGCGCGACAGCGGTTTTTTCACGGCCCGCGAACGCGCCGCCCTGGCCTGGACCGAGACGGTGACGCTGTTGGCTGAAAGCCAGGTGCCGGACGAAATCTATGCCCAGGCCCGGGCCTGTTTCAGCGAGGAGGAATTGGTGGACCTGACCCTGGCGATCAGCACCATCAACAGCTGGAACCGGCTGGCGGTGAGTTTTCGCCAGAGTCCCAGTGCTTGATTGCCAATCCTGAAGGAGACTGTGGCGAGCTGCTTTTGTGGCGAGGGGATTTATCCCCGTTGGGCTGCGTAGCGGCCCAAAAAACAAAGAACTCAATCTATCTGACATACCGAGCTGTCAGGCTTTAGGGCCGCTCGCGCCCCAACGGGGATAAATCCCCTCGCCACAAAAGCGGCGTCGTTACTTGAGCAGCGGCGAGGTCCCCGAGGTAGCCGGCGGCCGTTGGGGCTTGACCGAAGTGCCGAATGTATTGCCCATGCGCACCCCCGTGGCCGCCGGGGTAGCCAGGCCAATGCTGTTCGGAGCGCGCTCGTTGACCGGCACATTCATGGCGTCCTGGGCCTGTTGCGCCGCCTTCGCGGCCTGGGGGTCGTTGCCCATCTGCCGACTCAGGCAGTTGTAGTCTGGGGTCTTGTAACCGCCAACGGTTACCTCGATACAGGCCGGGGCTTCTTCACCCTGGGCCCCGGGCAGGGCCATGAACAGCCCGAGGCCTGCCATCATGTTCATCCACGGTTTCATCTGCGACCTCCTGGCCCGCCGCAGCGGACGGTGCGTTGTCAGGGCACCAGTCTAGTGCGGCCTGGAGGATTTGTATCGGTTGTCATACGACATTCATAAACACCCCTCAGGATGACGATTTTCAACGGATACGTCAGTCGTGCAGCAGGGCAGAGCCGGGGGCGGACGCGGACGTGGATTGACCAGGGCGCCCTTGGGGTGGCTGATGGTGTTGCTGTGTCTGCTGGCCGGGCCGATCCAGGCGGTCGGCCTGGTGGACCTGGACATCGCGCCCCAGGAACTGACCACGGCGCTGGAGCAGTTCAGCCGGGCGACGGGCATGGCGGTGCTGGTGGACCGTCAGTTGTCGAGCCAGCGTCATACGCTGGGTGTCCAGGGGCAGTTCACACCTTCCGAAGGGTTGAGGGTGTTGCTCAGCGGCACCGGACTGGCGGCGCACTATGCCCGGGCGGATGCGTTCACATTGCAGCCGGTGCGGGTCCGAGAGGTGCCGTTGCCTCCCGGCGTCACCCCAGGCTTGAGTGACAGCAACTACGCGGCAGCGATCCAGGCGGTCATCCAGCGCAATTTGTGTCGTTCACCGTTGACCCGCCCAGGCAGTTTCCGGGCGGTGCTGCAAGTGTGGATCGGCCGGGACGGCGTGGTCCAGCACAGTCGCCTGGTCAGTTCCACGGGCGACCTGATGCGGGACAAGGCCTTGGTCAACAGTTTGCAGAACCTCAGGATCGACCGCCCGGCGCCCAGCTCGTTGCGCCAGCCGGTGACCCTGCTTTTGTTACCCGACTTATCAGGAAGAAGCATGGAATGCATAGCAGGGGAAGGGGTGTCCGGGCGATGAAAGACTCCGGTCGCAGCCCGTTGGTGAGGTTGTTCCTCACCTCTTATGAGGATTTCAAGGTGCGCCTGCGCAGACGCCTGGGCTCCGAGGAACTGGCCAACGATGTGTTGCATGAAACCTACCTGCGGGTCGATCGCATGGTCGATACCCAGGAGATTGCCCAGCCCAACGCTTATTTGTATCGCATGGCCCTGAATATCGCCGCCGACCGCCGGCAGGCCGATGCGCGTTTGCTCACGGGCGATGAAATCGAGGAATTGCTGCAGGTCTCGGATGAAGCGCTGGATCCGGCCCGTGTGGTGGGTGGGCAGAAGGAGCTGCAGACCCTGCTCAAGGCCTTGTACGAACTGCCGGCGCGCCGCCGCAGGATCTTCATCGCCGCACGCCTGGAGGAAGCACCGCACCTGGAAATATCCCAGCGCTTCGGTATTTCCACGCGCATGGTGGAGAAGGAGATCAAGGCTGCGTTGGGGCACTGCGCCCAGCGCCTGGAAAGAAAAGTCATTCAGCGGTTCGGTCCCGGCGCGGGAAAACCGTCTTGAGAGTAGAGACCCGACCCTTTCGTGAGTGTGTGTGCGCTTGAACATCTTCAGCATCGCTTCCCCTGACGCCACGCCCCAGGCCCGATTGGCCGGCGAGGCCCGAGACTGGCTGATCCTGCTGACCTCGGGGCGCGCCACCGTGGCCGATGCCCGGGCCTTGCGCCTGTGGTGCGGGCAGAGCCCCGAACATGCCCAGGCCTTCGAACAGGCCAAGGCGTTGTGGCAGGGGCTGCAACCGGCCGCCGCAGCGTTGCAGGCGCCGCGGCATTTCGGCCGCCGGGCGTTGCTGGGTGGCGCCATCGCGGCATCGGCGGCCTTCCTGTTGATCCGCGCCACGGTGCCAGGCGGTGTTTCCGGGCTGGGAGCCGACTACGTCACCGACGTCGGCGAACAGCGCCGCGTGGAACTGGCCGAAGGCGTCAGCCTGGAGCTCAACACCCAGACCCGTCTCAGTCGCCGCGCGCTGGCCGATGGCGGACAAGGACTGGAATTGCTCAGCGGCGAGATTGAAGTGCAGGGACGCAGTGCCCAGGTGGTCAGCGTCCAGGCCGGCGCCGGTTGGATCAGCGCCGCCCAGGCACGCTTCAACATCCGCTACACCGACCAGAGCGTCTGCGCGACCTGCCTGGAGGGCGTGGTGCAGGTCGAGGTGCAAGGCCGGCGGTTCCGTCTGGAGCCGGGCATGCAGATGACTTACGAGCCTCACCAGGTGGGCGCGCCCAAGCGTGCCGATGTGTCGGCCGCCGTTGCCTGGCGTGAGCAGGTGCTGGTGTTCAACGACGCGACCCTGGCCAGCGTCATCGACGAAATCAACCGCTACCGTCCCGGCATGTTGCTGCTGCTCAACCGCGAACTGGGCCAGCGCAAGGTCCAGGCGCGGTTTCGCCTCGACCAGTTGGCGGGCGTGGCGCTGTTGATCCGCGATGCCTACGGCGCCAAATGCACCGAGTTGCCGGGTGGCGTGGTGGTGCTGAGCTGAGGCCTGCGGCGCCTGGCGGGCCTCATCGCGAGCAAGCTCGCTCCCACAAGGGTGTGCCCAAATCTTGAGGTCACCCGTTAACGCTGTGGGAGCGAGCTTGCTCGCGATGAGGCCGGTACATTCGACATCATCCTTGACAGACCCACCGCTATCGCGAGCTAATCCAGCGGCCCCAACACCTGTCGATACGTTTCGGCCCCCTGGGGTGTCTGGCGGGTCAGGCTGATTTCGATGCCCATTGGGTTTTCCTGGCGGTTGCCGCTGAGCTTGCGCCAGCCTTTTTCCTTGTCCCAGAACCGCAGTCCGGCATCGCTGACGTCACTGAGCACGGCCACGCCCGAGCCGGGTGCGGGCAGGGGGTAGCGACTGCGGGCCTGGCCTTGGGCGCGGTAAAGCGTGTCACCCTTGAGCCACCAGCGCACCCGTTGCAACTCGCCTTCCTGGGTCGCCGCCACGCGGATCACATCCAGGCGAAAGCCCCGACCTTCGGTGCTGCGCACGGTGAGGGCGGGCGGGGCGGTCGAGGGCTGGTCGTCGACGCCGGGTTTGACCGGTTCACTCAGCTCGATGCTGGCGCGCAGGGCCACGTCGCGCTCCAGTTGGTTCAACACCCGCAGCAGCGCTTCGGTCTGCTCGGTACTGGCCTGCAAATGGCTGTCGGCACGAGTCACGCTGTCCAGCCCGCGCCAGGCGATCAGGCTGACCACCGCCATCAGCAGGATCGCCACCATCACTTCCAGCAAGGTGAAGCCTGTCTGCCGGACACTCATTGGAGTTGCACCCGCCCCGCGGCACTGCGTTGCACCGTGAGGCTGTTCACGCCGTCCGACAAGCGGATCTGCAAGGGCTCGCCGAGCCACTCGGCATTCAGCACCACCCGTTGCCTGGGGTCCACGCGCACCTCCATCGACGGGCTCTGCCAGCGACGCGGATGCAGTTGCGGATCATCCTTGAAACGATCCAACCCGGTGCCTTGATCGGCGCGACGACTGAAACCAAACCCCTTGGCGTCCCAGCGCCAGGTAATCGGTCGCCCGTCGGTGCGGGCTTCGGTCTGGGCCAGTTGCAGCAGTTGCACCAGCCGCTCGCCGTCCTGGCGCAGCAACTTCAACGGATCCGGCTTGATGCTCAGGCTCACGGCGGCGCTGGCAATGCCGATGATCACCAGCACCACCATCAGTTCGATCAGGGTGAAACCGCGTTGCTTGCCGAGGTTCATGCGCGCTCCTTTGCGTGAAACCATCCTGCACGGTGAAGATGATAAGGATGTGAAATAAAACGGAGAGAATTGACGCGTAGGCTGGACGCTGGAACCCAAGAAAGGAGATTCAGGCCATGGCGTTCATCGAGCGTGTGTCCCCGGCGCAAATCGTCCAGGCCGTGGGTCTGTTGGCGGCGTTGGCCGGGGTGGCGGCCTGGTCTTCGCTGCTGCTCACGTCGGCCGAGTCGCGCACGCCGGATGTCGCCCCGCAACGCATGGCCGAACGTTCCGATAACCCGGCGCTGCAATGGTTCTCCAACCAGCCGGCAGCGGTGGACATCAAGGTCAGCGGTGTGATGGCCGGCACGCACACGCCCGTGGCGATCCTCAGTCTCAACGACGGACCGCCGCGCAGTTTCCTGGTCGGTGAAAGGGTGGCCCAAGGCGTACGGTTGGTGGCGATCGAGGCGCAGGCGGTGGTCATCGAACGTGGCAATGAGCAGACCCGGTTGGTCCTGGCTCGGTTGCCGGATCCGGTGAGTTTGCCGTCCCTGATACGCTCCGAAAACCAGCGCTGAACCTCTGTGGCGAGGGAGCTTGCTCCCGCTCGGTTGCGCAGCAACCGCAAGATTTTGGGGCCGCTTCGCGACCCAGCGGGAGCAAGCTCCCTCGCCACAGGGGGGGCTGCCTTTATTTTTCCCGGCTGACCAACGTCTCCAGCCGAGCCAACGGCGGTGCTTCGCGACTGCGATCCGACACGCTCAGTTCAACCCGCAGCAGCCGGCCGTTTTCCGCCGGGCGCAGGTTCTGTTCGCAACGCAACAGCAATCGCCCCTGGTCGCATTCGAACACTTTCGAGCCCTGGGCAAAACGACCTTCCAGACGCAACTGCGCCAGCTGGCTGCGGGCGGCCAGCAGGGCGATGGATTTGTCGCGCAGCAGGCCGTTGCTCTGGGTCATCACCGCCGCCACGCGCACAGCGGCCGACATGGCCACGGCGATGATCGCCAGGGCCACCAGCACTTCGATCAGGGTGAAGCCGGCTTGCGGAGCGAGGCGTGGCATGGCGCGGGCTCGGGGTGAGGGCAGCCTTGAAGATTAGCCGGCGTTCGTGACCAATTGACGACGCAAGCTCCTGAGCAATTTCAATATCACTGACATATTTTCTTGCAACACTGCGCCTCGAATCGAATCCAGCGAAGGACCGTCGAGATGCAGATCGCCCGTTACAACGCCCGTCCCCAAGGCCCTCGCGGGCAGCGGGGTTTCACCCTGATCGAAATCATGGTCGTGGTGGTAATCCTCGGCATCCTGGCGGCGATGGTGGTGCCCAAGGTGCTCGACCGTCCCGACCAGGCGCGGGCAACGGCGGCGAAACAGGACATTGGCGGCCTGATGCAAGCCCTGAAGCTGTATCGCCTGGACCACGGCAGTTACCCGAGCATGAACCAGGGCCTCAAAGTGCTGGTGGAGAAGCCGGCCGATGCGAAAAACAGCACCTGGCGCTCTTACCTGGAGCGCCTGCCCAACGACCCATGGGGCCGTCCTTATAACTACCTCAACCCGGGTGCCAACGGCGAAGTCGATATCTTCTCCCTTGGCGCCGACGGTCAGCCTGACGGCGACGGCGTGAATGCCGACATTGGCTCCTGGCAGTTGTAAGGGCCGTGATGCGAACGGATTCGCCCCTCGCGGCGAAGCAGCGCGGCATGGCGCTGATCAGTGCCTTGCTGATTGCTGCCGTGGTGGCGGTCATTGCCGGTGGCATGCTGACCCGCCAGACCCTGTTCACCCGCAGCCTGGAGGCCGAGCAGTTGCGTGTCCAGGGCTCGGCGCGGTTGCAGGGTGGCCTGCAACTGAGTCGCCAGTTGCTCTGGGATGCCAGGCAGCGCGATCCACTGACGCGCTTCGGCCAACCTTGGGCCAAACCTATCGTGATACCGGGTTCAGGCCAGATCGACACACCCTTCGAAGGCCAGTTGGAAGATGAGCAAGGCAAGTTCAACCTGCGCAACCTCGTCGCCAATGAGCGGGTGGACGAGGAACAAGTGCGCGCCTTCGAACGCCTGTGCCAGCAATTGGGCGTGGCCGCGACTGTCCGCACGCGTATCGTCGACAGGGTGGTCGAGGCCTATCCGCGCCTGTTGAGTCCGCAGCGGGTGGACCAGGCGCCAAAGGCCAATACCTTCAACAGCGGCCGCGAAACCTCGCCCCAGGCCGACAACACGCCGCTGGCCCCGACGCGCCCGATGCTGCGCACCTTGCAAGACTTGCGCAGCGTCAAAGGCGTCACCACACGGTTGCTGGACACACTGGCGCCGTACGTGACGATCCTGCCCACCAACACCTGGCTCAATGGCAACACCGCCAGCGCCCCGGTGCTGGCCGCCTACGTACCGGGGCTGTCGCTGCAACGGGCCGAGGCTCTGGTCAGGGAGCGCGATGGCGGCCACTGGTTTATCAATCGCGGGGATTTCGTCAATCGCCTGCGCATGCCGGAGTTGGACACGGCCAGCGTCAAGGTCGGCATCACCAGTGATTGGTTCCGCCTGCGGGGCCAGGCACGCAGTGGTCAGCGGCGGGTCGAGCTGGAGGCGTTGCTGCAACGTACCGAGGACCGCTTGCCCCAGGTGATCTGGTCGAGGGTGGGGGTATGACGCGCTTGCGCATCGCCCTGGCGCCGCTGGACAGCCTGGACCTCGACAGCCCGGTGGCGTTTGCCTGGCTTGATCGCCAAGGCCAGGTCCGTGAGCAAGGCCGCAGCAGCCTTCGGGCGCTGGGCCAGAGTGGTAAAAACCTTTCGGTGGAGTGTTTTCTTCATCCCCGCGACAGCGTATTGACCCGCCTGGAGTTGCCGCTGTTACCGGCGGCCAGGATCACCGCAGCGGTGACGTGCGCGGCCCAGGCCCTGATGCTCGGAGCCAGCGAACAGATGCAGGTGGCCCATGGCCCGCGTGGGGTCGGTGGGCAGGTGCAGATCGCCTGGCTGGACCGTGAATCCCTCGCCAATCTCGGGCGGCTTGTGCACCAGGCCGGCATGAAACTGCGTGGCCTCTACCCGGCGGCCTACGCCTTGCCGGTGCTGTCGGGGCCGGTGGCCTGTATCGAGGACGACCATCTGCTGGTGCGCCATGACCTGCAGCACGCCGTGGTGCAACCGTTGCAACAAGAGGCGTTGGACGAGTGGCTACTGGAAACGGGGCCCGGGGTGCATTGGGTGGGCGAGGCGCCGCCGCAACCTTCGATCGATGCCTTGGCCGAAACCCAACGCTGGATGGGCCCTGCGCCAGGCTGGGGGTTGCATGCCGGCCTTGCACGCAACGCCGTCGAGCGCGGTGGCTGGGGCCGGGCGGCGGCGATCTGCGCGACAGCACTGGCGGTGTGGGTGATTGGGCTGAACCTCTACGCCGCCCGTGAAGCAGCCCAGGGTCAACGGCTCAAGGCGCAGATGAGCCAGCGGGTGAAGCAGGCGTTTCCCGAGTTGCCGGTGATTCTCAACCCGCTGCAACAGGCGCGTCAGCAAATCGCTGCGCGCCAGAACGGTGCGGCGACCGACCCGGCCCAACGCTTTGCCAGCCTGGTGCAACAGGCGGGCAGTGCCATGCCGTTCATGAGCGGCAATGTCCAGGCGCTGGTGTTCGAGAACGGTGAGTTGCGCCTGAATGTCGTGGCCGAGGCGCAGAAAACCGCCGCCGAAGAGGATTGGAAAATCCCCCTGGTCCAGGCCGGCATCGACGTCGCCGCCATCGATCAGGGTTGGACCCTGCGTGTGGCACCGGCCGGCCAGGGCAGCCCCGACGAAAACCCGGACGCCGATGATGAATAAGCATTCTCTGGCATTGGTGTGGGGGCACTGGGCAACCTATCGCACGCGTTTGCGCACGTTCTGGCAGGGGCTGGCGGTGCGTGAGCAAGCCGCCGTGGCCCTGGCTGCGCTGGTGTTGGGCGGCTGTCTGGTCTGGCTCGCACTGATCCAGCCGCCGCTCAAGACTATCGCCTATTGGCAAGCCGAAACCCCGAAGCTGCGTTCACAGACCGAAGCCCTCGAAGTGCTGTTGCGCGACGTCGCGGGGCCCGCACCCGAGCAACCTCTTGAAACCGCCTTGCGCCAGAGCCTGGACGCCAGTGGCTTGAGCCAGCATTACCAATTGCAAGCGCCAGGCGCCGAGCGCCCCAACACCTGGCAGCTCACGTTCGACCAGGCCCCAGCGGAGGCGGTGATCAGTTGGTTGCTGGGCAACCCACGGCAATTCTCCCTGGAAGTGATCGAGGCCCGTTTGCAGCGCACCGCCCTTGCCAATCGCGACAACCACGACACCGACAATACCGCCGGCACACTGTCCGGAACCGTTCGCATGGATCAGGCGCAAGGCGCTAAGGAAGCTTCATGAAAGGGGCCAGATACCCACGTCATTGGCGCAAGGCTGCACCGCTGTTGTTGCTCGCGTTGAGTGCGTGCAACAGCACGCCGCCCGCGTCGCAGCCACCGTTGCTGGTGGACAGCGAGTTGGGCATTCCGTTGGGGAGTACCCAGCGCAGTGGTGATGCAGTGCTCGATCGTCAGCGGGCCCAGGACCTGCGTGAACATAAGCCCGCGGTGCGGCATCAGGTCGACCTCACCACCCGTGCTCGCGAGCCGCGCAACAATGCGCCGGCGCGTACGCCCTTGGGCGATCAACCGGTGACGCTGAATTTCGTCGAGGCGGATATCCAGGCGGTGGTGCGAGCCTTGTCCCGTTCCACCGGTCAACAGTTTATGGTGGACCCGCGGGTCAAGGGCAACCTGACGCTGGTGTCCGAAGGCCAGGTCCCGGCCCACCAAGCCTACGACATGCTGCTGGCCGCGCTGCGCATGCAAGGCTTCAGCGTGGTCGACGTCGGTGGCGTGGCCCAGGTGGTGCCGGAGGCCGATGCAAAACTGCTGGGTGGGCCGATCTACAGTGCCGACAAACCGGCCGGCAACGGCATGCTCACCCGCACCTTCCGCCTGCAATATGAGAACGCGGTGAATCTGATCCCGGTGCTGCGCCCGATCGTGTCGCCGAACAACCCGATCAATGCCTACCCGGGCAACAACACCATTGTCGTCACCGATTACGCCGAGAACCTGTCGCGGGTGGCGCAACTCATCGAAGGCATCGACACCCCGAGTGCCATCGACACCGACGTGGTGCCGATCCACAACGGCATCGCGGTCGACATCGCGCAAATGGTCTCTGATCTGCTGGAAACCCAGGGCGGCGACCAGACCCAGAAGATCAACGTGATCGGCGACCCGCGCTCCAATTCCATCATCATCCGCGCCGGCAGCCCCGAGCGCACGGAGCTGGCGCGCAACTTGATCTACAAGCTCGATAACACCCAGAACAACCCGAGCAACCTGCATGTGGTGTACCTGCGCAATGCCCAGGCCGGCAAACTGGCCCAGGCCCTGCGCGGCTTGCTCACCGGGGAGAGTGAAGGCGAGAGCAGCGACAACTCGCGCTCGGTGCTCAGTGGCATGGGCGCCAGTACCAACGGACAGAGTGGGCAGGGCAGCAGTGGCGATGGCACCAGCGGCACCACCAGCGGCAATGCTTCGACCAGCGGCAACGGCTACGGCCAAGGCAGCAACGGCACGACTTCCGCTTCGACGAAAAACGAACAGAACACCGCTTTCAGCGCCGGCGGCGTGACCATCCAGGCCGACGCCACCACCAACACCTTGCTGATCTCCGCGCCGGACCCGCTGTACCGCAACCTGCGGGAAGTCATCGACCTGTTGGACCAGCGGCGCGCCCAAGTGGTGATCGAGAGCCTGATCGTCGAAGTCGGCGAGGACGACGCCAGCGAATTCGGCGTGCAATGGCAGACCGGCAACCTCGGTGGCAGTGGGGTGATCGGCGGGGTCAACCTCGGCGGCACCGGGCTCAACCTCAACGGCAAGACCAGCATCGATGTCTTGCCCCAGGGCCTGAACCTGGGGGTGGTGAACGGCACGGTGGACATTCCGGGTATCGGCAAGATTCTCGATCTCAAGGTCCTGGCCCGGGCCTTGAAGAGCAAGGGTGGCACCAATGTGCTGTCGACGCCGAACCTGCTGACCCTGGACAACGAAGCGGCGAGCATTTTCGTCGGCCAGACCATTCCCTTCGTCAGCGGCAGCTATGTCACCGGCGGCGGTGGTACCAGCAACAACCCGTTCCAGACCGTGACCCGCGAGGAGGTGGGTTTGAAGCTCAATGTCCGGCCGCAGATTTCCGAAGGCGGGACGGTCAAGCTCGACATCTATCAGGAAGTCAGCAGCGTCGACAATCGTGCTTCGAGCACCACCGGCATCGTCACCAACAAGCGCGCCATCGACACCAGCATCCTGCTGGACGATGGGCAGATCATGGTCCTCGGCGGGTTGCTGCAGGATGGCTACAGCCAGAGCAATGACGCGGTACCGTGGTTGTCGACCATTCCGGGGATCGGTGCGCTGTTTCGCAACGAACGGCGGCAGATCACCAAGACCAACCTGATGGTGTTCCTGCGGCCCTACATCATCCGCGACACGGCGGCGGGACGCGGCATTACCCTCAACCGCTACGACTTCATGCGTCGCGCCCAAGGCCTGCTGCAACCAGACCGTAGCTGGGCAATGCCGGACATGCAGGCCCCGCAGTTGCCGGCCTCGGCGAGGGCGATTCCGGGGACGGCGCCTGCCGGGGTGCAGATGCCCAGGGCGGTGATCAAGGCGGTGCCTGTGATGGAGCCGATTGGACAATGAATTCCGTGGCGAGGGAGCTTGCTCCCGCTGGGTTGCGAAGCGACCCCAAAAAGATTGCATGCTATTTGCCTGCCACACCGAGGTGCCTGGTTTTGGGGCTGCTGCGCAGCCCAGCGGGAGCAAGCTCCCTCGCCACAGTGGTGGGTGGGTCAGTCGTAGAGGAAGTGTGCCCATGAACACCCTCCCATACGCCTGGGCCAAGGCCCAGCGCCTGGTACTGCGTCAGTCCGCAGAGGGGGCGGTGCTGATGGTGTGCCCGTCCACGCCGGGTTGGTCCATCAGCGAGGTGCGCCGTCAGTTCGGCGACGTGCGGCTGGAGCGGGTGCGCGACGAGGAGCTCGATGGGCTGCTCAACAGTGCTTATGCCGACACGGGCAGTGCTGCCGCCGTCGTGGGCGCGGCGGAAAACGAAGTGGACCTCGACCGGTTGATGCAGGACATCCCCGAGATCACCGACCTGCTGGACACCCAGGACGGCGCGCCGGTGATCCGCATGATCAACGCCTTGCTGACCCAGGCCGCACGAGACGAGGCCAGCGACATCCACATCGAACCCTACGAGAGCCATTCGGTGGTGCGCTACCGCGTCGACGGCACCCTGCGCGATGTGGTTTCGCCGCGCAAGGCCCTGCACGGCGCGTTGGTGTCGCGGATCAAGATCATGGCCCAGCTCGACATCGCCGAAAAACGCCTGCCCCAGGACGGACGCATCGCCCTGCGCGTGGCTGGGCGCCCGATCGATATCCGCGTCTCGACGGTGCCCACCGGCCACGGCGAACGGGTGGTGATGCGGCTGTTGGACAAGCAGGCCGGACGCCTGCAACTGGAAACGTTAGGCATGGACCCGGACGTGCTGGGCAAGCTCGATCACCTGATCCGTCAGCCCCACGGCATCGTCCTGGTCACCGGTCCCACCGGTAGCGGCAAGACCACCAGCCTCTATGCCGCCCTGGCCCGGCTGGACGCCAGCGTCCACAACATCCTCACGGTGGAAGACCCGGTGGAATACGATCTGCCGGGCATCAGCCAGATCCAGGTCAACGCCAAGATCGACATGACCTTCGCCCTGGCGTTGCGGGCGATCCTGCGCCAGGACCCGGACATCATCATGATCGGCGAAATCCGCGACCTGGAAACCGCGCAAATCGCCGTGCAGGCCTCCCTCACCGGTCACCTGGTGTTGGCGACGCTGCACACCAACGACGCGGTGTCGGCCATCAACCGCTTGATCGACATGGGCGTCGAGCCGTTCCTGCTGGCCTCGTCGATGCTCGGCGTGCTGGCCCAGCGACTGGTGCGCAGGCTCTGCCCGCAGTGCAAGCAACCGGATCCGGCCACGCCCGGCACCTGGCGCCCGGTGGGTTGCCCGAGCTGCAACCAGACCGGCTACAGCGGGCGCACCGGGATCCATGAACTGTTCTGCATTGACGATGACATCCGCACGCTGATCCACCAGGGGGCAGGGGAGCAGGCACTGCGCGCCGCTGCCCGCCGAGCCGGGATGTTCAGCATGCGCGAGGATGGCGAGCGCTGGGTGCGCAGTGGCACCACGGCCCCTGAAGAAATCCTGCGCGTGACACGGGACGCCTGATGAATCGCTACCGTTTCGAGGCCGCCGACGCCCAGGGCAAGATCGAATCCGGACATTTGGAAGCCGACAGCCAGGGGGCAGCCTTCAACCTGTTGCGCAGCCGTGGGCTGACGGCATTGCAGGTGCAGGTCGAGCGCAACACGCCACCGGCCAACGGCGGAGGCTTGTTCAGCGCCAAGCTCTCGGACAACGACCTGGCCTGGGCCACCCGCCAACTGGCGAGCCTGCTGGGCGCCAGCCTGCCGTTGGAGGCCGCATTGAGCGCTACGGTGGAGCAGGCCGAGCGCAAGCACATCGCCCAGACCTTAAGCGCGGTGCGCGCCGATGTGCGCAGCGGCATGCGCCTGGCCGAAGCCCTGGCGGCACGCCCCCGGGATTTTCCGGAAATCTATCGGGCGTTGATTGCCGCCGGTGAAGAGTCCGGCGACCTGGCCCAGGTGATGGAGCGATTGGCGGACTACATCGAAGAGCGTAACAACTTGCGGGGCAAGATCCTCACGGCGTTCATCTACCCTGGGGTGGTGGGGCTGGTGTCGATCGCCATCGTGATTTTCCTCCTCAGCTACGTGGTGCCCCAGGTGGTCAGCGCGTTCTCCCAGGCCCGGCAAGACCTGCCCGCGCTGACCGTGGCGATGCTCACTGCCAGTGATTTCATTCGTGCCTGGGGCTGGTTGTGTTTTGGCGTGCTGGCCGGTGGCTTCTGGAGTTGGCGTATGTACTTGCGCAAACCGGCGGCGCGGCTGAGTTGGCACGCGCGGGTGTTGCGCCTGCCGCTGATCGGGCGTTTTGTACTGGGCCTCAACACTGCGCGGTTTGCCTCGACCCTGGCAATTCTCGGCGGAGCAGGGGTGCCGTTGCTGCGAGCCCTCGAGGCCGCGCGCCAGACGCTGTCCAACGACCGTCTGAGCCTGAGCGTCAGCGAGGCCACGGCCAAGGTTCGCGAAGGCGTCAACCTGGCGGCGGCGCTGCGGGTGGAAAAGGTCTTCCCGCCGGTGCTGATCCACCTGATCGCCAGCGGCGAGAAAACCGGCTGCCTGCCGCCGATGCTCGAACGCGCCGCACAAACCCTGTCCCGCGACATCGAACGCCGGGCCATGGGCATGACCGCGCTGCTGGAGCCGCTGATGATCGTGGTCATGGGCGCGGTGGTGCTGGTGATCGTCATGGCGGTGTTGCTGCCGATTATCGAGATCAATCAGTTGGTTCAATAGCCCACCGCGCACAAAACCGTGGCGAGGGAGCTTGCTCCCGCTGGGCTGCGCAGCAGACCCAAAACCTGACTTTCCAGTACAACAGACAGATCGCAGTCAGCCGGTTTGGGGTCGCTTCGCAACCCAGCGGGAGCAAGCTCCCTCGCCACAAAAGCAGCCCGTTGTTTGGCAGTGACGCGACACCTCCCGAGCCTCACCCTCGCCAAACTCGGGTTCCTCGTTCTGTCATCTTCCGTCGCCCGGCAACCGTCCACCGCCCCCTCCACGGCCAACCCTCGCCATCCCCCTGGAAAATCCGCCTGAACCCACGGCGCAGAGCCCTCGAACACCCGAGGAAAAAACCTGAAAAACAGCCCTCGGCTCCCGAGGTTTTTTCCTTTATCTGTCACCGGAAACTGCGAATTTCTAACCCATGGCCTCACCCCATCGCCACCGGCACAGGACCGAGCGCCATGACGGCAAGCACGCGTCACCCAACCTTCGTACGAACACGATGAAAGGAGATTCTTCATGTTTAAGCGCAACGTTCTCGCGGTATCCCTGACCCTCGCCGGCCTCTGCGTCGCTCAGGCCGCCATGGCTGATGTCAACGGCGGTGGTGCTACCTTGCCTCAGCCGCTCTATCAGACTTCCGGCGTACTGCCTGCCGGTTTTGCCCCCTACATCGGCGTGGGCAGCGGTGCTGGCAAGGCTGCTTTCCTGACCAACGACTACACCAAGTTCGTGCCTGGCGACACCAGCGGCAAGAAAGTGCACTGGGCTGGTAGCGACTCCAAGCTCAGCGCCACTGAACTGAGCACCTACGTCAGTGCCCACGGTGCCGCCTGGGGTCCATTGATCCAGGTGCCTTCGGTCGCCACTTCGGTTGCCATTCCGTTCAACAAGACTGGCACCGCCAACGTCGACCTGAGCGTCAACCAACTGTGCGGCGTGTTCTCCGGCCGTCTGACCGACTGGAGCCAGATCACTGGTTCGGGCCGTACTGGCGCAATCACCGTGGTTTACCGTTCAGAAAGCAGCGGCACCACCGAGCTGTTCACCCGCTTCCTGAATGCCAAGTGCGCTGAAACCGGCACCTTCAGTGTCACCACCACCTTCGCCTCCAGCTACAGCGGTGGCCTGCCAGCTGGTGCCGTTTCCGCCTCCGGCAGTGCTAACGTGATGACTGCACTGAACGCTGCGCAGGGTCGTATCACCTATATGAGCCCGGATTACGCCGCTACTACCCTGGCCGGTCTGGACGACGCCACCAAGGTCGCTCGTGTTGGCGGTCTTTCCCCTGCACCAGCCAACGTGTCGGCAGCTATCAATGCCGTTACGGTTCCTGCTGTTGCCGACCGGTCAAAACCAAACGCCTGGGTGCCTATTTTCACTTCCCAAAAAGTGATCGATGAAACCATTCCGGCTGACCCTAGCTTGCGCCTCTACCCAACCACCGGCTACCCAATCCTGGGTTTCACCAACGTGATCTTCAGCCAGTGCTACGCCGATGCGACCCAGACCACTCAGGTTCGCAACTTCTTCAGCCGTCACTACGGTTCGTTGACCAACAACGACTCGGCCATCACCGCCAACCGTTTCGTGCCACTGCCTTCGGCTTGGAAAACTGCCATTCGTGATTCCTTCGTCACGGCTTCCAGCGGTCTGAGCATCGGCAACACCAGTGTCTGCAACGCCATCGGTCGTCCGTTGTAAGCCCAGGCTTGAACGACCTGCAACAGCCGGTCAGCAACGGTGAAAGCCGTTGCTGACTTTTTGCGTCATACCCGCGCCAACACAGCCACATGAAATTTTCATGACATCCGTTCGGTCCCGAGCGGCTGTAACCGCCTATCCCCTATAACCAACGCTGGCAGCTTGATAGCACTGCGTTACGCCCCCTTAGAGCGAACCCGAAAGGATGAGTAGGATGCTGCGCTGCAAACCCCAGACGAACCTGAATGCTCCACGTCGCGATGGCGAGTTGTCGATGTTGCGGCTCAAGCCGCTGGCCCAGGCCATTGCCCTGCTGATGGTGGCTGGCAATGCCCAGGCGGCGACCGCGTTCAGTTCGGCCTGGTTTGCCGCCAAGGGCGCGTCCCCTGCCGGTGGCGCGGCACGGCCCACGACGGCGTTGCCAGGCATGCCGCCGCCCTTGGCCCAACAGCAACGGGCCAATGCGCAGTTGCAGCGTTCGTTGACCAACCTCAACAACACCGTGGCCGCCATCGCGGCCCAGCAGGCGGCGCAAGCGGCAGGAAGGCAGGCCGCGTTCGGGCAAATCCAGACCGTGCCCGACGGCTTGGGCGAGGGCGGGCTCAAGGTCGATAACAGCCTGACCCAGGGCTGGCTCAACGCCAAGGGACCGCAGCAGACCCAGGCCGGCGGCAAGACCACGGTGAAGATCGAGCAGACCGCCGACAAGGCGATTCTCAACTGGGAAACCTTCAACGTCGGGCGCAACACCACCGTGGATTTCCAGCAGCAGTCGGACTGGGCCGTGCTCAACCGGGTCAACGATCCGCAGGCGCGACCGAGCCAGATCCAGGGCCAGATCAAGGGCAACGGCACGGTGATGCTGGTGAACCGCAATGGCATCATTTTCAGCGGCAGCAGCCAGGTCAACGTGCGCAACCTGGCGGCGGTGGCGGCCAACATCAGCGATGAGCAATTCAGCAAGCGCGGCTTGTACGTCGATGCCACTGGCACCCAGCCGACCTTCACCGACGCGGCGGGCAAGGTCGAAGTGCAGCAGGGCGCACTGATCGAAACCCATCGTGCCGCCACCTCCACGGCGGGGGGCGGCTATGCCTTGCTGCTGGGTAGCGAAGTGGAGAACGCCGGCTCCATCATCACCGCCAAGGGCCAGACCACCCTGGCGGCAGGCGACAGCTTCTACATCCGGCGCGGCCAGGGCACCAGCGGCAACCTGCGTTCCACCACCCGTGGCAACGAGGTCGCGACATCCCTCAAACCGGGCAGCAGCGCCGGCACGGTGATCAACAGCGGCCTGATCCAGGCCAGCACCGGCGACATCACCTTCACCGGACACCGGGTCGAGCAGAACGGCGTGGCCGTCGCCACCAGTTCAGTGGACACCCGCGGCACCGTGCACCTGCTCAACGCCTTCAGCGACAGCACTGGCAGCGTGACCCTGGGGCTGGGCAGCGCCACGGCGGTGTTGCTCGACGCCGCCGGCGGCAGTGCCCTGGACAGTCAGCGCAATGCCGGACCGGCCGGCCTGGATGGCACGCCGAACAACCTGATCACCGGCCAGTTCAACAACCTCAGCAGCGTGGTCGACCGCACCGATCAGTCGCGGGTCGAGATCGTCAGTGGCGGTAGCGTTGACTTCCAGAACGGCTCCATCACCCTGGCCACCGGCGGCCAGGTCGCGGTCAGCGCCGCCGGGCGCAGCCTGGTGCGCGATGGCGCGGTGATCGACGTATCCGGCGCCATTGGCGTCAAGGTGGCGATGGAGTCCAACTCCATCAAGGTCAACGTGCAGGGCAATGAACAGCGCGACGCACCGGTCAACCGCGAGGACGGCAAGCTGACCAACAACGATGTCTGGGTGGATGTGCGCGACTTGATCTACGTGCCGGCGGGCACCAATGGTTACGCCACCGACCGTTGGTACACGGCGGGTGGGCTGTTGGAAGTCGGCGGTTACTTGGGGACCCGGGGCCACAGCGCCGGTGAATGGGCTGCTCAAGGCGGCACCCTGACGTTCACTGGCAACGACGTGGTGACCCAGCAGGCAGCGCAACTGAACCTGTCTGGCGGTACCCTGGATGTGCAGAGCGGCTACTTGCGGCAGTCCTGGCTCAAGGGCGCTGATGGGCGTTTGCATGAATTGTCCAAGGCGCCGGGGGACATTCTCTACACCGGTATCTACAAGGGCTACGAAGACCACAGCCAGCGTTGGGGCCAGACCGATTACTACTACAACCCGCTGATTGCCCCACGCGAGCGTTTTGAAGCCGGCTACACCGTCGGCCGCGATGCCGGCAAGCTGGTGGTGTCGACCCGCAACGCGGTGCTGGAAGGCCAAATCGTTGGTGAGGTCTACCAGGGTGAACGCCAGACTCAGGCGCCGAATCTCAACCTCGACGGTTACCAGCAATCGCAAAATGCCGTGGCCCGACGGGCGCAGTTGTGGGTGGGCAGCTACACGCCGATCTATGACAAGACTGCAGGCGTGATCAACAGCGGTTTGAACCCCACCTTCGATCAGGTCACCGTCGGCAAGGTGACCGACAAGATTGCCGCGGGCCAGGACCTGACCTCGGTGGTCGACACCGATCGGCAAGGCAAGCTGGTGCTGGATAACGAACTGCTCAATGGCTTTCAGCTCGGCGCGGTCAAGGTGGCGGCGGCAGAAGGTATCAAAGTCGATGGCACGCTTAAAGTGGCCGATGGCGGCGACATCACGCTTTATGCACCACAGGTGGAAGTCAACGCCAACCTGACGGCTCGCAGCGGTCGCATTGCCTTGGGTAACGTTCTTAAGCAGGTCAGAACCGATAACTTCCAGATGGGAGACGTCGTGCTTTCGCCCGCCACCGGTCAGCGTGCCGGGGTCACGTTGGGCGAGGGCGTGATGCTGAACACCGCTGGGCGGTGGAGCAATTTGCTGCTTGACGGCAACGACCGCCAAGGCCTGCCGTTCCTCAACGGCGGCACGGTGTCCGTGCGCAGCAGTGGCGACATTGACGTTCGTCAGGGCAGTCGGATTGACGTCAGTTCCGGTGCTGCGGTCATGGCCGATGGCAAGACCCGCGGCGGCAAGGGCGGTGACCTGACCCTGACCGCCAGTACCGGCGCATCGTCCGATAACGGCGCCTTGAACCTTGACGGTGAACTGCGCGGCACCGGCGTGAATGGCGGCGGGACCTTGACGCTGGCGGCCCATAAAGTGCTGATCGGCGACAGCGGCTCGCCGCTTGAACCGGGCACCCTGCAACTGGGCGGAGACTTTTTTGACAAAGGCTTCTCGGCCTATGACATCACCGGTAACGAAGGTCTGACCGTGGCCGACGGGGCCCAGGTCGATGTGACGATGCCGGTGTACCGCTTTGGCGAGCAGGCGTTGAACACCGGCAGCGGCGCGGAGCCGGCCGATGCGTTGCAGCGCTGGACGCCGGAGCTGTACCAGGAAGATGCGATCAAAGGTGTCATGACCCAGCGTCGCGGCGCGAGCCTGAGTCTCACTGCCGGTACCGCGAACTCCAGCGCCGCCGACATGGCCAGCACGGTGTTGAACCTGGGCAAGGGCAGCGTGGTCAGCGTCGATCCGGGCCAGGGCATCGATGTGCGCAGCATCGGTCAACTGACCGCCAACGGTACCCTTAATGCGTGGGGTGGGCGGGTCAGCCTCACCGGGTTGAGTGTCATCGGTGCGGAGGGTGAAGCCGTCAACGCTCAGGGCCACGGTCGCTCCATCTGGCTGGGCGAGCAGGCTCTGATCGATGTCTCCAGCCGGGCCGTGACCGCCCAGGATATGCGCGGTCAGACCTATGGCCTGGTACGTGATGGCGGGCAGATTGTCATCGGCGGCCAGATCGACGCCGAGAAAGGTTCGGCTTCCGCATCCGAACTGTTTGTGGTGGTGCGCGAGGGCGCGCGTCTGCAAGCGGATGGCAGCCAGGCCGTGCTGGATATTCCCGGACAGGGGCGCACCTCGGTGGCGAGCAATGGCGGCAGCATTTCCCTGGCGTCGGCCAATGGTTTGTACCTGGATGGCGCATTCAGCGCCCATTCGGGCGGGACAGGGGCGGCGGGCGGCAAGTTGTCGGTGGCATTGGAAACGCCTTACTACGTGAAGAACGCCGCCAGCGACCGAGCGATGAAGGTGCGTGAGTTGGTGTTGGGACAGACCGCGCCTGCGAGCTTGCTGGAGGGTAATGCCGAGACAGCGGCGGACTCGTTGGTTTACGGCCACGGGCGCTTGGGTGTTGATCAGGTCCAGTCGGGAGGTTTCGACAGCCTGGCGCTGTTGAGCAATGGACTGTTGAGCATCGATGGTGACGTGTCGCTGTCCCTTGGCCAAAGCCTGAGCCTGTATGCCCGCAACTTTGTCACGAGTGCAGCCGCGCCAAATACCCGGGCTCAACTCAATGCTTCCCATGTACTGCTGTCGGGCCCCGCGGCCAACCTTCCAAACAAGGATAACTACGTCCGACCGGTGGTCGACGGCGGCGTATCATTGCAGACGAACAAGGCCGTGTTTTCTGTCAACGCAGACCTGTTGGATGTGCAGGGTAACGTGACGTTCAGCAGCAAGGGGACCGTGCGGCAGGCCGACGGCAGCACCGTCGAGTTGGAGCGCACAGGTTTTGACCGGGTTCAGTTAAGCAGTCGGGGAGATGTGCGATTCCTGGCCGGGTTCTCGAACGAAGGGTTGCCTTTAGGTTTCACAACTCAACTGGTGACGCCTGCGGACATGGTCCTGCAGGCCGCCCAACTGTATCCAGCGACCGGCGTAGGCGCTCGTGTTTTGGCAGGGTATGGCTGGGGGCGCGATCCCGTTAACAACATCCCTCTCTACGATCCGACGCGCAGTCTGGTTATCGGCCGTACCACCCAGGTCGTCCCCCAGGTGCCTTATTCGGTGTTCGGTCGCTTGCAATTGGGCAGTGCGAAGATCGAACAAGGGGGTGTCGTACGGGCTCCGCTTGGGCTGCTTGAAGTCGGTACAAATGATAGCTCGGCGGGCATATCTGCCCGGCTGGACTTGTTGCCGGACAGTTTGACCTCCGTCAGCGGCCTAGGGCTGATCCTGCCTTATGGCGGTACTGTCGATGGGCAGAGTTACCAGTACGCAGGCAAAAAAGTCGTTCTGCTGGGGCAAGGCGCAGTGCCCTCCGACAATGGTGACCTCAATGTCGGCGTGATTCTGGGGGGGCAGTCGGTGGTTGCTCAGGAAGGCTCGGTACTCGACCTCTCGGGGGGGGGTGACTTGCTCGGCGCCGGGTTTATCTCTGGCCGAGGGGGTTCCACCGACGCGCGTTTCAATCCGCTGGTACAAATCGGCGCGAACGGCGGTTTTACCTTGCCGGGCCTATCCAGCAACCCGGTCTATGCCATCGTGCCGGGCAACCAGAGCCAATATGCACCAGTCGCCCCCGAAGGCGGCGCAGTGGACCCCAGGGTAGGCCAGCAAATTACCATTGGTGCTGGCGTTCCGGGATTGGCCGCGGGCACCTATACCTTGATGCCCTCCACCTACGCCTTGTTGCCGGGGGCGTTCCGGGTCGAAGTCAATGGCCTGGCGGGGCAGGGGGTGGCAACGGCTGCGCAACAGATGCGCAACGGCTCCTGGACCACCGCTGGGGTACTGTCGGTGGCTAATACCGGGCAGCGCAACAGTTTGTCCAGTCAGGTCATTCTGACGTCGGGAAATGTGCTTCGCCGCTACTCGCAATACAACGAAACCAGCTACGCCCAGTTTGCCGTGGCCGACGCCGGACGCCTGGGTGTCCCCAGGGCTTTATTGCCAGTGGATGCCAAGACTTTGAAGCTGAACCTGGCCAGGGGCGCTGGGGATCAGGCGTTCTCCTTCAAGGGTATTGGCAAGTTCGCGCCTCAGACGGGTGGATACGGCGGTACCGTTGCAGTGGTGGGTGGCACCGGTAGCGCACTGGAGGTAGTTGCCGACGGGCGCGGGGCCACGGCCGGTTTCGAAGGTGTGACCCTCAATGCCGCAAGCCTCAATGCATTGAACGCCTCGCGCCAAGTGATCGGCGGCCAGTTTTCAATTCTTTATGGCCAAGGAGGTAACTACGTCACGCCACAAAGGGTCTCCCGCAGTGTGACTTTGCGTGAAGGCGCGACTCTGGCGGCACCGGAGGTTTTCCTGCTGGCCGACGGGGGCGAGCTGTTGGTGGAACAA
The DNA here is from genome assembly GCF_900103575.1 of Pseudomonas sp. NFACC51. Classification (NCBI taxonomy): domain Bacteria; kingdom Pseudomonadati; phylum Pseudomonadota; class Gammaproteobacteria; order Pseudomonadales; family Pseudomonadaceae; genus Pseudomonas; species Pseudomonas sp. NFACC51. The sequence goes on along the minus strand of NZ_FMXH01000002.1, from coordinate 102,978 downwards.
GGCGCCGCCATCAACACCCTCGGGCAAGGCAAGGCGGCGTACGATGCCCGTGATGGCTTTATCTATAACCTCAATGTGAGGAACCAGAATTACAATTTGCTGGCGGCTTCCAACGGCTTGCTCAACGTGCTGGCTCCGCAATCGGGCTCCACGGGTTCGGTCAGTATCGGCGGTTGCAGCCTGACACCGTGCACAGGCGTGACGAAGATTCACTCTGAAGGCAGTATCGTCGCCGCCTCGGGCAGCAGCCTGGAACTGGACGACCAAGTGCGCTATGGCACCCGTCACCTGACGCTGGCCCTGAGCAACATCAACGTTGGCACCGCCCAGGCCCTGAGCGCTGCGGCAACGCACCAGGTCTTGCCGGCGGGGCTGACCCTGAGCCAGACCGTGCTCGATCGCCTGTTGCGCGGGGACACCGAGTACGGTGCTCCGGCCCTGGAAACCCTCGAACTGTCGGCCAGTCAGGCGCTGAATTTTTACGGTACCGTCAGTCTCGACACCTATGACCCGACAACAGGCAAGTCGCGCCTGAATAATCTGATGCTCAGCACCCCTGCCATCTATGGTGCCGGTAGCGCCAACGATGTGGCGACCATTCGCACCACCAACCTGATCTGGAACGGCGCTGTCGGCGCGCCGGGTCCGGTGATTGCCGGTGGGGCCGGTACCGGTGCCGGTCGCCTGGACATCCAGGCCCAGCGCATCGAATTCGGCTACGGTGACTTCGCCCAGCCCAGCTCGGTCACCACCCTGGACCGCCTGGCCCTGGGATTCGCCAACGTCAACCTCAGCGCCAGCGAACGCCTGACCGCCAATCACAAGGGCAGCCTGGCGGTGTATCAAAGCCAGGGCGCCTATGACGCAAAAACAGGCTACGTCTACAGCGGCGGCAACCTGAATATCCTCACGCCGTTGCTCACGGGTGAAGCCGGATCGGTCAACCGCATTACTGCAGGCGGCGTGGTCAATGTAACGGGCACAACCGCTAAGCCTGGCGCTGTCTCCGGGCTAGGGGGCGAGCTGTCCCTCAAGGGCGCGAGCCTCAACCTCGCCAGCGCAGTGGTGCTGCCCAGCGGCAAGCTCACCCTCAGCGCGACGGATGACCTGACCCTGACGGATGCGGCGCAGATCGACCTGGCTGGGCGCGCAGTCACTTTCAACGATGTGACGCGTTACAGCGCCGGTGGTGAGGTGATCCTGCAAAGCCGCAACGGCAACATCCGCCAGGCGGATGGTTCAAGCATCGACCTCTCGGCCCGTAACAACCAGGCTGGCCGGCTCAGTGCCGTGGCCCTGGACGAGGCCGCCGGGATCGTTGATTTGCAGGGTCGGATTCTCGGCAGCAGCACGGGCGAATATGACGCCGGCGGCACCGCCATGCCGTACCTGGCCGGCGGTGTAGAAGTCCAGGCTCAGCGCCTGGGCGGCAACGGCAGCCTCAGCGAGCAGTTCGCGGCCTTGAACCAACGATTGGATGATGGACAGGTGTTCGGTTCCCGTGGCTTCCAGCTCAAACAGGGCGACCTGGTGATCGGCAACGAACTCAAGGCCTCGACCATCAGCGTGTCGGTCGACAATGGAAACCTGTTGGTCAATGGCAAGGTAGACGCCAGCGGCGAACGGGTCGGCAGCATCCGGCTCGCCGCCGGGCGGTCCCTGACCCTGGGCAGCAGCGCGGTGCTCGATGCCCACGGCAATCGCCTGCGTGTAGACAGCTACGGCAAGATCATCGACTCACCGAACCGCGCCATGGTCGACCTCACCTCCCGGGGCGGCGTGCTGACATTGGCCGACGGCGCGCGCATCGATTTGCGCCATGGCACCGCGGCGCCTGCGGGGCAGCATGATGGCCGCGCTCGCGGCACCCTGGAACTCAATGCCCGGCGCGCCGGCCCGGATGCCACCCACGGTGACATCGCCATCGACGCCAGCGGCAACCTGGATATCCAGGGCGCGCGGTCCATCGCCGTCAATGGTATGTGGCAATACAACGACGCAGCTTTTGGCAGCGATCCGGCGGCCAGTGGCCGTCCTTATCAGGTCATCGACCAGGCCTACCTGGATGGCAAGCATCAGGACAGCCTCGCCTTCATCAACGCGGCGCTGGCCAACAGCGATTTGATGCAACGTAGACTCGCCGGCCTGAACAACGCCCGTTACGCCGATGCGTTCCACCTGCGGCCCGGCGTCGAGATCGTCAGTGCGACGGCCGACGGTGACCTGGTGGTGCAGGGCGACCTGGACCTGTCCGGTTATCGCTACGCCAGTGTCAACCCGCACACTCGGCAAACCGCCGTGTACGGCTCCGGTGAGGCCGGCGCGCTGACCCTGCGCGCCGGGGGCGACCTGAGCATCTACGGCAGCATCAACGACGGATTCTCTCCGCCGCCCGCCACTCAGGATGACAAAGGCTGGGTGTTGCTGCCCGGCATCGATTTCACCGGTGGCGACATCGTCGTCCCCGGTGCCGGCGTGACCCTGGCCGACGGTACGGCGTTCCCTGCGGGAACCACGCTCAACTACGACTTACCCATCAAAAACGTGACCCTGGCGGCCGGCACCCGGTTGCCAGTGGCGGCGATCCTGGAACAACCCTTGGAACTGCCGGCCGGCACGGTATTGGCGGCTGCGGTGCACGACGCCTCCGGCAACCTGCTGTTTGCCGCCGGCACTTTGCTGAGCCGGGCCCAGACCCTCGAAGCCGGCTCGCAGTTGGGCGCTGGCAGCGTGTTGAGCGGCGCCACCGCTTTGCTCGGTTTCACCTGGCCCAAGGGCGTGGCGCTGCCCAACGTGGCCGACGCGGGCAATGTCCAGAGCAATATTCTCAAGCTGGACGGCAGCCTGGCGCTGAACCGTGGTTCGCTGATCCCCTCGGGCACCGATGTGAAGTTGCCGGATGGCGTCGAGTCGATCCAGCTACGTCCGGAAATCGCCGGCAGCAATGGCCGCATATGGGCTATCGCCCCGATGCTCGCCGAGGGTTCGCAATCCTGGTCGCTGCGGCTGGTGGCCGGGGCCGATACGACGGCGGCGGACAGCAGGATCGTCCAGCCCGATCCGGTACAAGGCGACTTGCGTCTTGCCGATAGTCACTACGGCATGTTTGGCAAATCCGTGCCGGCCAAGGGCACCTATCAGTGGACTCAACTAGGGGTCGATGAGCTGGCGGGCGCGGGGTTCACGGTAGAGCTTGGCCAAACCGTTGACCTGGACATCGTGAGCAATTTTGGCTACGACTCGGTTGACGCCTTCTGTGCGGATTTCGCCGGTATTTGCGCGCTTCAAGCTTCTTACAGATGGACCAAGGCCGCGGAGGAGGAATTGGCAGGTTCCGGCTTTGAGGTCAAGGCCGGCGAGCTGATCAGCCAGGCCGCTGCGCAGTTTTTCCAGTTTGATTCGGTTCAGTCACTCTGCGACGCGGCGCCGAGTGTCTGTGCTCCCGCAGATGTGGAGTATCAAGCGGTTGCCGGCAGTGTCCGTCCGAGCGTCATCCGCACCGGCACCGGCGACCTGGAGCTGCTCAGCGGTGGCAACCTGCGCATGGATTCGTTGTTCGGCATTTACACCGCCGGCACCTCGTCGGCACCGACGTTCCCAGGCGATCCCTACAACCAGCCCAAGGCCCTGGGTGCCAACGGCAAGGTGCTCACCGACGAGGATGGCAGTAACGAAAAGCTGGTCGATGGCGGCGCTGAAAGTCTCTATCGCGCCTGGTATCCGGACGCGGGCGGTAACCTGTTGCTTAAGGTCGGCGGTGACCTCAGTGGCAACCTGACGGCGCCTGTCAACTCTAGCGGGCGACCGAACCCTACCGACATGGGCCAGGATTCGGCCAATGTAGGCAATTGGCTCTGGCGCCAAGGCAATGGTGATTCAGCGAGCAGCCAGCCGACCGCCTGGTGGATCAACTTCGGTAGTCATACCGCGTCGACGGTGTCGGGTGGCGCTGATCAAATGGCCGCTTTCACCGGGTTCGGGACTTTGGGTGGCGGTGATCTGGATGTACAGGTGAAGGGTGACGCGGGGGTGTTGAACCGGCTCGCCGGTAACGACTTCAACTCAAACATCAACCCTCGTAGCCAGGGGCTGCTGTTGGCGGTGGGCAGCACCGGACGTGTGGGCTCTGATGGCAGCCTGCAATTGACCGGCGGTGGCGATCTCAACCTGCGTGTGGGTGGTGTTTTGAATCCCGAGAGCTCGTTCACCATGGGGCATCTCAACGGCGCGGTCATCAATTTGCGAGGACACGCCCAAATCGATGGTGGTGCCATTGGTCGTATCGACCTGCTCTACGGCAACAGTGCCCCAGTGCAATCCCCTGGAGAAACACGGGCCTACGACTCCTTCAAGTCCACACGAGGAGCTGCAACCGGTGGACTGACCCTCATGCCTGGTGATGCTACCTTCGATCTGCGTACGTTGGGCGACTTGGTCGTGATGGACGTTGCCGACCCAGGCCGGGCGCCGATGATGAGCGTGTCGCCCTTCAAAAATGGTGCGACTAACGGCTCGGGCGTGAGCTGGTTTTCGTTGTGGACGGCTAATACTGCGATTGATCTCTGGTCATCGGGGGGCAATCTGACGCCGCTGATGTCTGGGGGCGAGACGGACTTGGCGGTAGTCTACCCATCGATTCTGCGGGCCGTTGCGGCCAGTGGCAGTCTTTACTACGGCCAGGCCAAGGTCGCAGGCTCCGGTAACTCCAGTAACGGCTATCGCTCAGCCTTGCTGCTTGCCCCCGGCATCAACAGCGAGTTGCAGTTCCTCGCGGGTGACTCCATCTATGGCGGTGACCTGACGGTCAGTCGCTCTGGTGCCTCGTCCACGGCCATGGCCACACCATTTCGGCCGGCCTTCATGGGGCTTGTCGGTAACACTGTGGTGGTCAGTAATCTCTCCGTCGATGCCAATCGTGTCTCTATAGGCGCAAATACATTGCCGTTGTTTGCTTTTGACAGCAGCAGCGCGTCCGACGAATGGGCGAGCAACACCGATCCTGCCCGTTTCTATGCGCTCAAGGGCGACTTGCTGGCCGTCAATAGCGGGCGGACGATGACGTTCACCACCCCGAATGACAGCCGATTCGGCCAGACTTATTACGAAGGAACCGGGTCGGTGTGGATGATGGCCGGGCGGGACATCGTCAGTAGCGGAACACCGCTGAGTGGCGGCCAGGGTGGTGAGTTTGTCACGGGGCAGTACACCAGCGCCGGCAACCTCTTCATCCACAACAACCCCACCGACATCTCCATCGTGTCAGCCGGGCGCGACATCCTCTACAGCAACTTCAACGTCGCCGGTCCCGGCCTGCTGGAAATCACCGCCGGGCGCAATATCCTGATGGACGACAAGGTCAGCATCACCAGCCTCGGCGCCGTGGTGCCGGGAGATTCGCGCCCTGGCGCGAGCCTGGTGCTGCAAGCTGGCGCGGGCCTCAACGGCGCGGATTACGAGCGCTTCGTCAAGGCCTACCTGGACCCGGCGAACCAGGCCCTGGCCGGTGTGCCGCTGGCGAACCAGGACGGCAAGGTCGCCAAGACCTATGAAACCGAATTGGTGGATTGGCTGGAGAAGCGCTTCGGTTTCAGCGGCGACACCGAGCAGGCCCGCAGCTACTTCGCGGCACTGCCGGCCGAGCAGCAGCGGGTGTTTGCCCGCGACGTGTACTTCGCCGAGCTCAAGGCCGGCGGGCGTGAGTACAACGAAGTGGGCGGCGTGCGCCAGGGCAGCTATCTGCGGGGCCGTGAGGCTATCGACTTGTTGTTCCCGACCAAGGACGTGGCGGGCAATCCGATCACCTACAAGGGCGACATCACGATGTTCGGCGGGGCGGGGGTGCACACCGATTTCGGCGGCAGTATCCAGATGCTGACCCCGGGCGGCGGCCAGACTTTCGGCATCGAGGGCAACGCGCCGCCGTCCACCGCAGGCGTCATCACCCAGGGTGAGGGCGATATCCAGTTGTATGCGCAGAACAGCATTCTGCTGGGGCAGAGCCGGATCATGACCACCTTTGGCGGCTCGATCCTTGGCTGGTCGGCCAAGGGCGATATCAACGCCGGTCGCGGTTCGAAGACCACCGTGGTGTATACGCCGCCCAAGCGCCTGTACGACACCTGGGGTAACGTGACGCTGTCGCCGGCGGTGCCGAGTACCGGTGCTGGTATTGCCACGCTCAACCCGATTGCCGAAGTGGCGCCGGGGGATATCGACCTGATTGCGCCGCTGGGCACCATCGATGCGGGCGAGGCGGGAATCCGGGTGTCGGGTAACGTCAACATCGCGGCGTTGACCGTGGTGAACGCGGCCAACATCCAGACCCAGGGCAAATCCACCGGCGTGCCGCTGGCGGCCTCGGTGAACACCGGGGCCATCACCTCGGCCAGTTCGGCGGCGTCTTCGGCGACGCAGGCGGCGGAAGACGTGGCCCGTCAGCAACAGAATGCGGCGCGGCAGAACCAGGCGTCGGTGTTTACCGTCCAGGTGGTGAGTTTTGGCTCCGAGCAACTGGCCCCGTCCCGCGACGGCGCCAGCCGCGAAGCGCCTCGGGCCTACGACCCGGCCAGCCCGGTGCAGGTCCTGGGTGCGGGGCCTTTGGACGAACAGAACCGCCAGCGGCTGACTGAGGAAGAGCGGGGGCGGTTGAGTTTGTAAGGGGGGCAGGGAGGTTGGCTGTGCCGGCGTCATCGCGAGCAAGCTCGCTCCCACAGGTGATCTTGGGTGTTCATGAGTCTTGTGTTCACCACGGGCCCACTATTGTGGGAGTGGGCTTGCTCGCGATAGCGGTGGGAAGTGGGTTACAGCCACCGCGGGGTGGTGAAGAACGAGGCCATTTCCGAGCGGGCCAGGGCGGCGCCGAAGTAGGGGCCTTGGACATGGTCGCAGGCCACGTTGCGCAGTTGGCTGAATTGCCGGGCGTTTTCGATGCCTTCGGCGGTGACCATGAGCCCTACGCTGCGGCTCAATCGGATCATCGCCAGGACGCCCTCCTTGTCATCCTCCAGGCCCAGCTGCGTCAGGATGTTGCGATCGAAGCGGATGCCATCGAACGGCTGGTCCAGTACCTCGCGCAGGGAGGCAATGCTGGTGCCGAATTTGTCGATGTTGATCCGCACGCCGAGGTCCTTGAGCGCATGGAGGGTGCTGGCGACGGTCTTGTGGTCGGCCAGCAGAACCCCTTCGGCCACTTCCAGGGTCAGCCGGTGAGGCGCCAGGCCGCTTGCTTGGAGGGCCTCTTGTACCTGGTCGAGCAGGAAGCTGCTGTTGAACCAGCGGGGTGAAACCGCGATGGAGACGTTGACGGCGCTCGGCCAGGTGGCGGCCTCTTCACAGACGTTGATCAGCATCCAGGTACCCAGCTCTTCCAGTTGGCCCGAGGTTTCGGCCACCGGTATGAAGTCGGCCCCACCCAGTTCACCTTTCTCGGGGTGGTGCCAGAAGGTCTGGGCTTCGAAACCGTGCAATTGCTCGGCGCTCACGTCGAAGCGAGGCAAGTAGCGCAGTTCCAGTTGATCCCGTTGCATGGCGTCGCGCAGTTGCTGTTCGTATTGCCGCCGGTCGCGGGCCAGGTTGCCCATGGCTTCCACATACACGCGCCAGGTGTTGCGGCCGGCGGCCTTGGCCGCATACAAGGCGATGTCGGCGTGGCGCAACAGTTCATCGGCACGTTCGTCTCCGGGTTGCGACCAGGCAACGCCGATGCTGACCCCCAGGTACAGGGTATTGCCGTCCAGGTGCATGGGCCGTTGCATGCAATCGATCAGCCGTTCACAGAGTTGATCGAGATCGTCGGCATCGCCCGGGTCGGGCATGACAATGACAAACTCATCACCGCCCAGACGTGCCACCAGATCAGTTCCGCGCACGTTTTGCTGGAGGATATGCGCCACCTCCTTGAGCACTTTATCGCCCACGGCATGCCCCAGGGAGTCGTTGACCGGCTTGAATCGGTCCATGTCCAGGTTCAGCAGCACCAGGGGCGGACGATCGGCTCGGTCCAGGTGCTCGCGCAGGCAATCGAACAAGCGGTTGCGGTTGGCCAGCCCGGTCAGTGGATCATGCAGGGACAGGTGCTTGATCTGGGCCAGAGCCCGCAATTCGTCGGTGATATCGGTGGCGGTGCCGCGAAAACCCAGGGTGCCCGCTTCGATGGCCCGCACCGAGAGTTTGCAGGTACGGATGCGCTGGTTGCGCGCGGTGTACTCGCACAGCAGCGGCGCCGAGGAGTCGCTGTTGGCACCGCCGAGCAGCCATTGGGCAATCGAGATCGAGCCGCCATGGGGGTGAAGCAGACGGTGCAGGGGTTTGCCCAGCCACTGCGTGGGACTGAAGCCGGTCACTTGTTCGAAGCGTTCCGACAGATAGGTCAGGGTCCCGGTCGAATCGACCTCCCACAACCAATCGGATGACACTTCGGCAATGTCGCGGAAACGTTCTTCACTGCGTTCCAGCGCCTTGCGATGGGCCAGCAGGCTGGCGTACTGGCGTTCCTGGGCGCGGAGCATGGCCAAGGCATGGCGCAGAACGGCCAGGGCCAGAATCCCCAGCACGAATAACGCCACGGCCAGCAACGGCAGGAGGATTTTGCGCAGATCCTGGCCCGGGGTCTGCGGCCGCCAGGCCAAGGCTTCCAGGGTCAGGTTGTCGAGCAGCAGCTGGGCGGTATCGGCGGGGCCCGGTGTCCTGGCGATATGGGCATCGGGCAGGGCGAAGTCCCGCGCCAGGTTTTCCAGGGCGCCGGGATCAAGGACCTTGACGAAAAGCATCAGGCTGGGCGGGCCGGGGATTTCGGGCACGCTGCTGTCCGTGCCGATGGTGATGGCGGACGCGGCGACAAACGCAGGGGCGTCCTCGTGATGGAGCATCTCGACGACCACTTCGTCGTGATTTTGCGCAGCGGCGGCTTTTTTCAACAGCGCTCGCAAGTCGCCGGTCAGCCAGGTGTCGGCATTGACCTCACTCATCTGGCCGTCGATCACCGAATAGACGGTCTGGCCGGTCGGCGAAATGACAAACACGGCCTGGTAGCCATAGAGCGAATACACGCTGCTGCCGACGTTTTCCTGGTCGTAGGCCCATTCCTTGTCGACGCTGACATGCAGGTGCCGGTAGGCATCGCTCCACTTGGAATAATCGCTCAGGTCCCGTCCGATACCTTTGCGGATCCCCTCGACGGCCTGCTGGGCGAAAAACAGGCTCTGTTCACGGGCGCGGCGGTCCTGGACGCCGGTGATGTTGAGCAGCACGGCGATCGCCAGTGCGGACATGACAAACAGCAGGAGCATGATGGCCGGAAAAGTGCGACGGGTGAAACTTCGGGTTGGCGAACCCGGGGAAAGGACAGTTGAGTCATTGCCAGCAATTTCAATCATAAAAATAAGTCATCAGCCAAAAAGCGATTTCACCCGCACCTGTCTTATATCGGCTGGTGAGCTGATTTACTTAGTCGTGATCACACAGGAACCGGCGGATATGGGGGCTTGCGTCAGGTGCGGGCCTTGAAGCGCAACGTCCATTCGAGGGCGAAGTCCCGCTGGCGCAGGTAACTGACCCCGGCGGCGGCCAGCAGGGTCATGAATGCGGCCAGCGCCGCCAGGGCCATGTCTTTTTGTGAGTCCCATGGGTCCTGTTGGGCGCCGACAAAGGCCTTGGCGGTATCGCCCCCGATGTAGGCGCCGCCCAGCCATTCGATGATTTCGTAAATCGCCGACGACGCAAGAATCAGGCTCCAGGCCAGGAAGTACCCCCTGAACCCCGTTGCTGGCGTAACCCGTAGCAAGGCCTCGCGCAGCGGATAGGCCAGCAGCAGGCCGTAGCTGAAATGCACCAGCCGGTCGAACTGGTTGCGCTGGAAACCCATGAATTGATCAAGCGACTGGCCTCCCGTCAGGGTCTGCCACCACTGGTTGTAAGGCACCTTGGCATAGGTGTAATGGGCGCCGATTTCATGGATGCAAAGGAAGACGAACAACAGCGTGGCGGACAGTCGGGAAAAGCTGAATCGCCGATGAACGGTCACCAGGACCACCAATAAGGCTATGACCAGCAGGTTCTCCGCCAGCCAGTCGCTGCGTTTTATCGGCGCAATGGCCAGCCACCCCCACACCACGCAGAACGCCAGGAGCAGGGACCGTTCATAGCGACGATGCAGCGCAACGGTTGGCATCGCGTCGTGCCTCACTCTTTATCCGTGCGCTGGCCCGGCAGCAGGGCGCCCAAGACCTGCTTGGCGGTCTCCACCACGATGCCTCGCTCGTTCGGGTCGCCCTGGAGCAGGGTCGAGGCAAACTTTTTCGCCTGTTCCAGCTTGATGTGCGGCGGCAGCGGTGGCACATCGGGGTCGGTGCGAAACTCGATCAGCACCGGACGACCCGCCGCCAGCGCGGTTTCCCAGGCCGTGGCCACGTCGTCCTCGTGCAGCACCAGGATGCCCTTCAAGCCAATGGATTCGGCGAACAGGTGATAGGGCACGTCGGGGATGTCCTGGGAGGCGGCGAATTTCGGATCGCCCTCCATGACCCGCTGTTCCCAGGTGACCTGGTTCAAATCCCGATTATTGAACACCGCGCAGATCCAGGTGCCATTGGCCCAGGTACGCCAGTATTTGGCGACGGTGATCAGCTCGGCCATGTTGTTCATCTGCATGGCGCCATCGCCCACCAGGGCGATCACCGGCCGCTCCGGATGGCAGAACTTCGCCGCGATGGCGTAGGGCACGGCCGCGCCCATTGACGCCAGGCCACCGGACAGCGAACACATCATGCCGCGCCGGATCTTGAGGTCCCGGGCGTACCAGTTGGCGCAGGAGCCGGAATCGCAGGTGATGATGGCGCGCTCCGGCAGCCGGGGCGACAGTTCGAAGGTGACTCGCTGCGGATTGATCGGCTTGGCAGAGACCAGGGCGCGTTTTTCCAGGGTCCGCTCCCAGCGTTCGCGCCAATGCTCGATCTTCTTGCGCCAGGCGCGGTCGGGTTTTTCTTCGATCAGCGGCAGCAGGGCGCGCAGGGTGTCGACGCTGTCGCCGTGCAGGCTGATCTCCATGGGATAGCGCAGGCTTAGCATGTCCGCCTGAATGTCGATCTGCACGCCCCGGGCCTGGCCTTCAGGGGGCAGGAACTCGGCGTAGGGAAAGCCGGAGCCGATCATCAGCAACGTGTCGCAGCCGGCCATCAGGTTGTCGCTGGGCTCAGTGCCGAGCAGGCCGATGGTGCCCGTGACCCAGGGCAGATCATCCGGTACGGCGGCCTTGCCCAACAGCGCCTTGGCCACGCCGGCGCCGAGTTTCTCGGCAATGGCGATCACTTCGTCGGTGGCGTGCAGCGCTCCGGCACCGACCAGGATGGCGACTTTCTTGCCGGCATTGAGGACCTCGGCGGCCTTGCGCAGGTCCTCTTCGTAGGGGACGACGCTGGGCTTGCGGTAACCGACGCCGGAGTGAACCGTACCGTGCTCGTGGCGTGGCGCGGTGTATTCCATGTCCTGGAGATCGTTTGGCAGGATCAATGCCGTGACCCGGCGCTCGCCCACTGCCGTACGTACGGCGCGGTCCAGCAGGTGGCGCACCTGGGCGGGCACACTGGCTTGCTGCACGAATGCTCCGGCCACGTCCTTGAACAGGCTGACCAGGTCCAGTTCCTGCTGGTAATGCCCGCCCAGTGCGGCGCGCGCCTGCTGGCCGCTGATGGCGAGCACTGGCATGTGGTCCATCCGGGCGTCGTAGAGGCCGGTCACCAAGTGGGATGCACCGGGCCCGGAAGTGGCGATGCAGACGCCCAGTTCACCGGTGAACTTGGCGTGGGCGCAGGCCATGAATGCGGCCATTTCCTCGTGGCGGGCCTGGATGAAGCGGATTTTTCCCTGGGCGCGGTTCAAGGCGCCAAAGACGCCGTTGATGCCATCGCCCGGATAGCCATAGATACGGCGAACCCCCCATTCGTAAAGACGTTCCACCAGAAAATCACCGACGGTCATGCTCATGCCTGTCCCTCGTTTCAGGCTGCGGTCGCTTGGCGCGACGTACAGCGGTTGACGTTCATACAGGACTTGACCGGCGTATGCCGTCCAAGGTTTCGATTTTTTCAAGGGCGCGGACCTGTGGTCAGGGGCGGCTTGTATAGGATCGACTTCCCTGGGCTCAAGCCGCGTGTCGCGGCCGTTGGCGTCGCTGGGTGGCCTGAGCCAGCTTGCCCACCAGGCGGATGGCGGTGGCGGAGCAGATCAGGCCGAAGGGCAGCGCATACCAGGCGCTCATGGGGACCACTATCGCGAGCAAGCTCGCTCCCACAGGGGCTGTGTCAGCTTGCGAATGCCAGGCGCAACTCGGCGCACAAGCCGCCGCCGTCGCGGTTGCTCAGGGTCAGTGAGCCGCCCATGGCGATCGCCAATTGCTGGGCGATGGCCAAGCCCAGGCCGGTGCCGCCGGTTTCCCGGTTGCGTGAACTTTCCACCCGATAGAACGGCTTGAGCACTTCGGCCAGTTCCTGCTCGTTGATCCCGGGGCCGCGGTCCAGAACCTGAATCGCCAATTGTCCGTTGTCGGCGAGCTGCACATGGATCTGCGCCGAGCCACCGAACTTCAGGGCGTTGTCCACCAGATTGACCAGCACCCGCCGCAGGGCATGGGGACGGGTGTCGATGACGGCGGCGTTTTTCCCGGTCAATTGCACGTCCTTGCCCGTGTCCTGGTAGTCGAACGCCAGGCTGTCGAGGAACGCATCCAGGCTGATCCGGCAACTGGCTTCGGTGGCGCCGTGGATGCTGCGGGCATAGGCCACACCTTCACGCACCAGGTGCTCCATTTCGTTCAAGTCGCTCCACAGCTTGTCTTTCTCGATCCCCTCGTCCATGAATTCAGCGCGCAGCTTCATACGCGTGATGGGGGTCTGCAAGTCGTGGGAAATCGCCGCCAGCAACTGCATGCGCTCCTTGAGGTAGGCAGCGATGCGGTCCTGCATGGCGTTGAACGCTTTGGCGGCATGCACCACTTCGGTCGGGCCTTTCTCGTCCAGGCGCACGCTGTGGGCGTTAGGATCGAGGGTTTCCACCGCCTCGGCCAGTCGGGTCAATGGGCCGACGGCGAGGCGCACGGCCAGCCAGGTGCAGCCGATCAAAAGCGCCAACTGCCCCAGCAACACCATCGGCAGCCAGGGGGAGAGGGGCGTCATTGCCGGGCGTACGTCGATGGTCAGCGGATTTCCGTCCCCCAGGCGCAGGTGCGCCTGATAGTGCATTTTCGGTCCGGGAATCTGTTTGAAGGTCAGGCCATAGGCCTGGCCGATGGCTTCCTGGATCGAACTGACCGAGATCGGCGCGTCGGCAAGGTCCATCGGTTGCCCGGGCTGGCCTTCGTCGAGCAGGTAGCCATAGTTGCGCCGGGCGAGTTTCGGCAGCCAGGCCGGGCGTTCGGCGGCAGGCAGACGGTCAAGAATGGCGACGGAGGTCGAGACGTCGGTTTCCAGGTTGCCGAGCATGGTCGACTTGGCGCTCTGGTAGCGCTCGTAATACTGGACGCCGAAGGACAGCCCCTGGGCCAGGATCAGGCCGACCAGGAAGATCAGCGACAGCCTCGAGGCCAGCGTACGCGGCCAGCGCAACGACAGGCTCATACCGAGGCCTCGAGGATCTCCACCGGCAGCGAGAACACGTAGCCTTCGCTGCGCACGGTCTTGATGTAGGCCGGCTCTCGCGCGTCGTCCAGCAGGCGCTGGCGCAGGCGACTCACCAGCAAATCGATGGAGCGATCGAACAGGTCGGCGTCCCGGCCCTGGGTGAGGTTAAGCAACTGGTCGCGGTTGAGCACCCGTTGCGGATGATCGAGGAAGACTCGCAACAAACGATATTCGGCGCCGCTCAAGGCAACCATGGTGCCGTCGGTGTCCAGCAGGTGGCGGGCGGTGGTGTCCAGGCGCCAGCGCCCGAACGCCAGCAGGCGACCGCTTTCGGTGACCACCAGGTTGGGCGGCAGCATGCGGGTGCGGCGCAGCACGGCATTGATGCGGGCCAGCAGCTCACGGGCGGCGAAGGGCTTGACCAAGTAATCGTCGGCGCCCATTTCCAGGCCGATGATGCGGTCGGTTTCGTCGTTGCGCGCGGTGAGCATCAGTACCGGCGTGGCCTTGTGCTTGCCGGCACGCAGCTCCCGGCACAGCACGAGGCCGTCGTCACCGGGCATCATGATGTCCAGCACGATCAGGTCCACCGGGGTCGTTTCCAGGAAGGCGCGCATTTGCCGGCCATCGGCAACGACAGTGGTGCGCAGACCGTTCTTTTTCAGGTAGTTGCCAACCAGCTCTCTGATCTCGCGATCGTCATCCACTATCAACACGTGATCGACATGATCCATGGTGTCCAGCTCCTCGGCGTTTCGTTGTGAGCAGTCTACAGGCACCGGCTGGCCTGGCTCGCGGCGGTTTGTATTGCAGTGTATCTGGCGCGCGACGGATACACAGCGATGCAAAAAGCCACCTGGCTCGATACAGGCGCGATACCTGCGCGGCATTCAATGGCGTCCATCGAGGCACACAACAGGCCTCGGCAGGTAAACCCATTGAATCGAGGAATCGCCATGAACAGCAAAGCCATCTACGCCGCCTGCCTATTCGCTGCACTGAACATTTGCACACTGTCGGCCCGGGCCGAAAGCAACGTGCAGGCGCAAACCTACGCCTACGGCACCCACCTGGACATCCAGAAAGTGCTGTCCCTCAGCGAAGACACCGAGCCGACCTGCGGCGTGGTCAACGCCCACATGACCTACCTGGATTCGGCAGGCCACAAGCAGGCGTTGGACTACCGCAAGTTTTCCGACAACTGCAGCAACCAGAACTGACCTGCTTTTGTGGCGAGGGAGCTTGCTCCCGCTGGGGCGCGAAGCGGCCCCTTTATTTTCCTGACGTACCCAGTTGTCAGGTCGATTTCGGGGGCTGCTGCGCAGCCCAGCGGGAGCAAGCTCCCTCGCCACAGGGTCTATGTCAGCTTATTATTTTGAGGTGTTGCCATGCTTCTGATCGCTTTTCTCGGCGGGATCCTGACGATCCTCAGCCCCTGCATTCTTCCGGTGGTGCCGTTTCTGTTTGCCCGGGCCGATCGCTCCCGTGGCTCGGTGCTGCTGACCCTTGGCGGCATGGTGCTGACGTTTGCCCTGGTCTCCAGCCTGGCGGTGGTCAGCAGCGAGTGGGTGCTGCGTGCCAGCAGCGTTGGCCGGCAAGTCGCCTTGGTGGTGATGGTGGTGTTTGCCTTGTCGCTGATCTTCAGTCGGGTCGGCACCTGGCTGGCGCGACCGCTGGTCAGCCTGGGCAATCGCCTGGACGCCGGCGCCGGGCGGATGGCCGGGCCTGTGGCTTCAGTGCTGATCGGGGTCGCCACCGGGTTGCTCTGGGCACCGTGCGCCGGACCGATCCTCGGGGTGATCCTGACCGGGGCCATGCTGCAAGGCGCCAGCGCACAAACCAGTCTGCTGCTGCTCGCCTACGGCCTGGGCAGTGCCTTGTCCCTGGGGACGCTGATCCTGGCCGGGCGCGGGCTGGTCGGACGCCTGAAACTCTCGCTGCCGATCACCACCTGGCTGCGCCGGGGAACGGGAGCGGTGGTGTTGCTGGCGGCCGTGGCGATTGGCACCGGGGCGGATGACCGATTGTTGGCGGCGACTTCCTCCCAACAATCGGTCACCTTGGAAAAAAGCCTGCTGGAAAACGTGCCCAAGGCCATCGACTATGTGGTGAGCAAGGCTGGCGCAAGTTCCATGCCGGCCCTCGAATCCCAGGGCACCATGCCTGCGCTGGACGGCGCGGTGCAATGGCTGAACTCACCCCCGCTGAGCAGCGAATCACTCAAGGGCAAGGTGGTGCTGGTGGACTTCTGGACCTACGACTGCATCAACTGCCAGCACACCTTGCCCTATGTGAACGGTTGGGCGAAGAAGTATGAAAAGGACGGGCTGGTGGTGATCGGTGTCCACACCCCGGAATACGGCTACGAGAAGATCATCGACAACGTCCGTGAGCAGGTACGCAAACTGGACATCCACTACCCGGTGGCGATCGACAATCAGTATGCGATCTGGCGCGCCTTCAACAATCAGTATTGGCCGGCCCATTACTTCATCGATGCCAAGGGGCAGGTGCGCTACAGCCATTTTGGCGAAGGGCGCTACGGCGAGCAGGAGCAGGTGATCCAGCAGTTGTTGCAGGAGGCCAAGGCAGGCCAGTGATACCTGTGGCGAGGGAGCTTGCTCCCGCTGGGGCGCGAAGCGGCCCCTTTATTTTCCTGACGCACCCAGTTGTCAGGTCGATTTCGGGGGGCTGCTGCGCAGCCCAGCGGGAGCAAGCTCCCTCGCCACAAAAGCTCACATAGGCACATATCGGGGTAGCCGTGCTGGCCCCTTGCTCATTTGCGTAAGGTCAAACTTCTTTTCTTTCAGAAAGTTGGGCGACAAACCTATGCGTATTTCTATGTGGGTCGTGGCGACGTTTCTCTTGGCCGCCGTTTCGCTTGAGGTCCAGGCCAGGGCGCTGACGCAACACCAGCAGTCGGTGTGCCGCTGGGGTTCGGACATCGCGGCAGGGGCGCAGGCGTCGAAGCTTTCCGGCGTCAGCCTGTACGGCGCGCGCAAGAAGCTGCAAGTGCGCAAGTTTCCCCGGCCCTGGATGCGCATGACCGCCCTGGGCATTACCGAGCAGACCTACAACAGCGCCTCGCGTCTCAAGCCGGCCGCAGTCAAGCAGACCTACTACGAACAATGTGTCCGTCATGAACTGGCGCGACGATAGGCCCTCAGGCCGGGCTGCGGCCCGGCATTTCGATGCCATGCAGGTTTACCCGTCGATACAGGGTCGCCCGGGAAATGCCCAGGGCCCGGGCAGCAGCGGTGGGTTTCCAGCGGTGGCGCACCAAGGCATCGAGCAGTGCCTGGCGTTCCGGGCTGGCGCTCGGCTCCGGCCCGTGATCGGCGGCGTCCGTGTGGTGCATTGACTCGGGCAGGTGGCTGAGTTGGACCACGCTGGCTTCGCACACCGCGCACGCATAGCGCAGCACATGGCGCAACTGGCGCACATTGCCCGGCCAGTGATAACCGAGCAAGCATTCCAGCGCCGCACCGCTCAATTGCACCGTCCCCCCGCAGAGCGCCGACTCCTCGGCAAGAATTCGATTGATCAACGCCAGCCGGTCGCTGCGTTCGCGCAACGGTGGTAGCTGGAAACGCGCACCACCGAGGCGGAAATACAAATCCTCGCGAAATTCGCCAGCGGCCACCAGGGTCTCCAGGTTGCGGTGGGTGGCGCAGATCACCTGGATGTCCACGGCTTTGCGGCGGGATGCGCCCAGTGGCGCCACTTCACCCTCGGCCAATACGCGTAGCAGGCGGGTCTGCAAGGCCAGGGGCATGTCGCCGATTTCATCCAGGAACAAGGTGCCGCCATCGGCCTGTTGCAGCAGGCCCTGCATGCCTTTGGCCGAGGCGCCGGTGAAGGCGCCGGCGACGTAGCCGAACAATTCGCTTTCGATCAGGCTTTCGGGAATAGCGGCGCAATTCAACGCCACGAAAGGGCGATCACGGCGCTGGCTGGCCTGGTGCAACTGCCGGGCGAATACTTCCTTGCCGGAACCGGTTTCGCCCTGGATCAGCACCGGCAGGTTGCGATCCTTGACCCGCACCGCCAGGCGCAGGCTGTCGGCCAGGCGTGGATCGATTTCCAACGGGGTCATCGCCACCCGCGAACGTGAACTGGCCCGCTGGCGTGGTGCGCTCAAGCGCCCGTGCATGGCGTGATCGAGCGAGCAGAGGCTTTCGTCCCGGGCACGGTGCAGCAACTGCTGGTCGAACACCTGGCCGATGTGTTGCGGCAACTGCCCGTAATGTTGCAGCAGGTACTGGCGGGC
Source organism: Pseudomonas sp. NFACC51 (assembly GCF_900103575.1). Taxonomy (NCBI): domain Bacteria; kingdom Pseudomonadati; phylum Pseudomonadota; class Gammaproteobacteria; order Pseudomonadales; family Pseudomonadaceae; genus Pseudomonas; species Pseudomonas sp. NFACC51. Next base: position 85,098 of record NZ_FMXH01000002.1, on the reverse strand, counting down.
GGCCGGGTTCAAGGCTTGCAGGCAACCGTCGTCGTCCCAGGCGAACAGGAAGTCCGGCTGGCTGTCGACGTAGCCGGCGTTGCGATGGGCCCGCAGCACCCAGTAACCCTGGGCGCTGCTCATGAAAAACGCCTGTTCGATCTCCCGGGCGCTCTGCACCACCATTTGCCGGATCAGGTGCTGCGAGCGCCGATCATCCGGCGAGCGCACCGCCGAGACGTCCAGCACCCCGAGCAATTCTCCCTGGGGGTCGAAGACCGGTGCGGCGGAGCAGGTCAGGCCAATGAACGCCGCCCGGAAATGGTCGCGCTTGTGCACCGTCACCGGGGCCTTGGCCGTGAGCACCGCCGCCACGCCGCAGGTGCCTTCCTCGCCCTCCGACCAACAGGTGCCCAGGTACAGCCCGGCCTTGCGGCAGTCATTGCGAATCGTGGTTTCCACCCGATAGTCGATGGTCTGGCCCTGGGCATCGGTCAACAGCACGCAGTAGTCGGCATCGCGGACCCGGCCATGGAGGCGGGCCACTTCTTCGCTGGCGATATTGAGGAACAGCTCGGAGCGCTCGCGGCATTGCTTGAGCACGTCCTGGGAGAGGATTCGCGGACCCTGCAGCGAACCGGGGTCCAGGTGATGTTGCTCCAGGGAGCGACGCCAGGAGTCGAGGATCAGGTCCGGGACCGGCAGTTGTGGCAATTGGTTCGCGTTTTTCACCACGCGGCTGACGCAATCCACGTGCGCCCGGGAGTGAGCGGAAAGCATAGGGGCCTCCGATTCAGCTTCTTATCGTTGTGCGCACATTAAGCGCCGTTCGCCGGGTACAGACAAGCTCGACGGGTTCTTCGGGTGGTGTGAGACGCCACGTCTCAGGGTCTCGCCGCAACCTCGTGCAGGCTGACATGGTGCGTCTCACCGGGGCTCGGTTCGCTGCATCGAAAATCCCATGGGGGCCGCTCTGGCCCGGGCTTTGAGCAGGTTTTTTTCACAACTGGCACCGCCCTTGCTCTACCTCTGGAGCCCGCTCGACGGGTCATCCAATAATAACAACGAGGTGTCTATGGTTTCCTGCCCAGGCCGTGTACCTGCTCTCTCCACGGTGGCGTCATGAGTCGCCGGCCATTGACCGTGGGCATCATCGCCAACCCCGCATCGGGCCGTGACGTGCGGCGCCTGACCGCCAATGCCGGGCTGTTTTCCAGCACTGACAAGGTCTCGGTGATCCAGCGCTTGCTGGCCGCTTTCGGCGCCACTGGCGTCGAACAGGTGTTGATGCCCACCGACATGATTGGCATGGCCGCCGCCGTGCTGAAGAACAGCCACAGCCGCCAGGCCCGCAGCAGCCACTGGCCGGCCCTGGAGTTCCTCGACCTGACCTTGCGCCAGACCGTCGAAGACACCCGTCGGGCCGCACGCCTGATGGCCGAGCGCGAGGTGGCGTTGATCGCCGTACTTGGCGGCGACGGCACCCACAAGGCGGTGGCCGCCGAAGTGGGGGACATCCCATTGCTGACCCTGTCCACCGGCACTAACAACGCCTTTCCCGAACTGCGCGAGGCCACCAGTGCCGGCCTGGCCGGAGGGTTGTACGCCAGTGGCCGAATCCCGGACTCGATCGGCTTGCGCCGCAACAAGCGCTTGTTGGTCTGTGATGCCGGACGTGGCCTGCGCGAAGTCGCCCTGGTGGACGTCGCCGTGTCGTCGCTGCGGTTTGTCGGCGCCCGGGCCATCAGTCGGGCACAGGACCTGGCCGAAGTCTTTGTGACCTTCGCCGAACCGCAATCCATTGGCCTGTCGGCGCTGTGCGGCTTGTGGTTTCCGGTTTCACGCCAAGCCCCGGGTGGCGCCTGGATGCGCCTGGACCCGCAATCCCCCGAAGCGCTGCTGGTGCCGCTCGCGCCGGGGCTGTTGCAGGGCTGTGGCGTGCTCGCCGCCGGCCCCCTGGAACCCGGTGTCGCCCATGGCCTGTCGCTCTCCAGCGGCACCCTGGCCTTGGACGGCGAGCGGGAAATCGAATTCAACGCGCAGGACCGGCCCACGGTCACCCTCGATGCCGGCGGTCCACTGAGCATCGACGTCAACGCGGTGCTGGCCTACGCCGCGCAACACCGTTTGCTGGCCATCGGCCGCGAACACCCGCAACACCCTCTGAATCTTCAAGAAGACACCCCAGGAGAATAAAAATGTCGACACCGCTCACCCACGATCAACTGCTGCACGCCTACCAGGTGATGCGCACCATCCGCGCCTTCGAAGAGCGCCTGCACGTGGAGTTCGCTACCGGCGAAATTCCCGGTTTCGTCCACCTCTATGCCGGCGAAGAAGCCTCGGCCGCCGGCGTCATGGCCCACCTGGGTGATGACGATTGCATCGCCTCCAACCACCGTGGTCACGGCCATTGCATCGCCAAGGGCGTGGACGTCTACGGGATGATGGCCGAGATCTACGGCAAGAAAACCGGCGTCTGCCAAGGCAAGGGCGGCTCGATGCACATCGCCGATTTCGAGAAGGGCATGCTCGGCGCCAATGGCATTGTCGGAGCCGGCGCGCCCCTGGTGGTCGGCGCGGCTTTGGCGGCCCGGCTCAAGGGCACCGACAGCGTCGCCGTGGTGTTTTTCGGCGACGGTGGCTCCAACGAGGGCGCGGTGTTCGAAGCCATGAACATGGCCTCGGTGTGGAACCTGCCGTGCCTGTTCATCGCCGAAAACAATGGCTACGCCGAAGCCACCGCCTCCAATTGGTCAGTGGCCTGCGATCACATCGCCGACCGCGCCGCCGGGTTCGGCATGCCCGGAGTGACGGTGGATGGCTTTGACTTCTTTGCCGTGCATGAAGCCGCCGGGGCCGCCGTCGAACGCGCCCGTGCCGGGGAAGGGCCGTCGCTGATCGAGGTCAAGCTGACCCGCTACTACGGCCACTTCGAGGGCGACGCTCAAACCTATCGGGCGCCCGACGAGGTCAAGCATTTTCGCGAGAACCAGGACTGCCTGATGCAGTTCCGCGAGCGCACCACTCGGGCCGGCTTGCTCACCGTCGAGCAGTTGGACCAGATCGACAAGGAGGTGGACATGCTGATTGAAAACGCCGTGTACAAGGCCAAGTCCGATCCCAAGCCCTCCGCGGCGGACCTGCTGACCGACGTCTACGTCAGCTATCCCTGAACGCCCCCCTGAATAACAACAATAGAGAATCCCATCATGGCGAGAAAAATCAGTTATCAGCAGGCAATCAACGAGGCCCTGGCCCAGGAAATGCGCCGCGACTCCAGCGTCTTCATCATGGGTGAGGACGTGGCCGGTGGCGCCGGCGCACCCGGTGAAAACGACGCCTGGGGCGGCGTGCTCGGCGTTACCAAGGGGCTTTACGACCAGTTCCCCGGACGCGTGCTGGACACGCCGCTGTCGGAAATCGGTTACGTCGGCGCGGCGGTCGGGGCCGCCACCTGCGGCGTGCGCCCGGTGTGCGAACTGATGTTCGTCGACTTTGCCGGGTGCTGCCTGGACCAGATCCTCAACCAGGCGGCGAAGTTTCGCTACATGTTCGGCGGCAAGGCCTCCACGCCCCTGGTGATCCGCACCATGGTCGGCGCCGGCCTGCGCGCCGCCGCCCAGCATTCGCAGATGCTCACGTCCTTGTGGACGCACATTCCGGGACTGAAAGTAGTGTGCCCATCGTCGCCTTACGACGCCAAGGGCCTGCTGATCCAGGCGATCCGCGACAACGACCCGGTGATCTTCTGCGAGCACAAATTGCTCTACAGCATGCAGGGCGAGGTGCCGGAAGAGCTCTACACCATCCCCTTTGGCGAGGCCAATTTCCTGCGCGACGGCAAGGACGTGACCCTCGTGTCCTACGGGCGCACCGTCAACACCGCCATGGACGCGGCGCGGAGCCTGGCCGGGCGTGGCATCGACTGCGAAGTCATCGATCTGCGCACCACCAGCCCGCTGGACGAGGACAGCATCCTCGAAAGTGTCGAGAAGACCGGGCGCCTGGTGGTGATCGATGAGGCCAACCCACGCTGTTCCATGGCCACCGATATTTCGGCGCTGGTGGCGCAGAAAGCCTTTGGCGCGCTCAAGGCGCCGATTGAAATGGTCACCGCGCCGCACACCCCGGTGCCGTTCTCCGATTCGCTGGAAGACCTGTACATCCCTGACGCGGCGAAGATCGAACAAGCCGTGCTCAACGTGATCGAGTGGAGCAAGCGCTGATGAGCCAGATTCATACCTTGACCATGCCCAAGTGGGGCCTGTCGATGACCGAGGGCCGGGTCGATGCCTGGCTCAAGGAGGAGGGCCAGGCCATCACCAAGGGCGATGAAGTGATGGACGTCGAGACCGACAAGATCTCCAGCAGTGTCGAAGCGCCGTTTTCCGGAGTCCTGCGCCGCCAGATCGCCCGGCAGGACGAAACCCTGGCGGTCGGCGCCTTGCTCGGCATCGTGGTCGACGGCGAAGCCAGCGATGCCGAGATCGACGCGGTCATCGAACAGTTCCAATCGACCTTTGTGCCCGGCGATGCGGCCGACGAAGACAGTGGGCCGAAACCGCAGAAAGTCGAATTGGATGGCCGCTTGATCCGCTATTTCGAGCGCGGCGAGGGCGGTACGCCGTTGTTGCTGGTGCATGGTTTCGGCGGCGACTTGAACAACTGGTTGTTCAACCATGAAGCACTGGCGGCCGGGCGCCGGGTCATTGCCCTGGACCTGCCGGGCCATGGTGAGTCCGGCAAGGTCTTGCAACGGGGCGATCTGGATGAGTTGAGCGGCGTGGTGCTGGCCTTGCTCGATCACCTGGACATCAACGCTGTGCACCTCGTCGGGCATTCCATGGGCGGCGCCGTGTCGCTGAACACGGCACGGCTGGCGCCCCGGCGGGTGCGTTCCCTGACCTTGATCGGCAGCGCCGGGCTGGGCGCGGAGATCAACGGCAGCTACCTGCAAGGTTTTGTCGAAGCGGCCAACCGCAACGCCCTCAAGCCGCAACTGGTGCAACTGTTTTCCAATGCCGAACTGGTCAACCGGCAAATGCTTGACGACATGCTCAAGTACAAGCGCCTGGAGGGTGTGGACGCCGCGTTGCAACAGCTGTCCTCGAGGTTATTCGCCGATGGCCGCCAGCAAACCGACCTGCGCGAAGTGGTACAGGCCGGCCAGGTGCCGACCCTGGTGGTCTGGGGCAGCGACGACGCCATCATTCCAGTGACCCACAGCGAAGGATTGAGCGCACAGGTCGAGGTGCTGCCCGGTCAGGGTCACATGGTGCAGATGGAAGCGGCCGAACAGGTCAACTCGTTGATCCTGGCATTCATTCAGCAGCACTGATCAAGCGGGCGGCGAGGTGATTCGTCGCCCCAACAAAACTTCTGGAGGCAACGTCATGAACGTTTCAATCAAGCCGACCCACAGCATGCGCGCCGCTGTCTGGCATGGCCGCAACGACATCCGCGTCGAAGACGTGCCACTGCCGGTTTCGCCGCCCGCCGGTTGGGTGCAGATCCGCGTGCAATGGTGCGGCATCTGCGGTTCCGACCTGCATGAATACGTGGCCGGGCCGGTGTTCATCCCGGTGGACGCGCCACACCCGCTGACCGGGATCAAGGGCCAGTGCATCCTTGGCCATGAGTTCTGCGGCGAGATCGTCGAACTGGGCGCCGGTGTCGAAGGCTTCAGTGTCGGTGAACCGGTGGCGGCGGACGCCTGCCAGCACTGCGGCACCTGCTATTACTGCACCCACGGCCTCTACAACATTTGCGAGAACCTGGCCTTCACCGGGCTGATGAACAACGGTGCGTTCGCGGAACTGGTCAACGTGCCAGCCAACCTGCTTTACAAACTGCCCGCCGATTTCCCGGCCGAGGCCGGCGCGCTGATCGAGCCGTTGGCGGTGGGCATGCATGCGGTGAAAAAAGCCGGGAGCCTGCTGGGCCAGAACGTCGTGGTGGTCGGCGCCGGGACCATCGGCCTGTGCACCATCATGTGCGCCAAGGCCGCCGGGGCGGCCCAGGTGATCGCCCTGGAAATGTCCGGTGCCCGCAAGGCCAAGGCCCTGGAAGTCGGGGCCAGTCATGTGATCGATCCGAACGAATGCGACGCCCTGGCCGAAGTCCGCCGCCTGACCGGTAACCTGGGGGCCGATGTCAGTTTCGAGTGCATCGGCAACAAGCACACCGCCAAACTGGCCATCGACCTGATCCGCAAGGCCGGCAAATGTGTGTTGGTGGGCATTTTCGAGGAACCGAGCGAGTTCAACTTCTTTGAACTGGTCTCCACCGAGAAGCAAGTGCTTGGCGCGCTGGCTTACAACGGTGAGTTCGCCGATGTGATTGCCTTCATCGCCGACGGACGCCTGGACATCTCGCCGCTGGTGACCGGGCGCATCCAGTTGGAGGAGATCGTCGGGCAGGGCTTCGAGGAACTGGTGAACAACAAGGAACACAACGTGAAGATCATCGTGTCTCCTGCACGGATCTGAGAGCGCCCGGGTGGGCGATTTGGCGATGGCCGGCAGCGGCCATCGCATTTTTTCAGGTATAAGCCAGCAGGCGGCCGCAGCAGATCACCGCGATCCATAGCGCCATCGACACCAGCGCCTGGATTTTGGCCAGGCCGGGTGCCTTGTGGCCGATATTCCATTGCTGGACGCCGCGGTAGGTTCCAACGTGGAACACCAGGGCGTTGAGGCCCGCCGTCGCGATCAGGCAGAGCTTGAGGACGAAGACGTCGTTGCCGGCAAAATCATGGGGGTGCGCGCTGAACATCATCAGCCCGGCAGGCACGATCAGCAGCAGGGCCGCAATGGCCCAGGTCAGCAGATGACGGGCCAGGGCAGTCACGGCGATGCCCTTGGATAGCCCCAGGATACGCAGGTCGAACATCACCACCGCGCCCACCAGCACCGAAAAGCCGATGATGTGCACGACTTCCACCAGCGGGTAGAGCCACAGCTCGCTGCGCATGGCCAGCGCCAGGGATGAATCCCCCAGTTGGTCCATCCAGCCTTGGGTCGCGCCAGCCTGGGAGGCCTGCATCAGCGCAACTCGGTGGTCTTGTCGTCGATGGTGATGCGTTCGGCGCGCAATTCGTCGGGTTTGTTGCGGTTTGCATAGCCGACCACGGTGGCCCGGTTACCCGCTTTGAGCATGTCTTTGGTCAGGCCCCGATTCTCCATGCGTGACGGCGGGGCCAGCACGACGGTCCAGGTTTTGTCGGTGGTCTGCAGGTGCACGTAGCCATGGGGATGGGAGTAACCGGCTTCCTTGATGGTGCCGTCGAGTTCCAACGGGGTGCTGGCGTCGTATTCACTCCAGCCGTGGTGAGCGAGTGCTGCCGTGGCCATCAGCATTGACGCCAAACCGATGCAACGAAGGATAACGTTCATGGCAAGGTTTCCTTTTGGGGGCGGTTCAACCAGGCACGTAATCGCGCCAGACCCGCCGTTCATCGAGTTGAAGCCGCTGTTCCTCGTCCTTGCGCAACGGTCGGTCGCAGTCGAGAAAGAACTCATCGAGTTGTGGCGGCTCGACGTGGGTGGCGCTGAGCATGGTGTGGACCTGCCCACGATGATGGATCTGATGTTCGAACAGGTGCAACAGCAGCCGGTCGATTCGTTCGCGCACGACACCGTCGGCCCGCACCAGGTCGACGCAGCGGGCGAGGTCTGTTTCCCGCAGGGCTTCGCAGAACGCCACCAGCCGCTGGTCGGTTTGGGTTTGGCTTTGCTTCAGTTGGGCAAAGGCCAGGGTTTCAGAAAAGTCCTTTATCTGGCCGTCCCGGTCGCCTTCCAGAGCGGTGAGGTAATAACGGTCCACTTCCAGGATGTGGCACAGCGTGGCTTGGATGGACGGGAAGAACCCCGTGCGCGGCGCCTTGTAGTCTGCCTCGCTCAGATGCGCGCAGGCGCCGAGCAGTCTGTGGTTGGCCCATCGGTTGTTCAGGGCCTGGGCCAGGAAGTAATTCATGGAAAGCCTCATCGAAACGTTGTGGGAATGAGCTTGCTCGCGAAGAGGGACGGCACATCCAGCATAGCCGGCTCTGGCAGACCGCTACCGCGAGCAAGCCCTCTCCCACAGGGTGGGCTTGCGGGTTAGGCCGGACCTTAAAGCCCCACATCCGGCAACACCGGCCGATTGGCCATGGCCTTGGCCATGATCTGTTCCACATACAGCCGGTCTTCCTCTGGCAAGGCCAGGCGCGGTGGGCGGGTGAGGGCGCTGCCGCGACCGGCGATGGCTTCGCACAGCTTGATGCATTGCACCAGATCGGCGCGGGCGTCCAGGTGCAGGATCGGCATCAGCCATTCGTAGATCGGCATCGCCTCGGCGAAGCGTCCGGCGCGGGCCAGGCGGAAAATGGTCTCGCCTTCCTGCGGGAACACGTTGGACATGCCCGAGACCCAACCTTCGGCTCCCACGGCGAGGCTTTCCAGCACTACGTCATCGAGGCCGGCGAACAGCACGAAGCGGTCGCCGACTTCATTGCGCACGTCGATGAAGCGCCGGGTGTCGCCGGAGGAATCCTTGAAACACACCACGTTGTCGCAATCGGCCAGGGAAATCAGGATGTCCGGCGTCACGTCATTCTTGTAGATCGGCGGGTTGTTGTAGACCATCAGCGGCACATCGGCGTGGCGGGCCACGTAGCGGAAATGCTCGGCGGTTTCGAAGGGCTTGGAGCCGTAGACCAGCGCCGGCATCAGCATCACCCCGTCGACGCCGACCTTACGCACCGCGTTGGCGACCTTGGCGGCCTGCACGCTGGTGAACTCGGCCACGCCGCAGATCACCGGCACGCGGCCGCGGGAGGCGTCTACCGCCACTTCAGTCACGGCGATTTTTTCTTCGGCGCTCAAGGAGGTGTTTTCCCCCACCGATCCGCAGACCACCAGGCCGGAAACGCCATCACGGATGACGTTGGAAATCACTTGGTGGGTTTTTTCCAGATTGATGGAAAAGTCATCGTTGAATTGGGTGGTGACGGCAGGGAAGACGCCGCTCCAGTTGATGCGTTTGCTCATGGTTGTCTCCGGTGGTTAAGGGGATTTCTCATATACGCAGGTAAAGTTGAGTCGAGTACATAGCTTTTGTGGCGAGGGAGCTTGCTCCCGCTGGGCTGCGAAGCGGCCCCAATCACTACCTGGCGACTCGGTGTGTCAGGTAGATCCAGAGGGCCGCTGCGCGACCCAGCGGGAGCAAGCTCCCTCGCCACAGGGGATGTGCAAGATTCGAAATTCATGCGCCAGGCCAGGTGTCCGAAAGCCGATAGCCCTGGGGCCACGGATCGGCCGGGTCGAGCAACAGCTGATGGGTCCCGGTGATCCACGCCCGTCCGGCGATGCACGGGTAGATCGCCGGGCGTCCGGCCACGTCGGTCAAAGAGTCGATGCGGCAGTGGAATTCGGAGCCGATGATCGAGCGGCCGATAAAACGCTCGCCGACCTGCATCAAGCCCTTGGCGTGCAGCACCGCCATACGTGCCGAGCAACCGGTGCCGGTGGGGGAGCGGTCGATCTTGCCGGGCTGGATCACCACGGCATTGGCGCCGGTGGCGATGCCGTTTTCCTGGACGATGGGCGCGGCGATCTGGCAGAACGAGATGTGCGACCAATCAGGATTCAACGGGTGCACGAAGCCCAGTTGTTCGTTGGCGGCGCGGGTGATCTTCAAGCCCACGGCCACCAGCTCGGCGGCCTCAAAGGGGCGAATGGCAAAGCCCAGGCGCTGGGCGTCGACGATGACGAAGCTGTCGCCGCCGTAGGCGGTGTCCACCTGCAACGAGCCCAACCCCTCGACTTCGATCCAGGCATCGAGGCGGTCGGCGAAGGAGGGCACGTTCTTGATCTCGACCCGTTGCACCTTGCCGTCGCGGCAGTCGGCCACCGCTTCGATCAGGCCGCCCGGCGCTTCGAGCACCAGGCGGGTCTGGGGTTCGGTCATCGGCAGGATGCCGCTGTCCAGCAGCACGGTGGCGACGCACAGCGAGTTGGAGCCGGACATCGGCGGCGTGTCGGCCGGTTCCATGATGATCCAGGCCATTTGCGCCCGCGGGTCCTTGGCTGGCACCAGCAGGTTGACGTGGCGGAACACGCCGCCACGGGGTTCGTTGAGGACAAAGTTGCGCAGGGTCTGGTCCTGGGCGATCCAGCGTGACTGTTCCCACACGGTGGCGCCGGGTGGTGGGGCGACGCCGCCGACGATCACATCGCCGACTTCGCCTTCGGCGTGGCAACTGACGACGTGGATGATTTTTGATGAGCGCATGGATCAAATCCTTGTGTTATCTGGCAGAGCCTCATCGCGAGCAAGCTCGCTCCCACATTGAAATGCGGTCCCCTGTGGGAGCGAGCTTGCTCGCGATAGGGCCATCCGCTATTTCACCGACTTGAGAAACGCCGCCGTCTCCGGCTGCATCGGGTTGCCAATCACCTGGTCCGGCGGCCCGATCTCATGGACCCGGCCATTGCAAAAGAACGCCACGCGGTCGGACACGTCCCGGGCGAAGCGGATCTCGTGGGTCACCAGCACCATGGTCATGCCGTCTTCGGCGAGCATGCGCATGGTGTCCAGCACTTCACCCACCAGTTGCGGGTCCAGGGCCGAGGTGGCTTCGTCGAAGAGCATGTAGTCCGGCGACATCGCCAGCGCTCGGGCGATGGCCATGCGTTGCTGCTGGCCGCCGGAAAGCTTGCCTGGGAAGGCCTTGAGCTTGTCCCCCAGGCCCACATGCTCAAGCTGTTGCACCGCCAGTGCTTCGGCGTCCTGCTTGCTTTTGCCCAACACCTTGCGCGGCGCCAGCATCACGTTCTCCAGCACGGTCAGGTGAGGGAAGGCGTTCCATTGCTGGAAGACGATGCCGATCTTCTGCCGCAGGCGATTGAGGTCGGTGGTCCGGTCATGAACCTCGATGCCGTCCACGCGAATGTTGCCTTTCTGGATCGGTTCCAGGCCGTTGATGCACATCAGCAGAGTCGACTTACCGGAGCCGGAACCGCCGATGATCGACACCACTTCACCCTTGTCCACCGTCAGGCTCACGCCCTTGACCACCTCCAGGTCACCGAAGGATTTGTGCACGTTTTCGATCTCAATCATTTTCCTGCCACCTTCTTTCCAGGCGTGCGCCAAGGCGGGCGACCACCAGGCTCATGACGTAGTAAATGAGGCCCGCGATGCACAGCACCAGCAGGGGTTCCTGAATGCGCGTGACGATGGTTTGCGATGCCCGCAGCAATTCAACGATGCCGATCCACATCACCAGCGCGGTGTCTTTCATCACGCCCAGCACCAGGTTCAGCCAGCCGGGAAACGCCACCCGCGTGGCAATCGGCAGGACGATGAAGCGCAGGTCCTGCACATAGCTCAGGCCCAGTGACCGACTGGCCCGGCGGGTGCTCAACGGCACCGCCAGCACGCCACCGCGGACGATCTCGGTGAAGTAAGCCGCGGCATAGACGCCGAGGACGATGCAACCGACGGCGAAGGCGCTGAGGTTCAGGCCGGCGATGCTCTTGAGCGAGTTGAACAGCACGAACTGGATCAGCAGCGGCACGCTGCGGAACACGTCCAGCAACCAGGCCAACGGCAGGCTGGCCCGTGGCAACAACGCCCGCAACAGACCGAACAGCAACCCGGCCAGGGTGCCCAAAAGGATCGACCAGACGGTCAGTTGCAGCGTGACCCAGGCCCCTTCGAGCAAATACAGCAGGTCGTTAACGCTGAGGCTTGTAGAGAACATGACCCACGCTCCTCAATACCGAAACAGCCGCCAAGACAACAGCCGGGCCAACCCGACGATCAGCTTGGCGATCAGGTAATACAGCACCGCCGCGAGGGCGAAGTATTCGAAGGTGCGGAAGGTCTTGACGTTGTATTCCTGGGTGACACCGGTGAGGTCGTTGTTCAGGCCGACGACCACGCCCAGGGACGTCATCAACACCGCCCAGACCATCTGGTTGGTCAACGGGTAGAACACGATGCGCAACAGTTGCGGGACGATGATCATCCGGTACGCCTGGAAGGCGCTCATCCCCAAGGAGCGGGCGGCGCGCATTTGCGTACCGGGCACGGCCTTGAGACCGCCGCGAAAGTTTTCCGCCAGGTAGCCGGCGTTGTTGAAGGTGATCCCGGCCAGCAAGGCCAGCCAGGAACTGACGTGCAGCCCGAGGGAGCCGAGGCCGAAGTAGAGGATGTAGATCTGGAACAGCGAGGGCGTGTTGCGGGCGATGGACACCCAGCCATTGCCCACGCCCCGCAGCAAGCGATTCGGGGCCTGGCGCATTACCGTCAGCACCAGGGCGATCAGTACGCCGAAAATCATCGACAGCGCAGCGGTCTCGAACGTCACCCAGGCCCCGGCGAGCATGTCGGGCAGGGCGCGCAAGGCCGGGCGCCATTGGAAGCTGTAGTCAAACATGGGGCTGGCTCCCGGTGCGGGTGGGTTGCAGCCACGTCGGCGGCTGGCCGGCGGTTGCGGCGGTACACGCGGCCTCGACGCATTCGGCAAGGGCGGCAAAGTGCACGCCGCGACCGACCAGGCCGGGTGCGTAGTGGGCGTATTTGCCGGAATTGGTCATCAGGGTGGTGGCGTGGGGCGGGATCACCGGTTCGCCCAACATGCACCAGCAGGTGTCGGTCACCAGCACTGCACCGAAGGTCTCGATGGCGGCCAGATACCCGGCTCTGCGCGCCTGTTCCAACACCGTCCGACCGCAGGTGATCGCCAGCACCACATACGGATGCTTGACCCGACCGGCGCACAAGGTCGCGAGGGTGGCGAATTCACTGAGGGAGAAATGCGGATTGCCCAGGGACACCACGTCCACCCAGTTGTCCCGGGCGCTGTTGAGCTCACGCCAACTGGCAAGCAGGCCTGCGGCATCGACGCTTTCCTGCGCCAAGGTGACGTCGCGCTCCAGGACATCGGCCGGATCAAGGGCTTCGGGCGTCACCCCGGCGATGTGGAACAACGGCGCGGCGCTGGTGGTGGCGAACGCGGCGCCAAAGGCCTTGAGGTCGTCCAGGGTGGGCGCGGCGTGTTCCAGGCCACGTATCAACGGAATGCGCCGGCCTGCCAGGCCGCCGATGTGATAGCCCAGCAGCGGATAGAAACTGTCATCGACGTGACCCAGCGCCGGCACGTCGACGATCAGCCGGGCCTTGCGCGGGTCGTCGAGATGGCAGCCGGTCAACGGCGCTCGCCCGCACAGGGCAATGCAGATATCGAGGAAGTCCGGGTACTTCTGCGTACGCGCGCCCAGCACGCTGTTGGCGTAGACCACGGCGTTGGATTCAGCCCAGACGATTTGTTCGCCGGCCTTTGGCGCGGTGTCCAGCAGGTAGGGCGCGCAGGTGAAACTCAGTTGCGCACCCATCGCCATGTAGGCATCGCCCAAGGCACTGGCCGGCTCGCCCAAGGCCGGATCGACACCCAGTTCCCGCCAGCGCCGCTGGTCCACGGAGATGGAGTTGAGCGTGGTGGGGACGCGAACCTTTGCCCCCCACTGCACCAGTTGCTCGGCAAAGCGCAGGCTGGCTGGACCTGTGTAGATACAGCCGTCGATGTGGGCCTGGGTCACGTCCAGCAGTTGCGTGGCGCCCTGGATCTCGGCCATGCGCAGCACGATCTGCATCGCCACTTGGGCAGCCTTGCCGTGGGTGCCGTCGAGCAATGCCCGGTCCTGTTCGTTCAGCTCCAGGGTTGAGAAAGTGGACGGCTGCGGCGCTGCGTCGGAACCTTGCCAACCGTCGTTTGGGGGCCGGCCAGACAGTGTCAGGACGTCGCCTTCCAGGCGCACGAAACCCTGGCCGCGCAGCCCATTGAAGGCCTCATGCCCCACGCACAGCACCGGCAGCGAGCGTTGGAAAATCACCTGCGCCACCAGCACGCCCAGGGTCAGGATTTCATCGGCTTCGGCGAGCACCAGGGCCGCGGGTGCGTGGCCGTTGCTGATCAGCTCCATCAAGACGCTGCTGCCGGTGCAGGAGCCGCGTCCGCTGGGGATCGCCAGCACGCGCCCTGCCAGGCGCTGACCACTCAAGGGATGGTGGCGGTCGATGACTTCGCCGCTGGCTGGATCGACCCCGCCCCAGAAACTCAGCCCCACCTCGGCGAACAGCAGGGCGCCCTGGGCGGCACCCTCCACCAGGCTGCGGCCTTTCACACGGACAGGCGTGCTTGGCATGCGCCGATCCTCAGTAATAGACCTGGGGAACGGTCAGGTTGGCCGGCGGGATGTCGCTGCCCACCCATTTGACGAACAGTTCCTTGTAGCGACCCGTGCGCACCTGCTGGTTGACGAACAGGTTGAGGTAGTTGAGCAGGCCGTATTCGCTGCGCTTGGCACCGAGGGACACGTAGTCGATGACGTAGGGCGCGTCACCGGCGATCTTCAGGCCCTTGTACTTGCCCGACTTGATGGTCGCGGCGGCCACGGTGTTGGTTACCACGGTGGCATCGATGTGCCCCTGGGCGACGGCCAGCAAGGTGTCGTTCTGCGACTGGTAGGCGCGGAAGCTGCCGCTGCCCCAGCTCTTCTGGTCCTTCTCCAGGGCGATGGCTTCGTAGGTGCTGCTGGTATTGCCCAGGGCTTTGCCCTTGAGGTCGGCGTAGCTGTTGATGCCGGTGTTGTCGCGGGTCAGCACGACCATCTGGAAGGCGAAGTAGGGCACGGTCAGGCCCACGGTCTTGGCTCGCTCCAAGGTGTCGGATGTGGAGGCGACGATGACATCGGCGCGACCGGACAGCAGCGCGGGGATTCGGTCGGAGAATGGGGTTTCCACCACTTCGGCATCTACACCGAGGACCTTCGCCAGATCGTTGCAATAGTCCACGTCGAATCCCGCCGGTTTATTGCTTTCGTCGCGAAAGCCCATCGGGGGGAAGTCCAGGGTCACGGCGCAACGCAGCTTGCCGGAGCCGACGATGTCGTCGAGCTTGTCGGCGTGGGCGGGGGCGATGAAAAGCGGGGTGAGGACAACGCTGAGGGCTACGGCCAATGCAGGGTTTTTCATAAATGCCTCGCTGTCGAATAAATGCGGTGAGATATCGTATTGAGGATTTCGTATACGATATTAGATAAGCAATCAGCGTGCCTGTTTCTGGTAGAGCCGCAGTAATGCCACCGGAGGGCTGGTCCAGAGGCTTTCATGCCGGGCGGTAACGAGCAGGGCAAGGGTGGTGCTGGCGCCAGGGTGTTACAGATGGGAGCACCCACGGGGCTCGATGCCCCATGAGGGAACAAGGGTCAGCGCTGATTCTCGCGATATTGGCTGGGGGACAGGCTGGTCAGGGCCCGGAACTGGCGGCTGAAGGCGCTGTGGTCGGTGTAACCGCAGCGCAGGGCGATCTCGGTGATCGGCAGGTCTTTGTCGAGTAACAGCCGCGAGGCTTCTTCCAGCCGTGCCTTGTGAATCATCTGCCGCGGCGTGAGTTGGAAGATGCGCTTGCAGTGCCGCTCCAATTGCGCCACCGACAATTCTGCAATGGCGGTCAGCTCGGCAAGGCTGATGGGGCGGGCGAAGTGCTGCTTGATATGGGCGTCCACCGCCGCCAGTTTGTGGAACGCCGGATGGCCCGATTGCGGCAGTTGCAGGTCGCGGGAAATACCGGCCAGGCCGACGATCTGGCCGTTTGGATCGTGCAGGGCGAGCTTGTGGGTCAGGCACCATACGGGTTGGTTGCCGTAATACAAATGCAGTTCGAGTTGGTCGGCCAGCTCCCGCCCGCTGGCCAGCACCCGGCGGTCCTGTTCGGTGTACAGCGGGCCGAAGCGCTCGGGGAACACCTGTTCGGCGGTGAGGCCGAGCAGGTCGCCGCTGTGTTTGAACCCGCAGCGGCGGGCCAGGGTCTGGTTGACGAAGGCGTAGCGGGCCTGCTTGTCCTTGATGAAAAACACCACGTCAGCGAGGGTGTCCAGCAGCGCGGAGATGGGCTGCAGGCTGCGCAGCAGGGTGTCGAGGTCGCAGGGGGCGAAGGGGGGGAGCGAGGGGTACATGGCCGGCGTTGTCTTTTTTGTGGGAGCGATGTCGGAGTGTCAATCGAAAATGCGCCGTCTGTCACGCCGCTATCGCGAGCAGGCTCGCTCCCACAGGGGATTGGGGTGAGTGCAGATCAGTCAGGTGGGTGGGGTTTCTTCCAGGGCCAGCAAGGTTTCGATTCGCGCCGGGCTGAAGGGCGGGCGGGGGGCGGGCGGTGTCCAGCCGAACAGGTGTTCCAGGGCGGCGCCGCACACTCGGCCCTGGCAGGCGCCCATGCCGCAGCGGCTTGCCAGTTTTGCTTCGCGCCAGTTTTCGTGGCCGACCAGTTCGCCGTACGGTACGTCTTCGCAGCGGCAGACCAGGGTGTCGCTGCGGGCCAAGGTCTTGAGCCGTGGATCGAGGACGAAGGCCTGGTTCAATGCCCCGGCGAAACCCTGCCAACGTGCGCGGCGCGGCCACAGTTGCTGGGCAGCCGCGCTATTGCCGACGGCGGCATGGCCGGCGATGGCGCCTTCCACCAGCGCCAGTTCGCTGCCGCCGAAACCGGTGCATTCGCCTGCCGCATAATGTTCATGGCGAGTGGTCGCTTGCCAGGCGTCAACCGCCAGCGCCTGGTCTTCAACCGCGCAACCCAGGGCCTGGCCTAATTGGGTATTGGGAATGAGCCCGAAACCACAGGCGAGCCGGTCGCAGGCCAATTCAATCGTCTTGCCTTGCTGATGCAGGCGCACGCCCTCCAGCCGTTCCCGACCGAGCGCTTCCACCACGTGGGTTTCGGTGCGGTAGTGCCGGTCGAACAGACTGAACGATTGGAAAAACTTCCCCGGCCAGCGCGGCAGTTGTGCGGCGAAACCGGCGACGGCGCCGCGACGGGCCTGCTCGGCGATGCGCAGCACCTGTGCACCTTGATGCTTTGCCGTGGCGGCGCTGGCCAGTAGCAAGGGGCCGCTGCCAGCGACGACCAGCCGTTCGCCGCGCACCGGCAAGCCACCCTTGATCAGCGCCTGCAAGCCGCCAGCACCGGTCACGCCGGGGAGTGTCCAGCCGGGAAACGGGAGCAGTCGTTCGCGGGCACCGGTGCAGAGAATCAAGCGCTCGTAGCTGATTTGCCAGCCGCGCTCGGCATCTTCCACCAGCAAGGTTTTATCCGCCGCGCAGGCGATCACACGGGTGCCGGCATGGCAACGTACGTTGGCGCAGGTGTGCAGTTGCTCGCGCAGGCGTCGGGCGGCGCTGGGCAGGTTGGCCTGGGGGCCGTCGCGCCAGATCTGCCCACCGGGCAGCGGATTGTCGTCGAGCAGCACGATGCGCGCGCCGCTGCTGGCTGCGGCGAGGGCGGCGGCCATGCCGGCGGGGCCGGCGCCGATGATCAGCAGGTCGGTGGTTTCGTTCATGGTCGGGTCTGCACATGCATGCCATCGAGGCACAAGGTCTGGCAGGCCAGGCGTCGACGACCGTCGATCAGCACCCGGCACTCCTGGCAGATACCCATGCCGCACAAGGGCGCACGGCGCTGGCCGCTGACCGAGGTGCGACTGCAACCATCCGCGCCCAACGCCAGTGCCGCCGCGACGCTGGTGCCGTTGGCCACTGACAAGGGGTGGCCGTCGAGGAATAGATCAGGCATGGGAGCAATCCTCCAGGGGTAAAGGGATATCAGCGCCAAACGCCCATCCCGTGGCGAGGGAGCTTGCTCCTGCTGGGGCGCGCAGCGGCCCCGACAACGATCTGACAACTCGGTGTGTCAGGCCAATCCAGGGGACTGCTGCGCAATCCGGCGGGAGCAAGCTCCCTCGCCACAAGGACTTGTGTCGGGCTTCAGGCATGGGCCGGCTCTCCAAGGAAACGCTGCGGCAGGTAAGCTTGAGGCGCCAGCGGCGAAGTTTCGTTGAACAGTTGGGCGACCAGCAGGTCGGCCGTCGCCGGTGCCGTGGTGACCCCCAGGCCTTCGTGACCCACCGCCAGCCACAGTCCCTGGCGCTGTGGATGTTGGCCCACCAGGGGCAAGCCGTCGGGGCTCGCTGCGCGAAAACCGGTCCAGGCCCTGATGCCGTTCAGATGCGCCAATCCTGGCAGGTATTCGACGGCGCGCTTGAGCATCTTCGCCAGCATCCAGCCTTCCACCTGAGGGTCAAGCGTGCCGAACTGCCGCGAGGCGCCAATGAACAATTGCCCGGTCGGGCGCGGCTGTATATTGCACGCCACTGACGGTCCGCTGGCGTTATGGGCGCTGGTGACGTAGCCCAGTTCCACCAGGGTGTGGGTGACGGTAGCGGGGTAGCGGTCGGTGATCAGCAGGTGGCCCTTCTTCGGCACGATCGGCAACTCCGGGCACAATTCAGTGGCCTGGATGCCATTGGCGAGGACCACCGCTTCGGCGCTCAACCAGCGACCGTCATCAAGGCGCACGCGATGACCGTCAACTTCGCTGACCTGCGCCCGTTGCTGGCGAATGGTGGGCGCGTCCAGCATCCAGCGCGCGGCCGCCGGGGCGTAGAGGATGCCGTCACCCTTGATCAGCAACCCACCTTCCAGCCCCGGGCGCAGCTCGGGTTCACGCTGATGCAGCGCGGCGTGGCCGATCAGCTCACAGGCTTCGTCATGGGCCAGCAGGTTCAGGTATTTGCTATGGGCCACCGCCATTTCTTCGGCATTGGCCGCCAGCCACAAGGTGCCGTTGTTGCGCCAGGCGCAGCCGTCGGGCAGGGCTGGGGCCAGCTCGCGCCAGCGTTGCAGGGAATATTGACTGAGGGCCAGCTCCGCCGGGTTGTCATCGAGCACCAGCAGGTGCCCCATGCCGGCCGCCGTGGCGCCGTGCCAACCGGCGTCCAGCACCAACACGTTGACGTTGCGTCGGGCCAATGCCTGGGCACAGGCCGCACCGATGATGCCCGCGCCGATGATGATCACGTCGGCGACATGGCCTTCGCTCACGGACGAATGCCCCAGGCGAACGGGTCATCGGCTTCGATGATCAGTGTGGTTTCGGCGCTGATGTAGGCGCGACCGCGAATGGTCGGCACGACGCGCTCGCCCGAGCGCTCGTAGGAGCCCTCGAACTCGCTGCCAATGACACTGGCCTGGCGCCAGATCTGGCCGGGTTGCAGTTTTCCATCGGCCGCCAGGCACGCCAGTTTGGCGCTGGTGCCGGTACCGCAAGGGGAGCGGTCATAGGCCTTGCCGGGACAGAGCACGAAGTTGCGGCTGTCGGCTTGCGGGTCGTCGGCAAACAGTTCGATGTGGTCGATCAAGCCGCCGTCCTCGCCGCGAAAACCCTGCTGCTCCAAGGTTTGCTGTACGGCGTAGGTGTAGGCGGTCAACGCGTCGAGGTTATCGCCGGCCACGCGTTGGCCATGTTCGGCGATCAGGAAAAACCAATTGCCGCCCCAGGCCACGTCGCCCACCACCTGGCCGATGCCGGGCACCTCCAGGGCCAGGGCCTTGCGGTAACGGTAGGCCGGCACGTTGCGTACGCTGACCGAGCGGTCTTCGTGCAAGGTTGCCTGTACCGTGCCCACCGGGGTTTCAATGCTGTGCACGCCGGGGCCGATCCTACCCAGGTGGGCCAGTGACGCCACGAGGCCGATGGTGCCGTGGCCGCACATGCCCAGGTAGCCGCTGTTGTTGAAAAAGATCACGCCGGCACAGGCGCTCGGGTCCTCCGGCTCGCAGAGCAGCGCCCCCACCAGCACATCGCTGCCCCGCGGTTCCAGCACGCAGGCGGTGCGCCAGGCGTCGTGTTCCGTGGCCAGGCGTTGCTTGCGCTCGGCCATGCTGCCCTGGCCCAGGTCAGGAAAACCGCCAGTGACCAGTCGGGTCGGTTCGCCGCCGGTATGGGAGTCGATCACGGTGATGCGTTTCATGGGAGGGCCACGTCCGTTCAGATGAGTGACGGCAAGCGTGGCCCGCGCCAGGGGGCGACGGCTTGATGGTTTTACCTGTCGCCGATGACGAAATCGGCACAGTGCCGGCCCATCAATGGCTGGAAGGCAGGAACTTGAACAAGGTCTCGCAGACCCCGGCGATGTGTTCGTCCAGCAGCATCACGGCTCGCTCGACGTCACCGGCGCGGCAGGCCTTGATGATTTCCCGGTGCTCGTGATCGGCGCGCTCCTTGCCGGCCGAAAGGCTCATCTGCATGCGCAAATAACGCTCCAGCTTGTCGTGGACCGAGCGGATCAGACTCACCATGAACGGCCGCTGCGCCGGTTCGTAGAGGCAGGCATGCAGCTGCCAGTTCAGTTCCGCCCAACGCCCTACGTCGTCTTCACCGATGAACTCCCGGCAGATGCTTTCGGCGCGGGCGAAGGTGGCTTCGGTCATGTTGGGAATCGCCAGGCGCAGTACTTTGTCTTCCAGCAGCATCCGCACTTCGAACATTTGCGCCAGCTCTGCCTCGGAAATGCGCGTCACCATCGCCCCGCGATTGCGCTGGAACATCACCAGGCCCTCGGCCTCCAGGCGCTTGAGGGCTTCGCGCACGGGGATCTTGCTGACGTTGAACTGCCGGGCGATGTCATCCTGGCGAATAGGCTCGTCCTCGGCAAAGTGCCCGGCCACGATGGCATCGCGCAGATGGCGGGTGATGATTTCCGAGGTGGAAGGGGTGTTGCCCAGATCAGGCAGGTTGAACTTGGATAAAGTCACGGCGGCGGGTCGTTCGGCTTAGGTGGGGATATGGTATACGACTTTGCCGAGCGCAGTGTCGAGCTGTCCAAGGCTTCCCCAATCCTTCAGTCAGCCTCTGTGGCGAGGGAGCTTGCTCCCGCTCGATTGCGCAGCAATCGCAGAATGTTGGGGTCGCTGCGCAACCCAGCGGGAGCAAGCTCCCTCGCCACCGGTTGGTTGTTTCAGCCGTGGGACAGGTGGCTCACATAAGCCTCGGTCCGGACGATGCGCCATCCGGTAACAGACACCCCAGCCAATAACGCCAGGCCGAACACGATCAACGCCACGTCCGCGCCGAAATGATCGGCCAGCAACCCGGTCACCACCACCGGGATGCTGAACCCGACATAGGCGAACAGGAAAAACCCGGCACTGACCCGGGCCTTTTCCGCGCCAGCCATGGCCGTGACGGCCGACAACCCACCCAAGTACAGGAAACCGTAGCAAGCGCTGCTGGCGCCCAGCGCTCCCAGCAACACGGCGAGCAGGGAGCCGGCGCTCGCGCCCCAGGCCAGCAACGCGTAGCTCGCAGGCAGGATCAACAGGCCCAAGCCCGTGGCCCTGGCCGGCTGCATGCGTCGAACCCAGGGCTGGAAGAGCAAGCCGCAACTGATCACCGTAAAGGTCGACAGGCCCGACCAACGCTGCAAGTCGCGGGTCGCCAGCACCGATGGCAATATGGCAATGACCAGGCCCGAGGTCGCCCAGGCCAACAGCATGGAAAAACTGTAGGGCAGGCTGCCGGCGGGAAACAACGGCAGGCGCAGCAACGGTGCATCTTTGATTTTCTGCGCCGGGTCCGGTAAGCGCCAGACCACGACGATCGCCATTGCAGCCAGCATCAACTGCAACCAGAAGCTGCCGGGCGTGGCGCTGTGATGGACGAACAGGAACAGACTGGTCAACGCCGCGCCCAGGCCAAAGCCCAGGGAGGTGCTGGCGGTGACCCGGTTGGCCGGCGAGCGGGGATCGCGGGTTGCCATGAGCTCGGCCATATAGGCGGTTGATGTGGCCGAGGCCAGCCCTGTGCCGACCCCCATCATCAGGCGCGCCACGCCCAGGGCTTCCAGGCTCGGCCAGAGCAGTGTCACCAGCGTCGCCAGCATCGACAGCCCGAGGGCGACCAGGATCAACGGCTTGCGTCCCACCCGGTCGGCCAGCCCGCCGAACGCCAGCAGGACCGGCAGTACGCCCAGCACATAACCGGAAAACGCCACCGCCGTGGCTCCGGCCCCGTAGCCGGACAACTGCGCGTAGGTGGTGTACAGCGGCGCCTGCAGGTTGACCGCAAGGGTGATCAGGCAAAGGCCGAAAGCCAGTCCCCAGGAATGTCGATGCGATGGGTTCAAGGGTGTTCCTTAGAGGTGTGCATGAAGTCTCGGGGACTATCACTGCCGGGCACAGCGCAAACAAGGAACAGACCCAGGCCATTTGTGCTTAACTGTTCGCTCGAAATTCGAGAACACTTAGCCAAGAGTGCCAGCCGTGGACCTGAAGATTGATCGCAACGTTGCCGAGCCTGTGATCCGGCAGCTCGTGACGCACCTCATGGGCTGGATCAACGCCCATGGCATCCGCCCCGGTGCGCGCATGCCGTCCATTCGTCAACTGGCCCGGGAAAACAGCTTGAGCCTGTCGAGCGTGATCAAGGCCTATGACCAACTCGTTGCCAGCGGGGTACTGGAGTCTCGACATGGCGCGGGTTTTTTTGTCGCGCAGCAGTTGGTCCGGCCCGTGGAGCCGGAGCCGGAAACGGATAACGCGCGGTGGCGGTTGTTCGACAATGAGTCGACGCAGCTCAAGCTGGGGTGTGGCTGGCTGCCCGATGCCTGGCGCGACGACACCGACCTGGGCCAGGCGATCCGCCAAGTGGTGCGCAGCGACAACCATGCGTTGTTCAACTACAGCACCCCGCTGGGCTCGCCTCATCTGCGCCTGCACCTTCAAAAGCGCCTGGGCCTGATCGATATTCATGTCGACCCGACGCAAATCATCACCACCCAAGGTGCCAGCCAGGGCCTCGACCTGCTGGTGCGAACCCTGCTCAAGCCCGGTGACCTGGTGCTGGTGGAAAGTCCTGGCTACTACAACCTGTTCAATCTGCTGAAACTGAATGGGGTCAAGACCGTGGCGGTGCCGAGAACCGCCCAAGGCCCGGACATCGCCCGCCTGGAACAGCTTCTCGGCGAGCATAAGCCCTCGTATTTCTTCATCAACATCATGTACCAGAACCC
Organism: Pseudomonas sp. NFACC51; assembly: GCF_900103575.1. Classification (NCBI taxonomy): domain Bacteria; kingdom Pseudomonadati; phylum Pseudomonadota; class Gammaproteobacteria; order Pseudomonadales; family Pseudomonadaceae; genus Pseudomonas; species Pseudomonas sp. NFACC51. The sequence goes on along the minus strand of NZ_FMXH01000002.1, from coordinate 62,227 downwards.
CACTGGCACCAGCCTGGCGCCAAGCGTGGCTTATCGTCTGCTGCAACTGGCAACGGCCCATGACTTCCGCCTCATCGAGGACGACATCTACGCCGATTTCCAGAATGGTCCGACCTCACGCCTGGCCTCCCTGGATGCCTTGGACCGGGTGATCTACCTGGCGAGTTTTTCCAAGACGCTGTCCAGTTCGCTGCGCATCGGTTACGTGGTCGCCCATCCCGAGATCATCCAGCGCCTGGCCGAAGTCAAGATGATTACCGGCATCGGTTGTTCGCTGCTGGCAGAAAACGTGGTGGCGACGTTGCTGGCCAACGGTGCTTATCGCAAGTTGATCCAGCGCTTGCGCCAGCGCCTGAACAAGCAGATGGCAAGTACGCTGCGCCAACTGGACCCAGCCCACTGGGAGGTGTTTGCCGAGCCGCTGGGGGGGATGTTCGTCTGGGCCAGGCCTCGGTACCTGGCGGCACAACGGGTGCAGCAGATCGCCCGGGAGCTGCAAATCCAACTGTCCCAAGGCTCGACGTTCCTGCCCCAGGGCGAGGCGTGCGATTGGTTGCGGTTGAATGTGGCCTATACCCAGGATCATCGGGCGCAGGTGTTCTTCCAGCGGGTGGAGCAGGAGTCGACTGCGGTGGCTCAGTAGGGTTTGGGAAATTGTTCTGCGTCATCGCGAGCAATCCCCTGTGGAGCAAAGCTTGCTCGCGATGACGGACTGACCGGTCACAAAAAATATCGGCGTTAATGGGAATAGATATCAAACAGAAATGAGTTGCTGTATCTTTCGCGACACATTCTTGTCAGCCTCCCGACGTGGAGGCTTTTTTCCATTAGGATTGTGCATCGATGCGTCGGATACTCGTTTCACTGTGTGTGCTCCAGGCTTATTCCGTTTCCACCTGGGCTGAACAGCCAGTCCCTGCCAAGCCGGCTTCCCTTGAGTTGCAAGCCACGGATATCGTCGGTAGCGCCGACTATGAATCAGCACAGGGACCGGTGAAGGGCTATCACGCCACCCGTTCGGCCAGTGCCACCCGTACCGACACGGCGATCCATGAAACCCCGCAATCCATTTCCGTGGTGTCTCGCGACGTCGTCGAAGACCTTGGCGCCACGCGTCTGCAGGACGCCCTCGATTACGCTGGAGGAGTCGGCCGGGGTAACAACTTCGGCGGCCAGGGCCTGACTACTTTCACCGTACGCGGTTTCACTACCGGAGAGTTCTACCGCAACGGTTTCCCGATCAACCGTGGCTACCCGAACATGCCTGACGCCAACACCATCGAGCGGCTGGAGGTCTTGCGCGGCCCGGCCACCATGCTCTATGGCCGGGGCGATCCCGGCGGTACCTTCAACGTGGTGTCCAAGCAGCCGTTGGCCGAGCGCACGGTGACCCTGGGTAGCCAGGTCAGCGACCAGGGGATGCGTCGCGGTACGCTGGACGCGTCCGGTCCGTTGGATGAAGAAGGGCGCCTGGCTTATCGCCTGAACGTGATCGGCGAGGGCGGCGACACGTTCCGCGATCACGTCGAGACCGAGCGTTACGGCGTTGCACCCGTGGTGTCCTGGCAGGTCAACGACACCACGCGCCTGACCTTCGAAGGCGACTTCATGCGCAACAATGCGCCGCTGGACCGTGGCTTGACTCATTACGCCGGCCAGCGCGGCACCGCGTCGCGGGATACGTTCTTCGGTGAAAAAGACGTCGGCAAGCTGCATAACGACAACAACATGCTGCAGGTGCGTTTCGAGCACATGCTCAACGACGACTGGACCCTGGCCGGCGGTACCCAATGGCTCGACGGCACCTTGCAGGGCAATGCCATCGAAGGCAACGGCATCGCCGCCGATGGGCGCACCCTGGGTCGCAACTTCAACTACCGCAAGCTGGAGTGGACCGACCGCGACACCCAACTCAACCTCACCGGGCATTTTTCCACTGGCGGGTTCGAGCACACGTTGCTGACGGGTATCGAGTATGAAGACTACGACTACCAGTCCATCATCCAGCGTTCCTCCGGCGTCGTCGGGGCTTACCCGATCGATATCTTCGACCCGGTGTATGGCCAGCCACGCCCGGCATTGACGCGCAAGCCCACCGATGACCAGGAAAACCTCAAGACGTTTGGCGTGTTCGTCCAGGATCAGGTGGCGCTGACTGAGCGCTTGAAGTTGTTGGCTGGGGCGCGTTTCGAGCGGTTCGAGCATAAGTACGAGAATTTTGCTACCGCCAATGGTGACTGGGATGCCAGCCATAACGCCGTCACTCCGCGTCTGGGAGTGATCTACGACTTGACCGACACGGTGGCTGTCTACGCGAATACGGCTCGTTCTTTCAAACCCAACACCGGACGCAATGCGCAGGGTGGTGGATTCAAGCCTGAAGAGGGCAAATCTTATGAAATGGGCATCAAGTGGGAAGCGCTGGATCGTCAGGTAAGCGTAGATGCCGCGGTGTACCAAATCGAAAAACGCAATGTGCTCACCTCAGATCCACAGGACTCGACACTTAATGTGGCCGCCGGTGAAGTACGGAGTCGTGGTTTTGACCTGAACGTGGCGGGAAACCTGACGCCGGAATGGCGCGTGATCGGCGGCTACGCTTATGTGGACGCCGAAGTGGTCAAGGACAACACCTTCGAGAAGGGTAGCCGACTGCTCAACGTACCAAGGAACAGCTTCAGCCTGTTGAACGTCTATGAGTTCCAGGACGGAGGCCTTAAAGGGCTGGGCTTGGGACTGGGGGCCAGGTACGTCGATGAGCGGGCCGGGAAGATGGGCGTCAACCCGTTTTCCATGGACAGCTACACCGTCGTGGACCTGCTCGGTTACTACAAGGTCAACGAGCGGATCCGCCTCAACCTGGACCTGAAGAACCTGTTTGACGCCGACTACGAAGAGGGTGCATTCGGGGGCGTCTATGCCTACCCGGGTGCACCGCGAACCGTGCAGGCCGGCATCTCCTACACGCTCTGAATTCGATGCGTCATGAAAACCCCGAAGGTTCTGCCTTCGGGGTTTTTCTTTTTACCACTTGCCTCTTTACCACTTGCCTGTGCTCATCCCGCCGTCCACCGGCAGTATCGCGCCAGTCGTGAAATCGGCGCCCGCCAGGTACAACACGGCCTCGGCAATTTCCTCGATGGTGCCCACCCGACCGGCTGGGGCCAGGTTGTCGAGGAATGCGCGGTGCGCCGGGTCGTGCATGGGCGTGTCGATGATGCCGGGGGCGACCGCGTTGACCTTGATGTTGTGGGGCGACAGCTCCAGGGCCAGGGCGCGGGTCATCTGGTTGACGCCGCCCTTGATCAACACCGGCAGTGCTGCCGGCACCTGGATGTTCGGTTGCAGGGCCACGGCGGCTGAAATGTTGATGATAAAGCCTTGTTGGCGCCCGATCATGTGCGCGGCAGCGGCCTGGCTGGCGTAGACCAGACCCTTGAGGTTGGTGTCCAGTAGCGCGTCCAAATCCTGGGGGCTGTATTCGACGAAGGGTTTTGGCAGGAAGAAGCCGGCGTTGTTCACCAGCCCGTCAACGGCGCCAAACGCCGCGACGGCTTGGGTGATGAGGGCGGTTGAGGTGGCCGGGTCAGCGATGTCGCCGGCCACGCCGATGAAGCCGGCCGGGTGGCCGAGGTCGGCGGCGGCAGCCTCCAGGCCGGACGGGGAGCGGGCATTGCCCACCACGTTATAGCCCCGACCCAGGAACGCTTTGACCAAACCCAGGCCGATCCCGCTGGAAGCGCCGGTGATGATGACGGTTTGTTTGAGGCTCATGATTGACTCCTGATCACATTGAGTTGAACCGGTGCGCCTGTGTTGGCGGTGGTTGAGTCCAGGGTATTGATGCGCCAGGGTTTGATAAATAAGGCTTCTGGTACTTGAGTTGATACGTCATGTAATCAATGGTCGGGGCCACACACAATGTTCCCGGCTGATTGCAAACCCAGGTTCGCCGGTAACGCTCACAGGATTGTCGCAGGCAGAAAAAAGCCCGGTCAGTTGGACCGGGCTCGGGAGGGGCAGGGCGTTATTCCTTGGGAAGACTTCGATACTCCGTCGTGGTCATGCCCGCGTATCCCCAGTTATCCGTGTCGACTTCCTCGATCACGATGTGGGTCAAATGCGGGTCCTTGCCCAGTACGCGCTGGAGGGTTTCGGTGATTTCGGAAATCACCTGGGCTTTCTGTTCACGGGTGACGCCGTCTCGGGTAATTCGCACATTGACGAAAGGCATGTTGCACTCCAACTGATGGAAATGAGCGCAGGACAACCCTGCGCGGTGGAAGGCCACTGTATTTATACGCCGCAGACTGATAAACAGGCCTTTGGAAACTTCAGTTGATACGCGGTGTAATGAATCATGAAGCGTCATTTCGAAGACCTGCAGTTGGGCAGCATAGAACTGTTCTGCCTGGCGGCGGAGGCGGGCAGCTTCACGGCGGCGGCGCAGTTGGCGGGGGTTACCCCGGCGGCAGTGAGCCGCTCGATCTTTCGCCTGGAAGAGCGCCTGGGTTCAAGGCTTTTCGTACGCACCACCCGCAGCATCCGCCTGACCGAAGCCGGCAAGACCTATTTCGAGCAATGTCGGCAGGCGTTGACGCAACTGGTCGAGGCGCAACAGGAAATGATGGGCGCGCAATCGGTGCCGTCCGGGCAACTGCGCATCAGCCTGCCCACTACCTACGGCCATCACCGCATCCTGCCGTTGCTGCCGGCCTTTCGAGCGCTGTACCCGCAAGTGACTGTGGACCTGCACCTGAGCAATCGAAACATCGATTTCGTTGCCGAAGGTTATGACCTCGCCATCCGGGTGCGGGCCCAGCCGGACTCCTCCATGATCGCCAGGTTGTTGGAAGACGCGAATCTGGCGGTGGTCGCCTCACCGGACTACCTGCGCAAGGCCGGCACGCCGCAGACCCTTGAAGACCTGGACGATCACGAGTGCATCCAGTTCGAATTGCCCAGTAGCGGGCGACGGATTTCCTGGTTGTTCAATGTCGAGGGCAAAGAAAAGGAGGTGTTCGGCGAAGGGGGATATTGTTGTTCGGACGATGTGCTTGGCGGCGTGACGCTGGCCAAGCATGGCGCCGGGTTGTTCCAGACCTATCGATTCATCGTCGAACAGGAACTCGCGGATGGCCGGCTGGTGGAGGTGTTGCAGCCTTTCGGGGGACGGTCACGACCTTTCACACTGCTGTATCCCCATGGCCGGTACGTGCCGCAACGGGTGCGTGCCTTCGTGGATTTCCTGTTGGAGTACCGGCAGCAATGGGCCTTGGCCTGACACAAGGTGCCAGGGCTGAAAAGGCATCTCTGTGGCGAGGGAGCTTGCTCCCGCTTGAGCGCGAAGTGCTCACTCGATCTCACTCGCCACAGAGATTCCAACCGTCAGATCGCGATCAGAACCGAAACGCCTGACGGCCAATCAGCAGCCACTTGCCATTCTTCTGCTTCTGCCAGATCTGGAAGTTCTCGATTTCCGTCGGAACCACTTCGGTGCCCTTGAGCGCCTGGGCCGAGAAGTGGTTGCGCACCAGCGCTACGTCACCGGACAAGGTGATTTTCTGGTTCTGCATTTCCAGGGTCTTGAACGCGCTCTTGCCCGTTTCGATGTCGGCGATGAAGGCTTTCTTGTCCTGGATATTGCCGCTGGAGTGCCCGTAGGTCAGGTTCTCGGCGGCCAGTGCCTGGAGTTGTGGGATGTCTTTGTGCAGCATGGCTTGGGTCAGGTGGTCGACGGCCTCGGCCACTTCCTGCTCGGCCGAAGAAGGGGCTGCCGCTGCGTAGCCGCTGAACAGGCACAAGAAGCTGACGATCAATGTCGCTTTTTTCATGGAGATTTCCTTGTTGTTGTAGGTATCCGGAACATACGAGCGCTTGCTCTCATCGGTCATCGTACAACTTGTCGAAGGCAACGGGAATAGCCAGACAGCTAGGCCATTTGTGAAATCAGCCAGGTCTGGTCAAAAGAACATCGGGGGGGATGGCCAACAATGTGGCGAGGGAGCTTGCTCCCGCTGGGTTGCGCAGCAGCCCCCACGAATCGGCACCGAGGTGTGTCAGGTTTATTGCGTTGTCTTTTTGGGGCTGCTTCGCAGCCCAGCGGGGATAAATCCCCTCGCCACAAGGCGCGTCGCATCCAGTTTTTGTGGCGAGGAAGCTTGCTCCCGCTGGGTTGCGCAGCAGCCCCCACGAATCGGCATCGAGGTGTGTCAGGTTTATTGCGTTGTCTTTTTTGGGGCTGCTTCGCAGCCCAGCGGGAGCAAGCTCCCTCGCCACAGGGGGGGGCTTTTAGCTGCGGTGGTGTATTCACAGGCCCTCGCGAACCGCTCCCCGAATTCCTTCCAGCAACATGGTGAACGCCGGGTTGTCGTTGTCCTGGCGCCATACCAGGTGCAACTCGCTTTGAACCCCTTCGCCCAGGTCGATCTCGCGAAACACCACCTGCTTGAACACCACGCTGCTGGCGCAACGCGGCACCAGCGCCAGGCCCATGCCGGCATTGACCAGTGCCAGGATCGTCAGCGACGACCCCAGCCATTGCACGAATTGCGGCGCGACCCGAGCCGAGCGCAGCATGCCGGTGAGCAGTTCGTTGAAGGGCGGGTAGGCGGCGTGGGAATACATGAGGAACGGTTGGGCGTCCAGATCCTGGACGCTCACGGTCTCGGCGCTGGCCAGCGGATGTCCGGCAGGCACCGCCAGTACGAAGGGTTCGCGCACCAGGCATTCGGTGGCGTAGCCGGTCTCCAGCAGTGGCGAGCGGACGATGCCCAGGTCGATGCGCCGAGCGCGCAGGGCTTCATGCTGCTGGTAGGTGTTCATCTCCGCCAGGACGATTTTGACCTGGGGCTGTTTCAGCCGGGCCTCGGCAATCACCTTGGGCAGAAACTCGTACACCGCGCTGCCGACGAAGCTGATGGTCACCGAACCGATGTCACCCTGGGCAAAGCGCCGGGCGGCGATGGCGGCTTGTTGGGCCTGTTCCAGCAGGTTCTGCGCTTCGATGAAAAACGCCCGGCCGGCGGCAGTGAGCGCCACGCTGCGGGTGCTGCGGGTGAACAGTTCGACGCCCAAGTGGTGCTCCAGCAATTGGATCTGCCGGCTCAGCGGAGGCTGGGTCATGTTCAGGCGTTCGGCGGCACGACGAAAGTTGAGTTCGGTCGCCACGGTGGTGAAGCAGCGCAACTGGGCCAGCTCAAACATTGATTCAATCCGGGTATCAATCAAGTGCCAAGTTAGATTAGACGGGAACAATCCACCGCGTCCATCATCGTCCCGTTCCCACAAAAACAATGATCGGGAGGCACCCCTTGAATAACGTAACGGACTCCACCCATGACAGCACCCTGGCGCTCGCGGCGGCCAAGGTCAAACGTCATGTACTGCCGTTGGTGGTGGTGATGTTCATCGTCAACTACATCGACCGGGTCAACATCGGTTTCGTGCGCAGTCACCTGGAAACCGACCTGGGCATCGGCGCTGCCGCCTATGGGCTTGGCGCCGGGTTGTTCTTCGTCGGCTACGCCCTGTTTGAAGTGCCGTCCAACATGCTGTTGCAACGCTACGGCGCGCGGGCCTGGCTGACGCGCATCATGTTCACCTGGGGCGCGGCGGCCATGGCCATGGCTTTTGTGCGCGGCGAAACCAGTTTCTATGTGCTGCGCTTCATCCTCGGCGCGGCGGAGGCGGGGTTCTTTCCCGGCATCATCTACTACTTCACCCAATGGCTACCTGCCAACGAGCGCGGCAAGGCGATGGCGATCTTCCTGAGCGGGTCGGCCATCGCCTCGGTGATTTCCGGCCCGGTGTCCGGCGCCTTGCTGCACATCAGCGGGATGGGGCTGCATGGTTGGCAATGGATGTTCCTGATCGAAGGTTTCGCCTCCATCGTGCTGTGCGGGTTTGTCTGGTTCTGGCTGCAATCGCATCCGAGCCAGGCGAAATGGCTGAGCAGTGAAGAGAAAACCGTATTGATCGCCGCTATCGCCGAAGAGCAACGGGCCCGGGAGGCGGCCCAGGTGATCAAGCCGTCGATGTTCAAATTGTTGGCTGACCGACAGATCGCGCTGTTCTGTTTCATCTACTTTTCCATCGCCCTGACCATCTACGGTGCCACGTTCTGGCTACCGAGCATGATCAAGAAAATGGGCAACCTGGGAGACTTCCAGGTCGGCTTGCTCAACTCCATTCCGTGGATCATTTCCATCATCGCGATGTACGGCTTTGCCGCCCTGGCCGGCAAATGGAAATTCCAGCAGGCCTGGATCGCGGTGACGCTGGTGGTCGCTGCGTTTGGCATGTTCATGTCCACCACGGGAGGGCCGATCTTTGCCTTCGTGGCGATCTGTTTTGCGGCGATCGGTTTCAAGGCGGCGTCGGCGTTGTTCTGGCCGATTCCCCAAGGCTACCTGGATGCACGCATCGCGGCGGCGGTGATCGCCTTGATCAACTCCATCGGTAACCTCGGCGGTTTTGTGGCGCCGACGGCCTTCGGTTTCCTGGAGCAGACCACTGGCTCCATCGAGGGGGGCCTGTATGGGTTGGCCGCCACTTCGCTTGTCGCCGCCGTGGTGATCTTTTTCGCTCGCACCGCACCGAAGCGCGATACCCCGAACTCACTGTCCGGCCGGCCCGAAGCCGTTGTCGAAGTCGATCAGTCGCAAACCTCTCAAGCCTTGAAACCTGGCCCATCGGGAGCCGCTGTATGAAGATCAAACGCGTCACCGTCACACCCATCGCTTTTCGCGATCCACCTTTGCTCAACGCCAGCGGCATCCATGAGCCGTTCGCGTTGCGCTCGATCATCGAGATCGAAAGCGACAACGGTTACATCGGTCTGGGGGAGAGCTACGGCGATGCGCCGGCCTTGGCGATCCAGCAGCAGTTGCAGAGCCAGTTGATCGGCCTGGATCCGTTCAACCTCAACCAGTTGCGGTCTATCGTCCAGGCGACCGTCGCCGCGCACAAACCGGCCAGCGTTGCCGGTGCCGAACTGGCGCCGGGTTCCCACGCGAGCAAGGCGGTGAGCAATGCCTATTCGGCGTTCGAAGTGGCTTGCCTGGATTTGCAGGCCCATTACCTGGACGTGCCGTTGGTGGACCTGCTGGGCGGCGCGATCCGCGACGAGATCCCGTTCAGCGCCTATCTGTTTTTCAAGTACGCCGAGCACATCGATTCGCCGTACCCGCCCGACAGTTGGGGCGAGGCGCTCAACGAACAACAGATCGTTGCCCAGGCCCGGCGGATGATCCAGGACTATGGTTTCAAGAGCATCAAGCTCAAGGCCGGCGCTCTCGATCCGGAGCATGAAGTCGCCTGCATCAAGGCGCTGAAACGGGCATTTCCCGGCTATCCGTTGCGCATCGATCCCAACGGTAACTGGTCCCTGGAAACCTCGATTCGCATGGCCGAGCTGCTGGGGGATGACCTGCAGTACTACGAAGACCCGACACCGGGGCTGGAGGGGATGGCCGAGCTGCACAAGCGCACGGGGCTGCCCCTGGCGACCAACATGGTGGTCACCGATTTCGATGAGTTCCGCCGTAGCGTGGCGCTGGACAGCGTGCAGATCGTGTTGGCCGACCACCATTACTGGGGCGGCCTGCGCGACACCCAGGCCCTGGCGAAAATGTGCAGCACCTTCGGCCTGGGCGTGTCGATGCATTCCAACTCGCACCTGGGCATCAGCCTCATGGCCATGGCCCACGTGGCGGCAGCGGTGCCGAACCTGGACTACGCCTGCGACACCCATTACCCGTGGCAGGAACCGGATGAAGAAGTGATCAAGGGTGGCAAGCTGCCGATTGTCGACGGCTGCGTGAAGATCACCCGGGCGCCGGGCCTGGGCTTGGAACTGGATCGGGATCAACTGGGCAAGCTGCATGACCAGTTCCTCAGTTGCGGCATCCGCCAGCGCGACGATGTGCGGCAGATGCAGCGTTACCGGCCGGAGTGGAAGACCGTCAAGCCGAGGTTCTGAGGAGACAGCGAGGGGGCCTGCTGCGCAGGCCAGCGGGAGCAAGCGCCCTCGCCACAAAAGCTGGATCTGACTTCAATTTTGAGTGTGGGTGCGACCCCTGTGGCGAGGGAGCTTGCTCCCGCTGGGCTGCGCAGCAGCCCCAAACCAAACAACTCGCTATGACTGACCAATGAGTTGATCCTCCCAGGCCCCCCCTGCGGCCCACACCCAAAGTACCGCACCCGCCAGCCTCGCCGTCTTACACCCAAACTGCCGCGCCGGGCCGGCGCTTCCAAAGCATCCGCCAATTGCCTCCAAGGCAGCGTATGACGCGCCCTGGCGCCTTTCGATAATCGCCTCCGACATCCAGTCCCCTGTTGCGGAGCGCGCCATGCACAACAATAAAAATACCCGCCAACGTTTTTTGCCTGCGGTCATCGTAGGTGTTTCGAGCCTGGGCCTGATGCCTTGGGCCAACGCCGAAATCATGCTGTACGACAAGGACCAGACCACCTTTTCCACCGACGGCTACATCAACGCCTTTTACGTCAACAGTGACGTCGACCGCGCGGGTGAGCAGTACGACCGTCGGCAGGCGCGGGTCAAGATGGGGTTCTTGCCCAACTACCTGGGCTTCAACATGGGCAAGCAGGTCGATGACCTCAAGCTCGGTGCCCGGGCCTCGTTCTGGGTGACCATCAACGACAGTGAAACCAATGGCACCGACACCGCCATCGACGTGCGCCAGTTCTACGGCACCGTGGCGAACCCGGAGTGGGGTGAGGTGCTGATCGGCAAGGACTTCGGCCTGTTTGCCCGCTCCAACATCCTGCTGGACGAGTTGCTCGCCGGTTACGGCCAGGTCAGTGACACCCTGGGCCTGGTGGACGGCGGTGGCGTGTCGTTCGGCAACATCGGCAGCGGTTACCCGTACCCGTTCCCGACCTCGCAGATCACCTACCGCACGCCGGTGATGGAGGGCCTGCGCGTGGCGGTGGGGATCATGGACCCGGTGGACACCAACGACAACAGCGCCACGGGCAAGGCCTATCAGGAAAACCCGCGCACCGAGAGCGAGATCACCTATCAGTTCGATCTGGGCGGGGCGAAGATCTACAGCTGGCTCAACGGCAGCTACCAGACCTCGGACAACACCGACTCCACCGTCGAATCGGTCACTTCCAAGGGCCTGGGGTATGGTGTGCAGGCCAAGATGGGCGGGTTGTCGCTGACCGGCTCGGGGTTCCAGGCCAAGGGCATCAACCCGTTCTTCACCAACAACGCCGGTGAAGCCACCCTGCGCAATGTCGACAGCAAGGGCTACCTGTTGCAGGGCTCCTACAAGCTGGGCAAGAACCGCCTGGCGTTGTCCTACGGCAAGACCGATGACGACGGCAACGGTGTGGTGGGCAGTGGCGCCGATTACGAAACCCGTGGCATCGCGCTGTTCCACGACATCAACGACAACCTCAAGCTCGTGGCCGAGTACAACCAGTTCGAAATCAACGGCCACGACACCAGCGCCCAGAACGAAGACACCGATACCTTCGCGGTGGGGGCGGTGCTCACCTGGTAAGGGTGACTCCCTTCAACTGAGGCGTGCCAGGTCGGCTTTTGGGGCTGCTGCGCAGCCCAGCGGGAGCAAGCTCCCTCGCCACAAGAGCAGTGTTCGACTTCATTTTTGAGTACGGTGCAATCCTGTGGCGAGGGAGCTTGCTCCCGCTGGGGCGCGAAGCGGCCCCGAGACTGATTGATATTGGGGGCTGCGCATCAGCCCCCTTTTTTCAGTGTGACGTCCCCTCGGCGAACTCGATCTTGTTGCCGACGTTGTACTTGCCCGACGGCTTGTTCATGGGCAGGCGCTTGATTTCCTCGAGGGTGTTGCTGTCGTAGACGATCAGCGCGCCATCGGTATCCCAAATGCTCAGCAGCAGGTAGCGGCCGTCGCGAGTGAACTCGACGTGGGCGGCGGTTTTACCGGGCATGGGCCGCAGCGTGTGGGCGATTTCCAGGGTCTTTTTGTCGATCAGGTGGATGGCATCGTTGTCCGGGCCGAAGAACACGTCGGTCCAGGCGTAGCGGGAATTGGCATGGCTGCGCAGGAAGAAACCCGGCCCCAGGGTAGGGATCTGCTTGATGACTTTCCAGGTGTCGAAGTCGATCACCGAAATCAGCCCGTTGCTGATGTTGGGCGTGGCGAACACCCAGTGTCCATCGCGTTTCCAATAGGTCCCCGAGCCCAGGTGCGGCATGCCCGGCAGCGCGATATCGGTGACAATCCGCCCCGTGTCGAGGTCGATCACCTGGCCGCCTTGGGCCTTGCGCGAGGTGGCGAGCAATTGCCGGTAATCGGGCGAGAAGGAAAAATCATCGAGGTAATCCTCGGCCTCGATACGCCTGGGCACAAAGTCCGGATTCGGGCCGGTGGACAGTTCCCAGACCTCTTTCACATCTTTCAAGGCGACGATGAAGCTGTTGCGCGGCGGCGCGGTATAGACCGCGCTGACCCGCGACGCCTGGCCGTCCAGCCCCACCGTTGCAACGGTCTTGACCAATGACAGGTCGCGGGCATCCAGCACCACCAGGTTGCCGGGCAGGGTGTTGCCCACCAGCACCCAGCGCCCGTCCTTGCTCACCGCCAGGTTGCGGGTATTGAGCCCGGCTCGCACCTCGGCGATGAGCGTGAGGTTGTGCAGGTCATACAGGCTGATCCAGCCGTCCCGGGAGGCGAAATAGACGAAGCGTCCGTCCGGCGAAAACTTCGGTCCGCCATGCACCGCGAAATGTGAGGCGAAGCGCGCCAGGACCTCGAAACGATCCCCGTCGACGATATCGACGTGATGATCGCCAGCTTCCACCACCACGAACAGGTTCAGCGGATCGGCGTGGTGCTGGGGTTTGTCGGGCAGGGTCGCGATATCCGCCAGCAGGCGATGGCTGCGGCGAGTATCGTCCTCGCTCCAGGTCGGTTCGACGGCCGGTGGACGTTGGAGATAGTGGGTCAGGCCATCGATCTGCACGGGCTCCAGCACCGCGCCGAATGCCGCCATCTGGCTGGCCGGACGTCCATGCTCGATCACCTGGCGGATTTCGTCGGGCTTGATCCGACTCAGACTCTGGGGCAACAGCGCCGGCCCGGCGCCGCCGATGCGATTGACCCCGTGGCACTGCTGGCAGTGTTGCTGGTAGTTCTGTTCGGCCAACGCCAGGTCCGGGTCAGGCGCCGTGGCGCCGTGGACGGCACCGATCCACAGTAATGGGGCAAGCCAGCCGATCCTCATGAGGCCACCCTCGCGACAGTTGGCTGGAGCGGTAGGGCCGGATGCAGGCGCGCCGGATGCTCCAATACCTGATGGGCAAACAAGCCAACCACCTTGCCGATCACCGTCAAGGTCGGCAGGCCTTCGGCGCATGCCAACGCCATCTCCGGCAATTGCTGGAGGGTGCCGCGCAAGACCTGCTGGTCGGGGCGTGTGCCGTTGCTGATCAAGGCCGCCGGCGTATCAGCCGCCAGGCCCGCCGCGATCAGTTGTGCGGCGATGGTGCCGAGGTTTGACAGACCCATGTAGAACACCAGGGTCTGGCTGTCATCCGCCAGGCTTTGCCAGGGCAGGTTCAAGTCACCTTCGCGTTGCAAATGACCGGTGATGAAGCGACAGGAATTGACCAGGTCGCGATGGGTCAGGGGAATGCCGGCATAGGTGCTGCAACCGGCCGCGGCGGTGATGCCGGGCACGACTTGGCAATCGATACCGCGGGCCAGCAGATACTCCAGTTCCTCGGCGCCGCGACCGAAGATGAACGGATCACCGCCCTTGAGGCGCACCACCCGCTGTCCCTGGTCGGCCAGGTCGGCCAGCAGTTCGTTGATCTGTGGCTGGGGCAGGCTGTGGCAACCGGCGGCCTTGCCGACGTAGTGGCGGGCGCAGGTCAGGGGGATCAGGCTGAGCAATTGCGAGCTGATCAAGCGGTCGTAGACCACCGCATCGGCCTGCATCAACAGGCTCCAGGCGCGCAATGTCAGCAGGCCCGGGTCACCGGGGCCGGCGCCGACCAGGGCGACTTCACCCGGTCTGAAGGGCGATTGCAGGGCAGCGGGCAAAACGATGGAGGCAGGCATGGGACTTCCTTGGTTCGGTATCGGGTTCGCCGTCGGTTGATCAGGCGCAGGGCATCGCAACGCTGGGGATCGCGTGCAAGCCGATTTCTTCGTCGCTGAGGTGGCAGCCAGGGTCTTGGCCCCATAGGTCACCGTCGGCCCAGGCCCGGGTGCGGGTATTGCCGTTGCAGATCGCCAGCCAGCGGCATTGTCCGCAGCGACCGCCAATGGCCCGTGGGTGTTCGCGTAGCTTGAGCAGCAGGGCATCGGGGCGATTGAGCCAGAGCGTCTTGAATGGTGTCTGGCGGACATTGCCCACCGAGTGCTGCCACCAGTACGTGTCGGGGTGAACCTCGCCGGTATTGTCGATGTTGGCGATGCCGCTACCCGACGCGTTGCCGCCCCAGGCTCGCAGCATCTGCTCGAGTGCGGCGTAGTGTTGGGGCAGACGCCGGGCGACCCATTGCAGCAGCAGGATTGCGTCGGCGTCGTTGTTGCCGCTGACGAAGTCACTGTCGCGGCCTTGTTCGATGTCGCGCCAGGCCCGCTCGAAGATCAAGGCCATGGCCTCGCGGCTCATCTGTTGCTGGGCATCGAGCTTGCGACTGCGCTTGCCCCGGCCGCTGTAGTTGAGGTGCGACAGGTAGAATTTCTGTACGTCGTACTCATTCATCAAATCCAGCAAGCGCGGCAACTGGGCATGGTTTTGCTGGGTGAGGGTGGTGCGCAACCCGACCCGGATGCCTTGCTCGCGGCAAAGCCGGATGGCCGCCATGGAGCTGGCGAAACTGCCCTTGAGCTGACGGAATTCATCGTGGGTCGCTTCCAGTCCGTCGATGCTGATGCCCACGTAATCAAAGTTCGCCGCAGCAATCTGTTCGATATTGGAAGCGTCAATCAGCGTGCCGTTGGTGGACAAAGCGAGGAAAAAACCTTTGTCGCGGGCATAAGTGCTGAGTTGGAACAGGTCCTCGCGCAACAGCGGTTCGCCGCCGGAGAGGATCAACACCCGCACGCCGGCCTCGTGCAGGTCGTCAATGACCTGGAGCGCCGCCGGGGTGTCCAGTTCATCGCGAAACACGCTATCGGCCGACGTTGCATAGCAGTGCTTGCAGGTCAGGTTGCAGCGCCTGAGCAGGTTCCAGATCACCACTGGTGGGCGGCTGCTGCCCGGTGGCGCGACACGTGGGGCGGGGCAATGCCCGGCCAGGGCTCGCAGGTAATGGCTGATCCTCAACATAAGGCGCTCCTTCAGTCGGCGTGCGGGTTCAGCGCGAGGCGGGTGACAGGCGCAGGCCGGTTTTTTTCAGGATGCGGCTGCTCACCAGCATGTCGTCGGCGGCGCAGGCGTCCCCCAGCAGGTAGCGCAGGTGTTCGCGGTAGCTGTCGATTTCTTCGCGGCTGCGGCCATGGACCATGGCGAACAGGTTGTAGCGCCAGCCCGGCTGGCGCGGGCGCCGGTAGCAGTGGCTGACGAAGGGCTGCGCCCCCAGCAGGGCGCCGAGACGCGAGATGTCGGCATCGGCCACGTCCCAGACCGTCATGCCGTTGTGGCGATAGCCCAGGCGATAGTGATTGGGCACGGCGGCAATGCGGCGGATCGCACCGTCGGCCTGCAGGCGCTTGAGCAGGTCGAGGGTGGATTCCACGCTCAGTTCCAGTTGCTCGGCCAGCCAGGCCCAAGGGTCTTCGAGCAAGGGCAGGCCGGCCTGGGTCAGTTCCACCAGGCGCAGCGCCAAGGATGTTTCATCCAGCCGTGGCGGCGCTTGCCACAAAGACTCAGACGGGGAAATACAGGCCGACATGGTAGGTCTCCTCTTTGGGCAGGTTCAGCGGCACCAGGCCGGTCAGGTGTTCGATGTGCAGCAGGGTGTCGTTGATCGCCTGTTCGCTGGGGCAGGCGAGCACGAACCACATGTTCCAGGTGTGCTCGCGGCGGTAGTTGTGGGCGACCTCGGGCATGTCCGCGAGCAGCTCGGCGATGGCCTCGAAACGCGGCTCGGGCACCGCCAGCGCCGCCAGGGTGAACGCACCGCCCAGGCGATCGATATCGAACATCGGGCCGAAGCGGGTGAGTACACCGTCGTTGAGCAACTCATGCAGGCGATCGAGCAATTCGCTACTGCTGCTGTCCAGCTCTTGGGCCAGGGCCTGCCAAGGGTGGCGCACCAAAGGCAGGCCCAGTTGCAGGCGATTGATCAGGCGGCGGTCCAGGTCATCCATCGATATGGGCTCCGACCGGGGCGGCGTAACGTGCGCCGCATTGCTTGAACAGGTGCGTGCTGAACAGCAACTGGTGGGGCAAGTCGTCCAGCCGATGTTCTTCAAGCAGCGCCTGGATCTGGGCCTCGACACGGTCGCGCTGGCGACCATGGATCATGCAGAACAGGTTGTACTGCCACTGGGGCAGGCGCCTGGGGCGTTGGTAGCAAAGGCTGATGCCGGGCGCTTGCCCGAGGCGACGCCCGACTTCATCGACCAAGGCGTCCGGCACGTCCAGCACGAGCATGGCGTTGGCGGCAAACCCCAAGGCGCGATGGTTGACCACCAGGCCGACACGGCGGAACAGCCCCTGTTCATGCCAGTGCTGCACCTGTTCGAGCACCTGTTGCTCGCTGGCCTCGATCTGCTCGGCCAGGGCCTGGAAGGGGCGCGATGTCAGGGGCAGGCCGGTTTCCAGCAAACGGCGCAGTGCCAGTGACTGTTGTTCGCTCAGGGCGTTTTTCATGGGGTGGCCTCCAGGGCAAAGCCCAGGTCGATGCGATAGGCGGTCAGCATGGGCAGGTCCAGTGGCGTGAGACCGGTGTCGTTCTCCAGTTCCTGGAGGATGTTTTCCAGGTGGGCGCGGTTGGGGCCGGTCAGCACGAACCAGAGGTTGTAGCGATGTTCGCGGGCATAGTTGTGATTGACTTCCGGGTATTGGCTGATGCGTGCCGCCACCTGGTGCAAGCGCTCTTCGGGTACGGCCAGAGCGGCCAGGGTGCTGGCCCCGGCCCGGGTGTGTTCGAACACCGGGCCGACCCGCGACAAGGTCCCGGCCACTTGCAGGTGTTGCAGGCAGTCGATGACCTGGGCTTCGCTGCAGCCCAAGGTCTGGGCCATGGCCCGATAGGGCTCGGCGCACAACGGCAGGCCATGCTGGAATTGATCGATCAGGCGTCGGGCCAGTGAGCTGGAGGTCATGGTCAGTACCCCGGCTTGTGCGCGCGGCTGCTGAAGAAAATGCCGCTGGGGCTGAGGGCCGGCAGGCTGCTCAGACGCTCGAGCCGATACGGGTTCCAGACCTGGACCTCGCCACCGTCCCGGGCAGACAACCACAACTGGTCACCCCGCGCGGTGAACTCCATGTGCAGCACCGCCGGGCCTGGCCGCAGATCCGCGACGATGGCGTGGGTCTGGGTGTCGATGACCTGGACGCGGTCGTTGTCCGGGTAGGCGAAGTTGACCCACAGCTGCCGACCGTCCGGACGCGCCGTGACGAACACTGGTTGACCGGCCACGGCGATGGTGTCGGTCTGTTGCCAATCCTGGGCGTTCATCACCAACACCTGGTGATGCCCGACCGCAGGCACGAAAGCTTGCTGGTCGGCCATGGCCCAGCCTTCCAGATGCGGCATCTTGTACACCGGGAGCCGCTCCTGGCCGCGACCGTAATGCCCCAGTACCCGTTTCACCCCAAGCTCCGGGTGCCAGAGATCGAGTTGGGCCATGCCGTCTTCACCGAACAGCCCGGCCATGTAATAACGCCCGTCCGGGGTGATCAGGGCATCGTAGGGTTGCTGGCCGATAGCGGTGAAACGTTCGATGCGCGGGGTGAGGCCTTGGCTGAAGTCGGCGGTCCAGATCTCACCCGTGTCGAACAGGCTGAACACGAAGCGTTGCCCCGGCGCGTCCACCAAGCCGACCACCCGTGAGCGCTTTGGTCCGCCGGGCAATGGTGTGGCCGGGATGTCGGCGACCTGTTCCAGGGTCTGGGCATCGAATACCTTGACGCCGCCGGGCTCGTAGTTGGAGACCGCGATCAGCTTGCCGTCCTGGCTGATTGCACCGCCGATGCTGTTGCCGCCCTGGATGATGCGCCGCTCGATGCGCGCACTCAGCAGGTCGACTTTGCTCAGGCCTCCATCGCGGCCGAACACGTAGGCGTAGCGTTGGTCGCGGGAGAACACCACCGAGGCGTGGGACAAGTCGCCCAGGCCTTCGACGCGGCCCAGGGCGGTGCGGGTGTCGCTTTCAATGATTTGCAGGCTGCCGGTGGCGCGCTCCACCACCACGCCCAAATCGCCGGTGCCGCGCAACGGTGTCTGGGCGCAACCGCAGAGCAGCAGGGCGATGGCGGAGGAGGAGAGGATAGAACGGATCATGAGGCGGGTTTTCCTTGAAGGAGCCGGTCCACCAGCCAGCGGATGTCGTCGGGTGCAAGCAACGGTGCCCAACCGGGCATGGCGCTGCCGGGCCGTCCGAGGGTGACGGTGGCGATGAGGCTGTCGCGGGATTTTCCGGCCAGGGCTTCGTGGGTGAGGGGTGGGCCGAGGCCGCCGGTCATGTACAGGCCGTGGCAGGCGCCACAATCCTGGTCCAGCAGGTGTTGCAGTTGGGCCTGGCGCTGGCTGTCGGGAGCGGCCAGCACGCAGGACGAAAGAACCAAGAGCAGGGCAGTCGCCAGGGTTGTAGCACTGTGTCGTTCCATGACGTCCTCCTGAATCAAAATCGTGCGCGGTCCTGTGGCGAGGGAGCTTGCTCCCGCTGGGCTGCGAAGCAGCCCCGATAACGACCTGACGACTCAGTGTGTCAGGCAAAACCAGGGGGGCTGCTGCGCAGCCCAGCGGGAGCAAGCTCCCTCGCCACAGGGTTTGTGTCAGACAGGTCTCCCTGCCGGGTTTATTTAAGGGTCAGGACCCACGCCGCCAGGATCTTGGCTTCCTCTTCCGTCACGGGGTTGGCCGGCATCGGCATCGGTCCCCAGTTGCCTTGCGTACCTTCCTTGATGTGCTTGGCGAGCAGATCCTGTGCTCCGGCGACGCCGGCGTTTTTCGCCGCGACGTCCTTGAGCGCCGGGCCCACCACCTTGGTGTCAATGGAGTGGCAGGCCGCGCAGGGCTTGCTCTTGAACAGCGTCGGGCCGTCTTGCGCCAATGCCGGCAGGCTGTAGGCGGCAGTCAAGGCCAGGGCAATCAGAATAGGCTTCATGGTTTTTCCTCTTATTGATGGGGCTCAATAGATGTCGTGTTGGGTGTTGTAGACGTTGAATTTCCCCGTCGGGGTGATCAGGCGTTTGTCCTTGATCACGTTCTTGACCTTGAGGGTCTTGTCGTCGATCACCACCAGGGCCGACTCGTCTTCCTGACCACTCCAGACCGAGAACCAGACCTCGTCGCCGGCCTTGTTGTATTCCGGTTGCACCACACGCAGCGCGCCTTTCTTGATACCGGCGTACTCGGCAATCGGCAGCACGGTGTAGCCGGCGTCGAGCTTGTCGATGTTGAACACCGCTACCGACTGGCTGAGCTTGGCGTCGGGGCTGAGGGTGGTGTCGACATACAGATGACGAGACGCGGGGTGAGTCTTGATGAACAGCGAACCGCCACCCTGGCCCTGGAGCGAACCGACCTGTTTCCAGGCGTATTGCGGGTGATTGACCGGGTCGGTGCCGATCAGCGAAACGCCGGCATCGCCCAAGTGGCTGGTGGCCCAGACCGGTCCGTAGAGGGGGTGGTTGAAGTTGGCGCCGCGGCCCGGGTGCGGGGTCTTGCCAACGTCCACCAGGGCGGTGAGCTTGCGTTCCTTGGAGTCGATCACCGCGACCTTGTTGGAGTTGTTGGCGGCCGTCATGAAGTAGCGATGGCTGCTGTCCCAACCGCCGTCATGCAGGAACGGTGCGGCGTCGATGCTGGTGATGGTGAGGTTCTTGATGTCCTGGTAATTGACCAGCATCACCTTGCCGGTTTCCTTGACGTTGACGATGAACTCCGGCCACTCGTGGGAGGCGATGATGGCCGCGACCCGAGGCTCGGGATGGTACTGCTGGGTGTCGACGGTCATGCCGCGGGTCGAGACGATCTGCTTGGGCTCCAGGGTCTCGCCGTCCATGATGGTGAACTGCGGCGGCCAGTACGAGCCGGCGATGGTGTACTTGTCTTCGTAGCCCTTGAACTTGGAAGTTTCCACCGAGCGGGCCTCGATGCCCACCTTGATTTCCGCGACCTTGGTCGGCTCTTTCGGCCACAGGTCGATCATGTCGATCTTGGCATCCCGGCCGATCACCAACAGGTAGCGACCCGACGCCGAGATGCGCGAGATGTGCACCGCATAACCGGTGTCGATCAGCTTGACGATCTTCTTGCTGTCGCCGTCGATCAGGGCAATCTTGCCGTCGTCGCGCAGGGTCACCGAGAACAGGTTCTGCAGGTTGAGCGTACTGATCTGTTTGGTCGGCCGGTCTTCAGGCTTGACCAGCACTTTCCAGGTCTTGCGGGTTTCGGCCATGCCCCATTCCGGTGGCGTCGGCGGGGTGTGCTGGATGAACTTGGCCATCACCGTGATCTGGTCTTTGGTCAGGGCATTGGAGGTGCCCCAGTTCGGCATGCCGGCGGCCGAACCGTAGGTGATCAGCGCCTCCAGGTAGGCTTGGCCGCGCGATTGGGTGATGTCGGGTGTCAGCGGCTTGCCGGTGGCGCCTTTGCGAAGCACACCGTGGCAACCGGCGCAGCGCTGGAAGTAGATTTCCTTGGCCGTGTCGAAGTCGGCCTGGCTCAGGTCGGGCGCGCCTTCGGTCTTGACCACGCGGGGTTGCTCCGGCGCGGCGGTTTGGTCGGCGAAGGCGTGGGGGGCGGCCAGCGCTGTACACAGCGCCGTGACCCGCAGGGCCCACGATTTTTTGTGGCTGATCAGCATTCCATTTCTCCTCAGGCGTGACCCGCGCTGCGCTGTAATTGACGTTCGGCGCGCAGGTTCTTGGTGCGGTGCAAGGCTATGCCCAGGCCGGTGGTTAGCCGCTTGACGGCGATCAAGTTTGCCCGCCGCGGCCCTTGCCAGGTTGTCGCAGGGCACCGTAGCGTGGCCTGCAATCGTGTTGTCCGAGCAGGCCTTGCCATGAACGCTATCCATACTTTGCAGCACCCCGACGAACCCTTTTATCAACCCCAGGACAACGAGCAGGCGATGTTCGAACAGGCCTGGCATCACGGCATGCCGGTGCTGATCAAAGGCCCGACCGGCTGTGGCAAGACCCGTTTCGTCCAGCACATGGCCCACCGCCTGAAGCTGCCGCTGTACACCGTGGCCTGCCACGATGACTTGAGCGCGGCCGACCTGGTGGGGCGTCACCTGATCGGCGCCCAGGGCACCTGGTGGCAGGACGGGCCCTTGACCCGGGCGGTGCGCGAGGGCGGTATCTGTTATCTGGATGAGGTGGTCGAAGCGCGCCAGGACACGGCCGTGGTGTTGCACCCGCTGGCCGATGATCGTCGGCAGCTGTACCTGGAACGCACCGGCGAAGTGCTGCAGGCGCCGCCGTCCTTCATGCTGGTGGTGTCGTACAACCCCGGTTACCAGAACCTGCTCAAGGGCATGAAACCCAGCACTCGCCAGCGTTTCGTGGCGATGCGCTTTGGCTATCCGGCGGTGGCCGATGAAGAGCGTATCGTTGCCCGCGAGGCGGGGGTCGATCTGGCCCTGGCGGCTCAGGTGGTGCGATTGGGACAGGCGCTGCGCCGGCTCGATCAGCATGACCTGGAGGAAGTTGCCTCGACGCGCCTGCTGATTTTCGCCGCGCGCATGATCGGCTCCGGCATGGACCCGCGCCAGGCTTGCCTGGCGTGCCTGGCCGAGCCATTGAGTGACGACCCGCAGACCGTTGCAGCGTTGATGGATGTGGTCGATGTCCACTTTGGCTGAAACCGTTGCCGTGCCCCGACGTTTGCCCGGGGACCTGGCGATGTGGTTTTTCATCCTCGCCGAGTTGTCGGTGTTCGCGTTGTTGATCCTGACGTTCACCGTCGCCCAGGCGTTGTACCCACAGACTTTCAGCGAAGGCCGGCAATTGCTGGACCGCTCCACGGGCCTGGCGATGACCCTCAGCCTGCTGACGGCCGGGTTGTTCGCCGCCCTGGCCCAGGAGCAGGTCAGGCAGGACCGGCCACGTCGGGGGGCGTTGTTGCTGTGGGTGGCGTTGCTGCTTGCTTCGGGCTATGTGGGGATCAAGCTCACGGAGTACGCCCATCTGTTGGCGAACGGCCTGGGGATGGAGCACGACACCTTCTTCACTTTGTACTGGATCCTCACGGGGTTTCATTTCCTCCATGTGCTGCTGGGCATGGTGATCCTTGGCTGGCTGGCCGAGGGCTGCCGGCGCCGTCGCTATGGGGCGCAGCGCAACAGTGGGCTGGAATCCGGCGTGCTGTATTGGCACATGGTCGATCTGGTCTGGGTGCTGTTGTTCCCGGTGGTCTACATCCTTGATTGAGCGGAGGTGCTCATGTCGGCTTCCCGTGTCTTGATTGCTTGCTGGATGATGCTGGCCGTGCTGAGCACCGGTACCGTTGCCCTGGGCCAGATCGCGGCTGCCGGGCTGGTGTCCATCGCCATCCTGGTGGTCGCGGTGACCAAGGCCTGGCTGATCGCCGACGGCTTCATGGAACTGCGCCATGCACCGCGATTGTGGCGTGGGTTGATATTGAGCTGGGCGGTGCTGTTGGCGGTGCTGATCGCCTCGACACTTCTGTCAGGCACATAACCCGTGGCGAGGGAGCTTGCTCCCGCTGGGCTGCGCAGCAGCCCTATTCCTAACAACCTCACTCTACCTGACACACCGTGCCGGCAGGTTTTGGGGCCGCTTCGCGACCCAGCGGGAGCAAGCTCCCTCGCCACGGGATCGGTGCTGCAGGAACAACCCACCAAAACCATCGGAGATTCTTGATCGCCATCAAGCGGTTTCCGACCCCTCGCTTCCTAGAATGAACACGCCAAGCAATGAGGAAGTGACCATGTCAGATACTTTCACCAAAGGCATGGCCAGGAATATTTATTTCGGGGGAAGCATCTTCTTTTTCCTGATATTCCTGGCCCTGACCTACCACACGGAACAGACCTTTCCAGAACGCAGCAACCAGGCGCAATTGACGGAATCGGTGATACGCGGCAAGGGCGTCTGGGAGCGCAATAACTGCATCGGCTGCCATACCCTGCTGGGCGAGGGCGCGTACTTTGCGCCGGAGCTGGGCAACGTGGTCAACCGTCGCGGTGGCGATGAAGCCTTCAAGCCGTTCCTGCAGGCCTGGATGAAAATGCAGCCGCTGAACGTTCCGGGGCGTCGGGCCATGCCGCAGTTCAACCTGAGCGAGCAGGAGGTCGACGACATCGCCGAGTTCCTCAAATGGAGCTCGAAAATCAATACCAATGGCTGGCCGCCAAACAAGGAGGGCTGAGAGATGAGCATGGCTAATCCGCATCTGAAATTCGCCTCGCAGGCCGTCGCCAAACCCTACTTCGTGTTTGCCCTGATGCTGTTCCTGGGGCAGGTGTTGTTCGGTTTGATCATGGGGCTGCAATACGTGGTCGGCGACTTCCTGTTCCCGCTGATCCCTTTCAACGTGGCCCGCATGGTCCACACCAACCTGCTGATCGTCTGGCTGTTGTTCGGCTTCATGGGCGCCGCCTATTACCTGATCCCGGAGGAGGCCGATCGCGAACTGCATAGCCCGAAACTGGCGCTGTTGCTGTTCTGGGTGTTCGCCGCCGCTGGCGTGGCGACGATCCTGGGCTACCTCTCGGTGCCTTATGCAACGCTGGCGAAGTTCACCGGCAACGACTTGCTGCCGACCATGGGGCGCGAGTTCCTGGAGCAGCCGACCATCACCAAGATGGGCATCGTGGTGGTGTGCCTGGGGTTCCTCTACAACATCGGCATGACCCTGCTCAAAGGTCGCAAGACCACGGTCAGCATGGTGATGATGACCGGACTGATCGGCCTGGCGGTGTTCTTCCTGTTCTCCTTCTACAACCCGGAAAACCTCGCTCGCGACAAGTTCTACTGGTGGTGGGTGGTGCATCTTTGGGTCGAAGGTGTCTGGGAACTGATCATGGGTTCGATGCTTGCCTTCGTCCTGATCAAGATCACCGGTGTGGACCGCGAAGTGGTCGAGA
This sequence comes from Pseudomonas sp. NFACC51, assembly GCF_900103575.1. Taxonomy (NCBI): domain Bacteria; kingdom Pseudomonadati; phylum Pseudomonadota; class Gammaproteobacteria; order Pseudomonadales; family Pseudomonadaceae; genus Pseudomonas; species Pseudomonas sp. NFACC51. Next base: position 38,024 of record NZ_FMXH01000002.1, on the reverse strand, counting down.
AATGGCTCTACGTGATTATCGCCATGGCACTGATCACCGGGATCATCGGCACCGGTCACCACTTCTTCTGGATCGGCGCACCCGAGGTCTGGCTGTGGGTGGGCTCGATCTTCTCGGCGATGGAACCGCTACCGTTCCTGGCCATGGTGGTCTTCGCCTTCAGCATGGTGAAAAACCGTCGTCGGCAACACCCGAACCGCGCCGCCACGTTGTGGGCCAAGGGCACCACGGTCACCGCGTTCTTCGGTGCGGGCGTCTGGGGTTTCCTGCACACCCTGGCACCGGTCAACTACTACACCCACGGTTCACAACTGACTGCGGCCCACGGTCACCTGGCCTTCTACGGCGCCTACGCAATGATCGTGATGACGCTGATCAGCTACGCCATGCCACGCTTGCGTGGGTTGGGTGAAGCAGCGGACGAACGTTCCCAGCGGTTGGAGATCTGGGGCTTCTGGTTGATGACCTTGTCGATGGTGATGATCACCTTGTTCCTCACCGCTGCCGGTGTGGTCCAGGTGTGGTTGCAACGCTGGATGGCGGATGGCAGTGCCTTGCCGTTCATGGCCACGATGGATCATTTGAAGCCGCTGTTCTGGGCACGACTGGTCAGCGGTATCGGGTTCCTGGCCGGGTTGCTCTGCTACCTGTTCAGCTTCCGTCAACGTGGCCGTGCGGCCCTGCGGGCACCAGCGGCGGTGGTGCCTTCGTGAGTCACCACAGCGACTGAGCCGGACTCATTTGTGGTGAGGGAGCTTGCTCCCGCTTGGGTGCGCAGCGCCCACAAAAAAGGGGGCTGCTGCGCACCCCAGCGGGAGCAAGCTCCCTCGCCACGAAAGCGGTGTGAGCCAGTCCCTTCAGCGCAACGGCTTAAGAGGAGAATAACCATGGCATTCACCCTGGAGCTGGAAGAATGGGTCGGCAGTGTCTGGCACCGTTTCATCACCCGTCGGGCCAGTGCTGATTTTCCTGAGGCCCGGGTCGAGCTGGTGCCCCGGCAACGCTCGTTGCAGGTGCTGTTTCGCGCCACTGGCGGTGCGCCTCACCTGGGGGTGGAAGCGGTCAGCGACCGCGACCTGTTGTTGCGTCGCAACCTGTTGCAGCAGATTGCCGGCACCTGCAAGCAAGTGCCCCTGGCCTGTTGCGATGGCGATAACCTGCGGCTGCCGGCGAGCCTGGCGACGTTCCCCGATGTCGGGCTCAACGAAGAGCTGTATCGCTGGCTCGCGTTGCTGGCCGCGCAGTCGGGGCCGATGAAGCACTGGGGACGGGACAATCAGCGCTGGACCCTGGCGGTGTTGAAGCGCTACCCGGCGCTGCGCCCTCGCTACCGGCGACTGGTGGAGGCGCACCTGTCCCTGCGCCCCGATCCGGCCACGCTCAACCCGGCCGAAGCCGCCTTGGAACGGGCGTTGTGCCAGGCCTTGCGCGAACCGGGCAGTGTCGAACATTTTCCACGCAGCGAGCGGGCGGCCTGGCCGTTGCCGCTGTGGCTCTACCCACCCCAACACCTGGCCAATCCCCAGGCCGCCAACCTTGAGGAGTCCGAGCAATACCTGGCGACGCCGCCCGGTGAACAGCAGGGCGGGCGCAAGCGCGCCGAGCGAATCGACGACACCACCCGTGACGGTGGGCTGCTGATCGTGCGTCTGGAAAACCTGTTCAGTTGGACCGAGCACGTGGACCTGGATCGCTGGGCGGATGACAGCGAAGACCCGGACGCCGCTCGCGTCGCCGAGGACCTGGACCAGTTGACCTTGTCACGCACCCGCATACGCAAGGGCGGTGGTTTGAAACTGCACCTGGACCTGCCGCCGGCCGATGTGGATGACCTCCCGTTGGGCGCAGGCATCCTGTTGCCGGAATGGGATTACCGCAAGCAACGACTGCAGGACGACTTCGTCAGCCTGCAAACCTTTACCCCTCGCGATTGCCAGCCCCAGCCGTTGCCCGCGCGCCTGCGAAGCTCGGCCCAGCGCTTGCGTCGCCAGTTCGAACACTTGCGCAACGATCGCCAATGGTTGCGCCAGCAAACCCAAGGCTCGGAACTGGACTTGCAAGCCTGGCTGGATTTCCACGTCGAACGCCAGCACGGGCAGTGCAGTGAACGCGGGCTGTTCATGGACCAGCGTCAGACGCGCCGCGACCTGGCCTGCCTGCTGTTGGCCGACCTGTCGATGTCTACCGATGCCCACCTCAACGACGAACACCGGGTGATCGACGTGATTCGCGACAGCCTGTTGCTGTTCGGCGAAACCCTGTCGGTGCTGGGGGACGATTTTGCCTTGTACGGGTTCTCTTCCTTGCGCCGCCAACAGGTGCGCATGCATGAACTCAAGGCCTTTGACCAGCGTTATGACGACCACACCCGGGGGCGGATCCAAGGGCTCAAGCCCGGTTACTACACGCGCATGGGCGCGGCGATTCGCCAGGCCACGCAACGGTTGGCGGGCTGCAAGCGGCGGCGCAAATTGTTGTTGCTGCTCAGTGACGGCAAGCCCAATGACCTGGACCTCTACGAAGGACGCTACGGTGTGGAAGACACCCGCCAGGCAGTGCTGGAAGCCCGGCGCCAAGGGCTGACGCCGTTCTGCATCACCATCGATCGCGAAGCGGGGGATTACCTGCCGTACATGTTCGGGGCCAACGGCTACACCTTGATTCGCCAGCCCGAGCAACTGCCGCTGCGTTTGCCGCAGTTGTACCGGCAATTGACTCAGGATTGAGGACTCAGGCGATGCTGCGGGGCAGCCAGAAGAACATGCCGAAGCAGAAGATCGTCAAGCCGACACAGAACCAGGTGAAGCGTCGCAACCGACGCTCGCTGGCCTTTGCGGCCTCGACTGGCAGGGGCATGCCGCACTGGCGACATTCGGTCTCGTGTATCGGGTTGGCTTGTTGGCAATACAGGCAAGTGGGCTGCGCGCTCATTCGAATTGCTCCAGGCGCAGGCGATCGAGAATGGCGATCTGGCGACCGTCCTGGGTGATGATTTTTTCATCGATCAGGCGCCGGATGATCCGCGAGAAGGTTTCCGGCTGGATCGACAAGTGCCCGGCGATCAACTGCTTGGCCATCGGCAATTCGAACTGGCTGTCCACGGTTTGCAGGCGCACCAGTTGCGTCAGCAGGTAGCGCACCACGCGGTGAGTGGCGTTCTTCAGTGACAGGGTTTCAATCTCGTTGACCCGTTGGTGCAGGCGTACACAGAGCTTGCCGAGCAGGGCGAAGGTCAGCCGGCTGTTGCTTTGCAGCAGACGCATGTAGGTAGCGTTGGACAGCCGGTATACCTGGGTCGGGCCGACGGCTTCAGCGGACGCGACGTAGTTGGGGGTGTCCATCAGCATCATGGCTTCGGCGAAGGTCTGGCGCTCGCCGATCACCTCGAAGACCTTTTCCTGGCCATCCGGGGTCAGCCGGTAGATTTTCACGGCACCGGAAATCACGAAGTAAAACGCCTGCGCCGGCTCTCCCTGGCGGAACAGCGGATCGCCCCGGTCGATGTTCAGCAGTTGGCTGTTGCTCATCAATTCGTTGAGCTCTTCTTCGTTCAAAGGCTCGAACAGGTGATGGCTGCGCAGAATCTGGTGATGGACGCGGTGGAGCACCATGGCATGGAATCCTTGTAAGGGCGAAAGAGGTGGTCGGGGTCAGACCAGGCTCAGGGACAAGCCGCTGGCTAGCGCCACGACGCAGGAGAGCAAGACGAACCAGGTAAACGGCAGAACGACGGATTTCATGGATGACCCCGACAAGAAAGGTGATGCCGTGCCTGAGCAAGAGACGGGCCATGCCTGCCGGCGTTGATTCATGGGACGTTAGAGTCAGTTAGGGTAAAAATGACCCTGGCGCAATCGGGTTAAAACAACCACGAAAGGGTCATAAGTACCCCGTTAGGCTACAGTCCCTGTGGGAGCGAGCTTGCTCGCGATGGCGTCGGATCAGTCAGTATTGAGTTGTCGGGCCCACCGCCATCGCGAGCAAGCTCGCTTCCACAGGGGGTAGGGGTATTTAGCGAATGGCTCGACCCGGTTCGGCAAGCCCCTTGCAAGTGACTGGTCGAGGCACCTGGCTGGCTTGATCTGAGACAAGGCCTGCCAGCGCCGATAGCCGATCATTCGAACCCTGGTTTGTCGTACTTCGCTGGCGGTTCAGCGAGGCAAAAGGAGTGATGTATGCAAGTGCTTGACCGTCGCAAGGCCATGGCCATTCTGCCGCTGTGGCGCCTGGCGTTTCGGCCGTTCTTCCTGGCGGGCTGCGTGTTGGCGCTGTTGGCCATTCCCCTGTGGCTGCTGGCGTTCACCGGGCGCTTGTCGACCTGGCAGCCAGCCGGCGGCTGGTTGGCCTGGCATCGGCATGAACTGTTGTTCGGTTTCGGCCTGGCGATCATTGCCGGGTTCCTGCTGACGGCGGTGCAAACCTGGACCGGAATCCCCGGCCTCAGCGGCAAGCGCCTGGCAACGCTGGCGTTGTTGTGGCTGGGCGCGCGGCTGGCCTGGTTGGTGGATGCGCCCTGGCCGTTACTGACGCTGCTGGAGCTGGGTTTTGCCCTGGCGGTCGCCGCGCTGATGGGCGTGATGTTGTGGCGTGTGCGGCAGAAGCGCAATTACCCAATTGTGCTGGTATTGCTGCTGTTGGCCGCCGCCGATGCGTTATCCGTATACGGCCTGGTGCAGCACGACGAGGGCTTGCAACGCCAGAGCGTGCTCACCGGCCTGTGGCTGGTGGCGGCGATGATGGGGTTGATCGGCGGGCGCGTGATTCCATTCTTTACCCAGCGCGGCCTCGGTCGGGTCGAGGGCGTTACCCCTTGGCCGTGGCTCGATCGCCTGTTGCTGGCAGGGGCGGCGCTGGTGGCGTTGTTGTATGCCTTCGGTCCGGCGCTGGTGACCAGCGTCTGGGTCGGCCTGTTGTTCGCCGCGTTGGCGGTGGGCCACGGGATTCGGCTGGTGCGTTGGCATGATCGGGATTTGTGGCGGGTGCCGCTGCTGTGGTCGTTGCACCTGGCCTACGCCTGGCTGGCGGTGGCTTGCCTGGGCATGGCGCTGTGGCACTTCGGCGTGCCAGTGAACCCGAGCCTGGCGGTGCATGGCCTGACCATCGGCGCCATGGCCGGGTTGATCCTGGCGATGGTTGCCCGTGTCAGCCTGGGCCATACCGGGCGCGCCCTCGAGCCGCCGGCGGGCATGACCCTGGCGTTCATCCTGCTGAACCTGGCGTGCCTGAGCCGCGTGCTGTTGGTGCTGCTGTTGCCGTTGGCCGGGCTGTGGCTGGCGGCGCTGTGCTGGACACTGGCGTTCGGTCTATACGCCTGGCGCTATGGGCCGATGCTGCTCAAGGCTCGGGTGGATGGGCATCCGGGATGAGCCGACTGGGCAGAGGGAATCGATAATGTACGGGGTCTTGCTGGTTACCCACCTGTTGGCGGCCATCGCCTTCATTGGCACGCTGTTTTTCGAGGTCTTCATCTGGCATGGCGCCCGTCGGCCGTTGGCCCAAGGCGTCAAGGACGCTGCCGACCAGGCTATCGCCCAGCGCTCGCGGCACGTGCTGCACGGCGTCGTGCTGGTGCTGTACGGCGCCGGCATGGCCCTGGCCTGGCAGCATCGCGGCGCATTGAGCCAGCCGTTGAGCAACAGCTTCGGCCTGCTGCTGAGCCTGAAGATCCTGCTGGCCCTGAGCATCATCGGTCACTATTTGTGGCTGGCGTACTGGCTCAAGCGCGGTCGCCTGACGCCGAACCGAGCCTGCTGGTTGCGTCGCAGTATCCTGGGGCACATGGTGTTGATCGTGGTGTTGGCCAAGGCGATGTTCTATTGGCAGTTTTGAGCAGGGATGGGAGCAACGAATGCCTGTGGGAGCAAGCTTTGCTCCCACAGGCGTAATGGGCAATGTTTGTGAGAGTTAACGGGCAGGCTTCATCGCATTGACGAACAACACATTGTTTTCCAGGTGGATGTGCTGCATCAGGTCATCACGAAACTCCACCAGCCCGCGATACAGGGCGCGCCAGGTGTTGCAGGCGTCGGCGGGCGGGGTGATCTGGTCGGTCAGGGCGAGCATGGTGTCCAGGGCTTCACCGTGCTGGTCGTGTTCGTAGCGCAGCACCTGGATCGGCGCCGAGGCCCGTTCGCCCAGGCCTTGTTGCAGCATCGGGAACAGCACCTGTTCTTCCTTGAGCATGTGGCCTTCGAGTTCCTGGTACATGTCCTGCAGGTGATCGGCCAGGCCGTTCGGGCAACTGGGTCGCGCACCGTGGACCTGCTCGACGCGCCGGGCCAGACGGATCAGTTCCGGCAGCTGTTCGCGATGGCGTGCGTGGTAGCGCTCCAGGATGTGGCCAATCAAGGTCGCCTGGGGTTCGTCGCGCCAGTCATGGCCCAGCTCCCCAGCGGCTTGCAAGGTGCGCAGGGCGTCGGCGATCAGCAGCGGGTTCAGGCCTTTGCCCAGCGCCGCTTCACGCAAGGACTTTTGCCCGCCGCAGCAGAAGTCGAGGTTGTAATGATGGAAGGTACGGGTTGCACCGGGAATATCGCAGGCCAGTTGGCCGAGGCTTTGTTCCAGCAAATCGAGGCTCATCATGTTTCCTTGGGGTTGAATCCCGGCAGGGACGGATGAACGGACTTTGCAGTCGACGTGCCAGTTTCAACTGATTGAAAATAAAGCATTAAATTTTTGGCAGGGTGATTGTCACCCTGACTGTTGAGGGTCAAACGAACCCTGGAGGGTCATCACTACCATGCTGCGTGAAAGCCTGGCCGCCGACCTGATCGTCGAGCTGCCCAATGCGGTGCGATTGCAGCGCCTGGTGCAGACCCTGCGCGAATACTTCAACAGTGGCGCCGTGGGATTGTTGCGCCTGGACGACGACAGCCTCAGGCCCGTGGCGACCGTGGGCCTGGTCCACGAGGCGCTGGGCCGACGGTTCGTGATTGCCCAACACCCACGCCTGGCGGCAATCATGGCCTCGCGCGAACCCACCTGGTTCGAGCCTGACAGTCGCTTGCCGGACCCTTATGACGGCTTGCTCGACAACCATGTCGGCGAGCCGCTGCCGGTGCACGACTGCATGGGCGTAAGCCTGTATGTGGAAGGCCGGCTCTGGGGCGCGATCACCCTCGATGCGTTGCACGCCGGCACCTTCGACAGCCGCGCCCGAGAGGAACTCAAGCGCTGCACCTTGCAGATCGAAGCGGCGGTGCGAGTCACTCGGCTCGAGCAGGAAAACCGCAGCCTTAGGGCCTCGCGCAGCGACCCGGCGGACCTGCGCCTGCCGGCCGAGGAGGGCGAAATCCTCGGCCGTAGCGAGGGGCTGCAACAGTTGCTCAACGAGTTGGATGTACTGGCCGACTCCGAACTGCCGGTGCTGTTGCTGGGCGAAACCGGCGTGGGCAAGGAATTGTTCGCCCGGCGTCTGCATCGCTTGTCCCGGCGCGCCCACAAACCATTGGTCCAGGTCAATTGCGCGGCGTTGCCGGAGTCCCTGGCCGAAAGCGAATTGTTCGGCCACGTCAAAGGCGCGTTCTCTGGCGCGACCACCGACCGCGCCGGGCGTTTCGACGCGGCCAATGGCGGCACTCTTTTTCTCGACGAAGTCGGCGAGTTGCCGCTGAGTGTGCAGGCCAAGCTGCTGCGCACCTTGCAGAACGGCGAGATCCAGCGCCTGGGGGCGGACAAGCCGCTGCACGTCGATGTGCGGATCATCGCCGCCACTAACCGGCACCTGCCTGACAGCATTCGCGACGGGCTGTTTCGCGCCGACCTGTACCACCGGCTTTCGGTCTACCCGGTGCCGATCCCACCGCTGCGCGAGCGTGGCCACGATGTGTTGATGCTGGCCGGGCACTTTCTCGAACTGAACCGCACGCGCCTGGGCTTGCGTGGCTTGCGCCTGTCACCGGCGGCTGAACAGGCGCTGCTGGCGTACTCCTGGCCGGGCAACGTGCGGGAGCTGGAACATGTGATCAGTCGCGCGGCGTTGAAGCAACTGAGCCGGGGTGCCAGTCGCAGCCTGATCATGACCTTGGAGCCGCAGGTGCTGGATCTGGATGTCAATGCCGGCGCCGTCACGGCCCAGGCGTTGCCGGAGAGGCCCCTGGAAACGCTCGATGCGCCGTTCCAGCCCTTGGGTGAGGCGGTTGATGCTTGTCAGCGACAGGCAATCCTCACGGCTCTGAAGCGTTGCGGGCAGAATTGGGCGGGGGCGGCGCGGTTGTTGGAGGTTGATCCGAGTAACTTGCATAAGCTGGCGCGGCGGTTGGGGCTCAAGTAGCCGTTGATCTGTCAGGCCGCGTTGCCTTCATCGCGAGCGAGCTTGCTCGCGATAGCGCCCTTCAACTCACCACAAGAACCACCATTGACAACGATCAAGGCCCACCATCGCCGCAGAATCCACACTGGCCCAAACCCATCGTGGAGATCACCGTCATGCCCCTTTCCCTGGCCAAAATGCGCCGCCAGTACACCCTCGATGGCCTGGATGAAGTCCAGGCACCCGACGACCCCATGGCTTTGTTCAGGCTCTGGATGCAACAGGCCCGAGACACCGAAAGCCCGCCGGTGGAAGCCAACGCCATGGCGTTGGCGACGGTGGATGAGCAGGGCCGGCCTCACTGTCGGGTGTTATTGCTCAAGGGCTTCGACGCCCAGGGCTTTTCGTTTTTCGGCAACTACGACAGCGCCAAGGGACAGAACCTGGCGGCCAACCCGTGGGCGGCCATGACGTTTTTCTGGCCGGGGCTGGAGCGGCAAGTGCGGATTGAAGGACTGGTCTGCAAGCTTGATCCCGCGTTGTCGGATGCCTATTTCGAGTCCCGTTCCGTCGCCAGTCGCCTGGGTGCCTGGGCGTCGCCACAAAGCCGACCACTGGAGGACAGGGCCGCGCTCGAGACCTTGCTGGTGCAAACCGAACAACGTTTCGCCGATCAACCGGTGCCACGTCCCGCGCATTGGGGCGGCTATTGCCTGCGACCCGAGCGACTGGAATTCTGGCAGGGCCGCGCTGACCGTTTGCACGATCGCCTCGACTACCGCCTGCAGGATGGCGCCTGGCAGCGCAGCCGCCTGGCGCCTTGAGCGCCGAGGGAGGTACCTCCAAGGAGGAATAGGCCCGGCAACGATTGCGGTTCAGGCTGGGCCATCTTTTCTGACAGGACGGCTGATCATGGCCCATCTGACGCAACGCCTCTTTCAACCACTGAACATCGCGGTCCTTACCATCAGCGATACGCGAACCTTCGAAACCGACACCTCGGGCCAAACCCTGGCGGACCTGCTGCAAACAGCCGGACACGTGCTCATCGACCGTGGGCTGGTGAAGGACGATATCTACCAGATCCGCGCCCAGGTCTCCCAATGGATCGCCGACCCCAAGGTGCAGGTGGTGTTGATGACCGGCGGCACTGGGTTCACCCCGCGCGACAACACCCCCCAAGCGGTGGCGCCGTTGCTGGACAAGCACGTCGACGGTTTTGGTGAGTTGTTCCGCCAGGTGTCCCTGGCGGAAATCGGTATGTCCACGCTGCAATCGCGCGCCTTGGCGGGCATGAGCAATGGCGTGCTGGTTTGCTGCTTGCCAGGCTCGCCGGGGGCTTGCCGGACCGGCTGGGAAAAGATCCTGGTCGGGCAACTGGACAGCCGCACTGGCCCGTGCAATTTCACCCCGCATCTCAAGCCGCAGGCCGGCATTGCTCCGACCGCCTGCGAGACACGCTCGTGAGCGGCAAGGTGTGCGACAGCGGCGTGCTGATGCCGGTGGATGAGGCGATTCGTCATCTGCTCGACCAGGCCCCGCCGCCACCGCCCGTGCAACGGGTTGGCCTGGACCAGGCCCTGGCGCGTGTGCTGGTCGCCGACATTCTGTGCCCGATGAACCTGCCGGCCTGGGATAACAGTGCGATGGACGGCTATGCCCTGCGGGCCGCTGACCTGCCGGGTGACGGCGGCTACCTGCTGTTGGGCGGGCGGATCGCCGCGGGTGACGAGCCGGGCGAGCCGTTGCAGGCCGGGCACGTCGTGCGGATTTTTACTGGCGCGCCGCTGCCACCGGGGGCCGACACGGTGGTGCCGCAGGAAAGCTGTCGCGTCGATGGCGAGCGGGTCTGGTTGCCGTCGGTCAGCGGCGGTGACCATGTTCGCAAGGAAGGCGAGGAACTGCGTCGAGGAGACCGGCTGCTCGAAGCCGGCACGCGCTTGCGTGCCCAGGAGTTGGGTTTGCTCGCCGGTGCCGGCGTCGGCCAGGTGGACGTCTATCGCCCCTTGCAAGTGGGCTTGCTCAGCAGCGGCGATGAGCTGCGCGAGCCGGGCGAGCCACTGGCGCCAGGACAGATCTACAACAGCAATCGTCATAGCCTCGCCGCACTGCTGCGCGGTTGGGGTGTCGAGGTGCATGACTTCGGGGTCATGCCCGACCAGCTATTGGCTAGTCGACAAGCGTTGCGCCTGGCCGCCGCCGAATGCGATGTGCTGATCACATCGGGCGGTGTCTCGGTGGGTGAAGAAGACCACCTCAAGCAAGCCATCGAAGCCTTGGGCAGCATCGACCTCTGGCGCCTCGCCATCCAGCCGGGCAAGCCCCTGGCCTTTGGGGATGTGGAAGGCAAGCCATGGATTGGGCTACCGGGCAATCCTTCAGCGGCGTTGATTACCGCGTTGATCGTCGTGCGTCCCTTCCTGTTCCACGCCCAAGGCATGCGCGACGTGCTGCCTGTACCGTTGCAACTGCCGGCCGGGTTCGATTGGCTCAAGCGCAACCGACGCCGGCAGTACCTGCGGGCCAGGTTGGTCCCGGATGCCAACGGCCACCTGTGTGTGGAACTGCACCCTCAGCAAAGTTCGGCGATGCTGACGGCCGCTTGCTGGGCCGATGGGCTGGCGGTGGTGGAGTGTGAGGCGCAACTGCACAAGCACGATAAAGTGCTGTACCTGCCATTCGCGAGCCTGATGCATTGACGGCAATTGATTGCCGTCAAGGTCGCCGGCCGAGGGCTGGCTAGACTGGCGGCGCTTGAGTTTTTCTCATGAGGATGCCCCATGCAACTGGTTTGCCCGGCAGGGAATCTGCCTGCCCTCAAAGCGGCGGTGCGCCAAGGCGCCGATGCCGTCTATGTCGGCTTTCGCGATGACACCAATGCTCGGCATTTTGCCGGGCTGAACATGGACGACAAGCAGTTCGACGCGGCTGTCGCACACATCCGTCAGCACCAACGCAAGCTGTACGTGGCGGTCAATACTTACCCGCAGCCCAAGGGCTGGGAGCGCTGGCAACGGGCGGTGGACCGTGCCGCCGATTTCGGCGTGGATGCCCTGATTGCCGCCGACCCCGGCGTGCTCGGCTACGCCAGCCAGCGTCACCCGAAACTGGCGCTGCACCTGTCGGTACAAGGCTCGGCGACCCATGCCGCGGCCCTGGCTTTTTACGCCCAGCGCTATGACATCCGCCGCGCCGTGCTGCCGCGGGTACTGTCCCTGGCCCAGGTGCGACAGGTGGCGGCTGCCAGCCCGGTGCCGATCGAAGTGTTCGGTTTCGGCAGCCTGTGCATCATGGCTGAAGGCCGTTGCCACTTGTCTTCCTACATCACCGGCGAATCGCCGAACCTGTGCGGCGTCTGCTCGCCCGCCAAGGCGGTGCGCTGGAGCGAGGATGCCCAAGGCCTCAGCGCACGCCTGAGCGAGGTGCTGATCGACCGCTACACCCCCGAAGAACCGGCCGGTTATCCGACCCTGTGCAAAGGCCGCTTCCTGGTAGGCGGCAAGCGTTTCCATGCGCTGGAAGAACCCACCAGTCTCGACACCCTTGACCTGTTGCCGGAGCTGGCGGCCATCGGCGTCGAAGCGGTGAAGATCGAAGGTCGCCAACGCAGCCCGGCCTATGTTGAACAAGTGACCCGGGTCTGGCGCGCCGCACTGGATGCCCACCAGGTCGCGCCGCAACGGTTCCGGGTGCGGGAAGAATGGCGCCAGGTGCTGGCTGGCTTGTCCGAAGGCAGCCAGACCACCCTGGGTGCCTACCATCGATCATGGCAATGAGGGGAGGCCAGATGAAACTCAGCCTGGGACCGGTCCTGTTTTACTGGGACAAAGCGCAACTGGGGAATTTCTATGCCGAGATGTCGGCATTGCCGCTGGACGTGATTTACCTGGGGGAAACTGTGTGCTCCAAGCGCCGGGCCTTTTCTCTGGATCAATGGCTGGGGCTGGCGCGCGAGCTACAGACGTGCAGTCGGGCACAGATCGTGTTGTCGAGCCTGACACTGATCGAAGCGGCTTCGGAGCTGTCTTCGCTGCGCCGTCTGTGTGACAACGGCCAATTATTGGTGGAAGCCAATGACATGGGCGCGGTGCAGTTCCTGGCCGAACGCAAGCTGCCTTTCGTGGGCGGTCCGGCGTTGAATTTGTACAACGGTCACGCCCTGGGCCAATTGCTCGACAGCGGCATGGTCCGCTGGGTGCCACCGGTGGAGTGTTCGGCGGCGCTGATTGGCGATGTGCTGGAGCAAGTGCGAGACATGGAGCGTGAGGTGCCTGAAGTCGAGATCTTTGCCTACGGCCATCTGCCCCTGGCTTACTCGGCGCGCTGCTTCACCGCTCGTGCCGAAAACCGGCCCAAGGATGACTGCCAGTTCTGCTGCATCAATTACCCCGATGGCCTGGCGCTGAGCAGTCAGGAGGGCCAGCCGTTGTTTACGCTCAATGGCATCCAGACGATGTCCGGTGAGGTGAGCAACCTGCTGGCTGATTACAACGCTCTGGTGGCTTGCGGGGCCGACATCCTGCGCTTGAGTCCGCGAGCCCAGGGCATGGCCGAGGTGGTCAGCGCGTTTGATCGCGTGCGCCAGGGGGAGGCGCCGCCGCTGTTTGTCGAGGGCTGCAACGGCTACTGGCACGGCCATGCCGGCATGTTGAAGGTAGAGGAGGCGGGCCTGTGTTGAGTCCGAAGAAGTGGGTGCTCAAGGGCGCTGACCGCTTGCTGCCGCTGGTGGGCAAGGTGCCGTTCGTGGTGCAGCGCCTGGCGTTGCAACAGGCGCTCAATCGTTGCCTGGCCGAGCCGCTGCGCGATGGCGGGTTCGATGTGCTGCGTGGACGCTGGTTGTGCCTGCGGGTGCCGGACCTGAAGTTGTGTTGGTACCTGACCCTGGCGCGGGATGGATTGCGCATCGCCGAGCGGGCCGAGGCCCAGGTCACCATCAGCGGTAACTGGCGCGAGTTCCTGTTGCTGGCCAGCCGTCAGGAAGACCCCGATACGTTGTTCTTCCGGCGACGGCTGGTGATCGAGGGGGACACGGAGCTGGGGCTGGCGCTGAAGAACCTGATCGACAGTCTTGATCCGGAGGTATTGCCGCCTTGGTTGTGGCGCAATCTGGAGCGGGCGGGCAAGGGGTTGGCGACCGTGTGATGAAGCCTTCGACTGCATTGCCCCTGGTGTATTCCTGCTCCGGTTGCTCCAATGTTGCGCAACTGGCCAACACCGTCGCCCTGCGCCTGGACCGCGCCGGGTTGGCCGAGATGTCCTGTATCGTCGGGGTCGGCGGGCATGTGGCGCCGCTAGTCAACAAGGCACGCTCGGGGCGGCGGATCATTGCCTTGGACGGTTGCCCGTTGCAATGCGTCCAGGCGTGCTTGCAGCAACACGACCTGGAAGCGGATGTGCATGTGATCCTGAGTCAGTTGGGCTGGCGCAAGCGTTTCGGGGTCGAGTGCTCGCAAGAAGAGGGTGATGCGTTGTTCGAGCGGTTGATACCGATGATAGGGGTTGATCAAAGCCCCTGAGCCAAACACCGATCCCGTGGCGAGGGAGCTTGCTCCCGCTGGGGGCGAAGCCCCCCCAAGTTTGCCACTGC
>NZ_FMXH01000002.1:0-23441 GCF_900103575.1 Pseudomonas sp. NFACC51 | reverse complement strand
TGCCACTGCGGAGCGTCAGATTGATTGCGTCTGGCCTTTTTGGGGCTGCTGCGCAGCCCAGCGGGAGCAAGCTCCCTCGCCACGGAGGGTGCACTTGCTCGGGTTATTGCTGGTAAGCCTCCAACGCCTCCTCGGCCAGGATACGAATGTTGCGCCGTTCCATGGCGATCAGGCCACCGTCCACCAAGCGATGCAGAATGCGCGAGAAGGTCTCTGGCTGAATCCCCAGCTTGGAGGCCACCAGGCGTTTGGACACCTGCAGCACCAACTGACCGTTGCGTGGATCGCGCTCCTGCAGCAGGAAATTGATCACCCGCCGACTGGCGCTGGCCAGGGTCAGGTTGTCGATGTCCTTGAGGCGTTGGTGCAGGTGGATGCTCATGCTCGCCAGGATCGCCAGGCAGACTTTGGGCTGGTCCTCCAGGGCCTTGCGGTAGTGGGTGCCCTCGATGCTCACCAGTACGCTGTCCTTGATTGCCGACGCACTGACCGGGTAGCACCGGGCCTCGCTGAATAGCAGGGCCTCGGCGAAGGTCTGTCCGGGCTGGATGATCTCCACCAGGTTCTCCTGGCCTTCGCCGGTGACCCGGAACAGCTTGATCTGGCCACTGACCAGCAGGAAAAACCGCTTGGCCGGGTCGCCCTGGTGCATGAGCGTGCTGTTGCTGTCCAGGCGCCTGAGGACGGCCAGGCTGCAGACATCTTCAAAGACCCGCTCCGGCAATTGGCTGAACAGGTGATGACGACGCAACAGTAAAACGATGGAAGGGTGGGTCAGCATGGCGTACCTCCGCGTGCCGTCATGGTAGGGCCCAAATCGTCGCCGGCCTATGCCTCGGCAGGCCTACCTCGGAAGAGGGAGGCCTGATGACTATCCTTGTGGCGAGGGAGCTTGCTCCCGCTGGGCTGCGTAGCAGCCCCAAAAAACAGGGCCGCTGCGCGCCCCAGCGGGAGCAAGCTCCCTCGCCACAGGTTATGTGTTGCTCATGGAATCTATTCGCCAGGCCTAACCCGCCCCGCGCAAATGCTCCATCGCCCACACCGCCGCTTCGACCCGTGAACGCAAGCCGAGCTTGTGCAGCAGGTTCTTCACATGCACCTTGACCGTGCCTTCGGTGATGCCCAGCTTGTGCCCGATGACCTTGTTGCTGTAGCCGCCAGCGATGGTCTTGAGCACCTGGCGTTCGCGCTCGGTCAGTTCTACATCGGCCTGGCGCGGTGGCGAGCGCAGCGCCTGGGCCATGACGCGGGTCAGGCCGGGGCTGATCACCAGGGCGCCGTTGAGGGCATCGCGGATGTACTGGATCAGCAACTCCGGCTCCATGTCCTTGAGCAGGTAGCCGTTGGCGTCCAGGCGCAGTGCGTCGCGGATGTCGTCCTCGGCATCGGACACGGTGAACAGCAGCACCTTGCCGGTGTAGTGCATGGCGCGCAGCCGGCGCAGGGTCTCGATGCCGTTCATCTGCGGCATGTTGTTGTCCAACAACACCAGGTCGGGCTTGAGCGGTTCGATCAGGGTCAGGGCTTCTTCGCCGTGGCTGGCTTCGCCAACGATCTGCAAATCGTCTTCGAGCTCAAGCATCTGACGGATGCCGCGACGCATCATCGGATGATCGTCGACCAGTAGCAGGGTGTGGTGCAGGGGGGCGTTCATGTTGCGAGGCCTTCGGTGTGTTGGCCCAGGAATTCCGGTTGGAAATGCACCTGGATGCGGGTGCCCTGGGGGGTACGGGAGTGAATCTGGAGCTGGCTGCGCAGGCTGCGGGCCCGTTCGTTCATGATGTTCAGGCCATGGTGTTCGCGCTGGTCCACCTCGCCGCTGAAGCCCCGGCCATCGTCTTCGATCGACAGCCGCACGGTCTCGCCTTCCTGGCGCAGTTCGAGCCAGGCGTTTTCGGCATGGGCATGGCGCAGGCAGTTGGACAGGGCCTCACGGGTGATCTGCAGGATATGGATCTGCTCGCTGGCCGACAGCTCGAAGGCCAGGGTGTCGACGAACAGATGCACTTTGAAGTCCCCGCGGTTGGAGAACTCCTCGGCAGTGTCCTTGAGTTCTTCGACCAGGCCGTCATCGTGGATCTGCAAGCGGAAGGTGGTCAGCAACTCGCGCAACTGGCGATAAGCATTGTTGAGCCCTTCGCGCAGTTCACCGGTGACGGTCTCCAGGGTCTGCACCGGTTCGCCCCGACGCATCAGGGTCTGCATGCGGCTGACTTGCAGCTTCATGTACGACAAGGCCTGGGCCAGGGAGTCGTGGAGTTCGCGGGCAATGATCGTGCGTTCATCGAGCAGCAGCAGACGATGGTCCTGTTCGCGCTGGCGCTTGAGCGATAGCGACGTACCAATCAGGTTGGCCAGGGCCTGGATCAATGCGGTTTCCCAGGGCTGCGCGGCGTGGCCGTCGACAAAATGGGCCTTGAGCTCACCCAGTTCGTTGCCCTGGTTGCTGATGCTGAAGGCTTGCGGGCGTGCAGCGTTGTGTTTATGACAACTGGCGCAATCGCTGCTGGCGCAGACCTGGCGGCTGTCGGCGCCATGCAACGCCAGCAGGTGCCTGGCCGGTGCCTGCAATTGCCCTTGCAGGCACAGCGTCAGGCGCAGGCCCGGCAGGCGTTGTTGGAAGCGTCGGATCAGTTCATCCAGCCCTTCGGCATTGGCTTGTCGCGTCGCCAGGCTGCGACTGCTTTGGTACAGCAGTTCCAGGGCGGCGTTGGCCTGTTGCAGGTTCAGGGTCTTTTGCTGGACCTGGTTTTCCAGGGTGCGGTGCGATTGCTCGATGGTCTCGGCCATGGTGTTGAAACTGGTCGCCAACTGGCCCAGTTCATCTTCGGACTGGTGATTGACCCGCACCTGGAATTCGCCACGACGAAAGCGCTGGGTGGCGTCCACCAACTCCTGCAAGGGCGTGACCACGCCGTACTGCAATTCATACAGTCCGATCAGCAGGATGATCATGGTGCTGAACAGCGCCGCGCCCTGGATCACCTGCTGCCAGCCTTGCTTGTGCTCGCTCTGACGTTGCAGCAGGGTGACGAACTGGTCCAGTTGATCGACGAAGGTGTTGGCGCTGGCCTGGAAAAATGCCGAGTCACCACGCTCGATGGCCGGGCGCAAAGTCTGGTTCCAGCGCTGCACAAGGTCGCGATAGCTCTTGTGCAGGGAGGTTTCCGGCCCATCTTCCAGCACGGCGCGCAGGGCAGGGCTGTCGAGGCGTTGTTGCAGGCTGGCGATGATCGCGGGGACGTCGTCGTTGGCCCCCGCCGCCAGTTTCCAGCTCAGGTGGTAGGTCTCCATGCGCACGGAGCCAGCGGTATTGATAGCGGCAGCGTCGCCCTGGCTGAACCAGGCGATCAATCCGGCGCTCAAGGAACTGGCCAGGGCCAGGATGGCGATGAGGATCACCGCCAGCCCGGCGCGAGCGGGCAGGGAGCTGCGCAGCCAGCGCATCATCGACGCGGGCCTGCGGGGCAAAACTGTGAAGCGAGCATAGGGGCGCCCTGGACCTGGGGGGTGTAGCAGCCAATCCTGGGCGCACTACCTCTAAAGAGTTGTCGGCCGCTCCATTTCCATAAAAGCTTCGGCAGACTTGTTCAAGATATTGATAAATAAAGGGTTGTATCAATATCCGGGTCTACCTCCTTGGAGGTAGACGGGGCAAGCATAGGCCTGGACCGCCCCGGCGCACGTTGACCCAAGTCAAGTTTTTGCGGGGTTCGTATCACTAGGCTGCGCTCATCGAACTGACGGAGTGCATCGTGATGCGAGCGCAAGTGCAACAAGGGCTGGTACTAGGGATGAGTACCCTGGCCTTCACCGTGTGCTTCATGGTCTGGATGATGTTTGCCGTGCTCGGCGTTCCGATCAAGGAGCTGCTGGCCCTCAACGAGACCCAATTCGGCCTGCTGGCGGCCACGCCGGTGCTGACCGGCTCGCTGGTGCGTTTGCCCCTGGGGCTTTTGACCGACCGCTTTGGCGGACGGATCGTGTTCTTCCTGCTGATGCTGTCCTGCGTCCTGCCGCTGTACTTGATCACCCTCGCCACGGCCTTCTGGCAGTTCCTGGTGCTGGGCCTGTTCGTCGGCCTGGCTGGCGGTTCGTTCTCGGTGGGCATCGCCTATGTCGCCAAGTGGTTCGACAAGCAGAACCAGGGTTTCGCCATGGGCGTGTTCGGTGCCGGCAACGCGGGTGCGGCGGTGACCAAGTTTCTCGCCCCGGCCCTGATCGCGTTCGGCTCCTGGCACCTGGTGCCCAAGGTGTTCAGCGCCATCCTGTTCATCACCGCGCTGCTGTTCTGGTTTCTCACCAGCGAGAAAAAGGAGCACAGCGGCACCGGCGGCGCCACATTGCGCGAGCAGTTGAAAACCCTGAAAGAGCCGGCCGTGTGGCGCTACTGCCAGTACTACTCGATCGTCTTCGGCGGCTACGTGGCCCTGGCCTTGTGGATGACCAAGTACTACGTGCAGGAATACGGCTTCAGCCTGCAAAGCGCGGCGCTGCTGGCGGCGTGTTT
Source organism: Pseudomonas sp. NFACC51 (assembly GCF_900103575.1). Taxonomy (NCBI): domain Bacteria; kingdom Pseudomonadati; phylum Pseudomonadota; class Gammaproteobacteria; order Pseudomonadales; family Pseudomonadaceae; genus Pseudomonas; species Pseudomonas sp. NFACC51. Next base: position 18,931 of record NZ_FMXH01000002.1, on the reverse strand, counting down.
CTCCCTGCCTGGTGGCGTGCTGCGGGCCGTCGGTGGCTGGATGTCCGACCGCTGGGGCGCCCAGAGCGTGACCTGGTGGGTGTTGTGGGTCAGCTGGATCTGCCTGTTCCTGCTCTCCTACCCCCAGACCCAACTGCAAGTGCAAACCGTCAACGGCATCGTCGATTTCCATATCGGCCTCAACGCCACGCTGTTCACCGTGCTGCTGTTCGTGATGGGCATCGCCTTCGCGTTCGGCAAGGCCTCGGTCTTCAAGTACATCGCCAACGACTACCCGAAAAACATGGGGGCAGTGTCCGGCATCGTCGGCCTGGCCGGCGGCCTGGGCGGGTTTGTGCTGCCGATCATGTTCGGCGCCCTGGTGGACCTCACCGGCGTGCGCTCGTCCTGCTTCATGTTGATGTACGGCGTGGTCTGGGTCTCCCTGGCCTGGATGTACTTCAGCGAAATACGCAAGCGCCCGCTGCTGGGTAAACAGCCGCCGGCCATTCAATCCCCGTTTTCCAGCATTGCCCAAGGAGAAGAACATGTCCGTTCTGCAAACGCCTGAAAAGGGCCCGGTCATTCATGACTGGCGTCCGGAAGATCCTGCTTTCTGGGGCAGTAGCGGCAAACTGACCGCCCGGCGCAACCTGTGGATTTCCATCCCGGCGCTGCTGTTGGCCTTCGCGGTGTGGATGGTCTGGAGCACGGTGATCGTGCGCCTGAATGCCATCGGCTTCAGTTTCAGCACCGACCAGCTGTTCTGGCTGGCGGCATTGCCGGGGCTGTCCGGTGCGACCTTGCGCATCTTCTACTCGTTCATGGTGCCGATCTTCGGTGGCCGGCGCTGGACCGCCCTGAGCACCGCATCGCTGCTGATCCCGGCGTTGTGGATGGGCTTCGCTGTGCAGAACCCGGCCACGCCCTACAGCGTGTTCGTGTTGATCGCGTTGCTCTGCGGTTTTGGCGGCGGCAACTTCGCCTCGAGCATGTCCAACATCAGCTTCTTCTACCCCAAGTCCCAGCAAGGCACGGCCCTGGGCCTGAACGCCGGGCTGGGTAACCTGGGGGTGTCGGTGATGCAGTTCAGCGTGCCGTTGGTGATCTCTTTCGGCGTGTTCGGCTTCATGGGCGGCCAGCCCCAGGTGTTGGCTGATGGTAGCTCGCTGTGGTTGCAGAACGCCGGTTTCATCTGGGTGCCGTTCATCCTCGCCGTGACCCTGATTGCCTGGTTCGGCATGAACGACCTGTCCAGCGCCCGTGCTTCGTTCAGCGAGCAGGCGGTGATCTTCAAGCGCAAGCACAACTGGCTGATGTGCTGGTTGTACCTGGCGACCTTCGGCTCGTTCATTGGCTTTTCCGCCGCGTTTCCCCTGCTGATCAAGACTTCGTTCCCGGAAGTCATCGCCCTGAAATTCGCTTTCCTCGGCCCGCTGGTGGGCGCGCTGGTGCGGCCGTTGGGCGGCTGGCTGGCGGACAAGCTCGGTGGGGCCAAGGTCACCTTGTGGAACTTCGTGCTGATGATTCTGATGGTGTTCGGGGTCATGCACTTTTTGCCCCAAGGCGGCCAGGGCGGCAACTTCTACGGCTTCCTGGGCATGTTCATGTTGCTGTTCATCACCACGGGTGTGGGCAACGGTTCGACCTTTCGGATGATCCCGGTGATCTTCCGCACCCTGCATGAAAAAGCCGCCCTGGGCAAAAAGCCCGAGGTGCGCGAGCAAGCGCTCAAGAATGCCGGCAAGGAGTCGGCCGCGGTGCTGGGCTTCAGCTCGGCCATGGGCGCCTTCGGGGCATTCTTCATCCCCAAATCCTTCGGCACTTCGATGGCCCTGACCGGCGGCCCGGAGATGGCCTTCTACATGTTCGTCGGCTTTTACCTGAGCTGCATCGTGGTGACCTGGTGGTGGTACGCCCGCAAGGGCGCGGCGACACCCTGCTAAGACGAATTCAACTATTGCGAGGGCGGGGCGCAGACCCCGCGGAGCAAGCCTGAGAGGAACACACTGTGAGTCATTTATTGGATCAACTGCGGTTTTTCAACCGTAAGCAAGGCGAGTTTTCCGATGGGCACGGCGAGACCCGCAAGGAGTCCCGCGACTGGGAGAACGTCTATCGTTCGCGCTGGCAGTACGACAAGATCGTGCGGTCCACCCATGGGGTGAACTGCACCGGTTCGTGCTCGTGGAAAATCTACGTCAAGAACGGCTTGATCACCTGGGAAACCCAGCAGACCGACTATCCGCGTACCCGCAACGATCTACCCAACCACGAACCACGCGGCTGCCCTCGCGGCGCGAGCTACAGCTGGTACATCTACAGCGCCAACCGGCTCAAGTACCCGAAGATTCGCAAGCCATTGCTCAAGCTGTGGCGCGAAGCCCGGCAGACCCTGCCACCGGTGGAAGCCTGGGCCAGCATCGTCGAGGACAAGGCCAAGGCCGACTCCTATAAAAGCAAGCGCGGCATGGGTGGCTTCATCCGTTCCAACTGGGAAGAAGTCAACGAGATCATTGCCGCCGCCAACGTCTACACCGTCAAGACGCACGGCCCGGACCGGGTGGTGGGCTTCTCGCCGATCCCGGCCATGTCGATGGTCAGTTATGCCGCCGGCTCGCGCTACCTTTCGCTGATCGGTGGCGTGTGCCTGAGCTTCTACGACTGGTATTGCGACTTGCCGCCCGCTTCGCCGATGGTCTGGGGCGAGCAGACCGACGTGCCGGAATCGGCCGACTGGTACAACTCCAACTACATCATTGCCTGGGGCTCCAACGTCCCGCAGACCCGTACCCCTGACGCCCACTTCTTCACCGAGGTGCGCTACAAGGGCACCAAGACCGTGGCGATCACCCCGGACTATTCGGAAGTCGCCAAGCTCACCGACCTGTGGCTCAACCCCAAGCAGGGCACCGACGCCGCACTGGCCCAAGCCTTCAACCATGTGATCTTCAAAGAATTCCACCTGGACAAGCCCAGCGCCTATTTCACTGAATACGCCAAGCGCTACACCGACCTGCCGGTATTGGTGATGCTCAAGCCGATGCTTGGCGCTGCGCCGGGTGCCGGTTACCAGCCGGACCGTTTCCTGCGGGCTAGCGACCTGACCGACAACCTCGGCCAGGACAACAACCCGGAATGGAAAACCATCGCCATGGATGCCGCCGGCGAACTGGTTTCGCCCCAAGGCTCCATCGGCTATCGCTGGGGCGAGAAGGGCAAGTGGAACATCCTGCCCCGTGAGGGCGGCGAGGGACGTGAGATCGACCTCAAGCTGAGCCTGATCGGTGGCGACGTCGCCGAGGTGGCCTTCCCGTATTTTGCCGGCGAAGCCCAGGAGTACTTCCAGCACGTGGCCGGTGATGCGGTGCAGTTCCGTCGGGTGCCGGTGCACAGCGTGGTGCTGGCCGATGGCAGCGTGGCGAAAGTCGCCACTGTATTCGACCTGTCGGCGGCCAACCTGGCGATCGACCGTGGCCTGGGCGGCGCCAACGTTGCCAAGGACTATGACGACGCTTCGGTGCCCGGCACCCCGGCCTGGCAGGAGCAGATCACTGGCGTAAGTCGCGAGAAGGCGATCCAGATCGCCCGCGAGTTTGCCGACAACGCCGACAAGACCCGTGGACGCTCGATGATCATCGTCGGTGCAGCGATGAACCACTGGTACCACATGGACATGAACTACCGCGGGCTGATCAACATGCTCATGCTCTGCGGTTGCGTCGGCCAGACCGGCGGCGGTTGGGCTCACTATGTGGGCCAGGAAAAACTCCGTCCGCAATGCGGCTGGCTGCCCCTGGCCTTTGGTCTGGACTGGAACCGTCCGCCACGGCAGATGAACGGCACCAGCTTCTTCTATGGCCACAGTTCGCAATGGCGCCACGAGAAGATGAGCATGCACGACGTGCTCTCGCCCCTGGCCGACAAATCGCAGTTCCCCGAGCACGCCCTGGACTACAACATCCGCGCCGAACGGGCCGGCTGGTTGCCGAGCGCGCCGCAACTCAACACCAACCCGCTGCACATCTGCCGCGATGCCGCCGCCGCGGGCCTGGAACCCAAGGACTACGTGGTCAAGTCGCTGCAGGACGGTTCCCTGCGCTTTGCCTGCGAACAGCCGGACAGCCCGGTGAACTTCCCGCGCAACATGTTCATCTGGCGTTCCAACCTGCTGGGCTCCTCGGGCAAGGGCCACGAGTACATGCTCAAGTACCTGCTGGGCACCAAGAACGGCGTGATGAACGAAGACATCGGCCATGGCACCGAGTGCAAACCCACCGAAGCCGAATGGGTCGACGAGGGCGCCATTGGCAAGCTCGACCTGGTGACCACCCTGGACTTCCGCATGTCCTCGACCTGCGTGTATTCCGACATCGTCTTGCCGACCGCGACCTGGTACGAAAAAGACGACATGAACACCTCGGACATGCACCCGTTCATCCACCCACTGTCGGCCGCCATCGATCCGGCCTGGGAATCGCGTTCGGACTGGGAAATCTACAAGGGCATCGCCAAGGCGTTTTCCGCCATGTCGGTCGGCCACCTGGGTGTCGAGAAAGACCTGGTCACCGTACCGCTGATGCACGACAGCGTCGGCGAACTGGCCCAACCCTTCGGCGGCACCGACTGGAAAAGTGCCGGTGTGGCGCCGGTCCCGGGCAAGAACGCACCGAACCTGCAGGTGGTGGAGCGCGACTATCCGAACATCTACAAGCAGTTCACCTCCCTGGGCCCGATGCTGGAAAAACTCGGCAACGGCGGTAAGGGCATCAACTGGAACACCGAGACTGAAGTGAAATTCCTCGGCGAACTGAACCACAAGGAAGTCGAGGCCGGCATCAGCCAAGGGCGACCAAAGATCGACAGTGCCATCGACGCCGCCGAAGTGATCCTGTCCCTGGCCCCGGAAACCAACGGCCATGTCGCGGTGAAAGCCTGGGCAGCGCTGTCGGAGTTCACCGGCATCGACCACAGCCACCTGGCCGTCTCCAAGGAGCACGAGGCCATTCGTTTCCGCGACATCCAGGCCCAGCCACGCAAGATCATTTCCAGCCCGACCTGGTCTGGCCTGGAAGACGATCACGTGAGCTACAACGCCGGCTACACCAACGTCCATGAGTCGATCCCATGGCGCACCATCACCGGTCGCCAGCAGTTCTACCAGGATCACCCGTGGATGCAGGCGTTCGGCGAGCAGCTGATGAGCTATCGGCCACCGGTCAACACCCGCACCATCGCCGGCGTGAAGGGCAAGCGCAGCAATGGCGAGACCGAGATCGTCTTGAACTGGATCACCCCGCACCAGAAGTGGGGCATCCACAGCACCTACAGCGACAACCTGCTGATGCTGACCCTGAGCCGTGGCGGACCGATTGTCTGGCTCTCGGAAATCGACGCCAAGCGCGCCGGTATCGAGGACAACGACTGGATCGAATGCTTCAACGTCAACGGCGCGCTGACTGCCCGTGCGGTGGTCAGCCAACGGGTCAAGGAAGGCATGGTGATGATGTACCACGCCCAGGAACGGATCGTGAACGTGCCCGGTTCGGAAACCACCAAGACCCGTGGCGGTCACCACAACTCGGTGACCCGCGTGGTGCTCAAGCCCACCCACATGATTGGCGGTTACGCGCAACAGGCCTACGGCTTCAACTATTACGGCACGGTCGGATGCAACCGCGACGAGTTCGTCGTGGTGCGCAAGATGGTCAAGGTCGATTGGCTCGATGGTTCCAGTGGCGATGATCTGCCGCGTCCACTGCCGACTGATATCGAGGAGAACTGAGATGAAGATTCGCTCACAAATCGGCATGGTCCTGAACCTGGACAAATGCATCGGCTGCCACACCTGCTCGATTACCTGCAAGAACGTCTGGACCAGCCGCGAAGGCATGGAGTACGCCTGGTTCAACAACGTCGAATCCAAGCCGGGCATCGGCTATCCCAAGGAATGGGAAAACCAGGACAAGTGGAAGGGCGGCTGGATCCGCAACGCCGACGGTTCGATCAACCCGCGCATCGGCGGCAAATTCCGCGTACTGGCGAATATCTTCGCCAACCCGGACCTGCCGAGCCTGGACGATTACTACGAACCGTTCGACTTCGACTACCAGCACTTGCACACCGCACCGCTGGGCGAGCACCAGCCCACCGCGCGACCACGCTCGGTGGTGTCCGGCAAGCGCATGCAGAAGATCGAGTGGGGCCCGAACTGGGAGGAAATCCTCGGCACTGAATTCGCCAAGCGGCGCAAGGACAAGAACTTCGACAAGATCCAGGCGGACATCTACGGCGAGTACGAAAACACTTTCATGATGTACCTGCCGCGCCTTTGCGAGCACTGCCTGAACCCGGCGTGCGCGGCATCGTGCCCGAGCGGCGCGATCTACAAGCGCGAAGAGGACGGCATCGTCCTGATCGACCAGGAGAAATGCCGTGGCTGGCGCATGTGCATCAGCGGCTGCCCTTACAAGAAGATTTACTTCAACTGGAAGAGCGGCAAGTCGGAAAAATGCATCTTCTGCTACCCGCGTATCGAAGCCGGGATGCCGACTGTTTGCGCTGAAACCTGCGTCGGCCGGATCCGTTATCTCGGCGTGCTGCTGTACGACGCCGACCGTATCAGCGAAGTGGCAAGCACCGCCGATGAGAAGGACCTGTACGAGAAGCAACTGGAGATTTTCCTCGACCCCAACGACCCAGCAGTGATTCGCCAAGCCCTGGCCGATGGCGTGCCGCAGTCGGTGATCGATTCGGCGCAACGTTCGCCGGTCTACAAAATGGCCGTGGATTGGAAACTCGCACTGCCGCTGCACCCGGAATACCGCACCTTGCCAATGGTCTGGTACGTGCCGCCACTGTCGCCGATCCAGAACGCTGCCACGGCTGGCACCGTGGGCATGAACGGGGTGATCCCGGACGTCGACAGCCTGCGCATCCCGCTGCGCTACCTGGCGAACATGCTCACCGCCGGTGATGAAAAACCGGTCAAGCTTGCGCTCAAACGCTTGCTGGCGATGCGTGCCTACAAACGTTCCGAGCAGGTCGACGGCGTGCAGGACCTGCAAGTGCTGGCCGACGTCGGCTTGAGCGTGAACCAGGTGGAAGAGATGTACCGCTACCTGGCCATCGCCAACTACGAAGATCGCTTCGTCGTACCAAGCGCCCACCGCGAAGACGCCATGAGCGACGCGTTCGCCGAGCGCTCCGGTTGCGGCTTCAGCTTTGGCAGCGGTTGCAGTGGCAGCTCCGACACCAACATGTTCGGTGGCAAGAAGGCCAACCGCCGCGACGTGATCAAAACCGTGCAGTTGTGGGAGGAATGAGCATGCGCATTCTCAAGGTGATTTCGTTGCTGCTCGACTACCCGACCGAGACCCTGGTGGCCGGTCGGGATGAGCTGGAACAAGCGATTCTCCAGGCACGGGAAATCAGTCCCAACCAGCGCGCCGGGCTGTTTGAATTGCTGGAGGTGATCTGCGGCAAGGACCTGATGGATGGCCAGGAGCACTACGGTGCGCTGTTTGGCCGCGGTCGTTCGCTGTCGCTGCTGCTGTTCGAACATGTCCATGGTGAATCCCGCGACCGTGGCCAGGCCATGGTCGACATGATGGCCCAGTACGAAGAGGCCGGTTTTGCCATCGGCGTCAAGGAACTACCTGACTACATCCCGCTGTACCTGGAGTTTCTTTCCACCCGCGAAGACCTCGAGGCCCGCGAGGGCCTGGCCGATGTGGCGCACCTGCTGGCCTTGCTTGCGGCGCGCCTGGACGAACGTGAAAGTGCCTACGCCAGTTGCTTCCGGGCCTTGCTACAAATCGCCGGGGCCGAGCCTCAGGTGGCCGTGGCCGAGTTGCGTGAGCAAGTAAAGGCCGAGCCACGGGATGACTCCCTCGAGGCCCTGGACAAGGTCTGGGAAGAAGAGGCGGTGGATTTCATGAAGGCCGAACAGCAGGACCGTTGCAGCTCGATGCCCAGCGCGCCGGGCAAGGCGCGAGACGAAAGTGCGGTGCCGCTGCACTGGGTGGATTTTCAGCATGAAGGGTTGGCCGCAGCGCCAGCCGGGGAGGTGGGTAATGTCTAAATGGGATCTGTTGTTGTTCGGGGTCTACCCCTATGTCGCCTTGGCGATTTGCCTGCTTGGCAGTTGGGCACGCTTTGATCTGTCCCAGTACACCTGGAAGGCCGGTTCCAGCCAGATGCTGAACAAGCGCGGCATGCGCGTGGCCAGCAACCTGTTTCACATCGGCGTGCTGTTCGTGCTGGCCGGCCACTTCGTCGGCCTGCTGACACCCTCGGCGATCTACCACCACGTGCTGAGCACCGAGAACAAGCAGTTGCTGGCGATGGTCTCCGGCGGTTTCTTCGGCGTACTGGGCCTGATCGGCCTGGTGATGCTGCTCAACCGTCGCCTGACCGACCCACGGGTTCGCGCCACCTCCAATGCGTCGGACATCCTCGTGCTGGTGGTGCTGCTGGTGCAACTGGTGCTGGGGCTGATGACCATCGTGGCCTCTACCGCCCATATGGACGGCTCGGTAATGGTGATGCTGGCTGACTGGGCCCAGAACACCGTGCTGTTGCGTCCGGTTGAAGCCGCTACCTCGATAGCGCCGGTAGGCCTGGTCTACAAGCTCCACGTGGTGCTGGGCCTGACCTTGTTCGTGCTGTTCCCGTTCACCCGTCTGGTCCATATCGTCAGTGCGCCGGTCTGGTACCTGGGACGTCGTTATCAAATCGTTCGGCAGAAGTTTTGAGGAGAAGATCATGGCGAGTGGATGCGGATGTGGCGGTAGTGGTGGCGGCAGCGGCGGCTGCGGTTCTTCGGCAAAAGCGGCACCGGTGATCGCGCCGGTGGCCGATGCCGAACCGGCGGGGGCGGTGCAGTTCGAGCCGGCCCAGGCCGGGCCGGTGGCGGAGGATGAAGCGCCACAGTTGATTGCCAGCAGTGAACAGGAGTGGCCGATCATCAGCGTCAACGGGGTGTCGATCACCCCGCAGGCGATGGCCCAGGAGCTGCAATACCACCCGGCGGAAAGCCGCGAGGAGGCGGTTTATCAGGCGGCACGGGCCTTGGTGATTCGCGAATTGCTCCAGCAACGCATCGCCGAACTGGGCCTGGCGTTACAGGTCGGCGCCGGCGAAAACGAAGAGGAAGCGGCCACGCGGCTATTGCTCGAACGTGAGGTGCAGGTGCCGCAGTGCGACGAGGCCACCTGCCTGCGTTATTACGAAAGCAACCGAGCGCGGTTTCACAGCGCACCGTTGCTGGCGGTGCGGCACATCCTGCTCGAATGCGCGCCGGACGATGCCGAGGCGCGCAGCCTGGCTCATGTCCAGGCCGAGCTGCTGCTGGAGCGGTTGGATCAGTTCCCGGGCAGTTTTGCCGAGTTGGCGCTCAAGCATTCGGCGTGTCCATCCAAGGAGCAGGGCGGCTCGCTGGGGCAGATCAGCAAGGGCCAGACTGTGCCTGAGCTGGAGCGCCAGTTATTCACCCTGCCGGCGGGCCTGGCCGGTAAACCGCTGGAAAGTCGCTATGGCTGGCACGTGATCAGCATCGACCAGCGCATCGATGGCCAGCCATTGCCGTACGAGGCGGTGGCGACGGCGATTCGTACCCAGTTGCAGCAGGGCGTATGGCAAAAAGCGCTGGTGCAGTACCTGCAAACCCTGATCGGTGCGGCGGACATTCGCGGCATTCATCTTCAGGGTGCCGACTCGCCGCTGGTGCAGTGAGTACGGGCTCAATCAGGAGGTCTTCATGAATGCGGTGTTGCAGGACGGATTTGGGCGCCAGATCGATTATTTGCGGATGTCGGTGACCGATCGTTGTGATTTTCGTTGTGTGTATTGCATGGCGAAAAACATGACGTTCCTGCCGCGTCAGCAAGTGTTGACCTTGGAGGAGTTGCAGCGTCTGGCGCGGCTGTTCGTCGGCCTGGGGGTGAAGAAAATCCGCCTGACCGGTGGCGAGCCGCTGATCCGTCCGGGCATCGTCGGGTTGTGTCGCGAGATCGCGGCATTGCCCGGCTTGCGGGAACTGGTGATGACCAGCAACGGCTCGCAGTTGGGGCGATTGGCCCAGCCGCTGGTCGATGCTGGCGTCAAGCGCATGAACATCAGCCTCGATAGCCTGGACGGCGAACGTTTTCGGGCGATTACCCGCAACGGCAACCTGGACCAGGTGCTGGCCGGGATTGAAGCGGCGCAGGTCGCTGGGTTCGAGCGGGTCAAGTTGAACTGCGTGGTGATGAAAGGACGCAACTTCGATGAGGTCCCGGCGCTGGTGCAGTACGCCATCGATCAACGCATCGACATCAGTTTTATCGAGGAGATGCCGTTGGGGGAGGTGGGGCGTTCCCGGGGCGAGTCGTTCTGTTCCAGCGATGAGGTCCGGGCTGTGATCGCCGCTCATCACCGGTTGCTCGACAGTACGGAGAACAGTGGTGGCCCGGCGCGTTATGTACGTTTGGAACAGCATCCGGATACCCGGATCGGTTTCATTTCCCCCAACACTCACAACTTCTGCGCCAGTTGCAATCGCGTGCGCATGACCGTTGAAGGGCGCTTGCTGTTGTGCCTGGGGCAGGAGGATTCTCTCGATCTGCGTGGCTTGTTGCGGCGTTATCCTTTGGATGACCAGCCGGTTATTCAGGCGGTGCAGAAGGCGTTGCGTGGGAAGCCTTTGCGCCATGACTTCAATCCTGGTGGGGAGGTGCAGATTGTGCGGTTCATGAATATGAGTGGGGGTTAAGGGCTTACGCAGACCCCGTGGCGAGGGAGCTTGCTCCCGCTGGGGTGCGCAGCAGCCCCGTACTGTTCTGAGCGCTGGGATTTGTTGATTGGGGGCATATCCGTTGCTGCGGTAACGGCCACTTAGGGTTCCGCCCTGACGGCGGCTCACTTTTGAGAAGCGCAAAAGTAAGCAAAACGCTTTTGCCCCACCACTCGGTGCCTCGCCTAGGCTCGGCATGCCCGAACGCAGGCATTGCTCCGTGGGCCGCCGCGAAGGGCCATCCATGGCCCAGCGCGGCTATCCCGGCATCCATGCCGGGATGCCCACTGCGCAATGCCTGCGTTCGGCCAGCGTGGTTAACGGGGCGCCGAAATCAACGTCCACCGCGAGGCGGCCTTATAGCCGGCCTGGCTCTGCGGCCATACCCCGATCCAACTGTGGGAGCGGGCTTGCTCGCGAAGGCGGCCTGCCAGCCGGCCTATTTCTTCCGGTCGCACCCCGATCCCATTGGACGAGGCGCATTGCCCCCCCTTCCAAGCGGGTTGGCCGTCGCTCCCGAATCTTGATATCGATCAATTGCAACTCGATCGTTTGGCCGTACTCTCCACTGCATGTTGTGTTTATACGAATCAAAAAGCCTATATGTAGTGTCTGGAGCCAAAATGCAGAGCACGTTGATCTCAGTAGGGTGTAACCGCTTGCACAAGCGCGATGGCAGTGTGGTCGCCTTCGATGCGGACAAGATCCGCCAGGCGCTGATCGCCGCTGGCAAGGCCACTGGCGAATACGCCGAAGCCGAGGCCGAGGCGTTGCTGGAGGCGGTGTTGGCGCGGTTGGAAGGGCAGACGCGGTTGAACGTCGAGCAGATCCAGGACCGTGTCGAGCGGGTGTTGATGGACGCCGGTTTCTTTCTCTCCATGCGTGCCTACATCGTCTATCGCGAGCAACACGGACGCCTGCGTCGGGATCGCCGTACGCTGGTGGAAGTCGCCACGTCGATGAACGAATACCTGGACCGCGAAGACTGGCGCGTGCAGGCCAACGCCAACCAGGGCTATTCCCTCGGCGGGCTGATCCTCAACGTATCGGGCAAGGTCACCGCCAACTATTGGCTCGACGAGGTCTACAGCCAGGCCATCGGCCAGGCGCACCGCGAGGCGGACCTGCATATCCACGACCTGGACATGCTCGCCGGCTATTGTGCCGGCTGGTCGTTGCGCACCCTGTTGCACGAAGGTCTCAATGGCGTGCCAGGGCGGGTCGAGGCCGGGCCGCCCAAGCATCTGAGCAGTGCCCTGGGACAGATGGTGAATTTCCTCGGCACCCTGCAGAACGAATGGGCCGGCGCCCAGGCGTTCAGCTCGTTCGACACGTACCTGGCACCCTATGTGCGCAAGGACCAGCTTAGCTACGACGAGGTCCGGCAGTCGTTGCAGGAGTTCATCTACAACCTCAACGTACCGTCGCGCTGGGGCACGCAAACCCCGTTCACCAACCTGACGTTCGATTGGGTCTGCCCACAGGACTTGCGTGAACAGATACCGATCATCGGTGGCGAAGAGATGCCGTTCGCCTACGGTGACCTGCAAGCGGAAATGGAACTGATCAACCGCGCCTACATCGAGGTGATGCAGGCCGGCGATGCGAAAGGGCGGGTGTTCACCTTCCCGATCCCGACCTACAACATCACCCACGACTTCCCGTGGGACAGCGAGAACGCCGACCGGCTGTTCGAAATGACCGCCCGTTACGGTTTGCCGTATTTCCAGAACTTCCTCAACTCGGACATGCAACCCAACCAGGTGCGGTCGATGTGCTGCCGCCTGCAACTGGACGTGCGCGAACTGCTCAAGCGCGGCGGTGGCTTGTTCGGCTCGGCGGAGCAGACCGGCTCCCTGGGCGTGGTGACGATCAACTGCGCCCGCCTGGGTTATCTGTACAAGGGCGACACCAGCGCGTTGCTGCAACGCCTCGATGCCCTGATGGAACTGGCGATGGAGAGCCTGGAGGTCAAGCGCAAGGTCATCCAGCATCACATGGATGCCGGTTTGTATCCGTACACCAAGCGCTACCTGGGCACCTTGCGCAATCACTTCTCCACCATCGGCGTGAATGGCCTGCACGAAATGCTGCGCAATTTCACCGATGACCAACAAGGCCTGCACACCGAGCAAGGCCGGGCATTCGCCCTGAAACTGTTGGATCACGTGCGGGCCACGCTGCTGCGATTCCAGGAAGAAACCGGCCACCTCTACAACCTCGAAGCCACGCCCGCCGAGGGCACCACCTACCGCTTCGCCAAGGAAGACCTCAAGCGCTATCCGGATATCTTGCAGGCCGGCAGCCCAGTCGCACCGTACTACACCAACTCGTCGCAACTGCCGGTGGGCTTCACCGAGGATCCGTTCGAAGCCCTGGAGCTACAAGACGAACTGCAATGCAAATACACCGGCGGCACCGTGTTGCACCTGTACATGGCAGAACAGATTTCCTCCACACAGGCCTGCAAGCAATTGGTGCGCAAGGCACTGGGACGTTTCCGCCTGCCGTACCTGACCATCACGCCGACCTTTTCCATCTGTCCGGTGCACGGTTACCTGGCCGGCGAACATGAGTTTTGCCCGAAATGCGACGAGGCCTTGCTGCTGCAACAACAGCGCCAGGGCAGCGTTCACTGATCCGATCCATCGACCGCAAGGAGCTTCACCCATGAATGCATCGCAAAGCCTTCCACAAGCACAGCGTCAACGTTGCGAAGTCTGGACCCGAGTGATGGGTTATCACCGTCCGGTGGCGGCCTTCAACCCAGGTAAGCAGTCCGAGCATCGCGAGCGGGTGCATTTCACCGAACGCGCGGCCGGGCGTCCATGAGTCGAGTGCTACGGGTCGGGGGCATGGTGCCCCTGACCACCCTCGATTATCCGGGCCAACTGGCGTGCGTACTGTTTTGCCAAGGCTGTGCCTGGCGTTGTCGTTATTGCCATAACCCGCAACTGATCCCGCCGCGCGGTAGCGAGGAGGTGGATTGGTGCCGGGTGTTGGCGTTCCTGCAGCGCCGTCAGGATCTGCTCGACGCCGTGGTGTTCAGTGGCGGTGAGCCAACCTTGCAGGACGGCCTGGCGCCGGCCATGGAGGAAGTGCGGCAGATGGGCTTTCGCATCGGCCTGCACAGCGCCGGCATCAAGCCGGCGGCCTTCGCCAAAGTGGTCGGGCTTGCCGACTGGGTGGGTTTCGACGTCAAGGCCTTGCCCGAAGATGCCCTGGACGTGACCCGTGTCGAAGGCAGCGGCGCCGCCAACTGGCGCAGCCTTGACCACCTGCTGGCCAGCGGCGTGGACTATGAATGTCGCACAACGGTGCACTGGCATTTGTTCGACCCCGAGCGGTTGCTGAACCTGGCCCGACGCTTGAGCGAACGCGGCGTCACGCGGTTCGCGGTGCAACTGGTGCGCACTGCGCGGATGCTCGATCCCCACCTTTCCAGCGTTTCGGCACAAGCCTTGCAGCCTGAGCTGTGGGCCGCCATGCGCGAGTTGTTCCCCTCGTTCGTCTTACGCAGTTGAGCGAGCGCCGGGATGAACGACCGACAGCGGCCCGGGATGACCGGGCCACACTTTTTTAGGTTTTCAAATGCGCTGCCAACCGGCAGGTAGTTGAACAGGGAGCATTTGATATGACCAGACTCACCACCGCCCAACGCATCGTGATCGGCTTTGCCATCGCGCCACTGGCCTTGATTGCCCTGGCGCTTTACGCCTTGAGCGACCTGGCGATGCTGCGCGACCAGGCCGAGCAGATCGTCAGGCAGGATTGGCCGAAGATCGACCCGATCATGGTGATCGCCACGGGCGTGCGCGATAACGCCAGGAATACCCGGGATTTGTTGATCGACAAGAACAATGCGCAAGTCCAGCAATCCATCGACGCCACCCGACAACGGATTACCCAGGCCTTCGCCACGCTGGAGCCGCTGTTCGATCAGCCTGAAGGCAAGGCCGCGTATGCCGAGTTGAAGAAACGTCGCGAGGCCTACGTGGCGGCGTTCGTCCAGGTGCAGGCGTTGATCCGCCAGGGCGCGACGGACGAGGCGATGACGCAGCTCAAGCAGGGCGTGATTCCGGCGGAGCTTGAGGTGTACAAAAGCCTCGAAGGGATGATGGCGATGCAGGGCAAGGTCTTTGTCGAACGTGAGCACTTGGCCCAGGCACGTTACAACGATGCGCGGCGCAACATGCTGGCGTTGGTGCTGGCCTGCCTGGCCCTGGTGACGACCGTGGCGATCCTGGTGACCCGCAGTGTGACCCGTCCCCTGGGTGGTGAACCCAATGACGCGGCGCGGGTGCTTAACCTCATCGCCCAGGGCGACCTGACGATCCGCGTGCCCGTGGGTGTCGGTGCCAATGACAGCGTGATGAGTAACATGCACGACATGCAGCAGAGTCTCAACAGCATGGTCCGGCACATTGCGGCCTCGGTGGATCGAGTGGCCAGTTCCTCCGAAGAACTGAGCGCGGTGAGCAGCCAGACCAGCAGCACCTTGCAGTTGCAGGGGCATGAAATCGAACAGGCTGCCGCGGCCGTGAACCAGATGACCGCCGCGGTGGACGAAGTGGCGCGCAATGCGGTGAGCACCAGCGAAGCCTCGCGGGTGTCCGAGCAAACGGCCCAGCGTGGTCGTGAACAGGTCCAGGAAACGGTGGCTTCCATTACCGCGCTGGCCGAAGGTGTGACGGACAGTTCCGGCCGAATCCAGCAATTGGCCGGGCGGGTACAGGACATCAGCTCGGTGCTGGATGTGATCCGCAGCATTGCCGAGCAGACCAATCTCCTGGCACTGAACGCCGCCATCGAAGCCGCCCGCGCCGGTGATGCCGGGCGTGGTTTTGCAGTGGTGGCCGATGAAGTCCGGGCGTTGGCTCATCGGACCCAGGATTCGACTCGGGAAATCGAGGGCATGATCGGTAATATCCGCCTGGACAGCGGGCATGCGGTGAGCTCCATGCAGAACAACAGCGAACTGGTGCAAGCCACGCTGCTGGTGGCCCAGCGCTCCGGCGAGGCCCTGGATGAAATCGCCCATTCGATCTCGCAGATCAACGAGCGCAACCTGATGATCGCCAGCGCCACGGAACAGCAGGCGCTGGTGGCGCGAGAGGTGGATCGTAACCTGGTGGACATTCGCAACCTGTCCGAACAGGTCATGCTGGGCGCGCGGCATACCGATACGGCGGGCCAGGACCTGGCGCAGATGGCCGGGTCACTGCATGAGACGGTGGCGCGGTTCAAGGTCTAGGCCGATCAATGTCAGGGCCTAGGCCCCACAATCCCTTGTGGGAGTGAGCTTGCTCGCGATAGCGGAGGGTCAGCTAGTGATAGTGTTGGCTGTGCTAAGGGTGGAACCCTAAGCCGCCGTTACCTAAATAACGGATATACACACCAAGTCAGGAGTTCCCAGCGACCGGCTCAGAAGCACCCAATCGCGGCCCGGCCGAATAACGAATCACACTAAGAACCGCCAACGTCGCAACCACCAACCCAGGAGACGTCGCCAGCAATACGGCCGTGGTCCCACCCCCTGCCGCCAGGATCTGTCCGGCAGCCAGCGGCCCGGCCACCGACCCCAGGCGTCCGATGGCCACCGCTGCACCAACCCCCGTCGCACGTACGGAGGTAGGGTAGGAGGGCGGCGCCAAGGCATAGAGGACCAATTGCGCAGCCATGACAAACAACCCAGCGGCGAACCCGGCAATGGCCATCGGCACGATACCGACCGAAAACCCGACCCCGGCCAGGGCGCTCAGCAGTCCGGCATAGACGAACAGCACCACCTTGATGCCATTGCAACGGTCCAGCAACAGGCCACCGAGCAACGAGCCCAGCGCTCCGCCGATGTTGAACAGCATTTGCACCAGGCCGGCCTGGGGTTTGCTGAAGCCCTGTTCCAGCAGCAATGACGGCAGCCAGTTGAGCAACATGTACATCACCGTCAGGGTGAAGAAATAACTCAGCCACAGCGCCAAGGTGGTACGGCCGCGACCTTCACCAAACAGCGCCTGAGTGGTGGAGCCGCGCGCTGTGCCGCCATCCAGCGCCTGGCGAAAGGCGCTGGATTCGGGGAGCCACAAGAGCATCAGCGGGACCACCAACAGGGGCGCCAACCCGCCGATGAAAAACGTCATCTGCCAGTGTTCGCCAAACAACATGGCGACCACTGCCGCCAACGCACCTCCCAACGGAACGCCGGCGTACATCACGCTGATGGCCGTGCCCCGGCGCTGCTCGCCCACGGCTTCGGCGCACAGGGCGATGAGGTTGGGCAGGGCGGCGCCCAAGCCCAGGCCGGTCATGAAACGCACCAGCAAGAGGCTGGAGAAGTGTTCGACATAAGCGGTGCTGAGGGAAAACACGCCGAACAGCAAGACAGCGGCGATGAGAATTTTCTTGCGACCGATGCGATCAGCGATCCAGCCGCCAAAGAACGCACCAGGCAACAGCCCGATGATCCCGGCACTGAATACCCAACCCATCATTTTCGGGTCGAGGGCAAACGTCTGTCGCAGCCCTGCGGCTGCGGTACCGGCTGACTGAAGGTCGAAACCCTCGATCAACGCGACGATGAAACACAGGGCGATAGTCAGCGTCGCACGACGCGCCGGACGGTTCATGGCAAATCCTCTTATTGTTTTTGTGAGGGACACCGGCTCGGAGGATAACCGGCAGGCGCATTTAAGATTAACAAAGCTAACTAAAAAATGAAGGGTGCCAAGGAGGAGTCATAAACGGGCCAGATCATTATGAAAATCAGGGGCTTGGTACGAATATTCAAGTCAGTTGGTAAATTAGTTAATGATATTAATGTTCGATTATCGGTCAGTGTTGATTGACGAAGGGCCCTCGCGGTTTCCATTCTTGGTTCCCACGGCCCCTATCACCAAGGCTGGGCCGATCAAAACAACAACAATAAGTGGATATCGAACATGCCAAACCTTGCCCGGGACGCCTCGATGGCGCGCCCTGTTTTCTCGTTCGCCAGTCTGCTGGCCTGCCTCGGGCTGAGCCTGGGTTCTCCTGCCTTGCGGGCGGAGGGCTTCATCGACGACAGCCACGGTACCCTGACCCTGCGCAATTACTACATGGACCGCGACTACAAGGACGGCGGCGCCAAGACCGCGGCCAGGGAGTGGGCTCAAGGTGTGTTCATGAACGTCGAGTCGGGGTTTACCCCCGGGACGGTTGGGTTCGGCCTCGATGTGAGGGGGTTGCTGGGCATCAAGCTCGACTCATCGCCTGACCGAAGCGGCACCGAACTGTTACCGGTATCGAGCAGCGACAAGCGTGCGGCGGATGAGTATTCGCGCCTGGGTGTGACCGGTAAGCTGCGTTTCGCGCAAACCACCGTGAAGACCGGCGATGTGTCGATCTTCCTGCCGTTTGCCTTCGCCAGCCCATCGCGGCTGCTGCCGCAGACTTTTCGCGGGACGACCCTCAGTTCCAAGGACATCGACGGCTTGACGTTGAACACCGGCTATATCGATCGCATCGCCCGGCGCGATTCCACCGACTACCAACCGATGAGCATCGCCTCGCCCAACCGTCGTTTCAACGGTGCGGCGACTTCGTCCCATATGGCTTATGGGGGCGGCGACTACCAGGTCAACAAAGACCTCAGCCTGCGGGCTTACCACGCCGAAGTGGCGGATTTGTATCAACAGAACACCTTGGCGTTATTGCATAACCTGCCCTTGGGCGATGGCGTCCTGACCACTGACCTGCGCAGTTTTTTCAGCGACGAAGACGGCGCGGCCAAGGCTGGCAAAGTGGATAACCGCAACGTTTCGGCGCTGGTCGGCTATCGCCTGGGCGGCCATCGCGTGAGCCTGGGCTACATGCATTCCAGTGGTGATACGGCCACGCCTTATGTGTCCGGCACCGAGCTGATGGGCTTGAGCGAAATGACCATGAGCTCGGATTTCCTCAATGCCAAGGAACGCACCTGGCAGGCGATCCATGACTACGACTTTGCCGCCGTGGGCGTGCCGGGCCTGCGCAGTCGACTGCGTTATGTGCGTGGTGATCACATCGAATTGGCGGCTCTCAATGCCGAGGATCGCAAGGAGCGTGAGTTCCAGATGGAGCTGGGATACGTGATCCAGGGCGGCCCGCTGAAAAACGTCGGGCTGCTGGCACGCAAATCGATCTATCGCAACAACTTCCCGG
>NZ_FMXH01000024.1:0-66326 GCF_900103575.1 Pseudomonas sp. NFACC51 | reverse complement strand
ACCACCTGATCCCATCCCGAACTCAGAAGTGAAACGATGCATCGCCGATGGTAGTGTGGGGTTTCCCCATGTGAGAGTAGGTCATCGTCAAGATTGAATTCCCAGAACCCCTGTCTGCATCAGCAGCCAGGGGTTTTGTCGTTTTGGGCCGGTAATCGGATCAAGCCCCTGATGCCCCGGCAAACCCCCAATGCCGTTGCTATGCTGTGATAGTCGGGCCTTGGCGACCAAGGGCCCGCGACGTCACTGGTCATGGGGATTCCAATAATGAAAAACCCTTATGCTCCCGGCTTCTGGTGCGCCATTGCGGCTTTGCTGCTGCTTTCGGCCACTTATTTCTATGGCGTCATGCTCACTCACCAGATCGATAAAGCGCTGTTGTTCCTCGATAGCGCCGCGGCGCTGATCGGCGTGATATCCATTGCGATCGTGGCCTGGGCATCGTTTCAGGGTCAGCGCATCAAGAAAAAACACCTCGAACAAGGTAAGACACTGGTGCTGATTTGGGACACCAAGGTTGCGCTGCGACGTGTCGAAACGGTGTTTGACCGGTATTTCTGGGGCAGTTATTGGCAGCCTGGCCGCACGTTCCAGGAAGTCATGGGGGAGCTCACCGGTACCCCTTTGGAAAAAAGCCTGGAAGCCCTGAAAACCCAATGTGCTGCCTTGGACAAGCAAGTCACCCAGGACGGCTGGCATTGGCTCAACAACGCCCGAGAGTTGTGTGACGTGGCTAATGCCATGGCCCGTGAGCGCTATCAACTGGACTTCTGCGATTCACGCGCAGACTCATCATCGGGCGCGGCAGTGATCAATCGCGATTTCGAAGTGCTGGTGTACACCTGGACGGCCCGTCTCAAGACTTTCGACCATCAGCTCGACGAGATCGAAGTCCAATATTCGTAGACCACCTCGCAAGAAAACGTTTTTACCCCTTTAAACATTGGGCCCGCAGGGGTGCCTGATGGTAATCTCCCCTCCTCTTTTTCGGCGTCGAGCCACACCCTTTGCGGGTCAGGGAAGACGACGGCTTTGTTCAACCATGGATATCGATCGGGTCACTCATGAATAAATCAGCAAGCATACTCCTGGGAATCGTTGTGGCTGTCGGTGCTGTCAGCGCGGGCGGCGCCTGGTACACCGGGACCAAGCTCGAAGGCGTGTTGACGAACGCTATTGCCGATAGCAACAAGCAGATGCAGACAGCCTTGGCCGGGTCCAATAGCACCGCCACCCTGGAGCTGGTTTCCATGGACCGTGGAACGTTCAGCAGCACCGCCCACTACCGCCTCAAGGGCGAGGGCGAGATCTTCGGTGGCGAGCCGGTTGAGTTGCTCTTCGTCGACCAGATCGAACACGGCCCACTGCCATTTTCGCGCTTGATAACACTCAAATGGCTACCGGTCATGGCCACCAGTCACACCGCGCTTGAGCGCAATCCGCTGACTGACAAGTGGTTCGCCGCCACCAAGGACCAATCGCCGCTCAAAGGTGTGGTCAACCTGGGGTACGATCAATCCATCAATGGCACCTACGAGCTGCTGCCCGTGGATACCAAGCTGGATGAGCAATCCCAGCTCACTTTCTCCGGTCTTAAAATCGACCTGGCTGCCAGCGCCCAGGCACAGAAGGTCAAGGCCGACGGCTATATGGACAGCTTCAAGCTGACCACCGTCGCCGAAGACCAGACTCCCGTGCAGGTAGAGCTGAGCGGCCTGACATTGGCGAGCAACCTGAGCAAAAGCTCCTACGGTTACTACATGGGTGACAACACCCTGCTGCTGAGCAACACCAAGGCCACCTTTGGTGAGCCGAAGTCGGTGCTGGGCCTGAAGAACTTCGAGATGAAGAACAGCAGCACCGAGAGCGGCACCAGCGCTTCGGGGCGTGCCGATTACAAGATCGGTGAGTTGTCGTTCAACGACAAGACCATTGGCTCGGCGCAGATGGCAGTCAGCCTGAAGAACCTGGACATCCCGGCCACCATGTCGCTGATGCAGATTTACCAGACCAAGCTGCAACCCTACGAAAAAGCTGCAGCCGAGGCCGCAGCAGCCGGCGAACCGGCGCCAGAGCTGAGCCTGACCGAAGCTGAAGAAGCGCAGGTCAAGGCTGATCTGGAGAAACTCCTGGCCGGCGCCCCGCAAGTGGCGTTGGAAAACCTGTCGTTCAGCACCGCCAATGGTGAAAGCCGCGCCAACCTGATCGTTGATCTGGCCAAGCCGCAGTCCATGGACCTGCCACCGGATGAGTTGGGCCGTCAGTTGCTCGCGCTGCTGGATTTCAATCTCAAGGTTTCCAAACCGATGCTGGTCGACCTGATGACCGTACAGGCACAGATGGAAGGCCAGACGGATGCGAAGTTGATCGCCGATCAGGCCACTGCCACCAGCGATATGTTCAGCGCCATGGCGGTCGGTTCGGAACTGGCAACGCTTGAAGGCAACGATGTTGTCACCAAGCTGCACTACGCCAACAATCAGGTCGATTTCAACGGCCAGAAGATGACCGTTGAGCAATTCACGGCATTCGTGATGAGCAAGCTGGGTGGTGGCGTCGCCGTCCAGTAACGCGCTCGGGCAACACCCCAAACCCGGCCCGTGCATCACGCATGGGCCGGGTTTTTTTTAAGCCTATCGATCAGCCCTGCGCCGAAATCTGTAGCGATTCTGAAGAATTGTGGCGTTCCTGAAGATGACCCGCCTGAGAGTGCAAGACTAGGCCCATTAGAGCTTGGCTGGATTCCTTTGATCCGGCTTCCTGTTTGATGGGCAAGGGGGCACTGCGACCCGGCTGGCCATGTAAGGATGCTGACGAATGCCGCGTACTGTGGGTCCTTTTATTCAACGTGGTTTGCGCCCGTTGTTTCGTGTCGCGCTGTGCAGCCAACTGTGCTGGCCGATGCTGGCGTTTGCCGATACCGCCTATGACCAAATGGTGCTCGACGCCCGTGCAGGCCATTACACCCCTGCGCTGACGGCGTTGCGCCAGGTGCCGGCCGGCCAGGCCAGCGCCGCACAGATCAGTGACCACCTGCAGATCGCCAGCTGGGCCGGCCTCGATACCGAGGTGGTGACGGTCTATGAGACCCAAGGCCGCAATCGAGCGCTGCCCGTCCAGGCGCTGACTGCGACGGCTCGTGCCTATCGCAACCTCAAGCGTTGGGATTCGGCGGCCGAGCTGTACCGCCAGGCTTTGGTGATCGACCCCCAGAACCCCGACTTGCAACTCGGCCTGGCCTTGACCCAGGCCGATGCAGGCCAGCCCGACGAAGCCGTCACTCGCGCCAAGGCCCTGGTCGCTGCCAAGCCGACAGATCCGGTGCGTCGACTGGCATTGGGTTATGCCTTGACCCGCGCCAACAGCCCCCACGAAGCGCTGTTCGAATACGACCAGGCCTTCACTCGCGCCGGCAACAGCCCAGAGGTTGCGCGCGAATACATCTACGCCCTGCAACGGGCACGGTTGCCGGAGCCGGCGCTGCGCCTGGCGCGCCTGCAGCCGGGGCTGATCGACCGTGGCGTGCAACGACGCCTGGAGGGTGACGTCGCCGCCGAACGGGTGCGCCTGGCGGACATGGCCAGCCGCAGCGAACATGAGCGCTTCGTCATTGCCGACCGCGCCCTGGCCGACTACGACAAGTTGCTCGCCACCTGGACCCCGGTGGCCGAGGCCCATGACGACGTACTCCGTTGGCGCATCGATCGCATGGGCGCGCTCAATGCCCGCGCCCGTCGAGCAGAAGTGATTGCCGAATACCAGAAGCTGATCGCCGAGGGCGTGAGCATTCCCACTTACGCCCTGCGCTGGGTGGCCTCTTCCTATCTGGAACAGCGTGAGCCGGAGATTGCCGTCGATCTGTACCGTCGGGTCCTGACTGCGCCGGATGCCGATCCCGCGGAGCGTTTTGAAGACAGCACCGCGCTCTACTATGCGTTGCTGGAAAGTGAAAAATCCGAAGAGGCCCGTGCACTGGCCGAAGACATGGCGAAAGCCCAGCGTCCGCGCATCGAGCTCAAAGGCCTGCCGATCGGCAACCCCAACGATGAATGGATGGACGCCCAGCAACTCGCCGCCCAGGCCGGCACGTACGGCGCCGACTTGCCCTCTGCCGAAGCGCGCCTGGAAACCCTGGTGAGCCAGGGCCCCGGCAACACCGGCATGCGTCTGGCCCAGGCCGATCTGTACCAGGCCCGTGACTGGCCGCGCCGTTCGGAAAACCTGCTCAAAGAAGTCGAGGCGACGATCCCGCGCAACCGTGACCTGGAAATCGCCCAGGCCCGTGCGGCCATGGATTTGCAGGAGTGGCGGCAGCTGGATGCCCTGACCGACGACGTGGTCGCCCGCTACCCGGAAAACGCCCATGTCAAACGTCTGCAGCGCCAGCGCGAGGTACACGACATGGCCGAGCTGCGCATCGAGGCCTACACCGGCAAGAGCTATGGCGGCGGCAATGGTGATGCCGGTGCAGTCACCGGCAGCCGGGACTTTGGTATCGAAACGCTGCTCTACAGCCCGCCCATCGATGAAGACTGGCGGCTGTTCGGCGGTGCCGGCTACGCCACCGGTGATTTCGAGGAAGGTACTGGTCACCACCGTTGGCAGCGCCTGGGCGTGGAGCGTCGCACCCGGGACATGACGCTGGAGGCCGAGGTCTCCAATCACTCTTATGGTTCCGGCGACAAGCAAGGCGCGCGCCTGGCCGTGGCCCGGGACATCGACGACCACTGGCAGTACGGCGCCAGCCTGGATTACCTCTCGGCCAATACCCCGCTGCGGGCGCTCAACAGCGGCATTCGCGCCAACGGCGGTAGCGGTTTCGTCCGCTGGCGGGCCAATGAAAGCCGCGAGTGGCGGCTGACGGTGAGCCCGTCCCATTTCAGTGACGGTAACAATCGCCTCGAAACCCAGCTGACCGGCCGCGAGGGCATTTACAGCACGCCGCGCCTGCAAGTGGAACTGGGTCTGGAAGTCGGTGCCAGCCGCAACAGCGGCTCCAATGAAGTGCCCTATTTCAATCCGAAAGCGGATTTCAGCCTCATGCCGACCGTGAGCGCCAACCACGTGTTGTACCGCCGCTACGAGACCACGTGGAGCCAGCAGTTCCAGATCGGTGCCGGTACCTACAGCCAGCGCGACTACAACACCGGGGCCATGGGATTGCTCGGCTACGGCCAGCGTTTCATCTGGAACGACGTGCTGGAGGCCGGTGCCGCGCTGAGCTGGCTCAACCGCCCCTACGACGGCGATCGCGAAAGCGATCTGCGACTGCTTGTCGACCTCACCTATCGCTTCTAGAAGAGTTTGAAGATGCCTGTCATTTCGCGATTCATCCTTCTGCTGGGGGTCTTGCTGATCAGCGCTTGTGCCCAGCAAGCCCCGGCATTCACGCCGCCTTCGCAGCGTCCGCTGGCGGCCAATGACGCCCCGTGGCCGAAGAACCATGTGCTCGGCATTGCCTACCACGATGTCGACGACCGTGACCCGGACCAAGCGCTGGTGGCCGTGCGTACCGAACGGTTGATCGAGCAACTGGCGTGGCTGCGGGAAAACAACTACCAGCCGGTCACGGTGGATCAGATCATCACGGCCCGCAATGGCGGCCCGGAACTGCCACCGCGTGCGGTGCTACTGAGTTTCGACGACGGCTACGCAAGCTTCTACACCCGCGTCATGCCCATCCTGCGTGCCTATAACTGGCCAGCGATCCTTGCCCCGGTCGGCAGTTGGGTGGATACGCCGCTGAACCAAACGGTGGATTTCGCCGGGGTGCCACGCAAGCGTTCCGAGTTCCTGACCTGGGAGCAAATTCGCGAGGTTTCCAAATCGGGCCTGGTGGAAATCGCCGCCCACACCGATGCCAATCACAAAGGCATCCTCGCCAACCCGCAGGGCAACCAGCAACCCGCTGCGACCACCCGGCGCTACGACCCCGCCACCGGTCGTTACGAGACCGAGGCCGAGTTCCAGGCTCGCTTGCGCAAGGACGTGGCGGCCATTTCCGAGAAGATCCGCAAGGTCACTGGCTACAGCCCGCGTGTCTGGGTCTGGCCGTACGGTGAAGCCGACGGTACTGCGTTGCAGGTGATTGGCAACGAGGGCTATCAAATGGCCCTGACCCTGGAGGATGGTCTCGACAGCCTGGATAACCTGATGAGCGGCCCACGCTTCCTGGTGGCGTCCGATCCGGATGGCGCCCATTTCGCCGAAAGCATCGTGTCGGTGCAGACGATGGACCCGATGCGCGTGGTGCATGTCGACCTGGACTACGTCTATGACCCGGATCCGGTGCAGCAGGACGCCAACGTCGGCCAGTTGGTCCAGCGCATTTCCGACCTGGGCGCCAATACGGTGTTCCTGCAAGCCTTCGCCGATCCGAAAGGCGACGGCCTGGTGCATTCGTTGTACTTCCCCAACCGCCACCTGCCGGTACGCGCCGATCTGTTCGACCGTGTCGCCTGGCAACTGCGCACTCGGGCCAACGCCAAGGTCTATGCCTGGATGCCGGTGCTCAGTTTCGCCCTGGACGCGAAGCTTTCGCGGGTACAGCGCTGGGATCCGGAAACCGGCAAGACTGGCGTTGCCCCGGACCAGTACGTGCGTTTGTCGCCGTTCGACCCGAACGTGCGCAAGGTCATTGGCGAGATCTACCAGGATCTGGCGCGGATGAGCTCATTGGATGGCGTTTTGTACCATGACGACGCGGTGTTCTCCGATTTCGAGGACGCCAGCCCCGCAGCCCTGAAAGTCTATGCCGCCAACGGCCTGCCGACGTCCATTGCCGCCCTGCGGGCCGATCCTGTAGCGATGCAACGCTGGACCCGCTTCAAGAGCCGCTACCTGATCGACTTCACCCATGAGCTGACCGCCAAGGTCCGGGCGATTCGTGGTCCGCAGATCCTGACGGCGCGTAATATCTTTGCCGAACCGATGCTCAACCCGCAAAGCGAAGCCTGGTTCGCCCAGAACCTTGACGACTTCCTCGGCGCCTATGACTGGACGGCGCCGATGGCTATGCCGTTGATGGAAAACCAGACCCGCCAGCAATCCGGTCCCTGGCTCGAGCGCCTGGTGGACACCGTCAAGGCCCGTCCCGGCGCGCTCAAGCGCACGGTGTTCGAACTGCAGGCCCGGGACTGGCACAGCAAGCCGGTCAGCGATATCGACGGCGAGCAATTGGCCGACTGGATGGGGCGCCTCAAGCGCAAAGGCGTGACCAGTTTCGGCTACTACCCGGACAACTTCATCGAAGACCAGCCCGCTGTGAAAACCGTGCGGCCGGCGCTCTCCAACAAGTGGAATCCTTGACATGCTCGACAGACTGCTCGCTCTGCTGGTGCTGGCGATCGTCCTTGGGGTGCCCCTGGGCCTGATCTTCCTGGTCACCGGGCAATTCCTGATGGACTTCGTGTTCTTTTACCCGCTGTTCATGTCCGGGCTGTGGATCGCCGGCGGCCTGTACTTCTGGCTGCACTGGGAGCGCCACTGGCCGTGGAAGGACGACACCTTGCCACCGCCCCTGGCCGGCGAGCCGTTGATCAGTATCCTGATCCCGTGCTTCAACGAAGGCGATAACGTCGCCGACACCATTCACGCGGCGCTGGGCCAGCATTACCCGAACATCGAAGTCATCGCCATCAACGACGGCTCCAAGGACAACACGGCCCAGATGCTCGATCAACTGGCGGGTGAAGACCCGCGCCTGCGCGTCCTGCACCTGGCGGAAAACCAGGGCAAGGCCGTGGCCCTGCGCATGGGCGCCATCGCGGCGCGCAGTGAATACCTGGTGTGCATCGACGGTGACGCGCTGCTGGCGCCGAACACCTGTGCCTACCTGGTGGCGCCGATGCTGGACAACGCCCGCCTCGGCGCGGTGACCGGCAACCCGCGCATCCGTACCCGCTCGACCTTGATAGGCCGGGTCCAGGTCGGCGAGTTTTCCTCGATCATCGGCCTGATCAAGCGCACTCAACGGGTGTTCGGGCGGATCTTCACCGTGTCTGGCGTAATCGTCGCGTTCCGTCGCTCCGCCCTGCACCGGGTTGGCTACTGGAGCCCGGACATGATCACCGAAGACATCGACATCAGTTGGAAGCTGCAACTGGATCACTGGAGCATCTTCTACGAGCCGCGCGCGCTGTGCTGGATCCTCATGCCCGAAACCCTGCGTGGCCTGTGGCGGCAACGACTGCGCTGGGCCCAGGGGGGCGCCGAGGTATTGTTCAAGAACATCCGTGGCATCTGGCAGTATCGCCACCGCTACCTGTGGCCACTGTTGTTCGAATATTGCCTGTCCACCGGTTGGGCGTTCACGTTCCTGCTGTCGGTGATTTTCTGGGGGGCTGGCAAGTTCGTCGAAATGCCAGAGGCCATCGCGGTCGATCACCTCATGCCGCCAGCCTTCACCGGGCTGCTGCTGGCCGTGGTGTGCCTGCTGCAGTTCGCGGTGAGCATCCTGATCGACCGCCGCTACGAAAAAGGCCTGTGGCACATCATGTTCTGGGTGGTCTGGTACCCGTTGGTGTTCTGGCTGATCAGCCTCTTCACCACTCTGGTGAGCTTTCCAAAAGTGCTGTTCGGGCAGCATCAGAAGCGTGCGCGCTGGATCAGTCCGGATCGCGGTATCAAACCGTTCGATGATCAGGAAGAGGAAGTGATCCGATGAAAATTATCAGGACCCGGCAACGGCCTTTTCTGGTGCTCATCGATGCGTTTTTTACCGTACTGGCGTGGGTGGGGTTGTTGTACTTGCTGGTCAATGGACTGTGGCCGCTGTTCGCGAGCCAAGCCGGTCCGCGCCCGGGAGGGTCACTGTTCGATACCCTGGGGACCTTGCAGGTCTATGGATGGATCGCCTTGGTCAACGCGGTGCTGTTGATTACCTGGGCGCGTTACCAACAGCGTAAAAGTCGCAGCTTCGCCCAGCGCCGGTCGCCGGCCCCGGTCGTGAATGACCAGGGCTTGAGCGCCAGTTTCAAGTTGACCGACGAGCGCCTGGACACGCTGCGCCAGCCCGGCTCGAAGACTATTCACAACAATCAGGACGGCGACATCAGCCACGTCGTGCCGCACTTCCACTTGCTCAGCCCCGACTTGCAGCCACCGCCCCTGGCGCCACTGGAGCGGCCGGGCGTGATTCACCTGCCGGCCGATCACTCCGTACATTGATGCAAGCCGTGCCGACGCTTTCGCGAGCAAACCCGCTCCCACAGGGGATTTTTTGGGGGGCAGATCTACGAAGAGAAATCCCGAACCAGCCGCCATGCCTCGTCCACCGGCAACGGTTGTTTCATGCGCTGGGCCAACGCCGCCATGGCCCGGCCTTCATCACAGGCCACTGCGGCGGCAACCAGGCCGTCCTTGCCCAGTAGGGCAATAAAGGGCGGATGCTCGGGCGTGCCCTTGAATTCCACTTCGTCCCAGTGCTCGGCGTGGCCAAGATAGTCGTAGCGTTTGCCAAAGTGATAGGTCCAGAAAAACGGCACGTCCAGATAGCGCTCGTCGCCGCCGAGCATGTTCGCGGCGGCGATGCGCGCCTGTTGCTGGGCCAGGCGCCAATGCTCGATGCGCACAGGCGCGCCGTTGAGGGGGAACGTCGCGATATCACCCACGGCCCATACGCCTTCAGCCACACGCATGCCTGCGTCAACGGACAGCGACTGGTCCTGTTCCCGTGGCAACCCGGCAAACGGCTCGGTGGCCGGGTGCACGCCAATGCCGACGATCACCAGGTCCGCAGCCAGACGCTGGCCGTTATCCAGCACCACGGCTTCGACCTTGTGCGCTCCCTCGATCCGTGCCGCTTCGCCGTCGGTGTGGTACACCACGCCGTTGGCCCGGTGCCGGGCCAGGATGGCCTGGCCAACGCTCTCACCCATCTGTGCAGCGAACGGTACCGGATGCCGGGCCAGGACGGTGACGTCCAGCCCGCGCTTGCGCAGGGACGAGGCGACTTCCATGGCGATGAAACTGTCGCCGATGATCACCGCCTGTTGCCCTGGCCGGACCGTGTCGAGAATCTGCCGGGCGTGGGCGATCGAACGCAGCACGAAGACTTGCGGCAATTCGATGCCGGGCAGTGCTGGCATCTTGGGTGCCCCGCCAGTGGCAATGAGCGCGGCGTCGTAGTCCAGCTGCCGGCCATCGGCGAGTTGGATTTGCCGAGCGTCGGGGTCCAAATGGGTGACCTCGCCATGGAGCCTTTCGATGCGTTGCCGGGTGAAGTAGGTTTCATCGCGCAGCGGCGCTGTCTCGTTGACTGCCATGTCGCCGGCCAACACATACTTGCTCAGCACCGTCCGGTCGTAGCCGGCCTCGGCTTCGCGGTCGATCATCAGGATTCGACCGCCAAAACCCTTCTCCCGCAACGCCGCTGCGCAAGCCGTGCCGGCGGCACCGGCGCCGATGATGACAAACGTGCGTGCGTCATCGGCCGGCGGGACTTTATCGGTTGGCAATGGTTGATCGTCGACCCAGACGTCACCGTCCCGGACCTCGACGTGGTAGCGCGCCAGGCTGTCGAGGGCCGGCGGTTCGCACAGGGCGCCGTCTTCCGTGCGGAACGCGGCCTTGTGCCAGGGGCAAATCAGCCGTCCGTGGCACACCGCGCCCTTGGCCAGTGGTGCGCCGGCATGCGGGCATTTGCCTTGGAAGGCGCGCACTTGATCACCGGAGCGCAACAGCAAGATGGACGTGTCGTCGATTTTGACTTCGAGGCCGCGGTCTTCACGAACGTCGGCGAAACGGGCGACTTGATGCAGAGACATGGTCATTCTCCGGCAGGCGTTTCCCTTTGGAGTCGCAGGAACGGAGCGAGTTTCAGCATAATTGTCACTGCAACCTTGGCGAAGCTGCGGCTATAGTTCGCAAGCCGTCCATGGCCAGACACGCACAAGGTGCCCCCGGTATGACCCGATTGAATTTTTTCTCCCCTTGGCTGGCGGCCGTCGCCCTGGTGCTGTGCGCACAAGGGGCTGTCCAGGCCGAGGAGCGTTTTACCCTCAGCATCCCCGGTGTGTCGGACGACCGCCTCTTCACGGCGGCGGCAGCCAGTGATGCCAACACCTGTGGTGGCAAGAACATTTCTCCGGCCCTGAGTTGGAACGCCGGCCCACCCGGCACCCTCAGCTACGCCATCGTCATGTTGGACCCGGACGGCCAAAGGGGCCAAGGTGTCGACCACTGGGTCCACTACGGCATCAAGGCCACCACGCGGCAGATTCCGGCGGGCGCCGGCACCAAGTCCTCGTTGGAAGGCATGAGTGGTATCAACAGCAAGAACACCCACGGCTACGTCGGTCCTTGCCCGCCTGTCGGCGACAGCGCTCACCACTACCTGATCCAGCTTTTCGCCCTGGACCTGCCGCCGGAGGCACTGCCCGCCGACCTCACACGCGCCCAACTGATGGAAAAAATCAAAGGTCACGTGCTGCGCAACAGCAGCGTAGTGCGCCGCTACCACCGCTGACCCAAGACGACACAACCCCCTGTGGAGAGGGGATTTATCCCCGTTGGGGTGCAAAGCACCCCTTGCCACAATGACGCCGCCCAGACACAAAATTGGCATCACGCGCCAAAAGCGAGCACTATCGAGCCCCTGTTCACTCATGCCGGAGGATGGCGATGACGCAGAAACCCGACGGCATCGCCCGCCTCCTGAACTGCCCGACCAAGGGCGACGAAATACGCCGGGCCATCGCCCAGAGCCGAAAGGATTTCCTGCCTGCCGACGAGGCCGAAGACGCCGAGCCAGGCCAGCCACCGGTTCAACCGGTGGACACTGATCGCGACGCCTGAGCCGTCGCCCTCTTTTAACTTATCGTTCAAATCTGCCTATGACTGCCATCCCTGTTCTACCCGGTGACCGATTCAGCCGATCCGATTACAAGACCCTGGGCCTGGCCGCCTTGGGCGGTGCGCTGGAAATCTACGATTTCATCATCTTCGTCTTCTTCGCCCTGACTCTCAGCCAGTTGTTCTTCCCGCCGGAAATGCCCGATTGGCTGCGCCTGCTGCAAAGCTTCGGGATTTTTGCCACCGGCTACCTGGCCCGGCCCCTAGGCGGCATTCTCATGGCGCACTTCGCTGATCGCCTGGGACGCAAGCGGGTGTTCAGCCTGAGCATCCTGATGATGGCCTTGCCGTGCCTGCTCATCGGCGTGATGCCGACCTACGCGCAAATCGGTTATTTCGCACCGTTGCTGTTGCTGGCGCTGCGTATCCTGCAAGGTGCGGCGGTGGGCGGTGAGGTGCCCAGCGCCTGGGTGTTCGTGGCCGAACATGCGCCGCTGCATCATCGCGGCTATGCCCTGGGTTTCCTCCAGGCCGGCCTGACCTTCGGCTACTTGTTGGGCGCCTTGACCGCAACAGCGCTGGCGCGGATCTACACACCGGCGGAGATTCTCGATTATGCCTGGCGCCTGCCGTTCCTGTTGGGGGGCGTCTTCGGCGTGATCGGCGTCTGGCTGCGTCGCTGGCTGAGCGAAACGCCGATCTTCATGGCCCTGCAAGCCAATCGCGAAGGCGCAGCGGAACTGCCGTTGCGCACGGTCCTGCGCGACCACCGCCAGGCCTTGCTGCCCGCCGCCATCCTGACCTGCGTGCTGACCTCTGCCGTGGTGGTGTTCGTGGTCATTACCCCGACCGTGATGCAGAAAAGCTTCGGCATGACCCCCAGCCACACCTTCGCCCTGAGCAGCCTGGGCATCGTGTTCCTGAACATCGGCTGCGTCCTGGCCGGGCTCATCGTCGACCGCATCGGCGCCTGGCGCACCGTCATGCTCTACAGCCTGCTGCTGCCTGTGGGCATTGCCGTGCTCTACGCCAGCCTGATCAGCGGCAGCGCCTGGCTGGGCCTGGCTTACGCCGTGGCCGGGCTGGGTTGCGGCGTGGTTGGTGCGGTGCCGTCGGTGATGGTCGGCCTGTTCCCGCCGAAGATCCGCGTGTCCGGCATCTCGCTCACCTACAACATCGCCTATGCCCTGTGGGCCAGCATGACACCGTTGATGCTGATCGCCCTGGTGCCATGGAGCCCGTGGGTGTGCGTGGGGTATTGCGTGGTGATGGGGGCGGTGGGCGTGGGGGCGGCGGCGTATTTTCCAGGACGGCATGGGAAGGCGGCGCAGCCATCATTGGCTTGTGAATCCTGATCCGGCTGGTCAAAGACGCTCACGCAAAAAATCCACAAAAGCACGAGTCCGTGCCGAGCGGCGTCGATCTTGACTGAACACGGCGCTGATGGGCAGTGCCAGTGGCTGGTAATCGGCCAGCAGGGGGCAGACGGTACCCTGGCGAACATCGGCAGCGAACAACCACTGCGGTGAAAGCGAAACGCCCAGGCCCGACAGCACCATTTCCCGGATCGCCTCGCTGCTGTTGCAGGTGACGTTGCCCTTGATCGTTACGCTGTGCTGTCGGCCATCCTGGTCGAACCGCCAGATGTCGTAATGCTCCAGCAGTGTGAACGCCAAACAGTTATGGCCGGCCAGGTCAGCCGGTGCGAGGGGCGTGCCGTGCTGTTGCAGATAGGCGGGGGAGGCGTACACCCGGCGCGGGCTGTCGCCGAGGGAAATCGCCACCAGCCCTTCGTTTTTCACCGCGCCGATGCGAATCGCAAGGTCGATATTTTCCTTCAGCACATCTTCGTTCTGATCACTTAACCTCAAGTCGATACGAAGCTGTGGGTGAAGGGCCAGGAACTCGCCCACCAGGGGCGCAATACACAATCGGCCGAAACTGACGGGCGCCGCCACGCGCAGAAGGCCGGCGATCTGTTCCTGGCCACTGGCGAAACTGAGTCGTGCGGCGTCCACGCTGGCGAGTATGTCCTTGCTCTCGGCGTAGAAGCGCTGCCCCTGGTCGGTCAGCGCGAGCTGGCGGGTGCTGCGGGCAAACAGCGCCCCGCCAAGGTGTTGCTCCAACGCGCGGATCTGCTTGCTCACCGCCGGTTGGCCCAGGTTCAGTTCCCTGGCGACGGCCGAAAACGAGCCGCGCTCCACCACCCGCACGAACACCTGCATTGCGTCGAACAGATCCATCTGGATTTAGCCTCTGCCTGGAATAAATCCTATCCATTGTTGCTCACTTATCGGAATGCGTCTTCCCTCGCACTATGAACCTGCCCACTCATTGGAGGTTTACCGTCATGAACAACATCATGTCCGCCGCCGTTGCCGAAACCGCTCAGGCTGCGCTGATTGTCCGTTCCATTTCCCGGCCCATTCCCGGCAAAGGCCAGGTATTGATCAAGGTGCATGCCGCCGGAATCAACCCGCTGGACACCAAGATCGCGGCGGGAGGCGGGGCCCACGCACGTCAGCCGCTGCCCGCCGTATTGGGAATCGACCTGGCCGGGATGGTGGTTGAACGGGGAGAGGGCGTGAATGACTTCGCGCCTGGCGACGAGGTGTTCGGCATGGCCGGCGGGATCGGCGGGGCCCAAGGCGCGCTGGCCGAATACATCGCGGTCGATGCCCGCCTGATTGCGCCCAAGCCTCGCTCACTGAGCATGCGCGAAGCGGCCGCCTTGCCGCTGGCATTCATTACGGCCTGGGAAGGCTTGGTCGATCGTGCCAACGTTCGGGCCGGGCAACAGGTGTTGATTCATGGCGGGGCGGGCGGCGTCGGTCAAATGGCCGTGCAAATCGCCAAGGCCCGTGGCGCCGAGGTCTACGCCACGGGCTCGGCCGACAGCCAGGCTTTCATCCGCGAACTGGGCGCGTCAGCCATCGACTACCGGACCCAGGA
This sequence comes from Pseudomonas sp. NFACC51, assembly GCF_900103575.1. NCBI lineage: Bacteria > Pseudomonadati > Pseudomonadota > Gammaproteobacteria > Pseudomonadales > Pseudomonadaceae > Pseudomonas > Pseudomonas sp. NFACC51. The sequence goes on along the minus strand of NZ_FMXH01000024.1, from coordinate 51,581 downwards.
CACCGACAGCTACGTGCGCCAGTACACCGATGGCGAAGGCTTCGACATTGTCTACGACACCGTTGGCGGCCCGACCCTGGATGCGTCCTTCAACGCGGTAAAGACCTACACCGGCCATGTGCTCAGTTGCCTCGGCTGGGGCCAACACAGCCTCGCGCCGCTGTCGTTTCGGGGGGCGAGCTATTCCGGGGTGTTTACGTTGATGCCGCTGCTGACCGGCAAGGGGCGCGAGCATCATGGTCAGATCTTGCGGGAGGCCGCTGCTCTGGTTGAGTCAGGGCAACTGCGGATCAAGCTGGATCAGCGCCGGTTTGGCCTGGAGCAAGTCAACGAGGCCTTTGCGCAGGTAGCCGAGGGGCGTGGGGCGGGGAAAACGGTCGTGGACATTGGGATTGAGTGAGACGGGACGGCACTCCGTCAGGGCCAAACAACTTGAGCGCTCATACAAACTCCGTAGAATGCAGCCGCCATTATGCCGCTACCTCTCAAGGACGAATTCAAACATGCGAGTTTTTACCCTGTTGCTGGCCCTCTGTCTTATGGCCGGTTGCGCTTCCAAGCCCGACTACTACATTTCCCCTGCGCCGGTGGCGATCCCCGAGACCGCCACCTATTGGATCGACACGTTCAACGTTGAAGTCGTCGGCAAAAACGAACGTTTCCTGCCCGACGAAAAAGTCCGTGACCAGTTGCACACCGACCTGATCGTCCGCCTGCTCGATGGCAATCGCTATGCCTCCAGCAAGGAAACCGCTGACTATCTGCTGGACGTCAACGCCGTCTATGCGCGCCGTATTCAGGACACTCAAGGTGGTTTCATGAACAAAATCGTCGCCGACGGTACGTACCTGGCCAGTGTCGATTTCAATTATCAGGTCAAGGTGAAGAAGGCCGGTGTCGAAGTGCTGCACTTTGCCCAGGCCCGCCAGGGGCTGATGCCGGGTGGGGCGATCGGGCAGCTCGAGGCCATGAGAGGCATCGCGGGCGCCCTGACGAACAAAGGCAACTCCGATGTCGAAGACTATTACACCGGCCATTTGAGCGGATTCATCGCCGATGATCTGCGGGGCATTCCGTCCCGCTAACGATGCCTGCTGCAACGTGCTGGCGATTGCTCCGATCGCGGTAACGGCCCGGCCACCTTGGGGTGGCCATTCCAGCGTGCCAAAAAAAATTCCTGATCGTTAACCCGAACCTCGTGTGCCTTGCGTCTGAGCTTGTGTACGAATCATTCATTCACGAGGTTCAGCCCATGTTCCGTCCACTTCCCTTTATGCGTCCTGCTGCCCAAGGCTTCGCCGTGACTTTGCTGGTGGCGTTGGCCGGTTGTGGGCTGTCTTCATCCCGGGAGGCTGCCCAGCCGTCCGAACCGGTGCCTGTGGCGCCCAGCGTGGTGCCGCAAGGCGAGATCGCCCAAGGGCCCCAGTCGACGGTAAAACGCATGCTCATGAAGCCGGCAGCGATGCCGGCTCCCAGCGTGGCGAACGATGCCCTTGCCACGGGTTACCGAGCCGAACCGCGCGAGCAGTACGAAAAACTGCCGGACAACCCCATCCATAGCGTCGCCGAAACGCCGGTCTCGACCTTCAGCGTGGATGTCGACACCGGAAGTTATGCCAATGTGCGACGTTTCCTCAATCAAGGCAGCCTGCCGCCCGAAGGGGCTGTTCGGCTGGAGGAAATGGTCAACTATTTCCCTTACCACTATGCCCTGCCCAGCGACGGTTCACCCTTCGGTGTGACGACCGAAGTCGCCCCCTCACCGTGGAACCCCCACACCCGTTTGCTGCGCATCGGCATCAAGGCCAGCGACCGCGCCGTGGCGGATCTGGCGCCGGCCAACCTGGTCTTCCTGGTGGACGTTTCCGGCTCCATGGACCGTCGCGAAGGCCTGCCGCTGGTCAAGAGCACGCTGAAACTGCTGGTGGATCAATTGCGCGATCAGGACCGGGTATCCCTGGTGGTCTATGCCGGTGAATCCCGGGTGGTGCTCAAGCCCACCTCCGGGCGCGACAAGGTGGCAATCCGCAACGCCATCGATCAACTCGACGCCGGTGGTTCCACCGCGGGCGCCTCGGGTATCGAACTGGCCTACCAGATGGCCCGGGAGAGCTTCATCGACAAAGGCATCAACCGCATCCTGCTGGCCACTGATGGTGACTTCAACGTTGGCGTCAGTGATTTCGACAGCCTCAAGCAGATGGCGGTGGACCAGCGTAAAAGCGGCGTCTCCCTGACGACGCTGGGCTTCGGTGTGGATAACTACAACGAACACCTGATGGAGCAATTGGCCGATGCTGGTGACGGTAACTACGCCTACATCGACAACCTGCTCGAGGCGCGTAAAGTCTTGGTCGACCAGCTCAGCTCCACCCTGGCGGTGGTGGCGCGGGATGTGAAGTTGCAGGTGGAATTCAACCCTGCCCAGGTCAGCGAGTATCGCCTGCTCGGTTATGAGAACCGTGCGCTCAAGCGTGAGGATTTCAACAACGACAAGGTCGACGCGGGCGAGATAGGTGCCGGGCATACGGTGACGGCCTTGTATGAAATTGTCCCGAAGGGCCAACCGGGCTGGTTGGAGCCGCTGCGCTATGCCAGCACGCCCCAGTCGGAGGGGAAATCAGGCGAATTGGCGATGTTGCGCGTACGCTACAAACCCGCTGAGGGCGGTAGCAGTCGATTGATCGAGCATCCGATTGCTGGCGTGCAGCACGACGACAAGCCTAGCGATGACCTGCGTTTCTCCGCCGCCGTGGCGGCCTTCGCCCAGCAGCTCAAGGGGGATGGGCGTTACACTGGGACGATGAGCTTGAAGGACACGGCGCAACTGGCCCGTTCCGCCCGCGGCGATGATCCGTTCGGGCTGCGTGCCGAGTTTGTGCAGTTGGTGGAGCTTGCCCAGAGCCTCGAGCCTGCGGCCAAGCGCTGATCCCGAGCACAACGAGGACCAAAATGTGGGAGCGAGCCAGCTCGCGATAGCGGTGGATTGATCAGCATCATCATTGACTGATCCGACGTCATCGCGAGCAGGCTCGCTCCCACAGTATTCCCTTGTTGTCTGCCAGGATTGTGCTGCAATGACCGGAAAGGAGTTCATCACCCACATGTCCGCTGCGCTTGATTCTCCCAGCGACGAATCGCTGCTGGCCCGCTACCGCAACGGCGACGGGGCTTCTTTCGAAGTCCTGTACGCCCGCCATCGGCAAGGGCTCTACCGTTTCCTCGTGTCCTTGAGCAACAAGGCCGAACTGGCCGAGGAAGTCTTCCAGGACACTTGGCTCAGTCTGATTCGCAGCACCACCCAGCCACAAGGCCGGGCGAGTTTTCGCACCTGGCTGTTCCAGATTGCCCGCAACCGTTTGATCGACCACTGGCGCAAGCAGGGTGTCCACAATCCGTTGCACGACAGCTACGACGAGCAGCTTCACGTCCAGCCCGACGACACCAGCGGCCCTGAGCAGCAGTTGAGCCTGAGCCGCGACCAGGCGCGTCTCGATGCGGCGTTGCAGGCCTTGCCCGAGGATCAGCGAGAAGTCTTCCTGCTGCGCCTGCACGGCGACCTGGAATTGCCACAGATTGCTGCCTTGACCGGCGCCCCACTGGAAACGGTCAAAAGCCGCTTGCGTTACGCCCAGCAGAAGTTGCATCGGCTGCTGGCCGAGGAGGTACCCGCATGATCGACTCCAAACACACCCCGGATCCGAACGACGAAGTGCTGATCGAGCATTTCCGCCAACACACCAGCGGCGAGCCGCCAGCTTCCCTGGACGCTTTCATCCTGGCCACCGCCCACCGCGAAGCCCCGACGCCTGCACCGAGCTTGTGGCAACGTTGGTTGCAAGCCTGTCAACGGCCGCGCTGGCAAATGGCATTCGCCACGATCGCCGGCGTGGCGCTGATGATCGGCCTGGTGCTGCGTTCGCCCGTGCCCCACGACGAACTGTCCTCACCCGCCTCGATGGAGTTTTCCGCCGATCGGCAAGCGCCTGCCGTTGCCGCTGCACCGCCGCCGGCCATGCCCGCCCCCGCCCCGATTATCCGCATGGCGCCCCAGGGCGAACTGGCCCGGGTCCCAGCCAGCGCTGACCAGGCCCTGATGGAAAAGCCTGCGGCAAAAATGAGCAAAGCCGCGCCAGCTGCACTGCCACCCCTGGAGCAAGGCCTGATGGAAATCCTGCGCCTGCGCGAGGCGGGGGATACCAAGGCTGCTGATGAGAAGCTGCTGGCGCTGCACAAGCGTTTTCCCAAGGAAGACTTGCCGGCGCGGTTGGAGGCGTTGCGCAAGCCTTAAAGTCTGCGAGCACCAACGTCCGTAGCGAGGGAGCTTGCTCTCGCTGGGCTGCGCTGTTGGAGCTGCCGAAGGCTGCGATCTTTTGATCTTTCGCTTGAGACTCAACTGCCTGCGCAAAGATCGCAGCCTCGCTCCGCTCGGCAGCTCTTACAGGCCGAGCGACAATGTCTCATCCAAACCTTAAGTGAGCAGATGGAGAGGTCTGTGGATCGCTTCGGCCATGATGGTATCCATGGGGTGCGCCCTAAACGCTATATCTGCTTTTCGGATATCTGCTTCTCGATGATCTACTGAATCGACGGATGGAGCAGCGCGCAGTTTCGGTGCCGTTGCCGGCTCTATCAATTCATCGGTTCGTCTGACAAGGAGTCAGCACATGTCGCATTACATCCCATTGCAAACCAACAATCCCGATTGTCCCGTCCTATTGATCGACAGCCAGATGCCCACCGCGATGCTGATTGACAGTGCGCTCAGCCGCATCAAGGCCGGGACCGACCTTTTGGAAAGCATCACTTCTGTCACGATCAAGGGCATCGACGATGGGGATTTGTATCGATTTACCAACGCGGCGTATTTGCTGCTACGAGAAGGTTCGGATTTGCTGGAAGTGGTAAGTCGTAATGTCGATGGTGCTGGCAGATTGTAACCGTAGTTAGTAGGCGCTCGTGCGTGGGACTGCATGCAAGACGTGCCTGCTGCATGTCGCATTGATGGCGTCGAATTGAGTGAATGGACCTTGCACGCAAGGTGCGACGCTACTCAACCCCTAAACGTAAAGGCCCTCTCTCATGGTTATCATCAAGCAAGGTAGCGTCCAGGGACGTCTGTATTCTATTGGTGGGGAGGGCGAGACGGTTCCTGTTCTGCTTGAGGGCACCGGTGGTGAAAATTTTCTTTGTGAAGCCGATGTGGCATTGGCAGAACACCTGGGCAAGCTGTTGTTCATCTCCATTCGTGTCCATGGTGCAGGGGAGTGGGAAAGTCGGCCACAGGGTGGCTGGCGCCTGCGAAGAATGTTCATTCAATCCTACGAGAGGCTTGAGAGAGTCTCTTTGCGCTGTGCGGTTACTCAACTCAAAGAACTCGATGGTACCGCCTGGAGCGAGATGGACGATCCTCATGGAGTGATTCAGGGCCTAAGGAAATGAGGGGCATATGGGTCATCTGATTGGCGACCATTTTCGTGATGTCACGAAAATGGTCAGCCTCGGTTCTGGCTCGCAGCGGTAGGCTGTCGACGATACGGCCCTGACCCGCTACGCCTGTTTCCTGACAGCGCGAAACGGCGACCTGAAATATCCAGTCTTAGGACGGCGATTGCTGGTGAGGCCGTCATGGCTGGTGGGTGGTTGACGGGAGACTTCTGATCTCTATAATTGCTCGCAACACGGCCCCTGTCGGTTGATGCGCTTCGGCGCTGATACTGCTCAGGGGTTTTTTATTGTTTGAATTTTCTCCTCACCAGTCACGCTTCTGCCAATCATTATCGACGCCCATGCCCTCCAGATTAAGACCGAGGCGGGACAAATCTGGAAAATCATCCTCCAGCAGAGCCTTCAACCGCTGCCCCCAACTTGATGAGGGATTGATGGTTTTCATCAGATGCTGGGTGATGCACAAAAGCAGGAACGGGCGTGCACGTCCGTGCGTGTCGTCATGGAACGCGCTTAATGAAGGCGCCTGCTCTACAGGGGGCAGCTTCGGTTGATCGGCTATGTTCCGGTTCCACAGGCGACTATGATGGGCGCATACGTTCCGCAGGTAATTCAGGCTGCGGAGCCAAGTGGCGAAGATCCGGCCATTGCTGATGCCGTACTCTCGAGATATGGCATCTTGATCGATTTCGGTCATGCCCGCATAAAGGGTCGATAACGCGCCGAAGTCCCAAACTTCGCACGCCACCCAGACGGCGAGGGGAAGGCCGTATTTTTCTTTATTGTGCCGAATAAAATCTTCCTTCGAGCGATTGATTAACGCGGCGTGTTTACCTATCCACGCATGATGTTTGGTTAGTCCAGTCTGACCGTCCAACTGCGTAGAGAAACTTTCGTGGAACAGCTCAGGCTTTAGATAGGCGAATTTCTCGTGCCTCCCCAAGCCATGAGAGATGTCCACCCGCAGGGCGATTTCTATGCGTTCCAGAGCATCCAGGGTCAAGAGGCGGAGTTTCTTGTCGAAAACATACAGGTCAACGGCATTTTGAAATGTTGTGCCGGGCTTGAAATTGTCGAGAAGCAGTCGCGTAGGTTTCGTTTTGGATGGCTTGTGAATTCCCTGCTGGATGAGAGGACAGCAAAGCTCAGTGCGCTCGCGAAAGGCGAACCAGTAGCCGCTGAGGCGGTAATAACCAATGCGCTCCAAATATTCCAGTGCTTTAGGTTGATCAGTAACGACCATTCCCCGAGCCATCAACAATTCAAGCTGCGCTTGGTAGCTCTGCCAAGTTTTGGGATACCCCTGCTTCATTTAAACATCGCCTAATCCGCCCTTTGTCTGTCTTTTGCTTTCCACATACCCCTTCACGTGGCGGCTCCTTGTGAGCAAGTATTTTTGTAGGGCCAAGTTTCAGAGAAGGGCATCTTGGGAGCTCTGGGAGATGACTTTGCCATTCTCACCACACTCAGATGAGGAGCGTCTTGTAACAAGACTCGTCGTGGGTCGTGATCGATATCAACGACGTTCGATACGGAAAATTTCGCGTCCATAAAAAAGCCCCAATCCGTGAGGACTGAGGCTTTTGATTTTGCATGTATGGTGCACCAGGCGGGATTCGAACCCACGACCCCTGCCTTCGGAGGGCAGTACTCTATCCAGCTGAGCTACTGGTGCGACGCGGGCGCCATGATACTCATATGCATGGCGGGCGTCCATGCTGCTGATTTGCCGGTGTTTTCACACTGCTCGGCGGCTCTTGGCTACGCTGATCAGAAAAAACAGGCAAATTCGGTTTTTTCGTTCTTTTTTTCGAACAGCCTATTGTCCTTCACCCCTATCGGCCCTAGGATTCGTTTGAGATTTCAAACGCTCTTGTCTGGGTGCTGAACCGCACGTCTGTGCTTTTGTGCGTTATTTCTGTGCTTCAGCCCGGTGAATGATTTCCCTGACGGCAGCCCCCGAGGCGCCTTTTCTACAAATCTAATTCGCTCCGCGTGCGCGCGGTGCTGTTAAGGAAAGCCGACATGCAGCTTAAAGACACCCAGTTGTTCCGCCAGCAAGCCTTTATCGATGGCGCTTGGGTCGATGCGGACAATGGTCAGACAATCAAGGTCACCAACCCGGCAACGGGCGAAGTGCTGGGCACCGTGCCGAAGATGGGCGCTGCCGAAACCCGCCGGGCGATTGAAGCCGCCGACAAGGCACTGCCGGCCTGGCGTGCACTGACCGCCAAGGAGCGCGCCAACAAGCTGCGCCGCTGGTACGAATTGCTGATCGAAAACCAGGACGACCTTGGTCGCCTGATGACCCTGGAACAAGGCAAGCCACTGGCCGAAGCCAAGGGCGAAATCGTCTACGCCGCCTCGTTCATCGAATGGTTCGCCGAAGAAGCCAAGCGCATCTACGGTGACGTGATTCCCGGCCACCAGCCCGACAAGCGCCTGATCGTGATCAAGCAGCCGATTGGTGTGACCGCGGCCATTACCCCGTGGAACTTCCCGGCCGCGATGATCACCCGCAAGGCCGGCCCGGCCCTGGCCGCCGGTTGCACCATGGTCATCAAGCCGGCTTCGCAAACCCCGTTCTCGGCCCTGGCCCTGGTGGAACTGGCGCACCGTGCCGGCATTCCGCAAGGCGTGTTGAGCGTGGTGACCGGCAGCGCCGGCGACATCGGTGGCGAGCTGACCAGCAACCCGATCGTGCGTAAGCTGTCCTTCACCGGCTCGACCGAGATCGGTCGCCAGTTGATGGCCGAATGTGCCAAGGACATCAAGAAAGTCTCCCTGGAGCTGGGCGGCAACGCGCCGTTCATCGTGTTCGACGACGCCGACCTGGATAAGGCCGTCGAAGGCGCGATCATTTCCAAGTACCGCAACAACGGCCAGACCTGCGTCTGCGCCAACCGTCTGTACATCCAGGATTCGGTGTACGACGCGTTCGCGGAAAAACTCAAGGCGGCGGTCGCCAAGCTCAAGATCGGCAACGGCCTGGACGATGGCACCACCACCGGTCCCTTGATCGACGAGAAAGCGGTCGCCAAGGTACAAGAACACATTGCCGATGCGGTCAGCAAAGGCGCGACCGTGCTGTCGGGCGGCAAGGCGATGGAAGGCAACTTCTTCGAGCCGACCATCCTGACCAACGTACCGAAGAACGCCGCCGTGGCGAAAGAAGAAACCTTCGGCCCGCTGGCACCGCTGTTCCGCTTCAAAGACGAAGCCGAAGTGATCGCGATGTCCAACGACACCGAGTTCGGCCTGGCCTCGTACTTCTATGCCCGCGACCTGGGCCGTGTATTCCGTGTGGCCGAAGCCCTGGAATACGGCATGGTCGGCGTCAACACCGGGTTGATTTCCAACGAAGTCGCGCCATTCGGCGGCATCAAGGCTTCGGGCCTGGGCCGTGAAGGATCCAAGTACGGCATCGAGGATTACCTGGAAATCAAATACCTCTGCCTGGGTATCTGATCAGCTTCAAGCGCAAAGGGCACGAGAGCGCTGTCCCTTTGCGTGTTTCACCCGTTCTGTTTCTTGTGGCCGGAACGCTGCGGCAGTCGATCATCGCATGCTGTCGCAGTTGCCTCCCTGCCATGTATTCCTTGAGCCACGCCGCCCGATGAGCGGCGAATGAGGACATTTTAATGAGCAAGACCAACGCAGACCTGATGGCCCGCCGTACCGCCGCTGTTCCACGCGGTGTTGGGCAGATTCACCCGATCTTTGCCGAGTCGGCGAAGAACGCCACGGTGACCGACGTTGAAGGTCGTGAGTTCATCGACTTCGCCGGCGGCATCGCCGTGCTGAACACCGGTCACGTGCACCCGAAAATCATCGCCGCCGTGACCGAACAGCTGAACAAGCTGACCCACACCTGCTTCCAGGTCCTGGCCTACGAGCCGTACGTGGAACTGTGTGAAAAAATCAACGCCAAGGTGCCGGGCGATTTCGCCAAGAAAACCCTGCTGGTGACCACCGGTTCGGAAGCGGTGGAAAACGCCGTGAAAATCGCCCGTGCCGCCACAGGCCGTGCCGGTGTGATCGCCTTCACCGGCGCTTACCACGGTCGCACCATGATGACCCTGGGCCTGACCGGTAAAGTCGTGCCGTACTCGGCCGGCATGGGCCTGATGCCCGGCGGCATCTTCCGCGCGCTGTACCCGAACGAACTGCACGGTGTGAGCATCGACGACTCCATCGCCAGCATCGAGCGCATCTTCAAGAACGACGCCGAACCGCGTGACATCGCGGCAATCATCATCGAGCCGGTACAGGGCGAAGGTGGTTTCTATGTAGCACCCAAGGAATTCATGCAGCGCCTGCGCGCTTTGTGCGACCAGCACGGCATCCTGCTGATCGCTGACGAAGTGCAGACCGGTGCCGGCCGTACCGGCACCTTCTTCGCCATGGAGCAGATGGGCGTTGCCGCCGACCTGACCACCTTCGCCAAATCCATCGCTGGCGGCTTCCCGTTGGCCGGTGTGTGCGGCAAGGCCGAGTACATGGATGCCATCGCGCCGGGTGGCCTGGGCGGCACCTACGCCGGTAGCCCGATCGCCTGTGCGGCGGCGCTGGCGGTGATGGAAGTGTTCGAAGAAGAACACCTGCTGGATCGCTGCAAGGCTGTGGGCGAGCGTCTGGTAGCCGGCCTCAAGGCGATCCAGAAGAAGTACCCGGTCATTGGTGACGTGCGAGCCCTGGGCGCGATGATCGCCGTGGAACTGTTCGAAAACGGCGACTCCCACAAGCCGAACGCGGCAGCGGTAGCCCAAGTCGTGGCCAAGGCGCGTGACAAGGGTCTGATCCTGCTGTCCTGCGGCACCTACGGCAACGTTCTGCGGGTGCTGGTGCCGCTGACCGCTCCGGACGAGCAACTGGAAAAAGGCCTGGCAATCCTTGAAGAGTGCTTCTCCGAACTCTGAGTGACGGTTGTGCGCTGATCCACAAAAACCCGCCTTCTGGCGGGTTTTTTCATATTGGCGAAGCTATCCGGTGGATTTTGAGCTGTCTGGAACGGCCACCAACGTCTAAGGTGCAAGTATGGCAAGGGAGCATGCTGCATGACTGCTGTGGATTTACCCGCTGTACCCCGTGTGTTGATCGCCGAGGCCGATCCGGCGTCCCGTGAGCTGCTTGAGCAGGTGTTGTCGGGTGTGCGCTGCGATGCCAGGGTGGACACTTGTGGCGACGGCAAAGAGGCTTTGGATTTGCTGGCGAAGCATTCCTACGACCTGGTGATCGCCGATTGGGAGCTGCCGGGGGTTGATGGCCTGGCGATTCTGCGTGGCCTTCGCCAGCAGCATCGCACGCCGCCGTTGCCGTTCATCCTGATGAGTCGGCGCAATGACAGCGCCAGCGTGCGCGAGGTCTTGCCGCTGGCGCCGACCGCGTATCTGACCAAACCCTTGAACCGGGACAACCTGACCCAGCGTTTGCAGGGGTTGTTAGTGAACGGCGGTGAAGAAACTTCCAACGATGCGCCGGTTCCGGGGCCGGCGTTGACCTTGCTCACCTTCCTGGAACGTCGGCGTGACCTGTCCGAGGGCGCGCCCTTGATGACCGATGTGCAAGTGGCGGTCAAGCGCAGCCTCAACCCCGGCGGCCTGGACCTGAAACTGCTCGAAGAAGAAATCCGCACCGACCCGCAAATCACCGCCGTGCTGATCGCGGCGGCCAACAGCGCTGCCCAGCATCAGGGCGGTGGCCCGGTGCAGACGGTGGCCCAGGCGCTGCACCAGCTTGGTTCCGGACCAAGCATGAACCTGATCCTCGCCCTGACCCTCAAACGCTGCGCCCGGCTCAGCGTCCCATGCCTGGCGGACTATGCCGAGCGTTACTGGGAGCTGTCGCTGCACACGGCCGAATATGCCCGGACGATGGCGCGCTTGCTGGACCTGGAGCAGGAGCGCTGCTATTGCGCCGGCTTGTTGCATCGCCTGGGCGACCTGGCGTTGCTGCGCTGCCTGGAAGAGTGGAAACAGGCCGGTGGCGAGCTGGACGAGCCGGAGGAAGTCGGCGACTCGCTGGACATGTTCGGCGCCAGTTTCGGCTCGGCGTTACGTGCCCGCTGGCGTCTGCCGTTGGAGCTGCGGGAGTTGATCGCGGCGGTCTATAACTTGGGGGGCGGGGTGTATTCCCGTGAAGCCTTGGTGATGAACATGGCAGCGCAGATGGCGCATCTGCCCGCGCATGAGGGCCTTGAAGAACTGGCCCGTGGCCGCACGGCGCGGTTGCTGAAGATCGGCTTGCCGGAGTTGACACGGTTGCGCCGCAAGTAGGACCGCCAACTCATTCTTGCTCGCAATGGTGACAGTCCAGACAGGCCAGAACCTGTGGCGAGGGAGCTTGCTCCCGCTGGCCTGCGCAGCAGGCCCTCAGCATGCTTACAGGCAGAACGCGTTGTTCGGTTTGCGACTGCTGCGCAGCCGAGCGGGAGCAAGCTCCCTCGCCACAGGGGATTGTCGGTGGCTCGGAATTTCGCATCCGCCTCGAAACCAGAGCTGTGGGAGCGGCATGACTGGGCTCAACAGCACTGCGATTGGCGTCAAGCCGCGATGATGCGGTTCTTCCCTTTGCGCTTGGCTTCGTACATGGCTGCGTCGGCGCGGGCGAACAGGCTGTCGAGGGACTGGTCTTCGGGGGTAATGCCGGTCAGGCCCTGGCTGACGGTAATGCCGAAACTCTGTTCACCGCAGCGGAACATCAGGCGCTGGATTTCCCGTTGCAACCGCTCGGCCACTTGCAGCGCCATGTCCGGGGGGCAGCCGGGGAACACCGCGGCGAACTCTTCGCCGCCGATCCGCCCGAACAGGTCACCGCGCCGGAGCACGGACCGCCCGCTTTCGGCGATTCTCTGCAACACGGTATCGCCTTCCTGATGGCCGTAGGTGTCGTTGATCACCTTGAAGTCATCGATGTCCAGCAACAGGAACGCCATGGGCATACCTTGTAGCCGTGCCTGCTCGAACTCGCGGTGGGCGCATTCGAAGAAATGCCGACGATTGCTGCTTTGGGTCAGCACGTCGGTGGTCGCCAGGCGCTGCAGTTCGCTTTCCAGCAGCTTCTTTTCGGTGATGTCTTCGGCAATGCCTACCACAATCACCGGTTGCCCTGGCTCGGCCTTGCGGTTGATGAAGCATTTGTCGCTCAGCCAGCGGATTTGGCCGTTGCCGGCAATGATGCGGTATTCACGGTCTTCGACGGCGCCTTTGACCAAAACCTCGGCCAGGCTGCGCTCGGCGTACTCCAGGTCGTCGGGGTAAATGGCGTCGCGCCATTCGTTGAAGTCAGCCAGGACCAGGCCGGCGGGGCGGCCGAAGATCCGTTCGTAGGCGGGGCTGACATACAGCACCTGCCGGGTTTCCCAGTTGAACGCCCACAGCACGGCATTGACGCTGACCAGCAACGAGCTGAACAGCTGCTCACGCTCGCTCAGGCGCGCCACTTCGCCCTGGGCATGCATCAGCGCCATGAGCGTCTGGGCTGCCTCGGGCCAATGAGGTAGGGAGTAATCCTGTAGGTTCTTGTCGACCATCGGCACAAATCTCAAAGAGCATGCACTGCTATTGGTTCGCACGCGCTTTCTCCAAAACCCGCCTGGATGGCGAAGTGCTCTTTGAGATAGGAGATTTGGGGCGAAGTTCCTTTTCAGGCGACGAAGGGCGTGGGGATTTAGCGAGTCAGGTGCCAAGTGTTGGACCTGTGGCGAGGGAGCTTGCTCCCGCTTGAGCGCGAAGCGCTCACAAGAAAGAGAGGGCTGCTGCGCAGCCCAGCGGGAGCAAGCTCCCTCGCCACAAAAAAGCCCTTGTCCACAGTGCTGGCGTTGCCTGGTCAGGCCGTGGCAGGCCGTAGCGAGTAGGTCTTGAGTTGGTCGGCAAACTCGCGCAGGGACTGGATGCCGCTAGCCTCGGCCTCGTGGACCCATTCCTTGATGGCGGCGAGCATGTCGTGGCCGTTGCTGCTGGTCTTGACCCAGATCTGCTGCAAGGCCAGGCGTTTCTCGTAGATCACCTTCAGCGCCTGGCTGTGTTCGAGCATGTTCTGGATGCGCACGTGGTGACGCTCGTCCAGCAGGCTGGTTTCCCGCGACAGCAGGCGTTTGGCCCTGTGGAACTGGTGACGCACCGAGTGATCGACCTTTTCCAGTTCCTGCTTCACCAGTGGCGCGATGACCAGCCGGCGGTACTGCGCCATGATCTGGAAACGGTTGTTGAGAATCGCCATGGCCGTGTCCATGTCCAAGTGGCCCTTGCCTTCGACCCGGTGGGCGATCGGCGCAACCCGCTGGACCTTGGCCAGGCGCAGGATACTGAACACCCGTATCCAGGCCCAGCCCAGGTCGAACTCCCATTTGCGTACCGACAGCTTGGCCGAGTTGGGGTATGTGTGGTGGTTGTTGTGCAGTTCTTCGCCGCCGATCAGGATGCCCCAGGGCACCAGGTTGGTCGCCGCGTCGCGGCATTCGAAGTTGCGGTAGCCCACGGCATGGCCCAGGCCATTGACCACGCCAGCGGCCCAGACGGGGATCCACATCATCTGGATGGCCCAGATAGTGATGCCGATGGTACCGAACAACAGCAGGTCGATGATGCCCATGATCGCCACGCCCAGCAGCGGGAAGCGGCTGTAGAGGTTGCGCTCGATCCAGTCGTCGGGGCAGTTCTTGCCGTAGATGCGCAGGGTTTCCGGGTTTTCCGCCTCGGCGCGATACAGCTCGGCGCCTTTGCGCAGCACGGTGGACAAGCCCTTGATGACCGGACTGTGAGGGTCATCCTCGGTTTCGCATTTGGCGTGGTGCTTGCGGTGGATGGCGGTCCACTCACGGGTGTTCTGTGCCGTGGTCAGCCACAGCCAGAAGCGGAAGAAATGTTTGAGGCCGGCATTGAGCTCCAGGGAGCGGTGCGCCGAATAACGGTGCAGGTAGACCGTGACGGCAATGATCGTGACGTGGGTCATCAGCAGGGTGACTGCCACCAGTGACCAGGCCGACAAGCCAAGAAAACCTTCGTACCACATAGGCTGTAGGGCCCTCGATAAAGATAGAAACAGCCGTTGCATTATCACCGGCCCTACAGATAAAACCAGTCGGCCTTTCAGATAAGAGTGGCTGAATGTTTCTTCCTCTATAATCCCCACCTCTCTGTAGGGACATGGATGGCCGAATGCCTGCTTATCAACGCAGTGCCATGCGCGTAGCGCTGCTTTACCTCGTGTTGTCAGTCGTCTGGCTGCAGCTGATTGGTTATTTATTGAGCAGTTTCTTCGATCAATTCGCTGACAGACAACGCTGGCTGCTGATCAACGGCTATGCCTGGGTCCTGCTCAGCGCCGGGTTGATCTTCTTGGCGCGGGCGCGGATCTCGCGATTTTTCGCCAAGGGTGAGCACGGTGCCGATCGCGAGCGTCTGCGCCAGGCTGCCGCCGTCTTCGATTGCACCCGCGAAGGGGTGTTGGTGACCGACCGCAACGGCTTGATTGTGCACGTGAACCGGGCCTTCATGGCGATCACCGGTTATGTGCGGGATGAAGTGCTGGGCCAGCGCCCCAGCCTGTTCAAGTCCGGTCGTCATGGGACGGATTTCTATCGCGACATGTTTACCTCCCTGGACAGCCAGGGGGAGTGGAGCGGCGAGATCTGGAATCGGCGTAAAAGCGGTGAGATCTACCCGCAATGGCAGACGATCCGCGTCATTCGCGACGACAGCGGCGAGGTCAGCCATTATGTCGCGGTGTTTTCTGACATCAGTGCCATCAAGGATTCCGAGCACGAACTGGCCTACCTGGCCCATCACGACCCGCTGACCGGCTTGCCCAACCGCCTGCTGTTTTCCGATCGTACCGAGCAGGCCCTGGCGTCGGCGCAGTTGCACAAGCGTGGCTGTGCCCTGTTGCTGCTGGACCTGGATCACTTCAAGAACATCAATGACAGCCTGGGTCACAACGTAGGCGATGAGTTGCTCAAAGGCGTGGCCGAGCGGTTTCGCGGGCTTTTTGCGCCGGGCGTGACCCTGGCCCGGCTGGGGGGCGACGAATTTGCGGTGCTGGTGGAAAACTGCTCGCAGCCAGGCCAGGCAGCGGCGCTGGCCCGGCGCATCCTGGACGCCTTGAAAGAGCCCCTGCGGTTCGATGACCATGCATTGTTCATCAATGCCAGCATCGGTATCAGCCTGTTTCCCGGCGATGCCCTGAGCGCCGGGCAGCTGCTGCGCAATGCCGATTCGGCGTTGTTCAAGGCCAAGAGCGCCGGACGCGACGGCTACGCCTTGTACACCGAAGAACTCACCGCCCACGCCCAGCAGCGGGTCGAGATTGCCTTCGAATTGCGGCGCGCGCTGCAGCAACAGGAGTTGCGCGTTCACTACCAGCCGGTCCACGACTTGGCGACCAGTCGTCTGATCGGTGTCGAGGCGCTGGTGCGATGGGAGCATCCCACGCGTGGATTGGTGTCGCCGGCCGAGTTCATTCCCATTGCTGAACGTACCGGCCTGATTGCCCAGGTCGATGCCTGGGTCATGGACCAGGCCTGCCGGCAAATGTGCCAGTGGCAGCAGGCCGGCGTGGCGCTGTCGTTTGTCGCCGTCAACGTATCGAGTCGGTTGTTTGCGCGTCGCGAGTTGTATGACCAGGTCGCGCAGGTGTTGCACGACACGGGCCTGGATCCGGGTTGCCTGGAGCTGGAAGTGACGGAAAGCGCGGTGATGGATGACCCGGAGGTGGCGCTGGAGCAGATGCATCGCCTGCGGGAGCTGGGCGTGCGCTTGGCTATCGACGATTTCGGCACGGGCTATTCGTCGTTGCTGCGGCTTAAGCGTTTGCCGGTGCAGAAGCTGAAGATCGATCAGGGTTTTGTCGCGGGGTTACCGTGGGATGAGGATGACGCGGCGATCGTCCGGGTGATCATCGCCCTGGCCCACAGCATGGGCATGCAGGTGCATGCCGAGGGCATCGAGCAGCGTGAGCAGGCGGCATTTTTGCTTGGACAGGCGTGTGAGCTGGGGCAGGGTTACTGGTTTGGCCGGCCCGTGGCGGCGGCGCAGTTGGATTGGGGGCGGGCGCCGGTTATTGCTTGATCGTCGGTGGTATTGATGGCGGCCAGACAGCTGGCCAGGATTTTGTGATCGGGTACATATCCATTTCTGCGGTAACGGCCACTTAGGGTTCCGCCCTGACGGCGGCTCACTTTTGAGAAGCCCGGAAGCCGGCCCAGTCAAAAGTAAGCAAAACGCTTTTGCCCCACCACTCGGTGCCTCGCCTAGGCTCGGCATGCCCTCTCTCCGGCATTGCTCCGTGGGCCGCCGCGAAGGGCCATCCATGGCCCAGCGCGGCTACCTCGGCATCCATGCCGGGGTGCCCACTACGCAATGCCTGCGTTCGGCCATCGTGGTTAACGGGGCGCCCGAGATCAACGTCCACCGCGAGGCGGCCTAGTAGCCGACCTGGCTCTGGGTGAGACCGCGTTTCCCCTGTGGGAGCGGGCTTGCTCGCGAAGGCGCCGGTTCAGCTTGCATCCAAGCTATGTGCTACCCCTTGGCCCCAGACGCCGCCATCTCCTTGGTTTCCAAATGATCCAACGCCCGCTCGACCAACAACTGCACCCCATCGGCCATGCGACTGATCGCCAGGGCGACGCAGCGGCGTGAGTCGTCGACGTCGTCGGCCAGGTCGGCGGCGATGGTGCTGATGGAGAGCAGGTCTTCGGAGGCGTTGGCGAGCAGGGTTTCGGTGTCTATGTGGGGGACACGATGAAAAGTTGGTTTTTGTCGGGTCCGGGCGGTGAGGCGGGCTTGGGGTTGAGGTAGTAGTCGAGGGCGCGGGTGGCGGCGTCATCGAGCTTTTTTTCTTCCTGCGCTTGGACGCGGGATTTGTGGCCGCTTTGCGGAGGATTCGGTGAAGGCTTGACCATATTCTATGTACCAGAGTTGAGGTCGACATCCTTTCGCTTGCATTCGAAGAGGTGGCAACTGTACGTAGGTGTGCAAGACCGGTCCGGTACCGCCGGCAGACCCGAAGGCCTCCCACGCACAATTGCCATAACGGACGCGAGCATAAAAAAATGCTCGGTCAATAGCCATAACCAATTGCGTACCAATCCGGACTTGCACGCCCGTGTCACCGTTTTTTGCGATGACGAACAGAGGTTAGCCGCGGCATGGAGCGCTGCCTAGTTCATGAACAGCTCGGCGTTTTGAAGGAAATATCCGAGGCGTTAGCAGGGAAAGGCCTCCCAAGCTCCCCTGCCGTAGGACGCCGGCTACTTTCTGTAATTTTGGTTATATAAAAATTCTTAAATAGTCTTTTTAAGAATATCCGCGCTTATCTAGTATTGCTCCCACGCCGCAAGCAGTGCCGCCCACTGCCAGGCATTCATTCAAAGGAGCAGCAGCATGAGCGCATCTCTACGTAGCGTTGACGGCCAGGACGAAGCAACCATCTTGCGCGAGATCCAGAGCGCGTTGCGCGATCTACGCTTTGGGGCAGTGGAAATCACCGTGCACAACGCGCAGGTGGTCCAGATCGAACGCAAGGAAAAATTCCGCTTGCAGCAACCGAGTCATAAGCCGTCTTGAAGAAAGACAAAAGATCGCAGCCTTCGGCAGTGCCTACGGGGGGCTGAGTGTAGGGGCTGGCGAAGACTGCGATCTTTTCTACAAGCCAAACGAATTTCCAGAAGCCATAAGAAAACCAGAATTCCAGGAGCTTTCACCATGTCGTCCATTCGTCGTTATGCCCTGGCCGCCCTGGCCAGTGCTGTTTTTGCAGGTTCCGCCGTCGCCAAGGATTACGAGCTGCTCAACGTGTCCTACGACCCGACGCGTGAGCTTTACCAGGATTACAACGCCGAATTCGCCAGTTTCTGGAAGAAAGCGCACCCGGACGACAGCGTGAAGATCCAGCAATCCCACGGTGGTTCGGGCAAGCAGGGCCGGGCGGTGATCGACGGTCTGCGGGCCGACGTGGTGACCCTGGCCCTGGCCGGCGATATCGATGAAATCGCCAAGCTGGGCAAGTCCCTGCCGGCGGACTGGCAAACACGCCTGCCGGAAGCCAGTACACCCTACACGTCCACCATCGTGTTCCTGGTGCGTAAGGGCAACCCCAAGGGCATCAAGGATTGGGGCGACCTGATCAAGAATGACGTGTCGGTCATCACCCCGAACCCGAAGACCTCAGGCGGTGCTCGCTGGAACTTCCTCGCGGCCTGGGCCTACGGCCTGAAGGCCAATGGCGGTGACGAAGCCAAGGCCAAGGAATACGTGCAAGCGCTGTTCAAGCACGTGCCGATCCTCGACACCGGCGCCCGTGGCTCGACGATTACCTTCGTCAACAACGGTCAGGGCGACGTGTTGCTGGCCTGGGAAAACGAAGCCTTCCTGGCACTGAAGGAAGATGGCGGCGCCGACAAGTTCGACATCGTCGTGCCGTCGCTGTCGATCCTTGCCGAACCGCCGGTGGCGGTGGTGGACAAGAACGCCGAGAAAAAAGGCAACGCCGAGATCGCCGAAGCCTACCTCAAGCACTTGTACAGCCCGGCCGGCCAGGAAATCGCCGCGAAGAACTTCTATCGTCCACGTGACAAGGACGTCGCCGCCAAGTACTCGCGCCAGTTTCCGAAACTGGACCTGGTGACCATCGACAAGGACTTCGGCGGCTGGAAAACCGCGCAACCGAAATTCTTCAATGATGGCGGCGTGTTCGACCAGATCTATCAGGCGCAGTAAGCTGGACAGGCCATAAAATGGGCTCTGACTGCGGTTGCAATGTTGTTTACTCAAGGCTTGAAGGATTCTTTGTGGCGAGGGAGCTTGCTCCCGCTTGAGTGCGAAGCGCTCACAAAAACGGGGCTGCTGCGCAGCCCAGCGGGAGCAAGCTCCCTCGCCACGGATTCACTCGCCAGCGAACCACATTGCAATGACCGTCGGGGCTTTGCTGTTCTCAACCAAGGACTTCTATGTCGCGTCGCATATCCCCCGTCATACCCGGCTTCGGGCTGACGCTGGGCTACACCCTGGTGTACCTCAGTCTGATTGTGCTCATACCCCTGGCGGCGATGTTCGTGCATGCCGCCCAACTCACCTGGGAACAGTTCTGGGCGATCATTTCGGCACCGCGGGTGCTGGCGGCCTTGAAACTCAGTTTCGGCACCGCGCTGTACGCCGCGATCATCAACGGCGTGATCGGCACGCTGCTGGCCTGGGTGCTGGTGCGCTACACCTTCCCTGGCCGCAAGATCATCGACGCGATGATCGACCTGCCGTTCGCCCTGCCCACTGCCGTGGCCGGTATTGCCTTGACGGCGTTGTACGCGCCGACCGGTCTGGTGGGCCAGTTCGCCACCGACCTGGGGTTCAAGATCGCCTACACCCCGCTGGGCATCACCCTGGCGCTGACGTTCGTGACGCTGCCGTTCGTGGTGCGCACGGTGCAGCCAGTGCTGGCCGATATTCCCCGTGAAGTCGAAGAAGCCGCCGCCTGCCTCGGCGCCAAGCCATGGCAGGTGTTCCGCCACATCCTCGTGCCGGCGCTGTTGCCGGCCTGGTTGACCGGTTTCGCCCTGGCCTTTGCCCGTGGCGTGGGTGAGTACGGTTCGGTGATTTTCATCGCCGGCAACATGCCGATGAAAACCGAGATCCTGCCGCTGCTGATCATGGTCAAGCTCGACCAATACGACTACACCGGCGCCACCTCCATCGGCGTGTTGATGCTGGTGGTTTCCTTCGTCCTGTTGCTGCTGATCAACCTGCTGCAGCGGCGCATCGAAACCCCATAAGGAGGCGCGAACATGTCCCAATCGTCTATTTCCGCAGCCTCCACCAATGCCGCCCGTCGCGGCAGTGCGACGTCGCGGCGAATCCTGATCGGCCTTGGCTGGCTGATTTTTGCGCTGTTTTTGCTGCTGCCGCTGTTCATCGTGGTGTCCCAGGGCCTGAAGCTCGGGTTGGGGGCGTTCTTCTCCGCGATCTTTGAACCCGACGCGTTGTCGGCGCTGAAGCTCACGGTGATCGCCGTGCTGATTTCGGTGCCGCTGAACCTGGTGTTCGGTGTCAGTGCCGCGTGGTGCGTGAGCAAGTATTCATTCCGTGGCAAGAGCATGCTGGTGACGCTGATCGACCTGCCGTTTTCGGTGTCGCCGGTGATCGCGGGCCTGGTGTATGTGCTGATGTTTGGCGCCCAGGGCCTGTTCGGTCCGTGGCTGTCGGATCACGACATCCAGATTGTGTTCGCGCTGCCGGGGATCGTGCTGGCGACGATTTTTGTCACCGTGCCGTTCGTGGCCCGGGAGCTGATTCCTCTGATGCAGGAGCAGGGCACCCAGGAAGAAGAGGCCGCGCGCCTGCTCGGTGCCAATGGCTGGCAGATGTTCTGGCATGTCACCGTGCCGAACATCAAGTGGGGCCTGATTTATGGTGTGGTGCTGTGTACCGCCCGCGCCATGGGCGAGTTCGGCGCGGTGTCGGTGGTATCCGGGCACATTCGCGGGGTGACCAACACCCTGCCGCTGCACGTCGAGATCCTCTACAACGAATACAACCACGTGGCCGCGTTCGCTGTGGCGAGCCTGTTGCTGATCCTGGCGCTCTTCATCCTGCTGCTCAAGCAGTGGAGCGAAAACCGAATCAACCGCCTGCGCGCCAGCGCCGCGGAGGAATAAGTCATGTCGATCGAAGTTCGTAACGTCAGCAAGAATTTCAACGCCTTCAAGGCCCTGGACGACATCAGCCTGGACATCCTGAGCGGTGAATTGGTGGCGCTGCTGGGGCCGTCGGGTTGCGGCAAGACCACGTTGCTGCGGATCATCGCCGGCCTCGAAACCCCGGACCAGGGCAACATCGTGTTCCACGGCGAGGACGTGTCCGGCCACGACGTGCGTGACCGCAACGTCGGTTTCGTGTTCCAGCACTACGCTTTGTTTCGCCACATGACGGTGTTCGACAACGTCGCCTTTGGCTTGCGCATGAAGCCCAAGCAGCAACGTCCGAACGAAAGCCAGATCGCGACCAAGGTCCATGAGCTGCTGAACATGGTGCAGCTGGATTGGCTCGCCGATCGCTATCCTGAGCAACTGTCCGGCGGCCAGCGCCAGCGCATCGCCCTGGCTCGCGCATTGGCGGTGGAGCCCAAGGTATTGCTGCTGGACGAACCCTTCGGTGCCCTGGACGCCAAGGTCCGCAAGGAACTGCGCCGCTGGCTGGCGCGGCTGCACGAGGACATCAACCTGACCTCGGTGTTCGTGACCCACGACCAGGAAGAAGCCATGGAAGTCGCCGACCGGATCGTGGTGATGAACAAGGGCGTGATCGAGCAGATCGGCTCGCCGGGGGATGTCTACGAAAACCCGGCCAGCGACTTTGTGTATCACTTCCTCGGCGACTCGAACCGCCTGCACTTGGGTGAGGACCGGCATGTGCTGTTCCGCCCTCACGAAGTCTCGCTGTCGCGCTCGGAGCTGGAAGACCACCACGCCGCCGAAGTGCGCGACATCCGTCCGCTCGGCGCCACCACTCGGGTGACCCTGAAGGTGGAAGGCCAGAGTGAGCTGATCGAGGCGGAAGTGGTGAAGGATCACGACAGCCTGGTGGGCCTGGCGAAGGGCGAGACGCTGTTCTTCAAGCCGAAGGTCTGGCAGAAAGTCGCCAACCTCTAAAAGCATCGCGAGCAAGGGACTGGTGGTTCGATCGTTCCCACGCTCCTGCGTGGGAACGCCGCCAGGGACGCTCCGCGTTCCGCTTCTGGAAGGTGACGCAGAGCGTCACGGGATGCATCCCCACGCAGAGCGTGGGGACGATCAGATGGGATCGAGCTTGCTCGCGATGGCGTCCTCACTGCCCCCGGTCAGAATCTGAATAACTCCACCCAACCTTGCTTCGATTGGTTCTACGCCAACGCCTTTTCCCCGCCCAAACCCTACCTAGACTCTGACAGGCCAGGAGGCAAGTGAGAGTCCATGACGGACCGGTGTTATCTCTCCTGGTGCCCTGATGCCAAGGAGAGAAAACATGAGAGTGGAAGTCAGTCGGCATGGCCCGCTTGGCTGTGCATTGTTAGGCGTCTTGCTGGCTCCGGCCGCCAGCGCCGCCCCTTCGTTGTCCCCCCAGATACCCTTCGATGTCACGGTGACCCACCCCGTTTCACTGATCAGCCTGCAAGCCGATTTCGATGAGCTGTCGTGGCAAACCTTCATTGCCCTGAACTGGCCGGCGCTGGATAACGGTGATCCGAATACCGGCACGCCCATCGGCAAGCAGGATGGCGCCACCGTGTGGGAGAGCTGGAAAGAGAGCTACCAGATTTTCCGCGCCAAGGGCCAGGCGCCGCTGCCCTGGAATGCCCCGGCGACTCTGCCCGAAGCGTGCAAGTCGCTCAAGCCCGGTCGCCTGTTGCAGCAAATGGGCAAGGTGCCCGATGTGCTGGATGAATTTATCCAGCCCTTCGAGAGCGGCCCGCTGGTTGACCAGAACGGCACCTACACGCGCAACGAAATCGTGGTCAACCAATCGATGTTCAACGGCATCGTCGACAACGGTCTGTACAGCATCGAAGGCCAGCAGAAGTTCTTCGCCGCGAAGCCGACCAATACCGTGGCGTTCAGTTGTGGTTCCACCGAGACCAAACAGGTCGGCGCGGTGATGGTGAAGGCGTCATGGAAAGTGCTGGGCCCCAACGACAACCGGCAGGACTTTCACACCGTCGATGCGCTGGTCTACACCCCGGGCAACAACGACCCGAGCCATGGGCCGATTGTCGGAGAGTCGTGCGTGTCCGAGCCGGTCGGGTTGGTGGGATTGCACATGGTCCATAAGACCGCCAGTGCGGCGCAATGGGTCTGGTCAACCTTCGAGCATGTGAAAAACGTGCCGGAAAAAACCACGCCTGTTGCCCAGCGCACGGGGCCTTATCTGTTCTACAACGCAGCCAGCCAAAGCGACATCAACCAACCGCCGCCACGGCCATGGAACCCGGCGGTCAAGGCGACGCCCTCGCAGATCGTGCGCGACGTGCCGCTCACCGAGGCCACCAAAAAACTGAACGCTACGTATCAAGGCCTGTTGCGTACGGTGAACCCGAAGAGCGTCTGGGCGAACTATCAACTGATCAGTACCCAGTGGCCGTCGGCCCCGTCACCGAACTGCCAGATATCGGCCGCCAACCCGTTGGGCAGCCCTGCGCCCTTGTTCCTGGCCAACGCCACGCTGGAGACCTACATCCAGGGCACCGTGCCTCAGGCGTCTTCCAGTTGCATGGCTTGCCACGGCAATGCGGCCACCCATGTCACCGAGTCGCCGCGTACCAGCTTCGCGGATTTCACCTATTTGCTCGAACGCGCACAGTCCACTGGCGGACAAGGAGTCAACCATGAGCAGTGATCTGGACAACTTTGTAGGCCTGTCATCGGCCCTGACCGGCATTCCCACGGATCGGCTGGCACCGGCGATCGACCAGGTGGGTTTGCCACCGATTTTTCTCGCGTTCATCACCCCGCGTATCACCCCTGAGGTGCTCAATACGTTGCTGACTCAATACGCCACGCTGGCAGCGAACAATGTGCCCCCCGACCAGATCGCCAAAGCGGTGCTGATGGATGGATCGCGACCGGCTGTCACGCAAGCGGCCCAAGCTGCGCGTTCGATCATGAAACTGTGGTTGCTGGGGGTCTGGTATCAGCCCTATGCCACTGGCAACTACAAATCGACCGACTCGACGGTGGTGTCCGACCAGGCCTACATCCAGAGCTGGGCCTGGAAAATCGCCCAGGCCCACCCCATGGGCTACAGCGAGATGTTTTTCGGCTATTGGAACACCACGCCACCGAGCCTTGAGGACTACACCGGCGTGCCTGCCAACACACAAGGAGCCTCGTCATGAGTACCGAACAAGCCGAGGTGATCATCGTTGGCGCGGGGTTGGCCGGCAGCATCATCGCTTATCAGTTGGGCATGGCCGGCGTGGATGTGTTGGTGCTCGAATCGGGTCCGGAGATCCCGGCCAACCGTGCGCAATACCTGGAGCGTTTCTACACCGCCACCCTGAAGACCCCGGAGTCGCCCTATCCGCCAGTGTCGACCCTGGACACGCCGCGTGACCCGAGCAAGGAAAATGCGCCTCGAGCGACCATCGCCGACCTGATCCTTGGCTGGGACAAGCCGCAAGTCAGCTATCTGGTGCAGAAAGGCCCACTGCCCTTCAACAGTACTTATGAACGGGTGGGCGGCGGCACGACCTGGCACTGGGTCGGGACCTGCCTGCGCATGGTGCCGAACGATTTCCGCCTGAAGAGCAAGTACGGCGTCGGGGTGGATTGGCCGATCGGCTACGACGACCTGCAAAGCGCCTATTGCCGGGCCGAGGCGGAAATCGGGGTGTCGGCCAATGTCGCCGACCAGGCCTACCTGGGCATGACGTTCCCCGAGGGCTATTCATTCCCGATGCACAGCATTCCGTTGTCGTTGGTCGATGGCAGTTTCGTCACAGCCGTGACCGACAAGAACTTCGACGGCTTGCCGCTGGTAGTCAGCCCGACCCCGGCCGGGCGCAACTCCCAGCCCTATGCCGGGCGCCGGGTGTGTGCCGGCAATACCAACTGCACGCCGATCTGCCCGATCCAGGCCAAGTACGACGCCACCGTGACCCTGAACAAGGCCTTGGCCACCGGCAAGGTCCGAGTCATGTACCGGACCGTGGCCAGCAAAGTGACCGTGGGCCCGGACAAGAACATCAATGGCGTCGAATTCATTCAATACCAGCTTGGCGAGGGACCGAAGACGGGCACCGGCGTGGCCATCGGGCAGCGTTACGTGATCGCGGCCCATGCCATCGAAACTCCCAAATTGTTGCTCAACTCCAAGACCCCTGCCTGGCCCGATGGCGTGGCCAATAGCAGCGGCCAGGTCGGACGCAGCCTGTCCGACCATCCGATTTACCTGGCGTGGGGGCTGATGCCGGAAGGCAAGACGGTGTTCCCGTACCGGGGACCGGTGTCCACGGCGGGCATCGAGAGCCTGCGTGACGGCGACTTTCGCAGCCTGCGAGCGGCGTGGCGTATCGAAATCGGCAACGAGGGCTGGAACTGGCCGGTGGGCGACCCTTACGTCACCGTGGCCGATTTTATCGATGGCAAGAACAAAAGCTGCACCAACCCGTTGCCATCGAAAGAGAACCCGCCGCCGCCCACTGAAGCGCTTTACGGCACGGCCCTGATTCAACGGCTCAACGACCTGTTCATCCGCCAGTTTCGGATCGGCTTTTTGGTGGAGCAGGTGGAGAAGGATCCCGACCAGTCCAAGAGCTACATCGTGCCTTCGACGGACAAGCTCACGGACGGGCTTGGCATTCTTCGGCCGGAAATCCACTACGACCTGTCCGATTACACCAAGGAAGGTTTCAGGCAGGCGAAGGTATTGGCGAGCCACATCATCAAGGACCTGCTCGGCGCCGTGGAGCTGACGGCACCTATTGGCCAAGGGACATTCAGGTACAAAGAAGAGGATTACACCTTCCAGGGCGCCGGGCACCTGATGGGCACCTACCGCATGGGTGATGATCCGGCCAAGTCGGTGGTGGACAAGTACCAGCGCAGTTGGGACCACAAGAACCTGTTCCTGGTAGGCGATGGTGTCTTCCCCAGTACCGGCACCTCGAACCCGAGCCTGACGATCGCGGCGTTGTCGTTCCAGGCCGGGGACACTGTGGCCAACGACCTGAAGGCGGTGACGATGCAGGTCCAATCCAACATCGCCTGGCAGGGCACTGGCGTGAAGGTCAACGGGTTGGTTCCGCGTTTGGTTCGCTACGTCAGTGGGCTATGGTGTGCCAGTCCGCAGGGTGGAAATGTCGATGGAAATGGCGGTTCGAGGCATATCGACTACAGCAGCTATGCCTTGCCCGGTGCCGCCGAAGGTGCCTTGATCGGTCGCGTGGGCGATGGTGGCAAGCCGTTCCTGGTGGGGGATCTGGGGCAGGTTCCTGCCAGCGAGCAAGGCGAGCTGCAACTGTGCATCAATGATGACCTGACCGGGCAATACGGAGCAGGCTTGAGCGATAACACCGGTGCGCTGACGGTGCGGATCGAATTCGGCGCCCTGTAGTGCCTGAGCGGTAAGGCCCAACTCCTGTGGGAGCAAGCTCGCTCCCACAGAGGGGTGTTTTCAGGCGGCCGAACGCTGGTTGCGCAACGTCACCGGCCCGGCGCGCTCCTCGATGGCCTGCTTCAATTCGCCGCGAAGCCCCAGCAGGAAACCCGCTTCCACCACCACAAACAGCGGCCCGACAATCAGCCCGGTGAGGTCGTCGACAAACGCCGGTTTGCGGCCTTCGTAATAGTGGCCGACGAACTGGATCACCCAACCCACCACGAACATCCCCAGGCCACTGCTCAACCACACCGCCGTGCTTTGCGCTGCCAGTGTCTGACCCAGCCATACCGCCAGGCCCAGCAGCACCGTCATCAGCACACCCAGGCGCACTTCCAGGCGTAGATAGAACCAAGCACTGGCCACGGCCACCAGCAATGCCGGAGAAATCAGGATCGCGCCCAGCGGCCAACCGGGCCGTGACAGCAGCACGGCAACGGCGACGAAGATCAGCGGAATGCCAACGAAATGAGTGGCGATGTTGCGCGGGTCTCGGTGATAAGCAGCGTATTGGCTGAGATGATCGACGAGGCTTTTCATTGTTGTTCCTCCTGGGGTAATGCCCGCATGATGCATCAGGTCTTGCACGACGCTCTGTCAGTTAGCCGACACTTGTCCCGGAGTTTCCATGAATTCGCATCCCTGGCACTCACAACTGATGGCCGGCCACTGGTACAGCCACTTGCCCGTTGAGTTACAGAATAGCCTGCTGGATATGGCCCGCGAGCGCCGCCTGCCGCCGGGCCATGGGCTGTTCAAGCGTGGCGATCCGCCGTGCGGGCTGTATGCCGTGCTGGAAGGCGCGGTGCGCGTCGGTGCGGTGAACGAACAGGGCAAGGAGGCACTGCTGAGTATGATCGAGGCGCCCCACTGGTTCGGTGAAATCTGCCTGTTCGATGGCCAGCCGCGCACTCATGATGCGGTGGTGGTCGGTCAAGGTACACTGCTGCACGTGCCGCAGGCGCCGTTGCTGGCCTTCCTGCAAGCGCAGCCGATCTACTGGCGGTATCTGGCATTGTTGATGAGCCACAAACTGCGCCTGACCTTCATCAACCTCGAACACCTGAGCCTGATGCCTGCCCCGGCCCGGGTGGCCCACCGCCTGCTGATGATCGCAGAAGGCTACGGCGAAATCGAACCGCCGCGCCGAATCTTGCAACTGCCCCAGGAGCATCTGGCGCTGATGCTCGCGCTGTCACGCCAGACCACCAACCAGATCCTCAAGGACTTGCAGGCCCAGGGCATTCTCCACCTCGGTTATGGCGAGATCGAAATCCTCGACATCGAGCGATTGCGCGGGTTGACCACGATCTGAAACCGACCTGGCCCCCGTGGCGAGGGAGCTTGCTCCCGCTGGCCTGCGCAGCAGGCCCTTGGCATGTCTATAGGCAGGCGGATCGCATTGGCCGGTTTTGCTACTGCTGCGCAGCCGAGCGGGAGCAAGCTCCCTCGCCACAGGGGCTTGTCTGGGCGAAAGTCATCGCCCGCCCAGCCAACCCAAATCCCTAGCGCAACCCATCCCGAAACTGCCCCGGCGTCATCCCGGTCCAGCGCTTGAAGGCGCGGCTGAAGCTGCTGGCATCGGCAAAACCCAACAGGTAGCTGACTTCGCTCAGCGAGCAATTCGGATCCCGCAGGTGCAGCAGCGCCAGATTCTCCCGGCACTCGTTGAGCAGTGCGTCGAAGCGGCAGCCTTCGTCGGCCAGGTGCCGTTGCAGGCTGCGCAGGCTCAGGTGCATGGCCTGGGCGATGCGTTCGGCGCTGGGCTCACCTTCGGGCAGTTGGGCCTCGATGGCCGCGCGTACCTTGCGTTCCCAGGTCAGTGGCTTGAGCTGTGCGAGGGTGCGTTCGAGCACTGTTTCATTGTGTTCGGCCAGTTCCGGGTTGGCGTCGTCCAGGTGGCTGTCGAAATCGGTGAGGTTGAACTCCAGGCAATCCTGCGCGGCGCCGAAATGCACCGGCGAGCGGAACACTTTGTGCCAGGGGCTGGGGTCCGCCGGTTCCGGGCGCCGCAGGTACACCGCCAGTGGTGCGTAATCACGGCCGAGGCGGTTGCGACAGGTGCGCACGTAAATCGCCGCGAACGCGTCGATGGCCTCGAAGGCTGGCGCCGGTCGGTCCGGCGGCACCTCGAGGCTAAAGCGATAACGGTCCTCTGCGCGGATCAGCTGGAGGGTTAGCGCATCGCTGACCACCGGGTGATAGCGTACGATCCGCTCGAACACTTCCCGCAGGCTGCCGCTGGCCACCAGGGCATAACCCAGCGCATGAAAGGTGGTGGGGCTGACGAAACGCGAGACCCGCAGGCCGATGGCCGGGTCGCCGCTGGCCTGCACAGCCAATGCCCACAGACGGGTGGTGGCCGAGAGCGGGTAACGGGCGTTCGGGTCGTCCATCCATTGCGGGTCGAGGCCGGCTTCCACGCACAAGACATGGCTGTCCAGGCCCAGCGCATCGAGCTGTTTGCGCAGGGCGCGGGTCCAGCTGGCGAGGGAAGTCGGTTCAGTCATGACGATTGGCGCGTGCGGTCAACAGGTTGGCGTTTACGGCTACCACCCCAGGGGACAACGCCCGGCAGGATGAGCACATCTCTAACAGAGGATGTAAGCCATGCACGGCACTTGCGCAAGCCCCGAGCGATTGAATGCACAACAGCGATCAGCCCATATTCGCCAGGTTGTATTGGCCCGGGGCGAGGAGTTGCGTCGGCGCTATCCGATCCTGCGCCATCAGGACGCGTTGGGCGCGGGCATCCTGGCGTTCGCCCTGGCTGGGATGATCGGTTCGGCGCTGCTCTACATCAACGGTTACCTGGCCGGGTGGGCGTGCCTGTTGCTCAACGCGTTCTTCGCGTCGCTGACCCACGAGCTGGAACATGACCTGATCCACAGCATGTATTTTCGCAAGCAGCGCCTGCCCCACAACCTGATGATGGGGTTGGTCTGGCTGGCGCGGCCGAGCACGATCAATCCGTGGATCCGTCGTCACCTGCACCTCAACCATCACAAGGTGTCCGGCAGCGAAGCCGACATGGAGGAGCGGGCCATCACCAACGGCGAACCCTGGGGGCTGGCGCGGTTGCTGATGGTCGGCGATAACGTGATGTCGGCGTTCATCCGCCTGCTGCGAGCCAGGACCTGGGCGCACAAGCGCAGCATTCTCAAACGCACGCTGAAGGTGTATTTCCCGCTGGCGTTGCTGCATTGGGGCGCCTGGTATGTGTTTCTCGGTTTTCATGGGGCCAACGGCATCGCCGGTCTGCTGGGCACTTCAATTGACTGGTCGGCTACCACGCTGGCGACGATGCAGGTGATCGACATCGCCGCGGTGGTGATCATCGGGCCGAACGTGTTGCGCACCTTTTGCCTGCATTTCGTCAGTTCGAACATGCACTACTACGGCGATATCGAGCCGGGCAACGTCATCCAGCAAACCCAAGTGCTCAACCCCTGGTGGTTGTGGCCGTTGCAGGCGTTCTGCTTCAACTTCGGCAGCAGCCATGGCATTCATCACTTCGTGGTGAAGGAGCCGTTCTACATTCGTCAACTGACGGTGCCGGTGGCGCACAAGGTGATGCGGGAGATGGGCGTGCGGTTCAATGACTTCGGCACGTTCGGGCGGGCGAATCGGTTTGTGCGCCAGGAGGGTGTGGTGCGGGAAGAAGGTAATACGGTTCGGGTTTGAAGCTGCCCCATCCGAAGGGCCAGAACAGAACCTGTGGCGAGGGAGCTTGCTCCCGCTGGGCTGCGCAGCAGCCCCAAAAAAACGGGCCGCTTCGCGTCCAGCGGGAGCAAGCTCCCTCGCCACAGGGAATGGGTTGCAGTTAGAACTGGTAACTCACCGTCGCCGCCACATTGCGCTCTTCGCCCATGTAGCAAAAGCTCAGGCTGGCGCACGAAGCGACGTAGCTTTCGTTGGTCAGGTTGTTCGCGTTCAGGCGCACGTCCACGCCCTTCAAGCCGACCTTGCCCAGGTCGTACCCCACCGAGGCATCGAACAACGTGTAGGACGGCACCTTCATGGTGTTCTCCGCATCGGCCCAGCTGTAGCCGACATACCGCACGCCGCCGCCCAGGCGCAGGCCATCGAGGGTGCCGCTGTCGAACTTGTAATCCGCCCAGACCGAGGCCATGTGGCGCGGGGCCTGGGTCGGGGAGTTGCCCTTGTTTTCGATGATGTCGGTGGGCGTGCTGAGGGTGCTGACCATCGACTTCGAGTATTCGATGTCGGTGAAGGTGTAACTGCCCAGCACTTTGAATTGTTCGGTCAACTGCAGGTGCGCTTCCAGCTCCAGGCCCTGGGAGCGCACGGCCCCAACGGCGCGGTAGAAGCTGTCCTGGGGCAGTTTGGTCGCCAGGTTTTCCTGGTCTATGCGGAACAGCGAGGCTGTGTACAGGTCGTCAGTGCCCGGCGGCTGATACTTCAGGCCCAGTTCCCATTGCTTGCCATCGGTGGGCGGCAGTGGGTTGCCGGCGCTGTCGGCATAGGAGTTCGGGTTGAACGACTCGGAGTAGCTGATGTACGGCGCCAGGCCATTGTCGAACAGGTACAGCGCTCCGGCACGGCCAGTGAGCTTGGTGCGTTTGTCGTTGATCTCGGTGCCTTCCGGGCGTTCAAATTCAGCGATGCGGTTCTCATCCGAGGTTTGAACCCAGTCCTGGCGCAGGCCGAGGGAGAAGCGCCACTTGTCCATTTCGATCAGGTCTTGCAGGTAGACGCCGGTCTGCTCCAGGCGTCGCAGGTAGCTGGTGTCATAGCGACCAGTGATGGCCGAGTTGCCGTAGACCGGGTCAAAGGCGTTGATTGGCGCCAGGCTGCCGCTGGTCCAGTCGACCACGGTTTTTCGCCGCTGATAGTCGGCCCCCATCAGCACGGTGTGCTTGGTGGCACCAGTGAAGAATTCGGCTTGCAGCATGTTGTCGACGATGAAGGAATGAAGCTTTTCTTCGGCGCCGGTGTAGTAGCGGTTCAGCTCGTTGCTGGTGGGCGTGGTCCAGTCGTAGGCATAGACCTGATCGTTCTTGACCTCGGAATCCAGGTAACGGAAGTTCTGCCGGGCGGTGAAGACGTCGTTGAAACGGTGTTCGAATTGGTAGCCGAACGACTGCTGGTCACGCTCATAGCGGTCGATGCCGGGTTCGCCTTCGAAGAAGTGCTCGGAAATCCGTCGACCGTTGCGCTGATGCAAGGTGCCATCGGCCGGCATGCCGCCGTGGTAGCCGCCGTCGGGGTCATGCTGCAGGTAGGCTTGCAGGGTCAGCGAGGTGTCCTCGCTGAAGTCGATGTTCACTGTCGGCGCGAGGGCGAAGCGCTTTTCCTTGTTGTGGTCGAACTGGGTGTCGGAGGTGTCCGCCAGGCCGATCAGGCGATAGGTGATGCGTTTGTCGTCATCCACGGGGCCGGTGAAGTCGAAGCCCATGCCGCGTTGGCCTTGGGTGCCGACCGTGGCCTGGATCTGGTGATAGGCCTCGTACTGCGGCTTCTTGCTGGTCAGCGCCACCAGGCCACCCGGTGAACTGCGGCCGTAGAGTACCGAGGACGGGCCCTTGAGAATGTCGACCCGCTCCAGGAAGTACGGATCGACCTGCATGGAGCTGTAGGTGCCGCTGTCGCCCATGGACTTGAGGCCGTCGAGGTAGATGTTATCCACCGAGCCGTCGTTGAAGCCGCGCATCGCCACGTAGTCGTAGCGGTGGGTCGCGCCGTAGGGGTTGGTCAGCACGCCGGGGGTGTAGCGCATGGCCTGGGACACGGTTTGCGCGCCCTGGTCGTCCATTTGTTCGCGGGTGACCACCGACACGCTCTGGGAGGTTTCGCGCAGGGCGGTGCTGGTCTTGGTGGCGACCTGGCTGTGGGTGGCGTTGTAGCCTTCCATGCTGCCCAGGGCGTTACCCAAGGCGAAGCCCTTGATGTCGGTGGTCGGCAATTCCAGTGTGCTGCCAGCGGTCTCGGTCTGCAGCACGTAGCTGCTGCCATCCTGGCTGACGGCAACCAGTCCCGAGCCGCTGAGCAACTGGCTCAGGGCCTGGTCCGGCGAGTACTCGCCCTTGAGCCCCGGGGACTGGACGCCGCCGGTTTGCGCCGGGGTGCTTGCCAGGGTGATCCCGGCCTGGCGGGCGAACTGGTTCAGCACATCGCTCAATGGGCCCGGGGCAATGTTGTAGCTCTGACGGCTGGCGGTCACGCCGTTTTGTGCGGCCACCGCGAGCATCGGCATGACGCTGACCCCCAGCGCCGTGGAGAACAGCGCGGCATGGATCGCCTGGCGCAGCAGGCCCGGTTGCGCAGAGAAGCCGAAGGGGTTCTTGAGAGGTACGCGCTCAGTCATTGTAGGTTCCGTAGGAGTCGCCGAAGGCAGATAAGGGTTGCTTACTGTCCTAGCCGGACGCCGGCCTGAAACCCGCCAAAAAAAATCAAGCCAGGCGCTGCACCGTGATCCACCAACGGGTTCGATAACGGATCTGTACGGGGAGCATGCGTGGCAGGACGGCGAGCAGTTTGTCGGTGTCCTCCAAACGGAAAACCCCCGACAAGCGCAGGTCGGCAACCGACGCCGCGCAGTTCATATAACCCGGGCGGTAGCGTCCTACTTCATTGAGGAAGTCTTCCAGGCGCATGTTGCGCGTGACGATCAACCCGTCGGCCCAGGCGCCTGCGTCCATGTCCAGCGGCGGTGCGAGGGCCGCTGTCGATGCAGTGATCAGATAGCTTTGCCCGGCCTCGACCTGAATGGGCCTGCCATCGCTGTTGGGGTGCGAACGGATGACGACTTGCCCGCTGGTGACGCTCAAGCGCGTGCAGTCGCTGTCCTGGCGCACCACGAAGCGCCCCCCCAGCCCTTCGAACAGGCCATGCCTGCTTTTCACCAGCAGCGGCCGCCCCGGGTCGCGACCACAGGTGACCATGATTTCGCCGCGGGCCAGGGTAATCAGGCGCTGCCGGGCGCTGAAGTCCAGGTCGGCGGCGCTGTGGGTATTGAGCTCGAGTCGCGTGCCGTCCGGCAACTGGAAACCTCGGCGTTCACCGGTGGCGGTGGCGAAGTCAGCGCTCCACGATTGCCAGCCCAGGTCCTTGCCCAGCCAAGCCGCGCCGCTCACCACGGCGATGCCCGACAGCAACTTCAGGGCCTGGCGACGACTGAGGCGCTGGGCACTGTTTTCCAGGGTGTCGAGGGCGATGTGGGCAGCGGGCACCGCCCGCAGGTTGGAGGTCAATTCGCTGTGCAGCGATTGCACCCGTTGCCAGGCCAGTTCGTGTTCCGGGTGGGCGGCGCGCCAGGTGTCGCACTGTTGGCGCAGGGTCGGGTGAGCGGTGTGATTGCGCAGGCGCAGCAGCCAGTTGATCGCCTGCCTGACCACCTGTTGCGACGGGCCGTTGCGGCGGCTCTGCAAGTGCTCCGCCGGCTCAGCTTTCATAACGCAGCACATAGCAGTGGTACAGCGCATCGGCGACGTAGCGCTCCACCGAGCGCAACGAGATGCCCATCTGTTCGGCGATCTGCTTGTACGTCAGGCCTTCGCACTGGGCCAACAGAAAGGCCCTGCGCACTTTCGGCTTGAGGCCTTCGAGCATCCTGGCAATGGCTTCAAGCAGTTCCAGGATCAGGGCCTGGGCTTCAGCGCCAGGGGTTTCGGCTTCCGGCAAGTGAGCTATGGTTTGCAGGTAGGCACGTTCGATTTCTTCTCGCCGCCAATGGTCGATCACCAGGCCTTGGGCGATGGTGCGCAAAAAGGCGCGTGGAGCTCGAAGTTCCAGGCGTTCGCTACGCTGCAACAGGCGCACGAAGGTGTCCTGGGCCAGGTCCGCCGCATCGGCGGCATTGCCCAGCCGGGTGCGCAGCCACGTATTGAGCCAGCCGTGATGCCGGCTGTAGAGCGCCTGTACTGCAAACTCGGGAGATGACATGGACGCAACGGCCTGGATGTTACAAATGATAATAGGTCGCATTGTCATCAGCCGTCGGCGAATTTGCAACCACCGTTCGCCCGCTGTGTCCTCCCGTCGGCTATTTCTTCGTATCCCTAATTATTTGTACAGGTTTGCCGACAGACTTGTACGTGTGCACCAAAGTGGAGCGGATTGATAACCGCTCGCACTGTTACATGGACCGTTGCAAATCTGGAATGCACCCCCACTCCTTGCCTAAGAAGCCTCATCAATGAATCTAAAGTTCAGCCACAAAATCCTTCTTACCGCCTCTGGTGTGGTGGTCCTGGCTTTTGCCCTGTTCACGCTCTACAACGATTATTTGCAGCGCAACACCATCGGCAGCAGCCTTGAGTCGTCCATCGAGCAATCCGGCGACCTGACGGCCAGCAGCATCCAGAACTGGATGAGTGGCCGGATATTGGTGCTGGAAAACCTGGCGCAAAACATCGCGCACCAGGGCGCTACTGCCGATCTGCCAGGGCTGGTCGATCAGCCAGCGCTGACCTCGAACTTCCAGTTCACTTATGTCGGCCAGGCCAACGGTGTCTTCACCCAACGTCCGGACGCCAAAATGCCTGACGGCTACGACCCGCGTCAGCGCCCCTGGTACAAACAGGCGGTGACCGCTGATAAAACCATGCTGACCCCGCCTTACCTGGCGGCGGTAGGTGGCCTGGTGGTGACCGTTGCCCTGCCGGTGAAGCACAACGGCGAACTGCTCGGTGTGGTGGGCGGCGACCTGAGCCTGGAAACCCTGGTGAAGATCATCAACTCCGTGGACTTCGGTGGTATCGGCCATGCGTTCCTGGTCAGCGGCGACGGTCAGGTGATCGTCAGCCCGGACAAAGACCAGGTGATGAAGAACCTCAAGGACATCTACCCCGGGACCCCGGTGCGCATTGGCAAGGGTATCCAGGACGTTGAGCTGAACGGGCAGGACCGTATCCTTTCGTTTACTCCAGTGACTGGCTTGCCGAACGCCGAGTGGTACATCGGCCTGTCGATCGACAAGGCCAAGGCCTACGCGCCGTTGAGCCAGTTCCGTACGTCTGCGCTGATTGCGATGTTTGTCGCGGTGGCGGCCATTGCGTTGCTGCTGAGCCTGTTGATCCAGGTATTGATGCGCCCGTTGACCACCATGGGTCGCGCCATGCAGGACATCGCCCAGGGCGAAGGCGATCTGACCCGGCGCCTGGTGGTGCAGGGCAAGGATGAGTTCGCAGTGCTGGGTGGTTCGTTCAACCAGTTCGTGGAGCGGATTCACGCGTCGATCTCGGAAGTGTCTTCCGCCACCCGTCAGGTGCATGACTTGTCGCAGCGGGTGATGACCTCGTCCAATGCGTCGCTTGTCGGCTCGGATGAGCAGAGCGCTCGCACCAACAGCGTGGCCGCGGCCATCAACCAGTTGGGGGCTGCGACCCAGGAAATCGCCCGCAATGCCGCCGATGCCTCGCAACATGCCAGCGGTGCCAGCGAACAGGCCGATGACGGTCGCCAAGTGGTGGAAAAAACCATCCAGGCCATGACCGAGCTGTCGCAGAAGATCAGCCTTTCCTGCACCCAGATCGAAACCCTGAACGCCAGCACCGACAACATCGGCCACATCCTGGACGTGATCAAGGGCATCTCCCAGCAAACCAACC
This sequence comes from Pseudomonas sp. NFACC51, assembly GCF_900103575.1. Classification (NCBI taxonomy): domain Bacteria; kingdom Pseudomonadati; phylum Pseudomonadota; class Gammaproteobacteria; order Pseudomonadales; family Pseudomonadaceae; genus Pseudomonas; species Pseudomonas sp. NFACC51. The sequence goes on along the minus strand of NZ_FMXH01000024.1, from coordinate 15,439 downwards.
TGCTGGCCCTGAACGCGGCCATCGAAGCGGCCCGTGCCGGTGAAGCCGGCCGTGGTTTTGCGGTGGTGGCCGATGAAGTGCGCAACCTGGCGCACCGCACCCAGGAGTCGGCGGAAGAAATCCACAAGATGATTACCTCGCTTCAAGTCGGCTCCCGTGAAGCGGTAACCACGATGAACGCCAGCCAGACGTCCAGCGAAGAAAGCGTGGAAGTGGCCAACCAGGCCGGCCTGCGACTGGTCAGCGTGACGCAGCGTATCGGTGAGATCGACGGCATGAACCAGTCGGTAGCCGCTGCGACCGAAGAACAGACCGCTGTCGTTGAAACCCTCAACATGGACGTCAGCCACATCAACCTGCTGAACCAGCAAAGCGTGGCCAACCTCAATGAAACCCTGAAGGATTGCGATGCCTTGTCCCAACAGGCCAATCGACTGAAGCAGCTGGTGGACAGCTTCAAGATCTGACCCCAGCCGCAAGCCGAGCCACTGCCATCGCGAGCAAGCTCCCACAGGGGATTGGCGGTGAGCCTGGATCCTGGGTTCACTGCAACTCAATGTGGGAGCGAGCTTGCTCGCGATGGCGATCTTCAATGCAGCACAGGCCGCTCAGCCCAATGCTTGAACCTCAAGCCAACCCAATCCCTGTGGCGAGGGAGCTTGCTCCCGCTCGGCTGCGAAGCAGTCGTAAACCGGCGGGTGCGGTGTGTCTGATGCTCCGCATTTGGCAGGTTTTGGGGCCGCTTCGCGGCCCAGCGGGAGCAAGCTCCCTCGCCACGGGGTTTGTCGATTGCCTTGAGTGAACAGCATTAGCCCCACATCGGGGAAGGGCTGTGCCTTAGGCGAACATCTCCTGCACATTCCCCATCGCCTCATCGGCGAAGCCCTGGAGGAAATCCCTGAAGCCCGACGGCGTGTGGGCGTCGGTGTGGTCGGCGATGATGGTCCAGGTGGCGCGGCAACGGTTGTCCGCCAGGGGTTCGACGCGCATGGCCGCCCACAGGTTGTCGATGCCCAGGGTGTTGTAGATCAGCGTCCAGGTCATGTGCATGGCCTGGTCGTCACGGCTGTTGAGCTGTTCCACCACCAGGTTCTGCCCATCGCGGAAGAATTTCTTGCGCAGGGACCTCACGCCCTCGCCGGTCATTTCGATGTGTTCCAGTGCCGGAATGAAATGGTTGAATCCGCCAAAATCACCTACCACGTTCCAGACGCGTGCCGCGTCGGCCGCGACCTCCACCGAGGTTTCGACCTGGCAGGCTTGGGGGTTTTTGATCAGGGTGTCGGGTTGAAATGCACTCATGGTCTTGCTCCTTGCTTTGGGTTGAGGGTGTTTCAGATGAAGTCGATGGCCTTGAGGTACTCGGCGCCGCGCCGCAGCAGGGCCGGGGATTTTTCCGGGTAGCTGGCGCCCATCTGCCGCACGCCGGCGCGGGCGTTGTCGTGGCTGATCAGCGAGATGTCGCCGATGTCCTCCTCGAAGCCGTTGAGGTAGAAACCCAGCACGCCAAACAACGCGTTGTCGGCATCGACCCGCGCCAATTGCCGTTGCCACTCGGCGACGCTGACCAACGAAAACTCCCGGCCGCTGTCGCGAAACGAGGCGACATAAGCGTCCCAGCTCAAAGGCTGTGGGTTGTGCAGATTGAACACCGCGTGCGTCGGCTGGTAACGGCTGGCGTGGAACGCGATGAAGCGGGCCAGGAAATCCACCGGCATCAGGTCGAAATTGAGTGACAGGTCTGGCACCTGGCCGAGCTGGATCGAGCCCTTGAGCATCAGCATCAAGCGATTCTTGTGGGGCTGGCAGACCCCGGTCAGGCTGTTGAAACTGATGTTGCCGGGGCGGAACAGGTTGACCCACACCCCGCGATCACGAGCCCGCTGCAGGATCCGTTCGCCGACCCATTTGGACAGGTTGTAGCCGTTCTTGATGTAGATCGGCGGCGTCTCGGCGGCCGGCTGTTCCAGCACCTGGCCGTCAGCATCCAGGGCACTGGAGGCGGACAGCGTGGAGACGAAGTTGAAGATCTTCTTGCTGCGCCCTTCACACAGGCGCAGGCACTCGAAGATCGGCTCCACGTTGTCCCGCGCCAGGGACTCGTAGTCGAGCACATGGTTGACGTGGGCGGCGTTGTGCACCAGCGCGCCGAAGGTGCGGTCTATGCGGGTGTAGACGTCGTCTGGCAGGCCCAATTGCGGTTGGGTGATGTCGGCGGCGTACACACTGACGCGGTCCAGGTCCAGGTGGGTCAGGTGATTGTCCCGCAGGGCTTGGGAGAAGCGCTCGGCCGCGCTTTGTTCAGCGCTCGCACGCACCAGGCACGCGACTTCGGTGGCGCCCCAGGCCAGCAGTGCCTCGACGATGTGCACGCCGAGAAAGCTGTTGGCGCCAGTCACCACCACTTTGTGCACATCGCCGCATTGGCTGATGGGCAGCGGATCGAGGTTGAGTTCGGCCTCGGCATCGATGAAGGCTTGGGGGCTGAGGATCGAGGCACTGTTTTGATCAGGATCGTCCAGCAACTTGGCCAAGGTCATCAGCGTTGGTGCTTCGATAAAGCGGTTGATCGACAGGCTGCGGCCGAACACCTGGCGGATGCTCAACAACAGTCGCGACAGCAGGATCGAATGCCCGCCGAGGTTGAAGAAGCTTTCGTCGGTGGCGATGTCCTCGACGGGTAGTTCAAGCAGCTCTGCCCACAGTTGCTGCAATTGCGTCTCCAGGGCGTTCTGTGGCTGGCGGCGTTGGCCATCGACCTGCACCTGCACCGCCATGGTGAGCAAGGCCCGGCGATCGACCTTGCCGTTGCTGGTGTACGGCAGGCTCGGCAGTTCGACGTAGGCGGCCGGGTGCATGTAGCTGGGCAAGCTGTTCTGCACGTGATCGCGCAACGCCTGGAGGGCGTCGCCGCAGTGCTCGGGATGAACCAGGAACGCCAGGATTCGCCGCCGTTCATCGACCCCCACTGCCACTTGGCGAAACAACTGGCTATCACGCAGGCAGTGTTCGATCTCCTCGGGCTCGACCCGAAAACCGCGGATCTTCACCTGGTTATCGCGCCGGCCACACAGTTCGATGCCGTTGTCGGTCCACTGGCCGATATCACCCGTGCGATAAACCCGCAGCACTTGCCCGGTGGGCAGTGTCAGGTCGAGGTAGCGCGTCGCGGTCAGTGTCGGGTCATTCAAATAACCCAGCCCGACGCCTGGGCCGGCGATGTACAGCTCGCCGGGCACACCTTGGGGAACCGGCTGCAACTGTTCGTCCAGGATCAAGACCTGGCCATTGGCGATGGGCACGCCGAGGTTGCGGTTGTTGTCGCCGACGCCGAACTGTCGTGTGGTCGCCAGCACTGTGGTTTCGGTCGGGCCGTAGATGTTGTGGAACTGGCATTGTGGCGCGAGCTGTTCGATCACGAACGGTTCACAGACATCGCCACCGGTGATCAGGTGCGCCAGGCCCAGCGGTGCATCAAGGGGCATGACGCTCAGCAGCGCAGGCGGCAGAAAGGCGTGGCTGATGTGCTGCTGGTGAATCAACGCGACCAATTGCTGCGGATCGCGGCGCTGGTCTTCGCTGGGCACCACCAGCAAGGCGCCGTGGATGAACGTCGGCAGGATATCCAGCAGCGACGCATCAAAGTTGATGGTGGAAAACTGCAACGCCCGGCTGTCGCGCTGCAACCCGACGTAGTCGCCGTACCAGGCACAGAAATGACTGAGGTTGCGGTGGCTGAGCAACACGCCCTTGGGCTGGCCGGTGGTGCCAGAGGTGTAGATCGCCACAGCCGGTTCGTCGCTGTCCACTGTGCGGCGAATCAACGAGGCTGGGATGCCTGGCTTGGGCGATGGCAGTTGATGGACATTCAGCGTTGGCACCGACAGGTCGCCCAGGTCGCTGTCGCCGTCGTGCAGCAGCAGGTCCGCCTGGGCATTTTCCAGGATGAAGCGCCGACGTTGCGCCGGATGCTGCGGGTCCAGCGGCAGGTACACCGCCCCACAGCCCAGCACCGCCAGGATCGCCGCATACAGGTGCGCAGACTTGGGCAGGCAGACACCGATCACCAAGGGGCGCTTGGCCGCGCCGCTTAACCTCTGCAACATCGGCTGTTGCAACCCCAGCGCCAGGCGGCGCAAGGATTTGTAGTCGATGAATTGCCCATCGACCCACAGGGCTGGTTGCGCCGCGTCGTCGAGCATGCGCTGTTCAATGCTGTGCATCACCGGCATGTCGGCGGCGGCGAGCAGCCAAGGTACTGGCGGCCGATTGAGGCCGTGCTCGAACGCCAGCGGCTCCAGCGCATCGAGCCCGAGCAGGGGCTGCTCGACAGTGTCAGCGTGCACCGTCGGCCAGTGATCGAAGCAGGTGTCATCCCGGGATAACTGGCTGACCAGCCGTGCGCCGGTCTCGACCACTGTCGCCAGGGTACGCAACCGCAGGGACTGACCGTTGCCATCGCTTTGCGGCGCAATCACCTCCTGGCACAACAGCCGCTGCGCGCCGTCGCGAAATATCACCACCGGTTGCGGCAATACCTCGCCGGGTAGCGTGCGCAGCACCACGCGCACCTGGAGGCATGAGCGGGCTTCAATGGCCCGCGGTGTCGTACCGTCGTCGATCAACAAGTCGACCATACCGTGGTTGGCCGGCGATTGCCGATCCACGATGCCGTGGCCGTGCAGCTCCAGTTCGCGGGCCAGTTCGGCCATGGCCTGGCTGGTACCAGGCACTGCAATTTCGAGGCGTTTCATTGAAAGGTCCTCATGGAGTCAGGTAATCAGCGAGGGCGTCGCGTACGCAGGGGGACGCGAGCATCGAGCTGCTGCGGAAAAAACGCGTGATGTTGCCCACCAACGGGTGAAAACGATTGATGGGGTAGGCCAGCGCACTGGCGTCTTCACGCAGCGATTGGCGTACCGATTCGTCAACGGGCAGGTGCGCGATCAGTTCGATGTCGAACGCTTGCTGCAGGTCGCTCGCCAGGTACTGGACGACGAACCCGGGCATCAAGCGTGCAATCGCCGCGCGGTCCTCTTCGGGCGCGGTGCGCCAGTAGATCTGCACCAGTCGCGTCCAGAAACCGGAGTGGCGGCCCTCGTCGAGCAAGTGATCGGCCATCAGTCCCTTGATCGAGGCCTTGACCGAGTCGTCCCGGGCGAAGGCCGCCACTTCGTTAGTGACGGTGTTCTCGGCAATGGCGATGCAGATCAGCTCCACGGCGCTGAGCAAATGTTCCGGCGCCTGGGCCAGGGTCGCCGGTATCGCGCGGCTGAGTTCGATCTGCCCCGGCAACGGGATCGGTGCGATGCCGGTCATGTCGATGGTCTGCTGCATGAAGTCCATCGCCACCAGCGCGTGATAATCCTCGTCCACCACCACGGTCATCGCGTCGTAGCGGCAGGCGAACGGGAATTCGATGCCGAAGCGGTTCTTGGCAATGCGGCGGGCGGTGTGGTCCACCAGTTCGGTCTCGAAAATCACCACGTCGTTGATGAACTTGTAGAGGCTCTGCACCAGCACAAAGTCGCGCAATTGCGGGCAGTGGCTGAGGAAGGTCTGGCTGTGCACCAGCGGCTGGCGGCTCATGGGGAAGATCAGCTTGTCGTCGTTTTCGACCCGCCGCCGTGGCCGGGTACGGATCGTAGCGCGACTTTCCCAAGCGTCGGCGAAGGATTGGTATTCGACAGCGTTCATGGCATCACCTGTGCAACCGGCTGGGTCATGCTCTGGCGCAAGCCGTCCCACAGGGCCGCGCGGCTGTGGACAGCGGCGAGCGCGGCGACCAGTACTTCGGTTTCGCGCTGTGGGTCGCCATCGATCAGCCGGGCCAACAACTTTTCTGCCGCCGGGCCATGGTCTTCGGAATCGACTTCGATGTGCCGTTGCAGGTAATAACGAAAGGTCGGCGCCTGATCCAGGCCAATGCCCCAAGCGTCGAGCATGCGCTGGAACATCTGCGGGATGACACTCTCGCGACCGTGCACGAAGGCGGCGGCCACACTGTGGGCCGGTGCGTGCAGAGCGGTGTGCAAGGTCTGGCGGACAAACCGCGCCGCCGCCGGTTCGACCTCCACGCTGTCCAGCGCCGTCTCGGGGCTGACGCCTTCCTGTTGCAGGGTGATGAATTGCTCGATCGCGCGGGTATCGGCACCGATTTCCCGCATGGCGTCCAAGTACAGTTCGAAATGGCTGCAATAGCCTGCGCCGGGGCGGTCATCCGACTCTTCCCCCAGCACGATTTCATTGATCAAGCGTGCCGCGTGCGGGTCGGCCGGCGGCAGCCAGGGCAGGTGGACGCAGGTGAGTTCGCGTTGCAGCCGCTTGGTCAGCGACATAAAGTCCCAGACGGCAAAGACATGGCTTTCCATAAAGCGGCGTAACAGATCGATTGATGTAATCTCGGAAAAAACCGGGTGTTGGCCAAGTTCGTGTTTTTTCAGAGATAGTTGTTCTTTGGATGGCTGCATCGGAACGTCCTCATCAATGATGTTTTGTCCGGAAGGTTGCTCGTTGCTTAATTAAGACGAGCGGGAGCCTGAACCGGAATCCATGAATTACCCAAGTGGCTTAAGTGTTCGCTTTCAGTACGTGTTGTGGGCTTGTGTTGCCTGTGTTTAAAGGGTTTGTCAAAAAGCGAAAGGGTCGCAAGTAACGCGACGAATAAAAAGCTAATGCATGAAACAAGTTGTCGGCAAGTATTTTTTTAATTATTTAAAGTTGATGTTTTATTGGGCGCGAAGAGGGCTTTTAAAACTTTTTATATAAGTTTTATTTGGGCGAAGAAGCTCCTTCCGATTTGCGAGTATCAGAATCGAATAGTTCGAGTGAATGCCTCACTCGGAGCACTTCAGGGATCGGGGAGTTAATAACTTTTATGTTATGGGCAGGACGTCGGTCGGACATCCGATCATCCCGCCGGTTGGACGACGCTCCTTGCGTATTGGCTTCGATTCGTCTGGCCTCAGCCAGGCGTTGACTTCTTCAGGTCTGTTTTGAATCGACAAGCGCAAGAGTGAGCCCAAATCGATGGCAGTGCCATTGAACTGATGGGACGGCGAGTCGCGGCCACGGCCAGGCCGCGCCGCGCAGGCGACAAGTGAGTCGGAAGGATATGTAAGAAATTTTTACGCCGGACGGAGCGCCGACGTGGGATCACAGCTTCGACAACTGTTCCAAGTACCGGCGCATGGTGACAGAGGCTTTTTCCAGGTGCCGTTCCAGCAATACGATCGCTTTATCGATGTCTTTGGTTCGCGCGGCCTCGAGCAGCGCGCGATGATCGTCCTGGTTCAACTTGCCCAGGCCCATGGACGACAGATGAAAGCGCAGGAAGCGCTCTTCTTCATTGAGCTCGCGCTCGATCAGGTCCAGCAGCTTGCTGTTGGGGGCCTTGTGATAAAGCGACATGTGGAACAGCCGGTTGAGCTTGCCGATCTCGGCGTGTTCGGTTTCCGTCTCCAGCTGTTCGATGTACTGGGCGGCCATTGCCAGGTCGCTGTCATCGAGCAAGGGGATGGACAGGCGCAAGGCGAACGATTCCAGGACCGAACGCAGGGCATAGGTTTCTACCGCATTGTTGGTGATCAACGGTGCCACGACGGCGCCCTTATGCTGAACCACATTGAGCAGTGACTGCGCTTCGAGCTGGCGCAACGCCTCGCGCACCGGCATGCGGCTCACGCCGAACAGGTCGGCCAGTTCCTGCTGGCGCAGGGCGGTACCGCAAGGCAAGCGTCCATCGAGGATGGCCTCGCGCAGAGACTCTTCGATGATCGAGCGTGCCTGGTCAGCGGGAATGGGGCCGTTGATCTGGATAGTGCTGAGCGGTTTGGGCTTCTGTGTCACGACAACGCACCCTGATTGGTAGTAAAAATTGGATCCAGGCTCACGTTAGTTACAGGTTGGTGAGCCGTCAAAGTCTCTCGACCGGAGGTTCCTGAACTAAAGTTTAGTCTGCCTGCGGTGATTGCACCTTGCCATTGTCTTTTAGTGGGCCAGGCGTCACCATCCAACGAATTTCCAACGACCCTTTTCGGACGTATTTCCCTTGGCTGCACCGTTCCCTGTCCTCAGGTCCTTGCGCTGGCTATGTTCGGCATTATTGCTGGCCGGCCTGATGCTGGGCGGCCTGCAGGCCGACTGGGACTTTGCGCAGATCAGCCGACGGGCGCAAGCGTTATATGGTCCCTTGGGCGAAGGTCAGCAACGGATCGACGCATGGCAGCAACTGTTGGCGACCCAGAAACAGATTCCGGAACTCGAACAGCTCAAGGTGGTGAACCTGTTTTTCAACAAACAGGTGCGCTACGTGGAAGACATCGACCTGTGGCGTGAAGTCGACTACTGGGAAACCCCGATCCAGGCCCTGTGGAAGGGCGCCGGTGATTGCGAAGACTACGCCATCGCCAAGTACTTCAGCCTGCGTCATCTCGGGGTGTCCAGTGACAAGCTGCGCATCACCTACGTCAAGGCCTTGCGGCAGAACCGTGCGCACATGGTGCTCACCTACTACGCCACGCCCGAGGCGATGCCGCTGGTACTCGACAGCCTGATCGACGGCATCCTGCCGGCCAGCCAGCGAACCGACTTGCTCCCGGTCTACTCTTTCAATGCCGAAGGGCTGTGGCTGCCGGGCGCCAAGGGCAACAAGAAAGTGGGTGACACCAAGCGCCTGTCCCGGTGGCAGGATGTGTTGAAAAAAATGCAGGCCGAAGGTTTTCCGGTCGAGACGACTAACTAGGAGCGCGCGCTCAGATGTCCTTGTTCAAACAGCTGTTGATCGCTATCTGTCTGTTCCTGGTGGTTGCCTTCAGCGGCAGCTTCATGGTCAGCCTGGAGAGCTCGCGGGCCCAGTACGTCAACCAGTTGCGCTCCCACGCCCAGGATGCGGCCACGGCGCTGGCCCTGTCGCTGACGCCGAACATCGACGACCCGGCGATGGTGGAGCTGATGGTCAGCTCGATCTTCGACAGCGGCTACTACGCCAGCATCCGCGTGGTCGACGTGGCCACCGACAGGACCCTCGTCGAGCGCACCGGCACGCCGGACGCCGGCAGCGTGCCGCAATGGTTCGTCAAGCTGATCGGCCTGGAACCGGCCGGTGGCGATGCCATCGTCAGCCGCGGCTGGGAACAGGCGGCGCGGGTTGAAGTGGTCAGCCACCCGATGTTCGCCCTCGCCAAGCTGTGGCAGAGCGCCTTGGGCAGCCTGGGTTGGCTTTTGCTGTGTGGCGCCGTGAGCGCGGTGCTGGGGGCCTTGCTGCTGCGTCGCCAGCTCAAGCCGCTGGACTACATGGTGCATCAGTCCCATGCCATTGCCCGTCGCGAATTCCTGAGCCTGCCGGAGCTGCCGCGCACGCCTGAACTGCGCCGGGTGGTGCAGGCGATGAACCAGATGGTCGAGAAGCTCAAGGCGCTGTTCCAGGAGCAGGCCGAGCGCAGCGAGAAACTGCGGGTCGAGTCCTACCAGGACAACCTCACGGGCCTGGCCAACCGGCGTTATTTCGAAATGCAGCTCAATGCCCGGGTGAGCAACCCGGAGCAGGCCAGTTCCGGTTATCTGCTGTTGTTGCGGGTCAAGGACCTGGCCGGTTTGAACCAGCGGTTGGGCGGGCAGCGCACCGACCAGTTACTCCAGGCCGTGGGTGAGCAATTGCTGCGTGAATGTGCGCGGTATCCGGAAACCCACAACCTGGTCACGCGTATTCGCGGTGGGGAGTTTGCGGTATTGGCACCTGGGCTGGTGCGCGAGGAAGCGCTGCAACTGGCGCAGAACCTTGAGGCTGCATTGGCGAGCCTGCATGCGACCGGTGCGACGGATGTGGCGTCGGTGGCCTCCATCGGGCTGGCGCCGTTCGTCCATGGCGACTCGCCGCAAGCGGTGCTGCAGCTCGGCGACCAGGCCCTGGCCCAGGCCGAAAGCCAGGGCGAACCGGGTTGGGCCTGCCTGGATCACAGCGCGGTGGCCAGCGTCGGTGACGATCACCATGCCTGGCACACGCTGCTCGACCAGGCCTTGAATCATCAGCGCTTCGAGCTGTACTTCCAGCCGGTGGTGGCCGCCCGGGACACCCAGGTGGTGTTGCATTACAAAGTGCTGTCGCGGTTGCTCGACGAGCAGGGCCAGACCATCCCTGCCGGGCGTTTCCTGCCCTGGTTGGAGCGCTTCGGCTGGACCGCGCGCCTGGACCGTTTGATGCTCGAACAAGTGCTCAGGCAAATGGCCGGGCATGAGCAATCCCTGGCGTTGAACCTGTCTTCGGCGACCTTGGCCGATCCGCAGGCGCTGAACAAGATCTTTGAGATCCTGCGGGCGCATTCCAACCTCGGGTCGCGCTTGACCCTGGAGATTGGCGAAGAGCAACTGCCGGAGCAAGCGGTGCTGGAGCAGTTGACCCGGCGTCTGCGCGAACTTGGCTTTTCCTTGAGCCTGCAGCGTTTTGGTGGGCGGTTCAGCATGATCGGCAACCTGTCGCGGCTGGGGTTGGCTTACCTGAAGATCGATGGCAGCTATATCCGCGCGATTGATCAGGAAAGTGATAAACGTTTGTTCATCGAGGCTATCCAGCGCGCGGCCCACAGTATTGACTTGCCTTTGATTGCTGAGCGGGTTGAGACGGAGGGGGAGTTGGCGGTGATTCGTGAGATGGGTTTGTTTGGGGTGCAGGGGCAGTTGGTTGGGGAGCCTCGGCGGTGGGGGTGATCCTGAAACATTGATCGTTCCACCACTCCGCGTGGGAATGTAGCCAGGGACGCTCCGCGTCCCGGAGCGATAGCGTAAGCCCATACAACACGATCCCCTGTGGCGAGGGAGCTTGCTCCCGCTGGCCTGCGAAGCAGGCCCCCAGCAGCTCTTCAGGCAGACCGCGTTGCCTGGTTTTGCGACTGCTGCGCAGCCGAGCGGGAGCAAGCTCCCTCGCCACAGGGATCGGGTTGTGTCATTTGAGGTTAGATCAACCCCTTCTCATCATCGTCGATCAACCGGCTCAACCCGCCCAAGGCTTCCCGGGCCTGGGTGCGGTCCATCAGCTTGGCCTGGGCCGCCGGTGGCAGGTCGGTGACGCGGATGACGCCTTTGCTGGTCAGCACCTGGATCAAGTCATCGAGTACCCGGATCATCTCCAGGTCGCTTTGTTTGAGCTGCTTGAGGCTGTTTTCCACCGCCTGGTTGGCGAACCAGTCCTGGATCTCGTGGTTGTCGGCCGGCAAGGTCTCGGTGGCCTCGGCGTAAGCGGTGGCTTCTACGCGCACCAGCAGGCCTTGTGCATCGCGTTGCACATAAAACATCGGGCATCCCTCATGTATGAAGCGGCGTCATGCTGGGCAGCATAGGCCAACTGTGGGGGAGTATGAACACTTATCCCGTGGCGAGGGAGCTTGCTCCCGCTGGGGCGCGAAGCGGCCCTGTTTTTAGGGGCTGCTGCGCAGCCCAGCGGGAGCAAGCTCCCTCGCCACGGTTTTGTGTCAGGTTCAGCTGTTGTTGTGATCGACCTTGATGGTCGGGTCGCTGCCGGCGATCAACGAGTTCAGGTTCACGTTCGACCAGTTGTTGCCTTCGAGCTTGATCGTCACGTCCGGGGTCGCGGCGCCGCCGTTGGTGGTGTTGAACTGGCCGGAAGTGCTGACTTGCAGCGACGACACGCCGTCGACCGTACTGATTTTCAGGAAGTGGTCGATAGTGCTGCCGCTTTCGCCCTGCAACAGATCCCGCAGGTCGATCCGGTCACCTTCGCCGGCGTTGAAGTTCTTGATCACGTCGGTGCCGGTGTCGCCGGACTTCCAGACAAAGGTATCGCCGCCCAGACCGCCGATCAGGGTGTCATTGCCCTGGCCGCCGATCAGTGTGTCGTTACCTGTGCCACCCAGCAGGATGTCATTGCCCTTGCCACCGTTGAGCGTGTCGTTGCCGCCCTGGCCGAAAATGATGTCGTTGCCGGCGCCGCCCAGCAGGGTGTCATTGCCATCGTGGGCACCGGACACATCGAACGCGGTGTAGTGTTCGGTGATGTACTGGTGCACGTTGCTGGTGGTGACCTTGCTGACGTCCACTCCGCTCTGTTGGGCGACGAAGGCCTGGATGGCCTGGTAGCCCTCGCCGGTAACGCCGTTGAAGCTCACCAGGTCGCCGAACAGGATGTCGTTGCCGTTGCCGCCGTTGACCGTATCGGCGCCCGGCAGGGTCGCTTCGGTGTGGCCGATGATCGAGTTGGCCAGGTTGTTCGGGTCGATGTTGGTCTGCGGCGACGAGTCCGAATCGTAGGGTTTGAGGTCGTTCAGGGTGACATCGCTGTTCAGGCCGATGGCTTCGACGGTGCTCAGGTTTTTGAGCAGCGTGAAACTGTCGGTCGAGCCTGCCGCCGAGTCGACGTAGTTCCAGTATTCGCCATAACCGGTGCCGCCCTGGTTCGACAATTCAAAGGTGCCATTGCCCTCGGCATGCACCACGCCCACGTAGCTATCGGTCCACTTCTTGCCGTTTTTGGTCGACAGGTACATCTTGCCGTCTTCGTAGATGGTGTACTTGTGCGTGCTGTCGATCGTCTGGGTGTAGTACTTGCCGACGCTGTAATTGGCCGCGCTCAAGACGTCATCGAGTTTGACGGAGTCATAAAGCGTCGGATTGACCTGTTCGTTGGTCTGGTAGTAAGTCGGCTTGCCGTCGGTAATGAAATACGTCAGGTTCTTCGCCCCGGTATTGTTCAGGGCTTCGGTACTCTTGAAGAAGTTCGCCGTGGTCTTGAACACGTCTTCATAGTTGGTACCACCGCCGGACACCATCGAGTCGAGCAGGTCCTTGAGCTGGGTCAGGGCGTCCGAGTCGTTGAGGTTGACCGAGACCGCGCTGTTCACCTGGCTGTCGAAGTCCGCGAGGAAAATATTCACCGTCCCGGAGTTGCTGCCCAGGCTCTGCTTAAGGGTGTTGAACACCGAGGTCAGCGAGGCCTTGGCCGCGGCGATGGACGAGTCGCTCATGCTGCCGGAGCTGTCGACCATGAAGGCGATGTTGTAGTTGACGCCCGGTACTACGGTCAGCCCGCCAATGTCGGCGACGACGATGTCGTTGCCGTCGGTGCCGGTGACGTTGTCACTGCCCGACGTGGCGGTGACGGCGTTATAGGTCGCCGGGTGCACGGTGACGGGGATCTGCGCCGTGCTTGTGGCCGAGCCGCCGAGGGCTTCGGTGGAGGTCGATGTCACGGTCAGGTTGAACTGGCCGTTGTAGTAGGCCGGCGGCGTCAGGGTCAGGCTGCCCAGGTTCCAGCCACTGACCGATGCTTCGCCGTTGCTGCCCACGGTCGCGAAGTGGCCCGCGCCATCGCTCAGCACACTGCCTTCGGGCATGCCGCCAATCTTCACGCTCAGGCTTTCGGAGCCGTCGGTGTCGGTCAGGGCGGTGGTGATTTTCGACAGGTGCACGCTGGTGCCTTCGGCGCCTTCGTTGAGCTTGAAGCCGTCGTAGTAGCCTTCGCCGTTGGTGCCGTGCAAATCGGAGACCGTCACGCCGGCGTTCGTCAGGTCGGTCACGCCGGTATACAACGGCACGCCGGCGCCGTTCAGGTCGACCGGTGTGCTGCCGTTGACCGACAGGTTCACGTCATAACTGCCCGGGCCGGTCTGGTTGTGGTGGTAGATGTCCAGGGTGTAGTAGCCGCTGGTGGTCGGGGTAAACGAACCGTTCAACTGACCACCCGCGCCCCAGGTGGTTGCCGCGACGGTTTTGCCGCCGATGGTGACCAGCAGGCTGTCGTCGCCGGTACCACTGAAGGTATAGGTCTTGCCGGCTTCGAGGAAAATCAGGCCCGAGGTTTTCGATGCAGTGCCCGGGTTGACGTTGCTGTCCGATTGTACGTTGGTCACGGTGCCGCTGCTGTTCGGCGTGCCGGCGGCATCGATAACCGACTTGAGCGTGCCGGACGGCGCGCCGCTGCCATCGGTGCCCAGGCCCGACAGGCCGGTCCAGACTTCCTTGATCAAACCGGTGGAGGTCACGTTGTTGCCGGCCACGTTGAGGGTCGGAGCGTCGGCGACTGGCGTGATGTCGATCTTCACGGTGCCGGTATTGCCCAGTGCCTGGCCGTCGGTTGGCTGGAACTTGACCTGTGCGTAGTCGGCCTGGTTGTTGCCCGTGCTGCTGCCAACATAACCATTGGCACCGGATTCGTTGGCGTCCGGAGTGAAGCGCAGCTTGCCGGCGTCGATGTCAGCCTTGGTGAAGGTCTGGTTGTTGGCCACGTCTTTCCAGGTTGCACCGTCCAGATACTGCAACTTGCCATCGGCCGGCAGCTCGGTGATTTTCACACCCAGGCTGGTGGCGGAGTTGTCCACGTCGCTGATGCCGAACGTCGACCAGCCGAGGACCAGTGAAGTGTCTTCGGTACCGGTCACCGCGCCGCCGGTGGCCACCGGCGCGTCATTGACCCCGACCACGTTTACGGTGGTGGTGGCGGTGTTGGAGTAGCTCGCGCCGTCGGTCACCGTCACGGTGATGATGCGCGGCACGGTACTCGGATCTTCGCTGTTGTTGATGAAGCTGATGTTCTTGATCTGCTGCATGTAGTCGGCCAGCGTCGCATTGCCCGTCAGCGTCAGGACGACCTTGCCGTCGGTGCTGTTGGCGTTGATGCTGATGCCATTGACGCTGTTGCCCAGGTTCAGCGCATCGCCAGGCTGACGGTTGGTCAGCACGATGGTCGCGCCGGTCAGCAGGGTGCTGTCCGGGTCAGTGATGCTCAGGTCGGTGTCGGCGATGGACACGCCCGGGCCGGTGGTGCCTTCGGTGAAGGTCACCTGGTAATCGGCACCGGTCTTGCCGCTGGAGTTGTTGGCGTCCAGGTCAAGTGCCGGTGGCGCATCGTTGTCGATGATCGAGGTGCTGACGCTGCCGTTGGTGCCGCTGACCGCCAGGTGCTCGAAGTTGCCACCGGTGGCCGAGTCGATCTTGACCACGAAGTTTTCGGTGCCTTCGGTGATCTTGTCGTCCAGCGTTGCCACGTTGAAGGTGGCGCTGGTGGCGTTGGCCGGGATCTTCACGGTGTAGACACCGGTGAAGTCTGTGCCGTCGGCGGCGGTGCCGCTGTAGACGATCTTGAGGGTCACCTCGGTTTGCGCCGGGTTCGTCAGGCTGACGGTATAGGTGGCCGCCTGGCCTTCGGCGACTGACGTGCTGCCAGTGATGCTGACGGTGGTGTTGTCGACAGTGTCGCCCACGGCCGTCGACGCGCCTGTCTTATCGACACCGATCGCTTCGAGGTTGCCGCCGGACGCCGATTTGATCGACTCGGTGACGGATGGTGCGCCGGTGTAGACATCGTTGCCGACGGCGACGTCCAGCACGCCCGAACTTGCGCCCGCGGCGATGGTGATGGTTTTGCCGCTGTCGAGCGTGACCGTCACAGGACCGTTTTGCGCGGTGACTGGATTGCCATTGGCGTCGGTCA
>NZ_FMXH01000028.1:0-9097 GCF_900103575.1 Pseudomonas sp. NFACC51 | reverse complement strand
CGAGTGTTGATATCACTGGCAAGGATGCCTGCGCCAAAGCGCAAGGTGTCTATTGCACCGACACCACCATCGTGTTCAGTGATGGTGTCCTTGCCGTCGCCCAGGTTGAATAAGTAGGTGTCGGCATAATAGCCGCCATAGATCTCGTCATCTCCCAAACCACCTGCCAGCACGTTGTTTCTTGCGTTCAGATCGACCTTAAGCAAGTCATTACCTTCGTCGCCGAACAGCTGGTTACTGCCTACGCCGCTATCAAGGGTATCGTTGCCTTCTCCACCCTCCAAGGTATCGTTTCCGTCCCCCCCTTGTAACTGATCATTACCCGCCCCGCCAATTAGATGATCGTTCCCGCTTTGTCCTAATAGACTATCGCTTCCGTTCCCTCCAAGTAAGAAATCAGCTCCGCCTCCTGCCGTAATATTATCAGCGCCATCACCACCAACCAGTGAATCGTTACCGCCGCCCCCCGTAATAGAGTCGCTCCCCCCACCTCCAAAAATGTACGAGTTTCCAAGCCCCGCTTTCAGAATGTCGTCCAAACCTCCACTGACAACAAGTTCCGGTATCTGGGCGAACAGAAGCGCGCGATTGTTTTCAGACAACTCGCTATAAAAGCCAACGAACGACTCTGAGACTTGGTTCGCCAACACGTCACCGGCCGAACTGGATAACAGCTCGAGCATGTCCATCATAGTCCCTACGGCTGACACATCAAAACTTTGCTGGAGCGTGTCAACTAAGCCACTAAGATCCCAAGATGCCAAGTCGTCCGCCAAAGCGACGCTATCTAAATAAGGTTTAAGGCGCGTCTGTTCCAAAAGCCCTTGATAAACAGAATCTATCAACTCCGAATAAGACTCATTCAGCAGCTGTTCATGGGCAAAGTTTAGCGGTAAATCGTGTTCAGTTATGGTGACCTGCTGCCCGTCACCTATAACCCCAACAGACTTTACACTTTCGAAACTACCAGATCGAACTTTAAGATCGACACCTCCAGCCGCCCCAGCAACCAAGTTAAAATCAAAAAAACTTCGACCATTGAAAATTTCCAAAATTGCAATTTTTTCAACTAAGGCTGCTCTCGCGACTTGCGCAGGCGTAGGCTCAGTACCTAATACCTCCCACGACCAAACAAATTTGAATACTCCCCCACCTGCGAGCCCCTCAATACGCTCTTGGAGATTTTTTGAATCAGACGTTACGCTCCAGGATTCTAGAAGCGCATCCATCAACGAAAGCTGCTGCTCTCGAGAGGTAGCTTGCGAATACTCCTTCAATTTGGCAAGAAGCTCCGGGCTGAGTGTGGCGGCCTCGGCTAAGTCTCGTACAGCACCCGATCCAGCCATGTTCGGAAGCAACAATGCCTCTTCGCTCACTTCTCCAGCCGGAAATTGTGTATAAAACGGGTTCGAGGCTAAATCCAGACTCACTGCAAGGCTTTGATTACCATTCGAAGATCCCGTATGCCCGTCTTCATAAGTAAAAACACCGACAGAAGCAATAATATTTTCTTGTTGCACACTGCCCGATGACACCGAGCTTAGACCAATCGATTGAATTTTCAGATCACTGAGCGTCCTTAATTCATTCGCTTGAGATATCCCATCAAGATTTTTATCTTGCCAAACTTTGACGCTATTAAACTTATTATCTCTAGCGTCAAACACACCGTCGGCGTTAGAATCAAGATCCGAAAGCGCATCAAATCCATTAATAGCTTTGCTGCCATTTGATTTTATTGTATCGACGCCAAATAACTCCGCGCCAGCGTCAATGACTCCATTCAGGTTTCGGTCTAAAACAAGAAACCCGTCATCAGGGCTTACCCATCCAGTGCCGGTCTTGACACCATCGCCATCGAAGTCGAATTTCACTCCAGATGATGTACCGACAGTTTCTATGCCGTCGCCATCAAGATCGAGCGCTAATGGATCGATCCGGAACACAAAATTCTCGGCAGACGTAAATTTCCCATTAACGGCGTCAAAAATGGGATCAAGCCACCCTCTTTCGCCCGAGTACTCAGAGAACTCATCAATAAAAAACTCAAGAGTCTTTGCAAGTCCAAATTTGAATAACTCAGCCTTAAATCCCTGACGCACAAGATACTCTTGCAGCGTCTGATTATTTTTCATTGAGTCAAATACTAAATCGAGCCCGCTTTTTTGAAGTATTTTTTCGATATAGTAGACGGGTATTCCTATACCCGCCATTTTTGCTATTTCTTCTCCCGCCTTTAGATAGGCCTCATTTCGCGTAGCCGGATCCGTCGCATCACGACCAATATTGTACCACTTGATGGCCGCATCAGCTTTATCGTAAATGTAAACTACCGTAGCGGCTTGCCCAAGCACTTTTGTAGGTATGCTCATTTAGACTTCCTTCCCATAATATCAAATACCGCCAGAACAAAATCTTTTAGAGACCAGGTCCAACCACCTAAGAGCACACACGTAACTAGTAGCGAAAAGTACTGGTGGAACGGGGAATATGGACGTCTCGCCAACCCTACCCCCACCATGCCGAGAATCACCAAGCATGCGACAAAAAAAGCTGCACTTCGAAAAAAAAGATAAACAACGTTGCCTTTACTTACCGTTTGCACCCAATTCTTCGCTGATTCAGAAAACAGTGCAGCCCAACCCAAATGAAAAAAACTAGCATAAATAAAACCTAAACCCTGACGAATCGCGAGCTCAGGATTGGTATCTAACAAAAGCCATGAATAGAAAGTATTTAACCCTTCCCCAGCAGGCCGCAAGAATTCGATCCATTGGTAAAGCAAAACACCGCCACCGAAATACAGAGGTAGAAATAATATATTTTTCACCCAACCCTCACTATCGCTGTTATTAACGTTGTCTTATTCAAGTCACCGCTCCCTAATGCTCTCTTTGAAATGCGCTTGCAAGGGGCTCAGAAAATACTCAATCACTCGACGCTTGTCGGTTTTCACTTCAGCAGTGACCCCCATTCCAGGTTCCAAATCAAGCCGCCCCCCTTCAACTGACAAGGAGTTACTTGCGAGCCGAATCTTCACGTTATAAATCAGCCCTCGCTGTTCATCTTCTATTGCGTCTGATGAAATACTCACAACCTCTCCATCAATTACTCCGTACTTAGTAAAGGTATATGTCTCGACCTTCACCGTGACCGCCTGCCCTTTGTGAACGAACCCGACATCCTTGTTTTCTAGAGTAGCCTCAACTTCAACAGGCTGTCCGGTCGGTACGATTGTCAGCAACGGCTGCGCTGGAGTTATCACTCCGCCTACCGTGTGCACATTCAATTGCTGTACCGTTCCATCTACCGGTGCTTCAAGGGTAGTCAGGCCATCTTGATACTCGGCCTTGGCCAAATCCTGCTTTAACGAAGCCACCTTCTGATCGGCCTGCTGCAGCAGATCCAGCATCGCACGTCGTGTTTGTGCTATGACGCCGGCCCGCCGTCTTTCAGCCTCCTGACGCGCCGCAGAAGACTGAAGCATGCTGGCTTGCTGCACGCTCAACTGACGTTCGACGTCCAACCGCGCCTGTTCCTTTTCAAGGTAGGCATGGCGAGCGATGTACTGTTTTTCCAAGAGGTTTTGATAGTCATCCGCCAGCTTCGCGACGATAGGCAGTGTTTTCTGCAGACTCACGACTTGGCCTCGTGCCGACTGAATGTCGGCTTGTCGCTGAGCAATCTCAGCGTCAACAGTGTCCAGGTTGCTGCGATACTCTTGGTATTGGCCTTGCACCCAACGCTCGGCAGCGAGTACGTGCTCAGGGTCGGCACCCTGGATGGCTCCAGTTAACGTTCTAGGTGCTCGTTGATGATCGATTGCATCGATCATCGCAGCGGCCCGCACGCTGTCGATCCGCGCGGCCAATAGATCGCTTTGCACGCGACCCACATCAGCCTGGGCCGAAGTGGAATCCAACTCCAAAAGCAACTCACCAGCTTTGACGGTCTGGCCGTCATGCACATGGATGGCCTTTACAACTGCTGTTTCGCTGGACTGAATAACCTTGCTCTTACCACTGGGGATGATCTTGCCCGTAGCTGTCGCCACGACATCGATCTTGCCGACACAGGCCCAAACCAGTGCAATAGCGGCAAAAGCCATAATCGCCCACATGAACACGCGAGGGGCCGGATGAGTCGGTCGCTCCTGCAATTCAAGGGAAGCTGGCAGAAACTGAATCTCGTGTGACAGACGTCTCGGAGCATCCATTTCCCGGCGAGCCTTCCAGGACTGGCGCCAGGCGTGTCGATACCGTTGCAGCAAGCCTGCCGACTCTGCGTTAGACATTGCCAGCTCCTTGCTGCAAACGATGCAGGCGCGAGTAGTGTCCGGCCTGGTGGGTCAATAGTTCTGCGTGAGTGCCCTGCTCCACAATCTGGCCACGCTCCACCACCACGATGCGGTTGGCGTCACGTACAGCGGAAAGTCTGTGGGCGATAATGATGACCGTGCGCCCTTTGCAGATGTCCTTCATGTTCTGCTGCACTACGCGCTCCGACTCATAATCGAGCGCACTAGTGGCTTCATCGAAGATCAAGATCCGGGGGTTGCCCATCAAAGCACGGGCAATGGCGACACGTTGACGTTGTCCGCCTGACAGCGACGCTCCGTGCTCACCCACTACGGTGTCATAGCCTTCGGGAAGCTCAAGGATGAAGTCGTGGGCGCCAGCAAGCTTGGCTACGTGAATGACCTTCTCCAGCGACACGCCAGGATCGGCCAAGGCAATGTTCTCGCGGATGCTGCGAGCGAACAGCATGTTGTCTTGGAGTACAACACCTATCTGACGGCGCAACGAAGATACGTCCGCCAGCGCCAGGTCCATTCCATCCACCAGCACACGTCCGCGTTCCGGTACGTAGAGCCGCTGGAGCAGACGAGTCAGGGTACTCTTGCCGGACCCCGAACGCCCGACCACACCAATCACTTCCCCCGCGTTAATACTGAGGCTGACGCCACGCAAGATCTCCGCCCCATCGGGACGGTAGCGAAAATGTACTTGGTCAAACTCGATGCGGCCGCGGATTGGCGGTAACGAACTTCGCGTTGCCTGAGCGATCTCGGTGCGTGTGTTGAGGATGTCACCCAGACGCTGCACCGAGACGCCGGTCTGTTGAAAGTTAGTCCATAGCTGCGCCAGACGCATGATCGGCTGCGCGACGCGGCCGGCGAGCATGTTAAATGCTATCAATTGCCCCACAGACAACTGCCCTTCGATCACCAGGCGAGCCCCGACCCACAAAGTCGCCACGGTGACCAGCTTCCCAATAAGCGATACGCTCTCGTTAGCGATGGTGGACAGAGTCTGAGTTTTAAAGCCGGCCGCTACATATCCGGCCAACTGGTTGTCCCACTTGCGAATGGCCTGAGGCTCAACAGCCATCGACTTGAGGGTATCGATACCATTGACGGTCTCAACCAAGAAGGCCTGGTTTTCTGCTCCCCGGGCGAAGCTATCATTCAACCGTGCGCGCAGGACCGGCGTGATCAATACCGACACCAATATGTACAGGGGTAGCGATATCACGACGATCAACGTCAGCCAGCCGCTGTAATAGAACATCACAGCAATGAACACGACGGAAAAAAGCACGTCGAGTATCAAGGTAATCGCATTACCTGTCAGGAAGCTGCGGATATTCTCCAGCTCGCGAACCCGAGCCACTGAGTCCCCCACTCGCCGCGCTTGGAAATAAGCCAGCGGCAGAGTGATCAAGTGCCGAAATAACTTGGAACCCAGCTCTACATCGATACGGCTTGCCGTATGCGCGAATACGTAACTGCGTAACCCCGTCAGCGCAGACTCAAAAAGCATCACCACGACCAAGCCTACCGCAATGACGTCCAAGGTCGTCAGCCCTCGGTGCACCAGCACCTTGTCCATAACCACTTGGAAGAACAATGGGGTGACCAGAGAGAAGATCTGCAGAACAAACGACACCAACATGATCTCGCCGAGCAGTTTTCGGTATTTGACAATCGCTGGGATGAACCACGTAAAGTCAAACCTAGAGGATTCTCCTGGAGTGTTTGCCTCGGAACGGATCAGCAAAAGCTGTCCTGTCCAACGTGATTGAAGCGCTTCGAAAGTGATCACTTCCGGCCGCTGCACTGCCGGGTCATGGATCAACACATTGCCTTGGTCCATGCGCGCGATAATAAAAAACGTCCCATTCACGTCGCTGGCAATGGCAGGCAGCGGCGTGCGGTGCAGGCGGTCAACAGAGGTGGACGCAGCCTTAGCTTTGAGGCCGAGCTTACGCGCAGCCAACAACATGTTCGCCTGACCAAATGGACCATCAACGCTTCCGAACTCATGGGCGAGTTGGTCAGCAGAAGCTGCAACTTGATGAAACCGGGCAAGCATGACCAGAGAAGCCAGGCCAGAGTCAAAAATAGGGGCATTTTCAGGCGCAGAATCGTCTTGGACGGTCTCAGTCATGTCATATAGTGCTCGGGCATTACTTCGCAAGAGATATGGCCAAAGGCCATACATAAAATACACGTACTTCAGGTAAACTGGAGCGAATTCAAAGAACGTTTCGCGATTAAGGCAACGCTTATTCAAACTCCTGGGGGAAGAAAATCTCTAGAGGGGACGTAATCATGCTTCAAATATAAGGATAAAACCTCCAAATCATCAACACTTAAGGTTCCGGCCGCCTGCTTTAATTTAAGATTATCAACGATATAGTCGTAACGTGCGTTGTTGTAGTCACGCACAACCGTATACAGCTGCTTTTGTGCATTGAGCACATCAGCAATATTACGCGACCCAATATCTACGCCTACCTGGTTCGCCTCCACCGATTTTCGGGCCGAAGTAATACCTTGTCGGCGCGCATGGATTTGAGCGATATCCGTATTGACCCCTCGGAACGAGTTACGAGTGTTCAACACTACTTCTCGGCGTCGATCTTCTGTTTCATCTTGACTCTGTAGAAGCCGCTCGACAGATTCCTTAATTTTGGAGCTGGTCATTCCGCCTGAATAAATTGGAATATTTAATTCAATTCCGATGCTGCTTTGCGCAACATTTTCACGATATCCGTCTCGCCCAAAATCTGTAGGGTTGCTGTAACCGAAGCTATCGTTGTCTCCCTTACGATATGAGGCCACCGCATCAATCGTTGGTAGGTGCCCTGCTTTGTATTGCTTTAACGTCTGCTCTGCGGCTCGCTCAGCCTGTTCATTGGCTTGGAGTTGCAGGTTTTGACGTACAGCCGTGTCAACCCAGGATTGAGCTTCGTTGGGGATTGGTGGTTCGACCGGGAGTTGATGCCCCATCCCGGCTATAGAGCTGTAAGATTGATTAGTCAATCGATTTAAAGCCTCAAATGCATCATCGACTTTTCGCTGTACCAATTGCCGACTCGCCTGTACGTTGTCATAGGCCGCTTGCGCGTCATATACATCCGTAATGCTAGAGGCACCGTCTTCTAATCGGCCTTGTGCTTGGTCACGCTGATACAACAGAGCAGCTTCTTCAGCCTGGACTGCCGCTAGGGCGTCAAGCTGACGTAATGTTTCAAAATAAGCCTCCGCAGCAATCAGCGCTAACCCCTGTACCTTCGCGGAAAGCTCCAGATCCGCCTGAGCTACACTGGATTGTGCGGCTTTCAGTTGGAACCAACGGTCGATGCGAAAAAGCGGTTGGCTGAGGTTCGCACGAAAGGTTGTTCCGCTGCGTGCACGACTCAAGGAGGGCTCGTCACGCTCTAGTCGAGTTGCTTCGGTCGTTGCACCTGCCGTTAGATTCGGCAGTAGTCCTGAACGCGCTTGAGGTACCGCTTCTCGTTGCGCCAAATATGCATGACGGGCGGCAGATAGTTGCGCATCACTTTGAAAAGCAGATTGATACACACCAATTAGATCTGCATGAACTGATGAAAGCTTTTCAGCAGAGAAGACATATGAGCTGAAGAAACTAGCAGCCAAAGAAACACACCAACACGCCAAATAATAAAGCTTCATCATTTACCCAAACGCTGTTGAATCATATGCTCATACCGTTTGGTTCGGCTGCGCAACGAGAATCTTTATTTTTATTTCCGAGACAGCCAGATTCGCTCCGCCGTCACCATGAACCGACACACCCAAAATAAAAAAACCCAATAAAATCAAGAAATTAACATTTCCATTTTCGAACACGAACCACTATAACCTTTAGCTATAATATCAATCGCATTTCAATCTAATTAAACAGTCCTGACTTTGAGAGTAACTACAGGCTTTGTAAAAGCGGCCGTTTCTAATCTGAATAATAGAGATTTCAATCTGAGCACTACTCATAACGAGCGAAGACTAGTATTGAATAGACGCAGAGTCTTATTTAAATCCGGGCCGCCCCCTTGACAATTTGACGTGCAACTGCCGGCCATACTCAAATGCACCCGACCAAAAAATGCTATCAAAACGACATCATGCATGTCTATTCCCTACTGTCATTCCTCTCAGCGTTTTTGACGAGACACGACATGTATGGGGGGATCGTCGGCAGGGAGCTAATACAACATATTGATTTATATAACATTTTAATTCTATCACTTAAATTACCCTATCAACCCGCATCTCTGTTGACGGATAATTTTTACGACCAACGGCCCAGGGTCAGTCGTTCATGAAATGAAGATTCAGCAGCTCGCTACGAGATAGGGCATGCAGATATCGACTCAACCCTCAACCAGTAATCTGTCAGCGAGCCGTCCTGACGCGCCCCTCCGATGCCGGCTATGACACCGATGCGTTATTAGAATGCCAGCGAAGTGATGCGAGACCCGACGCAGTCCGACGATCAAACACGCCAGCGCTACCAGGCGCTGATCCTCGCGGCGCTGCAAGCGATTGCCGACACGCCTTATCGCATTGGCAGCCACGACCGTGATGAGCTTGCACCGGGCCTTCGCAGCTATCACCTCATCTATTCACGCCAGCAGGCCAAACTACTTCATGGCGTGGTCAAAAGTCCGCGACATATCGTGTTCTATCGTGTGGGAGACGGCGACGTGATTGAGATCGTCCGACTCCTCCATGACGCCATGGAGGTGCAGTTGCATCTGCCCAACGATTGACCACAAACGCTAAAGGCTG
>NZ_FMXH01000005.1:254048-387325 GCF_900103575.1 Pseudomonas sp. NFACC51 | reverse complement strand
CCGAGTTGTCTGGTTTGGGGGCCGCTTCGCAGCCCAGCGGGAGCAAGCTCCCTCGCCACAGGGTCGCCTGGCGTCACTCCGGCGGCGAAGCGCAGAGCGATACGCGCCAGGAAAACCCGCAACTGCTCGCGCAGATCGGTTACTCGTTCTGATCGATTACCGCGCATTTAAGGAGCTCAACAACCCGTGGCGAGGGAGCTTGCTCCCGCTGGGCTGCGCAGCAGCCCCAAAGCAGTGAACTCAATCTATCTGGTACACCGAGTTGTCTGGTTTGGGGGCCGCTTCGCAGCCCAGCGGGAGCAAGCTCCCTCGCCACGGGTGAACAGCGTCCACCGCGTTGGCCGTCTCGCCTGTTGTTCGCTGTCAAAGCTCGCCTGGGCTGATGTCCAGGTGCAGCCACTTCTTGTTTGCCATCCCTCGCCACATGCCTCTACGCCTCGCCAAGGCCCTTGCGTATCAATGGACGCCTCGGACGAGACGACCATTTATCGCCGATTAAGAATTTGATAGCTTCAGTTCTCATTTGATCTGCCGCTATATCGGTTTGTTGCCGGCCCGAAACGTGCTTCCTCACTTGGCAATTGCGCGACAGCGACCTGGCTAAACACAAAAAGAGACCTGGCGAATGGACAACGGACGATACGAAAGGCAGGTATTGACGGCGGCAGGCGCGGCGGCGTCCGAGCCGTTGCCGCATATTCTGCTGATCGACGATGTCCCCGAAGACATTCGCGCCACGCTCATCCTGTTGAAGACCCAGCCCTGGCGCATTTCCCTGGCCAGCGATGCCTACCAGGGTTATCAACGCGCCCTTGCCCTGCGTCCCGACCTGATCGTCCTGGATGTGCACATGCCGCAAATGGACGGCTTCAGCCTGTGCCGGTTATTACGCGAGGCACCGGCCACCCGGCATACCCCGATCCTGTTTCTGTCCTCGGCCAATACGTCGTTGGAACGGTTGGAAGGGTTGACCGTGGGCGCGGTGGACTACATCCCCAAATCCTGCGCCCCCGAGGAAGTCCTGGCGCGCATCAGGATCCATCTGCAATTGACCTGGCGAGCGCCGCCGGCCATTGCGGACAACCCGGCCGATCCGGAACCGCAAGGCGATGAAATCGTGCTGCGCGCCGCGATGCGACTGATCGAAAACCAGCTGGACGACATACCGTCCCTGGGCATGCTCGCGCAAAAAGTCGGCACTCATGAAAAGCGCCTCTCCGCCATTTTCCGCGAACACCTGGGGATGACCGTGTTTGCCTACATTCGCGACGCGCGATTGCGGCGCGGCCAGGAACTGCTCTCCGAAAGCGCCATGAGCGTGCAGGACGTCGCCGAAGTGGTGGGCTTTCGCAATGCCTGCAACTTCACTACGGCGTTTCGACAGCGAATCGGCATGACGCCCAGCCAGTTTCGCCAGCAGACCCTGGGCCTCGTTGATGCAGAGTCGGTCGGGCGCGCCTGATGCGGCTCCTACAGTTCCTGGTGCTGACGATTGCCTTGTTGTCCGCCGGGCTGCTACACGCCGCGCCCGTGGAGCTGTGCCGGGCTGACCGTCTGGACCTGATGCCTGCGGCGCAGATTTTCGAAGACGCCCAGGCCCGCTTGAGCCTCGAAGAAGTCGCCCGACTGCCCGACACCCATTTCAACCCCGCAACCCCGCGCTGGCCGAGCCAAGGTTACAGCCGCTCCGCCTTCTGGTTGAAATGGCAGCTCACCAATTCCAGCGATGCGGCGTGTTCGCGCTTGCTGGTGGTCGGGGCGCCGCGCCTGGACGACATCCGCGTCTATCAATCTTCAGCCGGGCGCTGGCGTGATGCCCACGCCGGAGGCGTCTATCCCTTGGCCGAATGGCCCCAACCGGCGGCACGTCAGCCGGCATTCCCGGTCTCGCTGGCGGCGGGGGAGAGCGTCACGGTGTTCGTCCGCGTGACGAGCCATTTCCAGCTGTTGCTGGAGCCGGAACTGTGGTCCGAACCGGCGCTGCTGCGCAGTCAGCAACAGACTTACCTGAGCGACGGGCTCGCCCTCGGCATCGTCCTGCTGGTCGTGCCGTTCGGCTTCATCGTCGGCTGGATCCTG
Organism: Pseudomonas sp. NFACC51; assembly: GCF_900103575.1. Lineage (NCBI taxonomy): Bacteria > Pseudomonadati > Pseudomonadota > Gammaproteobacteria > Pseudomonadales > Pseudomonadaceae > Pseudomonas > Pseudomonas sp. NFACC51. The sequence continues at coordinate 385,246 of NZ_FMXH01000005.1, read as the reverse complement.
CGCTCCCGATTGCTGAGCGTGAATGCGGGCGCGGTCCTGAGCTATATCCTGCTGACCTGCATCCTCAACGGCTACCTGATCTACTGGCCCACCGCGCTGGGCTGGACCCGGGAGCTGCTGACCTGCGCCAGCGCAATCTCGTTCGTCCTGTTTCTCGCCTACTTCCGCGTGCTGTTGCAGGTGTCCGCATTGCCCAAAGTCATTGGCTGGAGCTATTGGCTGCCGCTGTCGGGGTGTGTGCTCGGCCGGCTCTGGTGGCTAAAAGTCGATTCCGTCCAGGGCGCGCAGGTCGTCCAGATATCCCTCATGAGTTTCTACGGGGTGCTGCTCGTCACGCTGTTCATGGCCTGGCGCAGACGACTGAGCTACAGCTGGCTGGCCTGGCTGGTGTCGGGGCTCTTGCTTGCACAATTGCTGATGCGGATGCTTTTCCCCCAGGAGCAATTGCCCTGGCAGTCGCCCCAAAGCAAATACAGCTTATCGTCCACACTGCCAGGCGTGGCGTTGCTGGTGTGCACGTTGATCATGGAAGTGGCCCGCAGCCGCAACCGCGAAAAGCACGCCCTGGCCACCCTCGAACAACAGCGCCAGGCCGAGCACGAACGCCTGGAAAGCACCGTGGCGCTGCGCACGTCGCAGTTGCGCGACTCCCTGGCGGCCCGCAGCGCGTTGATGGCGCGCATCAGCCACGACCTGCGCTCGCCGCTGGTGCGCATCATCGACTATGCGCGCCTGTTGCATGCCGGACCGAACCGCGACTATCAGGCCACGATCGAGCGCAACGCCCGCCAGCAACTGGAGCTGATTGACGAGATGCTCGAGTTTTCCCGTGGCGAGCTGGAGCAAATGCAACTGACCCTCGCGCCGGGCTACCTGTACGGGTTCCTCAACGAGATTGCAGGCGAAGCGGGCTTTCTCGCCGCACGCCAGGGCAACACCTTCGAAGCTGTGCTGGCAGACGACCTGCCGCCACTGGTGGAGGCCGACTTCAAACGCCTTCGGCAGGTGCTCATGAACCTGCTGGCGAACGCGGCGAAATTCACCCTCAACGGCCAGATCCGCTTCGAAGTGGATTGGGCCCCGGGCGCGACCACAGATACCGTGGAACTGCGCTTCAGCGTAATCGACACCGGCATCGGCATCGACCCGCAAGAATTCGAACAACTGCTGCAACCGTTCCGCCGCGGCCGCAATGCCCAGCGCTATGAAGGCAGCGGGCTGGGCCTGTCCATCGTCACGCAACTGCTGGAACGCATGGACAGCCGCCTCGAACCCCAAGCCACCGGGCAGGGCAGCCACTTCAGCTTTCGCCTGCAATTGAATTGCGCCCAAGAACACGACCTGGAAAACGGCATCGTCGACAACAATGCCACGCCGTTCGACGGCCAGGGTAAACACGTTCTGCTGGTGGACGACGTCGAGCAGAACAGCGAATGGCTCTACGACCTGCTGGCCGGTTACGGTTTCGATGTCAGCATCGCAACGAACGGTCAAGACGCTTTGGCCTGCCTGGCTGAGCAGCCAATCGACCTGCTGATCAGCGACCAGATGATGCCCGGCGTGGACGGTTGGGCGCTGCTGCGCCAGGTGCGCGAGCGTTGGCGCCATCTGCCGGTGATGCTCTATTCGGCGGTGCCGCCCCGCAGGCCGCAGGATTATCCCGAGGGCCTGGCCTTCGACGCGGTCCTGCTCAAGCCCGCCGACAGCCGTGAATTGCTGGCGCGGGTCAAGGCACTGGCCTGCCCGGACAGCACGCGTCGCGCATTGGCTCGGGAGCACTAGCATGCCGGGTTTGGGTCATCGGCTGCTCTTGCTCGGCAGCCTTTCGATGTTGCCCTGGGCGTCGGTCCAGGCCGAACAAGCGGCGCCCAGCGCCCTCACGCTCGACGCCACCACCGTCACCGCTCGCCGCCGCGAGGAAGACCCGCAAGACGTGCCGATCCCGATCAACGTCCTCTACGGCGAGCAACTGGACGAGGCCGGCCTGCACTCTCTTCGAGACATTCAACAGCGCGTGCCCGGCCTGGTGGTCTCCGGCCACGACGCCCGTTACGCCGGCTTCGGCCTGCGCGGCTTCGGCGCCACCGCCTACAACGATGGCCTGGAAGGCAGCGTCGGCACCTATGTCGATGGCGTCTACCAGGCGCGCCAGGGCATGGCCTTCACCGAGTTGATGGACATCGAGCGCATCGAAGTGCTGCGCGGGCCGCAAGGTACCTTGTTCGGCAAGAACACCACCGCTGGCGCGCTGAACATCATCACCCGGCAACCGACCTTCGAGCCCGAAGCCAACCTCGAAGCCAGCTATGGCGAGCGCGGCCTGCGGGAATATCGTGGGACGGTTTCCGGGCCGTTGCAGGACGACATGCTCGCCGGTCGACTGAATGTTTTCGACAGTTCCACCGATGGCGCCGTGGAAAACCTGCAAGACGGCGCCCGCCTCGGCGACGCCGACAGCCATGGCCTGCGTGGGCAATTGCTGTGGACGCCGACCCCGGACTTCAGCGCCCGCCTGATCGCCGACTATGCCGAGCAAAACGAAGCCGGCAACGTTCTGCTGGTCAATCACTACAGCCAACAGACCCGCAAGCGCGCCCAGTTCCTCGGCTATCCATTGTCGGAGCCCGACCCTTACAAGCGTGAGGCACGCATCGACGCGCCGGGGCATCCGCAAACCCTGCAGAACGGTGTCTCACTGGAATTGAATTGGGACCTCGACGAGGCGATGCGCCTGACCAGCATCACCGCCTACCGCGACTGGGACTACCGCGCCACCCGCGACAGCGACAGCACCGCGCTGTCCGTGGCCGAGTCCGAAACCGAGCTGGGCCATCGGCAGTTCAGCCAGGAATGGCGCCTGTCCGGCACGGTCGGTTCGTCCGTCGACTATGTGGCCGGGCTGTATTACCTGCGCCAACAGCTCGACCGCGAGATCGACGCCGAATTTGGCCAGGACGCCGCGCCCTGGTTCGTCGGCGATCAGTTGGAAGCCTTGCGCAAGCTCTACGGCATCACCTTCACCGACCCGAAGCAGGTGCCGGCGATGCTGCTGGACGGCGCCCGGCAACGCTATGACGGCGAGCAAAAGGGCGACAGTCGAGCCATTTTCGGCCAGGTTTCCTGGCGCCCGATCGAACCACTGGAACTCACCGGCGGCCTGCGCTACAGCCAGGAGCGCAAGGACGGCTGGATCTCCCGCGACGTCAGCAACCTCGCCCCGCTGACGGGTTTGCCTGCGGTGTTCCAGGCCGGTGGACTGTTGCTGCGCGACATTGCCCTCGGTGGTGGTTACTACCGCGAGGATTCGATAAAGGAAAACAACGTCTCCAGCCTCCTCAGCGCCAGCTACCGCTTCAGCGATGGGGTGATGGGCTACGTCAGTTGGTCGCGGGGCTACAAGGCCGGCGGCATCAACTTCGACGTGGTCGGCCCGTTCACCGCGCCCACCTTCGAGCCGGAGCGCGCCACGTCGTTGGAGCTGGGCATGAAGACGCGCTTCTGGGACGAGCGCGCGTTGCTCGACCTCGCCGTCTACCAGACCGACGTCGACAACTACCAGGCGCTCACCTACAGCCCGCCGACGACCATGTTCGCGCCACCGCTGCGGGACAATCTGATCAATGTCGGCAAGGTTCGCCTGCGCGGCATCGAGCTGGACTCCGCCTGGCAACTCACCCCCCGGCTCACCGGGCGCCTGGGCCTGGCCTGGAGCGATGCACGCTACCGCAACTTCCCCAACGCCCCGTGCCCGCCGGCCTCGGGCCAATGGACCTGCGACCTCAGCGGCGACCGGCTCTACAACGCGCCGGAATGGAACCTCAGCAGCGGCCTCGACCACACCCATCCGCTGCCCTACGGGCTGGAAGCCTTCAGCGGCATCGACTACAGCTTCCGCACCGGCTACTCCGGCACCCTCGAAGGCGGCGAAGGCAGCTATCAACCCAGCTACGGCCTCACCAACCTGCGTCTGGGCCTGCGCAGCCAGGACCGCGCCTGGGAAGTGGAGGGCTGGGTGCGCAACGTCTTCGACCGCAACTACATCACCGCCGTCTATTCACTGCTCGGCGCCGGTGACTATGGCGTCATGACCGGCAGCGAAAGAACCCTCGGCACCACCGTCAGGCTCCGCTATTGAGCGAAATAAACCGCGTCGGACAAAACGCCAGACGATTGCCGCCGGCCTTTTTCGACAGGTACATCGCCTGGTCCGCCTTGCTGATCAGCCCATCGACTTCCTGCCCATGCTCAGGAAAAAACGCCACGCCGATACTGGCGGCAATCTCCACCGTTTGCGCGCCAATCAGGATCGGCGCATTGGCCGCCGCCAGCATCCGCTTGAGCAACGGCTCGCTGTCCTCCACCGCCTGCAAACCCACCAGCCCCGCCACGAATTCATCGCCACCGAGGCGCGCCAACGTATCGCCCTCACGCAACGTCGCATTGATCCGCGCCGCGACAATCTGCAACACCCGATCCCCCCAGTCATGCCCGTAACTGTCGTTAAGCGCCTTGAACCCGTCCAGATCAATGAACGCAATGGCCACCTTGTGCTGGTGAATCCGCGCCTTGCCCAGCGCCTGGCGCATCCGCTCGGCCAACAGCAACCGATTGGGCAGCTGTGTGAGGGCGTCATAACGGGCATCGCGCTCCAGTAACTGAAGGCGTTGCTTCACCTGCGTCATGTCGCTGAGCAGTGCCACATAGTGCTGCACATTACCGTGACGGTCATGCACGGCACTGATGCTGATGCGCGACGTCATCTCCCGACCATCCTTGTGATGGCTCTGAACTTCACCGGACCAATGCCCGTGGAAATCCAGCGCATTCTTCATCGGCGCATAAAACGCCGCGAGCCGACGCACCATGCGATGGGAGTTCAACTCCCGGCCCTGCACCTCGTCTTGCCCGTAACCGGTGAGGCGGGTGAAGGCTTCGTTGACGCTGATGACCCGACCGTACGGATCGACGAGGATGATGCCTTCGCGGGCGTGGCTGAACACGGTGGCGGCCAGCTCTGGGCAGACGGTGTTGAGGCGACGGTCCAGGGTGGCTTCGTCGCGGGTTGCCGGCCACATAGCGGAATCAAAGCCCTGCTGGGCCAGATAGCTGACCAGGGACGAGAGCGACTTGTGCAGGCGGGTCAGGGCATTCGTGGCGAGCCGGGAATTGAGGCAGTAGCCGCGAATGAAGGTGCGTAGGTTCATGGGGTTTATAGGGTGCTGGCGATAAGGGGCGGGCTAGCGAAGTGGGCATTATCGTGGCGCGGATTGGCCGGGGACTTTGCTGCAGCGGATGGGAGATTTGCGGGAAGGGATGGAACGGAAAGATTTTTATGCCGGGTCTGTCAGACGTTGGACGGCCAGGCTCATGAGCCGACGTCGTCTTGCGCTTTTGTCTGCGCAAGCCAATCGCGCTTCGGCGGGAAAAAGGGGGTCGTGCTCAGCGTCTGACGGGCGACCTTGTGCTAGGGAAAAGAATTCCCTAGCATGCCTGGCATGGCTACCGTATACAGCGACCGTAACTGGAAAATAAAAATCTACCCGGACGATCACGCGCCGCCGCATTTTCATGTGCAAACGCCCGATGGTGAGTCGCTGGTGGAGATTGACGGGCTCCAGGTGCTTGGCAGAGGGGCCAACCCTAAGTCCCTGAAAGCCGCCTTGGCGTGGGCGGCAAAGCACACCGCTGACCTGCAGCGTGTGTGGAACGAACAGAATCGGAGGAGCTGACCCATGATCAGCAAAGCCAGAATCAGCAGCGTGAAGCCTGTCCCCGGCAAACATGCCTTGCAGGTGGAGTTTGCCAACGGTAAGCGCTACGACGTTGACCTGCGGGAACACATCCGACAATTCCCGGTACTCAAGCCCTTGGAGGATCTGTCGTTGTTCGGCACCGCCCAAGTGGGCGAATGGGGCTTCGATGTGAGCTGGGGTGATGACTTGGAACTGGCGGCTGTCACCTTGTATCGGTTGGCGCTGGAACAAGCCGGTGAGGTGATGCCGACCCAGGCATTCAAACGCTGGATGACTGCCAACAAGCTCTCGTTGACGACTGCCGCGCAGGAGCTGGGCTTTACCCGTCGCACTATCACTGCTTACAGCAGCGGGACCTCAATGATTCCCAAGCATGTGGCCCTGGCTTGTAAGGGATGGGAGTTTGAGCACAAGGGCAAGAGAGCGACAAAAGCCAAGGGCCAAAAGACGTCTCAAATAGCTTGATGAGACTAGGCCCCTTTGACTGCACAGCCCCGTCGGATAGCTAGACTGTCTTATCTTGACCAGATAAGGTCCGGGGGCGCAGCGGCGCTTCCTCAACCAGTGTGATTGGCATTGGAGCGGACGGTACATGGCGTGAGTCGATGTACCTCTTTTATTGACCACTCGCTCCGTGGCTACCAGTTGTCTCGATAATCGAAGGAGACCTGATAGATGTAGGTAGTCCAATCAATTGAATGCTGAAAATAAGGTTGGAGAATGTTTATCCATTCTTGGGGGACATTAAATCCTCCGTTATTTATGTTGTTTTCGAGCGGAATCCCTAGGGCTTCAATGACAGTGCCGTCCTCACCGAAGTCTTTTGAATACTCTTCTCCTTCGTAGGATTCGGTTTGCTTGCTAAACCATTCAAGTCTTAGTTTGAGTCCCATTTGATCCTCACAGATATTTTTTGATATTACGGTTTTTTTTGGGGCCGTCTGTCTGCTCGCCAGTGATATGGTCGAATGCCCCTAAATGGCTTCCATCACTTGAGCGATAGGCTTCCAATTCGCCATGTGAAGAATCCCATTCATAAATTGTTCTACCCTTAGCATCAAGCCAGCGTTGCCGTAGGCCTCCACCTCCCTGCACGGGTGTCTTTTTTACGCCTTTTCTCAAGCCGGGAAAGCCGGTAATTTCGTGTGTTTTCGGGGCTGGATGATAGTCGTGGCCGGTCTCGGCCAAGCCCTTTCGAGGAACACTCAAAACCACATAAACCGGCCGAACCCCCGAATCCGCCGGAAACACCAGAATGAAATCCCTGTACTCCGGCGGATAGATCGGGTCGACGATGATGCTGTCGGCCACTGGCGTCGGTGGATAGATCCAGATGTGAGGTGCCTGTGGCGCCGCTTCCAGGGTAGGAATGCCGAGGGTGTCGGACGGGTTGGTGGCCGGGGTCCAGATCAGTTCGATGCCATCACCCAGGTCGGCGATGAATTGATCGGCTCGCGGGGTGAACTGGACAACGTCGACCATTTCCCAATCGCGGTTCTGACCAGTGTAGAAACCGTAACCCTTCAGACTCCCATCGGCCTGCTGCTCGACGCTCAAGCGCATGCGGCTGCGAGCCTGCTTAAGGTTGCGTAACTGATCTTCGCTGTAGAGCGCGCTGTCACCCAGGCTGCTGGGCCAGAGCAAGGCGACAATGCCTGTCAGCAGCGCTGCGCCAACGGTGCCGCCGGCAGCGGCTGCCGTAGAAGTTGCCGACCCGCCCAGCGCGAGCCTGCCCAGCGTAACGGGTACCGTGCCAGCGCCGATCTGCTTGAGGGGAATCGTGCCGGATGGGTCGGCGCTCCTGCCGCCGAGCCACATGAGATCGCCGTACTGCTTGACCAGATCGGCCGGGACGTAGCCGTTGGGGTTGTTGTAATCGATGATGCCGTCGGGGAGCTTGCAGCTCTTGGCAAACACGCTTCCGGTTACGGTGGGTAACGGCTTGTTAGCCACCGTGGCCCAGCGCTCTCGTTCATAGGCTGCCTGCCGGGCAAGCATGGCTTCGTACGCTTGCTGCCGGACTTCGCGCTCGGCCAGTTCGCTGGCGGTCATGTCCCGATAGGTGACGTGATGCCCATCACCACCGGGTGGGTTTCGGACCTGGGGGATGTCTTTTTTGCGTGTCGCCACGTAGTGAGTCTCGTCCAGTGAGTGCGGGACAGACGCTAACGCGGGAAGAGAGGGGCGCGATGTAGGCGGTTTCTTGAAGTGGTTGTTCCGGTTTCCTCAATGCAGGTAGGGCCGACTTCCATTTGCGAAAAACCCATCAGCTAAGACAAACTCCCCGTCTTCCCAGACTCGATAAGGACGCGAGCATTGAAGTTTGAAACCGGACAGTTTTCCAGCAGCCATGGAGTTATCTTCAGCGTATCGCGCTTCACCCTGTCAGCCGATGAACGGGGTAGCCTCAGGGAGCTGCATTTTGGTGAAGCTAAAGCCGCCCACTATGAAGTGAGCAACCGGGTGGTAGAGCTCTACGACAAAATGCTTGCCAAGGATTTACCCTGCCAAATGATGGTCGGGATCTCCAAACCCTTGACCCGGCAGCAGGGGGATTTACTCAACGCCCAACGAATGAGTATCGCCAACCTCACCAGCGGTGTTTTCGCCGCAGCGGCAGGCAAGTTCATGCCCGCCGCGGTCATCCCTGTGGGATGGGCCGTCCGCGAGTTCACGCTAGGCAAATTGCCGACCTATCACGCCGGTGATGTCATCGTCAGCCTGGATGCGCAGGTCAGCGGTGGCATCGGTCCGCAACACTCCGGATCCTCCATGATCATCAATACTCAGGGCGGCTAGGACGATGAACGAATATGGCCTATACGCCCTGGCGTACGCAGTGTTCCTGTTGTTGTTTTTCTATATGAAATCCTACGGCCTCAGGAAATGGCTAGGCATTGCCCTGGTCGCTCTGGGGTTTGCGAGTATTTTTGCGCTGCCGTCTTTCATCTCCGGTTTTGACCTGGGTATCGTCTCGACCAGTGCAATTGGCATTGGAGCGGCACTGTTTTTTAGCCGGGCACGGTATAGGGTGTGAGCACAACCCGACCAAACCTGGCACTGCCATCCCGCGGCGTAATCGCCAGCAACTGATCAAGGCGAATCTCCAGGCGACCGTCCGCAGTTTCCACGTCGAAAAACTCCTCCCGCGTGGGGGCGGTGCGCGTGGTGATCGCGCGGGCGGTCAGGCGTTGGCCGTCAGTCAGTTCGATGTCCAGCGTGTAGCCGTACAGGCAGGCAATCTCCAGGTAATCATGCAGGTCGCAGTTCAACGGTTGATAGGTCTTCATCTCAAGTGACCCTCAATGGAGCGAGCGGACAGGTCAGGGCGCCACCTGTCCGTCGCAAGATTAGAACTCTGAATCAGAGCAGTTGTTTCAACATAGTCTGCAGTTGCTGGTTACGCGCCTCATCCAGTGGGAAAACCGGCAGACGCGGATCGCCAACCTCCAAGCCGAGGGTGCGCAAACCGGCCTTGATGGTGGCGGGCAAACCGCCCTTGAGGATGAAGTCCAGCAACGGCAATTGACGATAGAACAACGTCCGGGCCTGGCTCAGGTCGTTGGCCAGGACGGCGGCGTACAGGTCGAGGTTGAGCTGCGGGATCAGGTTCGGCGCGGCGGTGCACCAACCCTTGGCCCCGGCGGCGAAGGCTTCCAACGCCAAAGGGTTGCAACCGTTGTAGAACGGCACCTGGCCTTCGCCCAGCAATTGCAGCTTGTGCATGCGCTGAATGTCGCCGGTGCTTTCCTTGACCATGGTGACGTTATCCACCGCGTTGAAAATCCGCAGGATCAGCTCCACCGACATGTCGATGCCGCTGGTGGCGGGGTTGTTGTAGAGCATGATAGGCAGGTCGATGCTGGCGCCGATGGTTTGGTAGTGCGCGAGGATTTCCGCCTCGCTCAGTTTCCAATAAGAGGCCGGCAACACCATCACCACATCGGCGCCCTTCGCCTGGGCAAAGCGTGCGCGGCGTACCGCCTTGGCGGTGGTCAGGTCAGACACGCTGACCACGGTCGGCACCCGGCCGGCGACGCGAGCGATGCTGAACTCGCTGACCTGGTCCCACTCGGCGTCGCTCAGGTAGGCGCCTTCGCCGGTGCTGCCCAGGGGCGCGATGGCATGCACGCCGCTGTCGATCAGACGGTCGATGGACCGGCCCAGTGCGTCCAGGTCCAAGCCCTGGCCGTCGGTGGAGAAGGGCGTGATGGTGTAGCCGATGATGCCGTGGATGTTGGGGGTAGACATGGCTTCGCTCCTGGTGGGTTCAGTTCAGGCAATCGGCGTGTTGACGCAGGGTCTGCCGGGCGTAGTAGTTGAAGGCGGCCGCGTGGCGCTTGGGGCGGGCGATCCAGTCGTGGGCTTCGCGGCCCAGATGAGGCAGGATCGGTTTCACCTCGCCGGCGGCCATGGCCAGCAATTGCAGCTTCGCGGCGCGTTCGATCAGTTGGGCGATGTTGCAGGCTTCTTCCACGGTGGCACCGGTGGACAACTGGCCGTGGTGGGAAAGCAGAATGGCGCGCTTGTCACCCAAGACTCCGGCGATCAATTCGCCTTCCTCGTTACCCACCGGCACACCCGGCCAGCCCTCCAGGAAGGCGCAGTCGTCGTACAGCGGGCAGAGGTCCATGTGGGAAATCTGCAGCGGCACTTCCAGCATCGACAGCGCGGCGATGTGGGTCGGATGGGTGTGAATGATGCAATTCACATCCGCCCGGGCGCGGTAGACCCAGGTGTGAAAGCGATTGGCCGGGTTGGGCATGCCATGGCCCTCCAGCACCTCGAGGTCTTCATTGACCAGCAACAGGTTGCCAGCGGTGATTTCATCGAAGCCCAGGCCCAATTGCTGGGTGTAATAGGTGCCCGGTTGCGGCCCGCGCGCGGTAATCTGCCCCGCCAGCCCTGAGTCGTGGCCGTTCTCGAACAGGATGCGGCAGGTCAGGGCCAGCTTTTGTCGTACAGTCCACGTATTATCCGGCAGTGTTTTCTGCATCTGGTTAACAGCATGCTGGACCAACTGGTCCTTGGGCGTCGCCAGTGTCTTGCTCATCTCCGTTCTCCTGATTCGTTCTTTGACCGTTCTTGATCCGCGTCATGGAAGCTGTGAAAGGAAGGTGCTAATGACACTAAATAGACTATATGACACAAAGTGTCATTTGCAATCGCAGATTGTCCGTTTCTCTGGAAATGTTGGTTACCTATGTCCATTCGCTTGAAATTGCTCAGGAAAAAACTCGGCATGACACTGGACGTCCTGGCCGAAAAAACCGGGATGACCAAGAGCTACCTGTCCAAGGTGGAACGGGGCTTGAGCACGCCCTCCATCGCCACAGCGCTCAAGCTCGCCAAGGCCCTGAGCGTGAAAGTCGAGGAGCTGTTCTCCGAAGAAACCGTCTCCCTCGACAGCTACAGCCTGGTGCGCAGCGAAGACCGCCAATCCCTCGCGGCGAGCAACGGCAGCTCCGAATACGCGGTATTGGCCCATCAAGTGTCCGAGCGCAGCCTGCTGCCCTTCATCCTTTACCCGGCCGCCGAATTCACCGCCCATCACGCGTTCAAGGAACACACCGGAGAGGAGTTCCTGTTCGTGCACGAGGGGCAGGTGGAAGTGGACTTCATGAACGAGCGCGTGCTGCTGAACCGCGGGGACGCCCTGCATTTCAATGCGCAGAAACCCCATCGCCTGCGTTCGGTGGGGGATGTCCAGGCGCAGTTGTTGGTGGTGGTGCACAGCGATGAGTCGTCGGAGAAGGGCGAGGGCGCCTAGCGGCTCCACTCACAACGCAATTCAGGAAGCAAACCACCGTGGCGAGGGAGCTTGCTCCCGCTGGGCTGCGCAGCAGCCCCCTCCTATAAGCGCCTCGCCACAGATCTTCCGACGACCTCAACTGAACGGCATCGGACATCTGCTCGGCCCAGTCGAATGGCATCTGTCAGTAAAGACCGACAGACGCCAACGACGAAGGCCCGCCAAGCCACAGCGCCTTGCGCCTTTGCCTACAACTACGCCAGAATCCGCCGGCTTGTGCGCCTGGGGTTGCGTCGGTAGTTTTGGGCCTGTCACTGATGGTCAGTGATCGGGTTTAGCAGCTCGCCGAGTTAAGTCGCACAACGCGTCATCAGACAGGAATCCCCATTCCTGCACTTGATGGTGGCTGTGCGCAGGGCGTCCTCGGACGCGCCGATTTCTTAACTCGTCGGTCTGCTAACCTGCGTACAGCTGCCTCCCAATTCGTTTAGCAGCGAACGGGTCGTGGCCTCAACCAGAGAGTTAAGACCATGGTCAAAGTTACACCGAATCCTCCAGTTACAGATTCAGACGAACCCACATCCCGTGCCCAGTCTGCCCGCAACAAAAAGCTCGACGACGCTGCCACCCGTGCGTTGGATTACTACTTGAAGCCCAAGCCTAAGAGCGAAACGTCTGACAAGTCGGACTCCATTTTTCGGATTGATCCGGAGGTTGATTCTGAGTGTTTGCTTGCGAATCTCAGTGAGAATCTGGCTTCGGCTAATGCCATGATCAATGATTTGGCGTTTGATTTGGATGGTTCGAGGCGGCGGGTTGCGTTGGGGATTTTGCAGGTGATTGAGGTGAGTGAGCTGTTGGCGAATCGGGCTTTGGATATTGTTGAGGTGAGGTAACGCAGCAGTATTACGTGCTGCCTTGATTGGAAAAAGGTCTTGCCCAGCAAGGCCTTTTTTTGTGCCCGAGAGGCTTAGCGCCCCAGCAAACCCGAGGCCCCAAGAGGTCTGAATTCTCCATGCATACGAGCGTTCCCTGCAAGCTGAGGTATGAAAAATTTTCGCAGGGCAGCAGTGGCGTTTTGCTGCTATACCTGACTCGGACAAATTCGGCGTGGTGCAAACAGGAGTTTAGGATGAAAATTCTTGCAGGGTTGGTCGCGGGGTTGATATTAGCCATTCTTGTTTCGACAGTTGTCGCCATTGCCGGGGCGGCATCACCGAGCGCTGGTGGAGGGGCTGGCGCGATTGTTTTCTTCGTGACATGGATTCTTGCACTCGCAATAGCTGTCTCCGCTCCCTCTGCTGGCAAGGCATGGCGTCGACTTTTGGTCACCTCGGGCATCGCTGCATTCATGCTCCCCTTGGCTGGTATTGTTTTTACCGGTAGCCATATAGCCACCAATATTAGTGGCGCTCATTCAGGGGCGGAAACCGCAGGAGCCGCGATTGGCGGCACCTTGGTGAGTGGCTTTTTGGGATTCGTTGGCTTCTTCTTGGGGGTGATCTGTCTCATCATCGGTTTGATGGTCGGTCGGGATAAACGAGTGATTTACATTCAGCCGCCACCAAACTCTTAAGAGATGAAAGAGTGCTGGTTTGATTGATCCATATACTGCGGCTAATATCGATTCCGCCGTGAGTGCGAGGGATTTTCCCCTGTAAATAAATCTGTCCCTTTTTTTGTCCTTTTTTTAGTACTCACTACCCTGCACTTGTCTGTGGCTGTATGTATGCCGTCCTGAAAAATGAAGTAGTTATATTTGTTGATAAATGTGCGCTCTTATTTTCGTGACTCATTCGTCTGCAATCATGCCTATACTCCGAAGAAGCATTATTCCGAGGAGGTTCGTTTTTCGATAGCTCACAGCAGGATTTCCGGTGAATTTGTCGTACTCCGGTGTTCCATCACGGTTCTTTCTGATATGTTCGGTGATGAGTCCAAGTCGAACTAAATGGTCCTTGTAGCTTTCACGAAGCGCATTGGCATCGAGGTCTTCCTGGCTTGAGCCTATGGTCGTAGCGTTGTACTTAAACACTTCGGAGTGAAGCTTGCGGAACTTTTTGTCACCTTCCATAGTGGGCTCATTAAAGAAGCGAAGCCAGAGTACTTCAACGTCGTTGAGTTCGCCAAGAATACGCATTAAATGCTTCGATTCGGCATGTTCTATGGAGTTCGAGTTAAGACTATTTGCTACTAGGGACGCGAGATATTGACGGCGTGCTTCACTGGTAGCTCGCGAAGCTTGCCGTAAGGACTCTTCAAGCAGGTCGGTAAATTCCTCATTTTCAAGCTCCGAGCGTACCTGCGTTACCTCTAACTGCTCAATTCTTTCTTGCAACTTGAATGCGAAGTCCGCTATGCGGTCAATTCTTTGGTTCGGAATGATCGAGCCAGCGACTTCTGCAAGAAGGGAACCAGCAAAGGGCACAGCTCCTAGGGCCGCCTTCGTAGCGGAGGTGACATAGTCGATTGCCTGTGTCTTGATCTCATTTGGTAATTTTTCGCCTGACATTTTTACTCCGAGTGCTCGAAAGGAATGGATTTGTTTTTCCTGGCTGATCGAAAGTAGCTCTGTTCCTTTTTTACAGGATGTGCGTAAGTAATTGTTGGCTCAGTGAAAGTCGCTGCCGTACTGGAAGAAAACAAATTTTTTGATAGTCAAAATGGGACAGATTTATTTATGTGGCGAAAATAAATCTGTCTCGTTTCTGTTTTCTCTTCTTTATTTGGCGCAAGTTTCGGTTTTAATGCATATAAAGGCGGTTAAGTTGTAGCGCCTAGCTAAACATGCTAGTCAATTTTCGGCTTTCATGCATGAATATATTAAATCCATATTTCGAATGTGCGCCAGGTACAAGGTGAAGCAGTTCCGATCCGGCAGTATGAGCCATCTGCCTTGAGGATTTTTTTCCTTTGCGGCGACTATTATTTTTTCGATACTCCTCTGCAAGCTTAGAGAAGAAGATCATATCAATGGCACTCCCGTCGATCCAGTCTACTTCCTCCTTGTAGCCAGCAACCCAATCTAAATTAGTGCCAGCATCTTCAAGAAGGAATTTTGCTAAAGACTGATTTCCCATCAAACATGTTCCTAGATAAAGTCCCTTTACTTGTTTTGTATTGTTGTGAGTTGTGAGCATATTTCTCAGTTCAGTACGCGTGATCATGTGACCGCTTGCTCCGCCAATAGAGCTGTCGCTTCCATGAGTGGCGAGATATACCACTTGGGTTTGACTATCTCGGCAGCGCATTTTTAGACCTGATGATAAAGATTGCTTTTCACTGAACATATCATAATAGAAGGCTGATGGATTGTCGTAATGTATCCCAGCTAGAGCTTCGAATAATGGCCTGACACTGTGATTGCCATCGCTCCACCACCTTGATTCTATAACCGAAAATATACACTTTGCCATAACTGCTCCTTAGTAGAACTTTTAACAGTCTGATGTTGTTTTAGGTTGTTGAAAATCTGATAACGAAAAATTATGGTCGTCGATGGTGTCCAGCCTGATACTGTCAAGCTACTACCTTGCCACTATCTACGTCTATAGGAAGATCAACGCCCCAGCGTAGATTGGGGGCGGCTGTGATTTACCTCATCGTGTCTCCACTTTATGACCATTGCCATTTTTCGGTGGAGACGAGCCTGCGTTGAGGGGCACTCTGTTAAGGATGGACATCGTCCAAGCTTGCTGACGGATCCTCTGACATAACGCTAGAAAGGCCATTGCGTAGAAAAAATAGAAAAAGGAGAGATATATTTCCTTTAGCTGTCTTGTCTCGCCATCGCCGCGCTCCAGTGTTAGCCGAGTACCTCGTTTGGCGTGAGAAACGGATGCTCAAGTTTCAAGCCTTATAGCCAACTTTGCATGAGCCCACCATATTTTGGCGAGCGCTTGGAATAAGCATCCCCATTGAGGAAAGGCGGAAAAATGGAACAATTTACTTCTTTGACTAAAAATAAATCTGTCCCTTTTTCCCGGTGGCGGCCAGCTCTGGGCAGACGGTGTTGAGGCGACGGTCCAGGGTGGCTTCGTCGCGGGTTGCCGGCCACATAGCGGAATCAAAGCCCTGCTGGGCCAGATAGCTGACCAGGGACGAGAGCGACTTGTGCAGGCGGGTCAGGGCATTCGTGGCGAGCCGGGAATTGAGGCAGTAGCCGCGAATGAAGGTGCGTAGGTTCATGGGGTTTATAGGGGGCTGGCGATAAGGGGCGGGCTAGCGAAGTGGGCATTATCGAGGCGCGGATTGGCCGGGGACTTTGCTGCAGCGGATGGGAGATTTGCGGGAAGGGATGGAACGGAAAGATTTTTATGCCGGGTCTGTCAGACGTTGGACGGCCAGGCTCATGAGCCGACGTCGTCTTGCGCCATTGCCTACAACTACGCCAGAATCCGCCGGCTTGTGCGCCTTGGGCTGCGTCGGTAGTTTGGGTTCGGTCACTGCTCATCAGTGATCGGGTTTAGTCGCCCGTTTTACCTAAGGCGTAACACGTCCCTGTCGGACAGGCTTTGCTGTTCCTGTATTGATGGTGGCTGTACGCAGGGCGCCCTCGGGCGCGCCGGGATTCTTAGGTTCACCGGTCGACTAACCTGCGTACAGCTGCCGCCCTCTCGTTTAGTCGCGAGGTGGTTTCAGCATCACTTACAGGAACCTAAGTAGATGGCGAAAGTTACTCCGAATCCTCCCGTCACCGACGAACACGAATCCCGCGTTCAGTCCGCCCGCAACAAGAAAATCGACGACGCTGCCACGCGAGCGTTGGATTACTACCTGAAGCCTAAGCCTAAGAGCGAAACGTCTGATAAGTCCGACTCCATTTTTCGCATAGATCCTGATGTTGATTCTGAGTGTTTGCTTGCGAATCTCAGTGAGAACCTGGCTTCGGCGAATGCGATGATCAGCGATTTGGCGTTTGATCTGGATGGTTCGCGACGGCGTGTTGCGTTGGGGATTTTGCAGGTGATTGAGCTGAGTGAGCTATTGGCGAATCGGGCGTTGGATATTGTTGAGGTGAGGTAGGTTGGGCATGTGGATCGTTGATCCACGAAGCATAAAAGGGTCTTGCTGAGCAAGACCTTTTTAAATAAATCCATCCCCTTTACCAGTCCCCTTTACCAAAAATCCTCCTCTATTTATTTAGCCTGTATTCGGACCGATACGGCACTATCTCCATACAGCAATCGACACGTTGATTGGAACTTGGGACTCATCTGGCCACTCTTTTTTAATAAGCGGTAGGAAGCCTGTGTAGTGCTTGTTTCGTGGGAGGTCTGGATTGTCGGCATCAATATAGTTAATCCTTAAGTGTAAATTGGCTCCACTTTGACATTTGTAGGCATAATGCATTTGACGGTATGCACAACCCCCATTTGCCCTGGTGCCGCGGAGTCGTACCATGTATCGTTGAGTACTTCCCTCGGCCGTTACGAATGCTTCTAGGCGAGTGTATTCCCCATTAGGGGAAACTATCGGTGTAGTAGGGCCGTTATCTTGTGATTGAGCCACTACATAGGGCGCCAATCCTTCGGGCACGCTCAAGCGCAACTCAGCCACTCGACTTCCGACTAGCATCAATCGCAGCCCCGAGGGTTCGACATTGCTATTAACAATCCTGGCGGTGTTTTCGCGCCAAACTCTCGCTGTGTCACCTTTAGTTGCGCTGCCCATTACAATGCCGAAAAAATTAGTATAGTGAGGGTTGGAATACACGCCTTGGTATTCATTTCCACAGAGGATGGAATAGAAATCATCCATTAGGGGGCGGGTACCTTTATAGCCTTGGGCGTAGTCATTTGTCTCGCCGCAATGCTTTGCTCCAGCATTATGCGCCACCTCATGTCTGAGTACGGTACTGTCGTCCAGCACCGCGTTAAGGCTTGTAAGGCCAGGGGTAAAAGCTATCCCATACTCATATCTGCTCCAAAAACTACCTCCCTTGCCTGTGAATACTACATTCAGGTCGGTCTTCAAGAGTGACTTGTAGGGAGCGAGAAAGTTCTGCCAGCTGGTTATGCCAGTCTGGGATACGGATGTGTTGTTATGGAAAACAGTGATTGCTGCGAGTCTTAAGGCAATCTCGTTGTTGCCCGTTTTTCTCAATGCTGTGTTCACCGTTTCTACCTGCCCTAAGGCAAACGCAATCGGGTCGGAAACCTTGTTATAAATAGCATTGCCGTAGGCAACCAGAACATCTGCATAGGACAGCGCTTTCGGCGTATTGCCTTCAGTTAGCGCGGATGAAACATTTGATGTTCGAGAGTCCGTTACGTCCCCTTTTACGGTATCCGGCGCCATCGGGTCGTGTGGCGTATCTGCTGTGAATTTGCTTTTGCCGTTTGGGTCAATCTCCAACAATCCACGCTTATTTGGCTCGTCAACAAATGCTGTGACGGATCCATTAGGGGAGCGAACCAATACCATAGAGCCCACCTCTTCCTTTGCATCGTTACGCAAATAACCGCTTTCCACCGTATAACCTTGTTGGGTGCGGAGGGCCGAACGCTCGAAATGTGCCCCTCCTATCGCGGAAGTATAGAGCTTGGGGTCGGTCGGCATATTTTCCTCATCAACCAATATATTTCGCACAACCTTTTCATCTGGTCCAAGAGTCGCCAGTGGAGTTGCCCAACTTGCAGGGGTAAATAGAGAAATATAAAGAGCAGTGAATGCCAGTTTATGCTTCATTGCATTTTCCCTTACTTTATTTAGTGGTAAGATATGGTGAGATGCAGCAGCACCACAACTACTTCGAATCAACAAAGTCCAGTTGGAGGAGTCAGGGCCTAAGAATATTTTTCAGAGCTACACCCCTTTAGGTTTAACTGTCCGTTCTTGAACTTGATGAGAGTTTCGTCTTCGTGTCTTGAAGTGGCTACTGTCAAAGTTGACAGTGTCGACGAGCGGTTGTTGGTTTTAGAGTCGTGTTTATCAAGCGTCTGAGGCGGGCACGAGACGCCGCTGTTCATTAAATATCGTTCCAATAGTTCTTAAACTTTTTAGCAAAGCATTGAGCAGGTCCATCGTTTGTACGGCTCTTAATTCTGCAGCCAAACGATTCAACTTTTGCCACAGCCGAAGTAATCCGTCCCTTTTCCCCTTAATCCGGAATCGATAGCCACGTCGGACCACCCAACCACAGCTATCCACCCCCGCCCAAACTAGCCACACCCCCAATTCACGTTTACCATCCCACCACCTCGTATTACCGCGGCTGCTGAACCCGGTACTCACGAGGAAACAACCATGGAAAGAACCCGTAGCTGGAGACGCGCGCAATCCCGCAAGCACAATGGGCGCGAGGCGATTAGCCCGCAGGACTTCAAGCCAGAAAAGAACTGGAAGCTGATGTACACCCGTGCGGACAAGCTGCACCGGGCGCGTCAGCTCGGTATGAGCTATCCCATCCGCACCACCCGCCAACTGTTGGATCAAGAGTGACTAATCTCCTGTTCGTTTGCAGTCGTAACCAATGGCGCAGCCCTACCGGGGAGGCGAACTGGCGGCGATGTCCTGGTTTCAGCACTCGTTCGGCGGGCACCAGCCCGAACGCACGCAAGCCTATCGGCCCAGCGGATATCCGTTGGGCCGATGTCATATTTGTGATGGAGCGCAAGCACGAGCATCGTCTACGGGCAGAGTACGCTCGGCTGCTTGAGCACAAGCAGCTGCATGTACTGGATATTCCCGATGACTATCGCTTCATGGATCCTGAGCTGGTGGACATGCTTGAGCGAGCGGTGACGTCATACCTGTGTATTTGAGCAATCAGGGCAATCTTCACGAGCCGCTCCCTCTCCTCAATCGCTAGGCGAATGGTCACCGGTAGAAGGTTGATCCTGCCGTGCTATCCCCGTTTAAGCATCTTGGATACGCGTGTCGCAGCGAACCAACGATCCCGGCGGCGATCCAGAAGAGCCATTCCAGATTGCTCACGGCCCGCCGTTTCCCCTCATGGGTTTCGGTTAGCCAATTGCCAATCGCTGCGATGATGTCGTCCATGATTACCTGCATAGGGGCGTGTTTTGTTTGTAAGTCTGCAACGCGGAGCGTCGCGGGATGCGTTACCACGCGGAGCGTGGGAACGAGCGCTGCGGGTTATAGAATGTCTTTCACATAACCGTTAAGCGCGATGAGCGGAGCGTAAAGATCATCCATATTCTGCACTGCGTTGAAATCCGCAGCCAAACGATGCAGCTCTCGGCCCAGCACTGTATCCACCCCGCCAATCGCCCCCAACGCTAAACCCAGGCATCGACCGATTTCGCCCTGAATCCCAACCAAATCCCCCCGCCGCACCAACAACCCAAAAACCTCCCGATCACACCCGCCCATCAACGGATCATCCCGCAAAATCGGACTATGCCCCTCCGTCTCATAAGCCAGCTTCAGCGAGTAAAGAGCGACCGTTTCCAGTAGCAATTCCATGGGGTGAAATCCTTTGTCAGCGGGTGAGGAGGGGCGGTGGGTCAACTGGGCGTTGCAAGGCGGAGCATCGGTGGGGGCTGTGACATTTTTTGTGAGCGCTTTGCGCTCAAGCGGGAGCAAGCTCCCTCGCCACGGGTTTCTTAATGGCCACAGATTCTTCCTTGCCACAGGTTTGGTGGTTGGGGCCGCTTCGCGACCCAGCGGGGATAAATCCCCTCGCCACAAATGGATCGGGTGACTTTCCTGCAGACGAAAAAAAAGACCTTGAATTTCAAGGTCTTTCTTTAAGATGGTGCCCCGAGGGAGACTCGAACTCCCACTCCTTTCGAAAACGGATTTTGAATCCGCCGCGTCTACCAATTCCGCCATCAGGGCTCAATGGCGGCGAAGTATAGAGAGGTGCCTACCGTTGGTCAATCACGTTTCATGGTGAATTTTTGATATTTCCGCTAGACTTTCCGGCCCTGCTAGACGAACCCCATCATGCGTGTTGCTGACTTTACCTTCGAACTCCCGGATTCGCTGATCGCTCGCCACCCTCTGGCCGAGCGTCGCGCCAGTCGACTGTTGACCCTGGACGGGGTCAGCGGTGCCATGGCTCACCGTCAATTCACTGATTTGCTTGAGCATTTGCGCCCGGGCGATTTGATGGTGTTCAACAATACCCGGGTGATTCCGGCGCGGTTGTTTGGCCAGAAGGCCTCCGGTGGCAAGCTGGAGATTCTGGTGGAGCGGGTGCTGGACAGTCATCGTGTGCTGGCCCATGTGCGTTCCAGCAAGTCGCCCAAGCCCGGTTCGTCGATTTTGATCGACGGTGGCGGCGAGGCGGTGATGGTGGCGCGGCATGATGCGTTGTTCGAGCTTGAGTTTGCCGAGGAGGTGTTGCCGCTGCTCGACCGTGTCGGGCACATGCCGTTGCCTCCTTATATAGACCGCCCGGACGAAGGTTCGGACCGCGAGCGTTATCAGACCGTGTACGCCGAGCGCCTGGGGGCGGTGGCGGCGCCGACGGCGGGGCTGCATTTCGATCAGCCGTTGCTGGAGGCGATTGCCGCCAAGGGCGTGGAGACCGCATTCGTGACGCTGCACGTTGGCGCTGGCACGTTCCAGCCGGTGCGAGTCGAGCGTATCGAAGACCACCACATGCACAACGAATGGCTCGAAGTGAGCCAGGAAGTGGTCGAAGCCGTGGCGGCCTGTCGCGCTCGCGGTGGGCGGGTGGTGGCGGTGGGGACCACCAGTGTGCGGTCCCTGGAAAGCGCTGCTCGCGATGGCGTGCTCAAGCCATTCAGTGGCGACACCGATATCTTTATCTACCCGGGCCGGCCGTTCCATGTGGTCGATGCCCTGGTCACCAACTTTCATTTGCCCGAATCCACGCTGTTGATGCTGGTTTCGGCGTTCGCCGGTTATCCCGAAGCCATGGCCGCCTACAAGGCCGCCGTCGAGCATGGATACCGCTTTTTCAGCTACGGTGATGCGATGTTCATCACCCGTAACCCCGCGCCACGCGGACCCGAGGAAACAGTATGAGTCGCACCTGTCGCATGTCCTTCGAGTTGCTCGCCACCGATGGCAAGGCTCGTCGCGGTCGTCTGACCTTCCCCCGCGGTACCGTGGAAACCCCGGCGTTCATGCCGGTGGGCACCTATGGCACGGTCAAGGGCATGCTGCCGCGTGACATCGAGGCCATTGGCGCGGAAATCATCCTGGGCAATACCTTCCACCTGTGGCTGCGCCCGGGCATGGAAGTGATCAAGGCCCACGGCGACCTGCACGATTTCATGCAGTGGAAAGGCCCGATCCTGACCGACTCCGGCGGCTTCCAGGTGTTCAGCCTGGGCGCGATGCGCAAGATCAAGGAGGAGGGCGTGACCTTCGCCTCGCCGGTGGACGGTTCCAAGGTGTTCATGGGCCCGGAAGAGTCGATGCAGGTGCAGCGCGACCTGGGCTCGGACATCGTGATGATCTTCGACGAATGCACGCCGTACCCGGCCGATGAAGACGTGGCGCGGGTGTCCATGGAACTGTCGTTGCGCTGGGCCCAGCGTTCGAAGAATGCCCATGGCGAAAACACCGCGGCGTTGTTCGGTATCGTCCAGGGCGGCATGCACCGCGACCTGCGCATGCGCTCGCTGGAAGGCCTGGACAAGATCGGCTTCGACGGCCTGGCGATTGGCGGCCTGTCGGTGGGTGAGCCCAAGCACGAGATGATCAAGGTGCTCGATTACCTGCCGGGCGAAATGCCCGCTGACAAACCTCGTTACCTTATGGGCGTTGGCAAACCGGAAGATCTGGTTGAGGGTGTGCGCCGCGGGGTGGACATGTTCGATTGCGTGATGCCAACCCGTAATGCCCGCAATGGGCATCTGTTCATCGACACGGGCGTGCTGAAGATCCGTAACGCGTTCCATCGCCATGATGATTCGCCGCTGGATCCGACGTGTGATTGCTACACCTGCCAGAACTTCTCCCGCGCTTATCTGCATCATTTGGACAAGTGCGGCGAAATGCTCGGCAGTATGCTCAATACCATCCACAATTTGCGCCATTATCAGGTGCTTATGGCTGGTTTGCGCGAGGCTATCCAACAGGGTACATTGGCCGCCTTTGTCGAGGCCTTCTATGCCAAGCGCGGGTTGCCTGTTCCGCCTTTGGACTGAGTTTTCCGATCCCTAGATTCAATACTTGCAACTGGAGTGCTAAATGAGCTTTTTTATCTCTAACGCCATGGCTGATGCCGCTGCACCTGCTGCTGCCGGCCCTATGGGTGGCGGTTTCGAGTGGATTTTCCTGGTCGGCTTCCTGGTCATCTTCTACCTGATGATCTGGCGTCCACAGGCCAAGCGCGCCAAAGAGCAGAAGAACCTGCTCAGCAGCTTGCAGAAGGGCGATGAAGTGGTCACCACCGGCGGCATCGCGGGCAAGATCACCAAAGTGGCTGATGACTTCGTGGTACTGGAAGTGTCCGACACTGTTGAAATGAAGTTCCAGAAGGGCGCCATCGCGGCCACGCTGCCAAAAGGCACGCTGAAAGCGATCTAAGTAACAACTTCTATTCAATCGACGGGGCGCGCAAGGCGCCCCGCGTCATAAGCGGGCGGCGTGATGCTGAACAAATACCCTCTGTGGAAATATTTACTGATCCTGGCGGTGCTGGCGGTCGGTCTGATTTATTCCGCTCCCAATCTCTACCCGGATGACCCGGCCATTCAGGTCAGTGGCGCAAGCACTGCGCTGCAGGTCACCCAGGCCGATCTGGACCGTGCGAGCGCTGCGCTCAAGGCGGCCAATATCGAGGTCAAGGCTGCGTCCATCGCCGAAAACGGCAAGGGCGGCCTGTTGCGCCTGGTCAAGGCAGAAGACCAACTGCCAGCCAAGGACGTGGTGCGCAAGGCGTTGGGTGACGATTACGTCGTGGCCCTGAACCTGGCCCAGACCACCCCGCAATGGCTGCGCAAGCTCGGCGCGCACCCGATGAAGCTGGGCCTGGACTTGTCCGGTGGTGTGCACTTCCTGCTGGAAGTGGACATGGAAAAAGCCCTCGACGCGCGGATGAAAGTCTACGAAGGCGACGTCAAGAGCTTGCTGCGTAAAGAGCGCGTGCGTTATCGCAGCCTGCCGCAACTCGACGGTGCCATTCAGCTGGGCTTCAGCGATGAAGATACCCGCGAGCAGGCCCGTGCGCTGATCCGCAAGAACTTCAACGATTTCGACATTGTGCCGGCCGACCTCAATGGTCAGGCGGTGCTGCGTCTGGCGATGACCCCGGCCAAGCTGGCGGAAATCCGCGAATACTCCATCAAGCAGAACTTGACCACGGTGCGTAACCGCGTCAACGAGCTGGGTGTGGCCGAGCCGATCGTGCAGCGCCAGGGCGCCAACCGCATCGTGGTTGAGCTGCCGGGCGTGCAGGACACCGCCGAAGCCAAGCGTATCCTCGGCAAGACCGCCAACCTGGAATTCCGCCTGGCCGCTGAGCCGGGTGCTTCCAAGGCCACTTCCGAGAGCTTCGAGTTCCGTGAGGGCGGTCGTCCGGCGGCGCAGATCGAGCGTGGCCTGATCATCACCGGTGACCAGGTGACCGACGCCCAGGCGGGCTTCGACGAGCAGGGTCGTCCGCAGGTGAACATTCGCCTCGACGGCCACGGCGGCGAACTGATGAGCCGCGCCACGCGCAGCAACGTCGGTCGCAGCATGGCGGTGATCTTCATCGAGCAGAAGCCGACCACCACTTACACCAAGCAAGTGGTCAATGGCGTCGAGAAAGACGTACCGGTCCAGACCTTCAAGGAAGAGAAAAAGATCATCAGCCTGGCGACCATCCAGTCGCCACTGGGCAGCCAGTTCCGCATCACCGGCCTCAACGGCCAGGGTGAATCCTCGGAACTGGCCCTGCTGCTGCGTGCCGGTGGCCTGGCCGCGCCGATGTACTTCGCTGAAGAACGCACCATCGGCCCGAGCCTGGGTGCCGACAACATCACCAAGGGTATCGATGCATCCCTGTGGGGCATGCTGTTCGTGTCGCTGTTCATCATCGCCATCTACCGCTTCTTCGGCATCATCGCCACCGTCGCGCTGGCGGTGAACATGGTGATGCTGCTGGCCCTGATGTCGCTGCTGGGGGCTACGCTGACCCTGCCGGGTATCGCCGGTATCGTCTTGACCATGGGTATGGCGGTGGACGCCAACGTGCTGATCTTCTCGCGGATACGTGAAGAGATTGCTGCGGGCATGTCGATTCAACGTGCAATCAACGAAGGCTTCGGCCGGGCATTCACCGCGATCCTCGACGCCAACCTGACCACGTTGCTGGTGGGCGGGATTCTCTTCGCCATGGGCACCGGCCCGGTCAAGGGCTTCGCAGTGACCATGTCCCTCGGGATCTTTACCTCGATGTTCACGGCCATCATGGTGACCCGCGCAATGGTCAACCTGATCTTTGGCGGTCGTGACTTCAAGAAGTTGTGGATTTAAGGGGCTGCCATGTTACGTACAATCAACTTCATGGGCGTTCGCAACGTTGCGTTCGGCGTCACATTGTTCCTCACTGTACTGGCGTTGTTCAGCTGGGCCACCAAGGGTCTGAACTACGGCCTGGACTTCACCGGCGGTACGCTCATCGAGCTGACCTACGAGCGTCCGGCCGATGTCACCAAGGTGCGCGAGCAACTGGCGACGTCGGGCTACAGCGATGCCATCGTGCAGAGCTTCGGTGCGACGACGGACCTGTTGGTGCGTATGCCGGGTGAAGACCCGCAACTGGGTCACCAGGTGGCCGAGGCCTTGCAGAAGGCCGGCGGCGATAACCCGGCCCAGGTCAAGCGCGTCGAGTTCGTCGGCCCGCAAGTGGGTGAAGAGCTGCGCGACCAGGGCGGCCTCGGCATGCTGATGGCGCTGGGCGGCATCCTGATCTACCTGGCCTTCCGCTTTCAGTGGAAGTTCGCGGTGGGTGCGATTGTCTCGCTGATCCACGACGTGATCGTGACCGTGGGCATCCTGTCGTTCTTCCAGATCACCTTCGACCTGACGGTGTTGGCGGCGGTGCTGGCGATCATTGGTTACTCGCTCAACGACACCATCGTGGTGTTCGACCGGGTGCGTGAGAACTTCCGTGTGCTGCGCAAGGCGTCGTTGATCGAGAACATCAACATCTCGACCACCCAGACGCTGCTGCGGACCATGGCGACGTCGATCTCCACCTTGCTGGCGATCGCGGCGCTGCTGATCTTTGGTGGCGACAACCTGTTCGGTTTCTCCATCGCGCTGTTCATCGGCGTGCTGGCGGGTACCTACTCGTCGATCTACATCGCTAACGTGGTGCTGATCTGGCTGAACCTGAGCACCGAGGACCTGATTCCTCCAGCGGCCACCGAAACGGAAGTGGACGACCGCCCATAAGGCTCGTCGCTCCGCCCGTCACGGCTGAAAAGGCGCGAGTTGAACTCGCGCCTTTTTTTGTGCTCCAAGGCTGGGAGAAGCGCGGATTAATCCGCTTGTGATGGTCAGGAGGTTCAAGTGAACAAATCGATGCTGGTTGGTGCGGTATTGGGTGCTGTCGGTGTAACAGCCGGTGGTGCGGTCGCCACCTACAGCTTGGTAAAAAGTGGCCCTGAGTATGCGCAAGTATTGGCCGTGGAGCCGGTCAAGACCCAAATCAAGACCCCGCGTGAAGTGTGCAAGGACGTCACCGTGACTCGGCAGAAGCCAGTCCAGGACCAGCACCAGATCGCCGGCACCGTGTTGGGCGCCGTAGCCGGTGGCTTGCTGGGTAACCAGATCGGCGGCGGCACCGGCAAGAAAATCGCCACCGTGGCGGGTGCGGCCGGTGGTGGTTATGCCGGTAACAAGATTCAGGAAGGCATGCAGGAACGCGACACCTACACCACCACCCAGACTCGCTGCAACACGGTCAATGACATCAGCGACAAGGTTGTAGGCTACGATGTTCGCTACATGCTCGACGGCAAAGAAGGCAAAGTCCGCATGGACCGCGACCCGGGCAACCAGATCCCGGTGAGCAAAGAAGGCCAACTGATCCTGGGGCAGAACGAACCCGCCCAGTGATCCAGTCGCTATGAAAAAGCACCCTTCGGGGTGCTTTTTTTTCGCCCGCATTTTAAGCCCCACCCCAAATCCCCTGTGGGAGATTGCTCGCGATAGCGGTGGGTCAGCTTCCATCAATGTTCAGGGTGTCATCCATTGTGGCGAGGGAGCTTGCTCCCGCTCGGTTGCGCAGCGACCGCAAGATCTTGGGTCTGCTGCGCAGCCCAGCGGGAGCAAGCTCCCTCGCCACGGGGTATTCATCTGGGCTGAGTGGTGTGGGGCAGGCATAAAAAAAGCACCCCGAAGGGTGCTTTTTCTGTAGCCGAGCGACTTAGCGCTTCAACGAAGCCGGCAAGTGCGGCTGGATAGCAGTCAGCACAGCCTTGAAGCATTTGGTGTTGCCGGCAACGATGTGGCCTTTTTCAAGGAAGTCGTGGCCGCCGGTGAAGTCGCTCACCAAGCCACCGGCTTCCTGGATCAGCAGGGCGCCAGCAGCCATGTCCCATTCGGACAGGCCCGATTCCCAGAACGCATCGAAACGGCCAGCGGCTACATAAGCCAGGTCCAGGCTCGCAGCGCCGGCGCGGCGGATGCCGGCGGTCTGGCCGACCAGGGCGCGGAACATGCCCAGGTAGTTGTCCAGGTTGTCCATCTGGTCATCACGGAACGGGAAGCCGGTACCCAGCAGGGCGCCGTCCAGGCTGGTGCGGCCGCTGACGCGCAGGCGACGACCGTTCAGTTGGGCGCCACGGCCACGGCTGGCGGTGAATTCTTCCTGGCGAACCGGGTCCAGCACAACGGCGTGTTCCAGGCGGCCACGGTATTTGCAGGCGATGCTGACAGCGAAATGAGGAATGCCGCGCAGGAAGTTGGTGGTGCCGTCCAGCGGATCGATGATCCACAGGTACTCTTCGCCTTCGATGCCAGTACCGGCGTGCATGCCGGTCTCTTCACCGAGGATGGAGTGGTTTGGATAAGCCTTGCGCAGGGCGTCGACGATCTTTTGCTCGGCGGCGCGATCGACCTCGGACACGTAGTCCTTGGCGTCTTTTTCATCGACCTTGATGGTATCCAGGCGCTCGATGGAGCGGAAGATCAGTTCACTGGCGCTGCGGGCGGCGCGCAGCGCGATATTCAGCATGGGCTGCATGGATGTGTCACCTAAGGTTGTTAAAGAAAGCCGCGCATTCTATCAGAAAGTTTTCCGAGGAGAAGGTTGGTGTTCGCTTTCATAGCTTAACGGTAGGTGCTTCTGTAAGATTTGCTCCCTTTATCGTGTTCGAGAGCGCCCCCCTTGTTGCAGAACATTCGTGTCGTCCTGGTCAATACCAGCCATCCGGGTAACATCGGCGGAGCTGCGCGGGCCATGAAGAACATGGGCCTGTCGCGCCTGGTGCTGGTCGAACCGCGTCTGTTTCCCCATCACGAGGCTGACGCCCGGGCTTCCGGTGCCGGTGACATCCTGGCCAACGCTCAAGTCGTCGCCACTCTTGAGGATGCCCTGGTGGGTTGCAACCTGGTGCTCGGCACCAGCGCCCGCGACCGCCGTATCCCCTGGCCGCTGCTCGACCCCCGCGAATGCGGCACCAAAGTGGTCGAGGAGGCCGCCCAAGGCTTTGAGATCGCCCTGGTGTTCGGTCGTGAAGACTCCGGCCTGACCAACGACGAGCTGCAGCGATGTCACTTTCACGTGCATATCCCTTCCGACCCCGAGTTCAGTTCCCTGAACCTGGGGGCGGCGGTGCAGGTGTTGAGCTATGAAGTGCGCATGGCTTGGCTGGCAGCCGAAGGCAAGCCCAGCAAAGTCGAAAAAACCGAGGTCACGTCGCCGCGCAGTGAGACACTGGCGACCATGGACGAACTGGAACGGTTCTATGAACACCTGGAGCAGACCCTGGTGGACATCGAGTTCCTCGACCCGGAAAAGCCGCGACACTTGATGGCGCGCCTGCGTCGGTTGTACGGACGGAGCTCGGTCAGCCGGGCGGAGATGAATATATTGCGCGGCATCCTCACGGAAACCCAGAAGGCGGCCCGTGGCGAGCTGATTAAGCGGAAGAAATAAAATGTTCGAACGTTTGCGTGAAGATATCCAAAGTGTTTTCCATCGTGACCCGGCGGCGCGCAATGCCTTTGAAGTGCTGACCTGCTACCCGGGGATGCACGCGATCTGGATCCACCGCTTGTCCGGTGCCTTGTGGAACATGGGTTGGAAATGGCTGGCGCGGCTGGTCTCGAACTTCGGGCGTTGGTTGACCGGGATCGAGATCCATCCGGGCGCCAAGGTCGGCCGTCGGTTCTTCATCGACCACGGCATGGGCATCGTCATCGGCGAAACCGCCGAGATCGGCGACGACGTGACCCTGTACCAGGGCGTGACCCTCGGTGGCACCAGCTGGAACAAAGGCAAGCGCCACCCGACCCTGGAAGACGGCGTGGTAGTGGGCGCCGGCGCCAAGGTGCTCGGGCCGTTCACGGTGGGGGCGGGGGCGAAAGTCGGCTCCAATGCGGTCGTAACCAAGGCCGTGCCGCCTGGCGCGACCGTGGTGGGTATTCCGGGGCGGATCATCGTCAAGTCCGATGACGAGCAGGACGCGCGCCGCAAGGCCATGGCCGAGAAGATCGGCTTCGACGCCTACGGTGTCGGCGAAGACATGCCCGACCCGGTCGCCCGCGCCATCAACCAGTTGCTCGATCACCTGCAGGCCGTCGATGGGCGCCTGGAGGGGATGTGCGGGGCCCTGAAGGATCTGGGCAGTAATTACTGTGCCAAGGACCTGCCTGAGCTGCGCGAGGAAGATTTCGCGTGTGTGAAGGACAAGGATCAGAGCCAGGCCAGCTAAACCCGGCAGGCCTCATCGCGAGCAAGCTCGCACACAGGGGGTTTTGGTGGGTGCACAATTCGTGTACACCACAGACCCCTGTGGGAGCGAGCTTGCTCGCGATAAACGATAACGCGGTATCGCTGGTCGCCGCCGACCAGCCTTTGCTATCATGCGCGCGCTCTTTCGCGGGTAAACCTGAGTAAAGCACTAGGTCTTATACTTGACTTAAATACTCGGGAATTGCATACTCGCCCCCATTCCGAACTCCGTGGTAATTGTCCATGCGACTGACTACAAAAGGCCGATACGCCGTGACCGCAATGCTGGATCTGGCATTGCATGCGCAGCACGGGCCGGTGTCCCTGGCCGATATCTCCGAGCGCCAGGGCATTTCCCTGTCCTACCTTGAACAGCTGTTCGCCAAGCTGCGCCGTAGCAACCTGGTTTCCAGCGTTCGCGGCCCGGGCGGCGGCTACCAGCTGTCGCGGGATATGCAGGGCATCCAGGTCGCCCAGGTGATCGATGCGGTGAACGAATCGGTCGATGCGACCAAATGCCAGGGCCTTGGCGATTGCCATGGCGGCGATACTTGCCTGACCCACCACTTGTGGTGCGACCTCAGCCTGCAGATTCACGAATTTCTAAGCGGTATCAGCTTGGCTGACCTTGTAACTCGTCGTGAGGTGCAAGAAGTAGCCCAGCGTCAGGACCAGCGTCGTTGCAATAGCAAGGCGCCGCACCTGGACAAGATTGAAGCGTCCGCCGTCGAATGACTGCCGCAGAGCACGCGGAACGCCAGCCAGCCTGATTTAGGAGAGAGTCCATGAAATTGCCGATTTACCTTGATTACTCTGCGACCACCCCGGTTGATCCGCGTGTTGCGCAAAAAATGAGTGAATGCCTGCTGGTCGACGGAAACTTCGGTAACCCGGCGTCCCGTTCCCACGTGTTTGGCTGGAAGGCCGAAGAGTCGGTCGAAAACGCCCGTCGCCAGGTCGCTGACCTGGTCAACGCCGACCCGCGTGAAATCGTCTGGACCTCCGGTGCCACTGAATCCGACAACCTGGCAATCAAGGGTGTCGCGCATTTCTACCACACCAAGGGCAAGCACCTGATCACCTCCAAGATCGAGCACAAGGCTGTCCTGGACACCATGCGCCAACTGGAGCGTGAAGGCTTCGAAGTCACCTACATCGAGCCGGGTGAAGACGGCATCATTACCCCGGCCATGGTTGAAGCCGCCCTGCGCGACGACACCATCCTGGTTTCGATCATGCACGTGAACAACGAAATCGGCACCGTCAACGACATCGCCGCCATCGGCGAACTGACCCGTTCCAAGGGTATCCTGTTCCACGTCGACGCGGCCCAGTCCACCGGCAAGGTCGACATCGACCTGTCCAAGCTGAAAGTCGACCTGATGTCGTTCTCGGCCCACAAGACCTACGGCCCTAAAGGCATCGGCGCGCTGTACGTCAGCCGCAAGCCGCGTGTTCGCCTCGAGGCGACCATGCACGGCGGCGGTCACGAGCGTGGCATGCGTTCCGGTACCCTGGCGACCCACCAGATCGTCGGCATGGGCGAAGCCTTCCGCGTGGCCAAGGAAGACATGGCCGCCGAGAACGTACGCATCAAGGCCCTGAGCGACCGCTTCTTCAAGCAGGTCGAGCATCTGGAAGAACTCTACGTCAACGGCAGCATGATCGCCCGCGTACCGCACAACCTGAACCTGAGCTTCAACTATGTTGAAGGCGAGTCGCTGATCATGGCGCTCAAGGATCTGGCCGTGTCGTCCGGTTCGGCGTGCACCTCGGCGTCCCTGGAGCCTTCCTACGTACTGCGCGCCCTGGGCCGCAACGACGAACTGGCCCACAGCTCCATTCGCTTTACCTTCGGCCGTTTCACCACCGAAGAAGAAATCGATTACGCCGCGCAGAAAGTCTGCGAGGCCGTTACCAAGCTGCGCGCTCTGTCGCCGCTGTGGGACATGTACAAAGACGGCGTCGACATTTCGAAAATCGAGTGGGCGGCGCACTGAAGAAGTCGCCACCAGAGCGACTCACTGATGAGGATTGAAGCAAATGGCATATAGCGAAAAGGTCATCGACCACTACGAGAACCCGCGCAACGTCGGCAAGATGGACGCGCAGGATCCTGATGTCGGCACCGGCATGGTCGGCGCCCCGGCGTGCGGCGACGTGATGCGCCTGCAGATCAAGGTCAACGAGCAAGGCATCATCGAAGATGCCAAGTTCAAGACCTACGGCTGCGGTTCCGCCATCGCGTCCAGCTCCCTCGCCACCGAGTGGATGAAGGGCAAGACCCTCGACGAAGCCGAAACCATCAAGAACACCCAGCTGGCCGAAGAACTGGCCCTGCCGCCAGTGAAGATCCACTGCTCGGTACTCGCTGAAGACGCCATCAAGGCCGCCGTTCGCGACTACAAGCAGAAGAAAGGCTTGATCTGATCCGCGTATCGGTAAGGAGTTTTCATGGCTATCCAGATGACAGAAGCGGCAGCTAAGCATGTGCAGCGTTCCCTCGCGGGGCGTGGCAAGGGCGAGGGTATCCGCCTGGGTGTTCGCACCACGGGCTGTTCTGGCCTCGCCTATGTACTGGAATTCGTCGACGAAGTGGGCGAAGACGATCAGGTGTTCGAAAGTCATGGTCAGAAAGTGATCATCGACCCGAAAAGCCTGACGTACCTGGACGGCACCGAGCTGGATTTCGTCAAGGAAGGGTTGAACGAAGGCTTCAAGTTCAACAACCCCAACGTACGCGGTGAATGTGGCTGCGGCGAAAGCTTCAACATCTGAGGCAGCTTGTGGGTACTCCTTGTCATTTTGCGTTGTTCCAGTTGCAGCCTGCTTTCCAGCTGGATCTCGATCAGTTGTCGGCGCGATATCTGGAATTGGCCCGTGGTGTTCATCCGGACCGTTTTGCCGACGGCTCCGAGGCTGAGCAGCGGCGGGCGCTCGAGCAGTCGGCGAACCTCAACGAGGCTTACCAGACGCTCAAGAGTCCAGCCAAGCGCGCGCGTTACCTGCTCGCTATCAGCGGTCATGAGTTGCCGCTGGAGGTCACGGTCCACGATCCCGAGTTTCTTTTGCAGCAGATGCAATGGCGCGAAGAGCTCGAAGACCTGCAGGACAGCGCCGATCTGGCCGGTGTCGCGGTATTCAAGCGACGCTTGAAAGACGCCCAGCAAACACTGAACGAAAGCTTCGCAGCCTGCTGGAACGATGCCGCGCAACGCGAACAGGCCGAACGCCTGATGCGGCGCATGCAGTTCCTCGACAAGCTCACCTACGAAGTGCGCCAGCTAGAAGAGCGCCTCGACGATTAACCCAGTGCCGCTCCGGTCGCACGCCTGATTACAGATAAGTCCTGATTACGATGGCCCTACTGCAGATCGCCGAACCCGGCCAAAGTCCACAACCGCACCAGCGTCGCCTGGCTGTCGGGATCGACTTGGGTACCACCAACTCCCTGGTAGCTGCCTTGCGCAGCGGTCTTTCCGAACCGCTGGCCGACGAGCAGGGACGGGTGATCCTGCCGTCCGCCGTGCGCTATCACGCCGATCACGTTGAAGTGGGCGAGTCCGCGAAGCTGGCCGCCGCCACCGATCCGTTGAACACCATCGTCTCGGTCAAGCGCTTGATGGGTCGTGGTCTGTCCGACGTCAAGCAATTGGGTGACCAACTGCCGTACCGCTTCGTTGGCGGCGAATCCCACATGCCGTTCATCGAAACCGTGCAGGGTCCGAAAAGCCCGGTGGAAGTGTCGGCCGACATCCTCAAGGTGTTGCGCCAGCGCGCCGAAGCGGCGTTGGGTGGTGAATTGGTGGGGGCGGTCATCACCGTGCCGGCCTATTTCGATGACGCCCAGCGCCAAGCCACCAAGGATGCCGCCAAGCTCGCCGGCCTGAATGTGCTGCGTTTGCTCAACGAGCCGACGGCCGCTGCGGTCGCGTATGGCCTGGACCAGCATGCCGAAGGCCTGGTTGCCATCTACGACTTGGGTGGCGGTACTTTCGATATTTCGATCCTGCGCCTGACCGGCGGTGTTTTCGAAGTCTTGGCCACCGGTGGCGACAGTGCCCTGGGCGGCGATGACTTCGACCACGCCATCGCCGGCTGGATCATCGAGCAAGCGGGCTTGTCCGCCGACCTCGACCCAGGTGCGCAACGCCACCTGCTGCAAACCGCCTGCGCCGCCAAGGAAGCCTTGACCGACGCCGCCACCGTTGAAGTCGCTTATGGCGACTGGAAAGCCACGCTGACCCGCGAAGCCTTCGATGCCCTGATCGAGCCCATGGTCGCCCGCAGCCTCAAGGCCTGCCGCCGTGCCGTGCGCGATTCCGGCGTGGAGCTCGAAGACGTCAAGGCTGTGGTCATGGTCGGTGGTTCGACCCGCGTGCCTCGGGTTCGCGAAGCCGTTGCCGAGGCCTTTGGCCGCCAGCCGCTGACTGAAATCGACCCGGACCAGGTGGTCGCCATCGGCGCCGCGATCCAGGCCGATACCCTGGCCGGCAACAAGCGCGACGGCGGCGAACTGCTGTTGCTCGACGTGATTCCGTTGTCCCTGGGCCTGGAAACCATGGGCGGCCTGATGGAGAAGGTGATTCCACGCAACACCACCATCCCGGTTGCCCGCGCCCAGGACTTCACCACCTATAAAGACGGCCAGTCGGCCATGATGGTCCACGTGCTGCAAGGCGAGCGTGAACTGATCAGTGACTGCCGTTCCCTGGCCCGCTTCGAACTGCGCGGCATCCCGCCGATGGTGGCCGGTGCGGCGAAGATTCGCGTGACCTTCCAGGTCGATGCCGACGGCTTGCTCAACGTCTCCGCCCGCGAACTGGGTTCGGGCGTGGAGGCGAGCATCCAGGTCAAGCCATCCTACGGCCTGACCGACGGTGAAATCGCCAAGATGCTCAAGGATTCCTTCCAGCATGCCAGCGACGACAAGGTGGCGCGGGTGCTGCGCGAGCAGCAGGTCGACGCCCAGCGCCTGATCGAAGCCGTGCAAGGTGCCCTGGAGGCAGACGGCGACCGTTTGCTCGACGCTGAAGAGCGCATGGTCATCGAGCTGCAAATGCAGGAATTGTCCGAATTGATCAAAGGCACCGATGGTTATGCCATCGAGCAGCAGACCAAGCGTCTGTCGCACGTCACCGATGCCTTTGCTGCCCGCCGCCTGGACTCGACGGTGAAAGCCGCCCTGGCGGGGCGCAACCTGAATGAAATCGAGGAATAACTGATGCCGCAGATCATTTTTCTGCCACACGCCGAGCATTGCCCGGACGGTATGGTGGTAGAGGCCGAAACCGGCAAGTCCATTCTCGAAGTGGCCCATGACAACCACATCGAGATCGAGAGCGCCTGCGGCGGTGTCTGTGCCTGCACCACCTGCCATTGCATCATTCGTGAGGGTTTCGACTCGCTGAATGAGGCCGATGAGCTGGAAGAGGACTACCTTGATAGGGCCTGGGGCCTGGAACCGACGTCGCGCCTGACCTGTCAGGCCAAGGTCGGCACCGAAGACCTGGTGGTCGAAATCCCGAAATATTCGCTTAACCATGCGGCCGAAGCGCCGCACTGATGGTGACACTGTCATGAGCTATGGTTGGAATGATGTACAACGCATCGCAGAAGAACTGGCCGAAGCCAAGCCGGACGTGGATCCGCTGAAGGTCAATTTCGTCGATCTGCAGCACTGGATCATGGAGCTTCCCGGTTTCGACAGTACCTCTGGCCGTTGTGGCGAGAAGGTCTTGGAAGCGGTCCAGGCGCTCTGGATCGAAGAAATCGACTGATCGACCTGGCAGGTTAGGCAATACCCCTGAACCCGCGTATAATTCGCGGGTTTAATTTTTCGCAAATTACCGTTTCTGGAGTTACACCATGGCTGTTCAACGTACTTTCTCCATCATCAAGCCTGACGCCGTTGCTAAAAACGTGATCGGCAAGATCGTTACCCGTTTCGAAGACGCTGGCCTGCGCGTTGTAGCTTCGAAAATGAAGCAACTGTCCAAGGCTGAAGCCGAAGGCTTCTACGCTGAGCACAGCGAGCGCGGTTTCTTCGGTGAGCTGGTGGCCTTCATGACTTCCGGTCCGGTTGTCGTCCAGGTGCTGGAAGGCGAAAACGCTATCGCTCGCAACCGTGAGC
The DNA here is from genome assembly GCF_900103575.1 of Pseudomonas sp. NFACC51. Lineage (NCBI taxonomy): Bacteria > Pseudomonadati > Pseudomonadota > Gammaproteobacteria > Pseudomonadales > Pseudomonadaceae > Pseudomonas > Pseudomonas sp. NFACC51. The sequence continues at coordinate 349,769 of NZ_FMXH01000005.1, read as the reverse complement.
TGATGGGCGCTACCAACCCTAAAGAAGCTGCTGCCGGCACCATCCGTGCTGACTTCGCCGAGTCCATCGACGCCAACGCCGTTCACGGTTCGGACTCCGAAGCCGCTGCTGCTCGCGAAATCGCTTACTTTTTCGCTGCTACTGAAGTAACCACTCGCTAAGCATTGGCTTAAGAGTGAAGGTGAATCCATGACTACATCGACTGTTAAAACCAATCTGCTGGGGCTGACCCAGCCGGAAATGGAGAAATTCTTCGACTCGATCGGGGAGAAGCGTTTCCGTGCCGGTCAGGTGATGAAATGGATTCACCACTTTGGCGTCGACGACTTCGACGCCATGACGAATGTCGGCAAGGCCCTGCGCGAAAAGCTCAAGGCTGTGGCCGAGATTCGCGGCCCCGAAGTGGTCAGCCAGGACATTTCCAGCGACGGCACCCGTAAGTGGGTGGTGCGCGTGGCGTCCGGCAGCTGCGTCGAGACCGTCTACATTCCCCAGGGCAAACGCGGCACCTTGTGCGTTTCGTCCCAGGCAGGCTGTGCCCTGGATTGCAGTTTCTGCTCCACCGGCAAGCAAGGCTTCAATAGCAACCTCACCGCCGCCGAAGTGATCGGCCAGGTGTGGATTGCCAACAAATCCTTTGGCAGTGTCCCGGCGACCGTCGACCGTGCCATCACCAACGTGGTGATGATGGGCATGGGTGAGCCGCTGCTGAATTTCGACAACGTCGTTTCCGCCATGCACCTGATGATGGACGACCTGGGCTACGGCATCTCCAAGCGCCGCGTGACCCTGTCCACTTCCGGCGTGGTGCCGATGATCGATGAGCTGGCCAAGCACATCGACGTCTCCCTGGCGTTGTCGCTGCACGCACCCAATGACGCATTGCGTAACCAATTGGTGCCGATCAACAAGAAATATCCGCTTAAGATGCTGCTCGAGTCGTGCCAGCGCTACATGTCGTCCCTGGGCGAAAAACGCGTGCTGACCATCGAGTACACGCTGCTCAAGGATGTGAACGACAAGGTCGAACACGCGGTCGAGATGATCGAGCTGCTCAAGAACATCCCGTGCAAGATCAACCTGATCCCGTTCAATCCGTTCCCGCATTCCGGTTACGAGCGTCCGAGCAACAACGCGATTCGTCGCTTCCAGGATCAGCTTCACCACGCTGGCTTCAACGTCACCGTGCGCACCACTCGCGGCGAAGACATCGACGCCGCCTGTGGCCAATTGGTAGGACAGGTGCTGGATCGCACCCGTCGCAGCGAACGCTACATTGCCGTGCGTGAGTTGAACGCCACGGACGATGCGGTGCAAAACGCTGCGAACAGTCACTAAGAGAGGAACTCTATGTCCCTGCGCTTCGCGCTCGTTTTGCTGTTGGCCGGCCTTTGTTCCGGTTGTGTCCTGTCGGGTGACTACAACCCGATGAGGACCAGCAAAGGGCGCGACGAGGCGCGTGTGGCCTACGTGCAGCTGGGCATTGGCTACCTGCAGCAGGGCATGACTGAACGGGCCAAGGTGCCGCTCAAGAAAGCCCTGGAACTGGACGACTCCGACCCGGATGCCAATGCGGCCCTGGCCCTGGTGTTCCAGGCCGAGATGGAGCCGGAGCTGGCCGACCAGCATTTTCGCAAGGCGCTGTCTGCCCGCCCGCAAGACGCGCGGATCCTGAACAACTACGGCAGCTTTCTTTTCGAGCAGAAACGCTACAAGGACGCCTACGAGCGCTTCGAGCAGGCTGCCGCCGACACCCTTTACCCTGAGCGTTCGCGGGTTTTCGAAAACCTCGGCATGACGGCTGCGCAGCTCGGCCAGCGCGACCTGGCCCGCCAGCAACTGGAAAAGGCGCTGCGGCTCAACCGCCAGCAACCGCGGGCGCTGCTGGAAATGGCTGAGTTGTCCTACGAAGACAGGCATTATGTGCCCGCGCGTGACTACTACGAGCGTTTTAGCCTGCTGAGTGAGCAAAATGCACGTAGTCTATTGCTCGGCGTTCGGCTGGCACATGTGTTTGAAGATCGCGACAAGGCTGCAAGTTACGGCCTGCAACTCAAAAGACTCTATCCCGGTACGCCGGAATATCAGCAATACCTGTCGGAGCAATGATGAAAGCGGCGCATCCCGAAGTTGTAGCAGCGACTCGCGTAAATCCTGGTGAGACCCTGCGTCAAGCCCGCGAAAGCAATGGTTGGTCGCTGGCCGAAGTGGCCCTCAAGCTCAATCTCACCGTGGCCTCCCTCGGCAATCTGGAAGCGGGCGCGTTCGACAAGCTGCCTGGGCATACCTTTGCCCGGGGCTATATCCGCGCCTATGCCAAGTTGCTCGGCATGGACCAGACCGTGCTGGTCCAGCAATTCGATCAATACACCGGTTCCGATGCCCAGGGCAGCAACGTGCACAGCCTGGGGCGCATCGAGGAACCGGTTCGCGTTTCCCACACCATTTTGCGAATCGTCAGCCTGTTGCTGCTGATCGCGGTGATTGGTGGCGGTTTTGTCTGGTGGCAGGACCAGGCTTCCTTGCGCAACAAGGAGCCGGTCGCCATGAACCCTGAGCACGTTGAGGTCGAAGGCGCCGACGGCACCACCCAGATCCATCCGCTGGACGAGCCGGAAGACCAGGCTGTCGTCGAAGGCCAGGCCGAAGGCGAGACCGCCCTGGCGTTGCCACAGGACCAGGACGCCAATGCCGAAGCGGGTGCCGAGCCGGCTGCTCCAGCCCCTGCGCCAGTTGCACCAGCAGCGCCGGCTGCACCGATTGCCACGGCACCTGCCGCACCGAGCACGCCAGCGCCAACCGCGGCTGTGCCTGCGACCCACGCTGCGCCAGCCGCGCCAGTTGTTCCGGCAGCTCCGGCGGCCCCGACCCCGGCGCCAGTCGCAGGTGAAGGCCAGGTGCAAATCCAGTTTGTCGCCGACTGCTGGACGCAGATCACCGACGGCAACGGCAAGGTGCTGTTCAGTGGCCTCAAGCGCAAGGGTGACAGCACCGCCGTCAGTGGCAAGCCGCCGTTTGCCGTACGCCTGGGTTATGCCCGTGGCGCGCAGGTCAGCTACAACGGCCAGCCGGTCGACATCGCTCCGTTCACCAGTGGCGAGACCGCTCGCCTGAAGTTGGGTCAATAAGTCATGCACGGCGAATCTCCTATCAAGCGTCGCGAATCCCGAAAAATCTGGGTCGGCAACGTGCCCGTGGGCGGCGATGCGCCTATCGCTGTGCAGAGCATGACCAACAGCGACACCAATGACGTGGCCGCCACGGTCGCCCAGATCAACCGCCTGGAAGCCGCCGGTGTCGACATCGTGCGCGTATCGGTGCCGGACATGGACGCCGCCGAGGCGTTCGGCAAGATCAAGCAGCTGGTCAAGGTCCCCTTGGTGGCCGACATCCACTTCGACTACCGCATCGCCCTGCGCGTGGCGGAGTTGGGCGTGGATTGCCTGCGCATCAACCCGGGCAACATCGGTCGCGAAGACCGTGTCCGTGCCGTAGTGGATGCCGCCCGCGACCGGGGCATCCCGATTCGCATCGGCGTGAACGCCGGTTCCCTGGAAAAAGACCTGCAAAAGAAATACGGCGAACCGACCCCGGCGGCACTGGTGGAATCGGCCCTGCGCCACGTCGAGCACCTCGAGCGCCTGAATTTCCAGGACTTCAAGGTCAGCGTGAAGGCGTCCGACGTGTTCATGGCCGTCGAAGCCTACCGCCTGCTGGCCAAGGAAATCGTCCAGCCGCTGCACCTGGGCATCACCGAAGCCGGTGGGTTGCGTTCGGGCACGGTGAAATCCGCCGTCGGCCTCGGTATGCTGCTCGCCGAAGGGATTGGCGATACCATCCGCATCTCGTTGGCGGCTGACCCGGTCGAGGAAGTGAAAGTCGGCTACGACATTCTCAAGTCCCTGCACCTGCGTTCCCGTGGCATCAACTTCATCGCCTGCCCGAGCTGCTCGCGGCAGAACTTCGATGTGGTCAAGACCATGAACGAGCTGGAAGGGCGCCTCGAAGACCTGCTGGTGCCGCTGGATGTCGCGGTGATCGGTTGCGTGGTCAACGGGCCGGGCGAAGCCAAGGAGGCCCATATCGGCCTGACTGGCGGTACACCGAACCTGATTTACATCGACGGCAAGCCGTCGCAGAAACTGACGAATGACAATCTGGTGGATGAGCTGGAACGGCTGATTCGCCAGAAAGCGGCCGAAAAGGTCGAAGCCGACGCAGCGGTCATCGCGCGCGGTTAAGTCGAAAGATTAAGGAATACACGTGAGCAAGTCCCTGCAAGCCATTCGTGGCATGAACGACATCCTGCCCGAGCAGACGCCCCTGTGGCGTTATTTCGAGGGCACTGTGGCGCGTCTGCTGGATAACTACGGCTATCGGCAGATCCGCATGCCGATCGTCGAGTTCACCGAGCTGTTCAAGCGCTCCATCGGTGAAGTGACCGACATCGTCGAAAAAGAGATGTACACCTTCGACGACCGCAATGGCGACTCCCTGACCCTGCGCCCCGAAGGCACGGCGGCCTGCGTGCGTGCGGTGCTCGAGCACGGCATCACCGGCGGCGGCCAGGTGCAGAAACTCTGGTACGTCGGCCCGATGTTTCGTCACGAGCGTCCGCAGAAAGGCCGTTATCGCCAGTTCCACCAGATTGGCCTGGAGGTGTTCAACCTCGAGGGGCCGGACATCGATGCCGAGCTGATCGTCATGACCTGGCGCCTGTGGGGCGAGCTGGGGCTTCGCGATGCGGTCAAGCTCGAGCTCAACAGCCTGGGCACCAGCGAGTCCCGTGGCCGCTACCGTGAAGCGTTGGTGGAGTTTCTTTCTGCCCACCTGGACAAGCTCGACGAAGACAGCCAGCGCCGTCTGAAGACCAACCCGCTGCGTGTGCTCGACACCAAGAATGCCGAGACCCAAGCAGTCCTGGTCGACGCGCCGAAAATGGCCGACTACCTCGACGACGAATCCCGTGCACACTTCGAAGGGCTGAAGGCGCGCCTGGACGCCGTGGGCATCCCTTACGTGATCAACCCCAAGTTGGTCCGTGGTCTGGACTACTACAGCAAGACCGTCTTCGAGTGGGTCACCGACAAACTCGGCGCCCAAGGCACCGTATGTGCTGGCGGCCGCTACGACGGACTGGTTGAACAGATGGGCGGCAAGCCGACCCCGGGCGTGGGCTTTGCCATGGGCATCGAGCGCCTGGTGCTGATGCTGGAAGCCTTGGACAAGGTCCCCGAAGAACTGTCCCGTCAGGTCGACGTCTACCTGTGCGCCTTTGGCGAGGCCGCCGAACTGGCCGCCTTGTCGTTGAGCGAGCGGATCCGCGACCAGTTGCCCAACCTGCGCTTGCAAATCAACGCCGGCGCCGGCAGCTTCAAGAGCCAATTCAAGAAGGCCGACAAGAGCGGTGCGTTGTACGCACTGATCCTCGGTGACGACGAACTGGCCCAACAAGTGGTAGGTTTCAAACCCCTGCGTGGCCAGGGCGAACAACAAAGCATTGCCTGGGATGCGCTTGCTGCACACCTGGCCACCTGCGTCGTGCAGGGTTGAAGCTGTCAAACAGCCGATTTAGCGATTAAGGAGTATTGGGGTGTCGAGTACCGAAGATGAACAGCTGGCGGATTTGAAGGACTGGTGGACGCGCAACGGCAAGCCGCTGGTCACTGGCGGCCTGTTGGCGCTGGTCATCGTGTTCGGCTGGCAGGCCTACCAGAAATACCAGAGCAACCAGTCGCAAGGCGCCTCGGTGCTCTACCAGCAATTGCTGGAAACCACCCTGACCCCGGACGGCAAGCCTGACCCTGCCCGCGTGGCGGACCTGGCCGGCAAGCTGGACAAGGAATTCGGCGGCACTGCCTACGCCCAGTACGGTCGCCTGTTCGTGGCCAAGGTGGCGGTGGACAGCGGCAAATTGGACGACGCGGCCACTGAGCTCAAAGGTATCGTCGACAAACCGGCCAACCCGACCCTGGGCGAAGTGGCGCGTCAGCGCCTGGCGCAGGTACTGGCGGCACAGAACAAGGCTGAAGAGGCGTTGAAGCTGCTCGACGGCGATGCCGACAAGGCGTTCCTGGCGACCCGCGAAGAACTCAAGGGCGACCTGCTGGTACAGCTGGGCCGTGCCGATGAGGCCCATGCGGCCTACCAAAAAGCCAAGGCTGCGCTGTCGGATGAAGCCGCGGTCGGTGGCCTGCAAATCAAGCTGGACGACCTGGCCAAAGGGGATGCGTGACGTGATCCAGTGGAAACATGCAGCATTGCTGGCCCTGGCCATTCTGGCCGCGGGTTGCAGCAGCAACAGCAAGAAAGAACTGCCTCCGGCCGAACTGACCGACTTCAAAGAAGAAGTCGTGCTGCAGAAGCAGTGGAGCCGTTCCATCGGCGATGGCCAGGGTGAAACCTACAACATGCTGGTGCCTGCCATCGATGGCGACACCATCTATGCCGGCGACGTCACGGGCGTGGTCATGGCGATGGATCGCAGCAACGGCGACGTCAAATGGGAGAAAGATCTCGAACTGCCCGTTTCCGGCGCCGTTGGCGTGGGTTACGGCCTGGTCATGATCGGCACGCTCAAGGGCGAGATCGTCGCCCTGGACGCGAGCAGCGGTGAAGAGAAATGGCGCGCCCGCGTGACCAGCGAAGTGCTCGCACCGCCGGCCACCAACGGCGACGTGGTGGTGGTCCAGACCCAGGACGACCGTCTGATCGGCCTGGATGCCGCCACCGGCAACCAGCGCTGGTTGTACGACAGCACCCCGGCGGTACTGACCCTGCGCGGCACCAGCGCGCCGATCGTCACCAACCGCCTGGCGGTGGCTGGCTTGTCGACCGGTAAAGTGGTGGCCCTGGATATATCCAACGGCGTGCCGGTCTGGGAACAGCGCGTAGCGATCCCGCAAGGTCGTTCGGAGCTGGAGCGTGTGGTCGATATCGACGGTGGCTTGCTGCTGTCCGGCGGTACGCTGTACGTCGCCAGCTATCAGGGCCGCGTGGCGGCACTGGACCTGGAAAGCGGTCGTCCGTTGTGGCAGCGCGATGCGTCCAGCTACGCCGGTGTCGCCCAGGGTTTTGGCAGCGTCTACGTGAGCCTGTCCTCGGGCACCGTCGAAGGCGTTGACGAGCGTTCCACCACCGCCTTGTGGAGCAACGACTCCCTGGCCCGTCGTCAACTGTCGGCCCCGGAAGTGTTCTCCAGCTACGTTGCAGTGGGTGACCTGGAAGGTTACCTGCACCTGCTCAGCCAGGTGGACGGTCGTTTCGTCGGCCGTGAGCGCATCGACAGTGACGGCCTGCGTGCCCGTCCGCTGGTGGTGGGCAACATGATCTATGTGTATGGCAACAGCGGCAAACTGGAAGCCCTGACCATCAAGTAAGACTATGCTTGGGGCTAATCCCCCCAAGCGGCCTTGTTCTCAAGGTTTGCAGGGCTTGCACAGACTGCCCCGAGCACCAGCCGCTGCCTCGCAGCGGCTTTTGTATTTTCTGAAATAACGAAGTGGAGAGCCGCATGGTTCCCGTAATCGCCCTGGTGGGCCGACCGAACGTCGGCAAGTCCACCTTGTTCAACCGCCTGACCAGGACTCGCGACGCCATTGTCGGCGACTTGTCCGGTCTGACCCGTGATCGCCAATACGGTGAGGCCAAGTGGCAAGGGCGTACCTATATTCTGGTCGACACCGGCGGCATCTCCGGTGATGAACATGGCATGGACGAAAAAATGGCCGAGCAGTCGTTGCTCGCCATTGAAGAAGCCGATGTGGTGCTGTTCCTGGTAGACGCCAAGGCCGGTTTTACCGCCGCCGACCAGATGATCGCCGAGCATTTGCGCAAGCGTAACAAGCGCTCCTACGTGGTCGCCAACAAGGTCGACAACATCGACCCGGACATGGCCCGCGCCGAATTCGCACCGTTGGGCATGGGCCAGGCGATCCCGATCGCCGGCGCCCACGGTCGTGGCATCACCCAGATGCTGGAAATCGCTCTGGAGAGTTTCCCGAAAGACGACGTGGAAGAGCCGGAAGAGGGCGAGGAAGAGATCGTTGCCGAAGGCGAGGAAGCCAAGCGCATTCCGGGCCCAAGCGAGAAAGACGGGATCAAGATCGCGATCATCGGCCGTCCGAACGTGGGCAAGTCGACGCTGGTCAACCGCATGCTCGGCGAAGACCGGGTTATCGTCTACGACCAGCCCGGCACCACCCGCGACAGTATCTACATTCCCTTCGAGCGTAACGAAGAGAAGTACACGCTGATCGACACCGCCGGTGTGCGCAAGCGCGGCAAGATCCACGAAGAAGTTGAAAAGTTCTCCGTGGTCAAGACCCTGCAAGCGATCAAAGACGCCAACGTGGTGATCTTCGTGATGGACGCCCGCGAAGGCGTGGTCGATCACGACCTGAACCTGCTGGGTTTCGCCCTGGAAGCCGGTCGTGCGCTGGTCATCGCGATCAACAAGTGGGATGGCATGACGCCGAGCGAACGGGATTTCGTCAAGGTCGAATTGCAACGTCGCCTGTTCTTCGTCGACTTCGCCGACATCCACTTCATCTCGGCGCTGCACGGCACGGGCGTGGGCAACCTCTACGCTTCGGTGCAGAACTCGTTCAAGTCCGCGGTGACCCGCTGGCCGACCAACCGCCTTACCCAGATCCTCGAAGATGCGGTAGGCGAGCACGCGCCACCGATGGTCAACAACCGTCGGATCAAGCTGCGCTACGCCCACTTGGGCGGTGCCAACCCGCCGATTATCGTGATCCACGGTAACCAGATCGAGAAGGTGCCCAAGTCGTACGTTCGTTACCTGGAGAACACCTACCGTCGCGTCCTGAAGCTGGTCGGCACGCCGATCCGCATCGAGTTCAAGGGCGGCGAGAACCCGTACGAAGGCAACAAGAACACGCTCACCGACCGCCAGGTCAACAAGAAGCGCCGCTTGATGTCGCACCACAAGAAGGCCGACAAGAAGCGCCGCGACAAGCGCTGATTCAATACCTGTTGCCCGGAAGCTTGTGTGGCGAGGGAGCTTGCTCCCGCTGGGGTGCGAAGCGCCCCCCAGATGTCTCTGCCCCCGCAGTGCATCAGGCACAACCCAGGGCTGCTGCGCAGCCCAGCGGGAGCAAGCTCCCTCGCCACGGTCGTTCGGCGACATGAAAAGGGTGCCCTTGGTGGCACCCTTTTTCATGCCCGGCGATTGGGCTATTCTCGAGCTCTCCCGCGCCGCATCAGAGCCGGGTGCAGAGCAGGGAACCCTTGATGATCACCAGCAAGTTGCCGAATGTCGGCATCACTATCTTTACTCAGATGTCCCAGCTCGCGGCGCAGACCGGTGCGCTCAATCTGTCCCAGGGATTTCCCGATTTCGATGGCCCGCAGGCCCTGCGCGATGCGGTTGGCCGGCACATTGCCCAAGGCCATAACCAGTATTCGCCGATGACCGGCCTGCCGGCGCTACGCCAGCAGATCGCAGCGAAGATCGCCCGCAGCTACGGCGCCAACGTCGATGCCGATCAAGAGGTCACCGTGACCCCTGGCGCGACCCAGGCGATTTTCTGTGCCATCGCGGCGGTGGTCCACAGCGGTGACGAAGTGATCGTCTTCGACCCCAGCTACGACAGCTATGAGCCTTCCGTTCTATTGGCCGGTGGGCGCTGCGTGCACGTGCCATTGGGCCTGGATGACTTCGCCATCGACTTCGAGAAGCTCGGCGAAGCCCTGAGCCCGCGTACGCGCATGATCATCCTCAACTCGCCGCACAACCCCAGTGGTGCCCTGATCAGCCGCGCCGAACTGGATCAGTTGGCGACGCTGATTCGCGACCGTGACATCTACCTGGTCAGCGACGAGGTCTACGAACACTTGGTGTTCGACGGCGTCGCCCACGCCAGTGTCCTGGCCCACGAAGAACTGTACCGCCGCGCCTTCGTGGTCAGTTCGTTCGGCAAGACCTACCACGTCACCGGCTGGAAAACCGGCTACGTGGTGGCGCCAGCGGCCTTGACGGCGGAACTGCGCAAGGTACACCAGTACGTCAGCTTCTGCGGCGTGACGCCGTTGCAGTACGCCCTGGCCGACTACATGGCCGAACATCCGGAACACGTCAACGGACTGCCGGACTTCTACCAGGCCAAGCGCGACCTGTTCTGCGATCTGCTGGCCCCGTCACGGTTCAGCTTCAAGCGCGTGACCGGCACTTATTTCCAGTTGGTGGACTACTCGCAGATTCGCCCGGACCTGAATGACGTCGACATGGCCGTGTGGATGACCCGCGAGCATGGCGTGGCGACGATTCCGATCTCGGTGTTCTACCAGCACCCACCCCAAGGCCAGCGCCTGGTGCGCCTGTGCTTTGCCAAACGCGAGGAGACGCTGCGCGAAGCGGCGGAAAAACTATGCGTGATCTGAGCACGTTACCGGACCTCGACATTGCACTGGTCCAGACCACCCTGGCCTGGCACGACCGCCGGGCCAACCTTGAGCATTTCGAAGCGCTGCTTGAGCAGGCACGTGGGGCTGATCTGATCATCCTGCCAGAGATGTTCACCACGGGTTTCTCTATGGAATCCGAGACCCTGGCGGAGCCGGAGAACGGCCCGACGCGCCAATGGCTCAAGGCCCAGGCGGCGAAGCTGGACGCGGTGATTACCGGCAGTGTGATCATCCAGGCCGCGGACGGTAGCCATCGCAATCGCTTGCTCTGGGCGCGGCCGGATGGAGAAGTGTTGCATTACGACAAGCGCCATCTGTTTCGCATGGCGGGGGAGCACAACCACTACACCCCGGGTGAGCGACAGGTGCTGTTCGAGCTCAAGGGCTGGCGGATTCGTCCGCTGATTTGCTACGACCTGCGCTTCCCGGTCTGGAGCCGCGACGCCGAGGACACCGACCTGCTGCTATACACCGCCAACTGGCCCGGGGCGCGGCGTTTGCACTGGAATCGGCTGTTGCCGGCCCGGGCGATCGAGAACCTGTGCTACGTGGCCGCGGTAAACCGTGTGGGTACCGACGGCAAGGGTTTCGCCTATACCGGCGACAGCCAGGTGCTGGATTTCCAGGGCGAGAGCTTGCTCAGCGCCGGTGAAGCGGATGGTGTGTTCAAGGTGTGCTTGAACGCAGCGGACTTGGCGGCGTATCGCACGCGGTTTCCGGCGAACCTGGATGCCGATCGCTTCGAATTCACGAATTGAAACGATTCAGCCTCAAGGAACGGTGTTGCATGCCGATAACCGGTCAGCCAAGGAGAAGTCCCTATGACCAGTATCAGCGCAACCACCGTAAACCCTTATCCATTGTCAGCCCCTAAAGTCTCCATCCGCGGGACTGAAGAAGAGAAAGCGGTCAGTCCAGTGGCATCGACTGACGCCGACGACAAAGACAAGACACTGCAGGTCGATACCCGCGGCGCGAATGTCGCCGGTGCTCCCGCCAGCGGCGGTGGGGACATCATCGAGCAACTGAAAAAGCAGATCGAGCAGGCCGAGAAACTGCTGGCCCAGCAGCAAGCCCAGTTGGCCCGGGTCCAGAAAAGCCAGGCCAACGAAGAGCAGAAGGCCCAGCAGGCCATGGCCATCCAGACCCAGATCATGGGTACCCAAGCGATGCTGCAAACCCTGCGGGCGTCGTTGTTGCAGGCCATGACCGTTTCTGTCGATACCCATGCCTGACATTTTGGTTGTCTGACAGGCCGCCATCGCGAGCAAGCTCGCTCCCACAGGGGCACAGGATTTCGGCTCCACTGAAGATCCAGTGTGGAGAGCTTGCTCGCGATGAGGCCAGTACAGTCAGCACCCAACCATCAGCCAAACAAAAAGGCCCCAGGGTTCACACCCCAGGGCCTTTTTGCATTTCAGCTGTAGATCAGGCCGCCTTGGCTTCCGGCTGGCTCAACGAGCGGTTCAGCGCACTGAACAGCGCCTTGAAGCTAGCGGTAGTGATGTTCTCATCGATACCCACGCCATGCACCGCACGCTCGCCGTTGACTCGCAGTTCAATGTAGGCCGCCGCCTTGGCATTGGTGCCGGCGCCGATGGCGTGTTCGTTGTAGTCCATGATCTCCACCGGAATCGGCAGGCCGGCCACCAGGGCTTCCAGCGCGCCGTTGCCCTTGCCGCGCCAGTGCAGGTTGGTCTCGCCCTGGCCCTTGCTGGCCACTTCCACTTCTACGGCGCTGTTGCCGTTTTCTTCCTGCAGGCGATGGCTGACCAGTGCGTACGGAGTGTTGGCTTGCAGGTATTCACGCTGCAGCAAGGCGTGGATCTGCTGTGCAGTCATTTCCAGGCCCAGGCGATCGGTTTCGCGCTGTACCACCTGGCTGAACTCGATCTGCATGCGACGCGGCAGGCTGATGCCGTATTCCTGTTCCAGCAGGTAGGCGATACCGCCCTTGCCCGACTGGCTGTTGACGCGAATCACCGCCTCGTAGCTGCGACCGATGTCGGCCGGGTCGATTGGCAGGTATGGCACTTCCCACAGACCGTCCGATTTCTGCTGGGCGAAGCCCTTGCGGATGGCATCCTGGTGCGAGCCGGAGAACGCGGTATGAACCAGGTCGCCAACGTACGGATGACGCGGGTGCACCGGAATCTGGTTGCATTCCTCGACCACTTTGCGCACGCCGTCGATGTCGGAGAAGTCCAGCTCCGGGTTGACGCCCTGGGTGTAAAGATTCAGCGCCACGGTCACCAGGTCGACGTTACCGGTGCGTTCGCCGTTGCCGAACAGGCAGCCTTCGACACGGTCGGCGCCGGCCATCAGGCCCAGCTCGGTAGCGGCCACGCCAGTGCCACGGTCGTTGTGGGTGTGCAGGCTGATGAGCACGCTGTCACGCCGGCTGATGTTGCGGTGGAACCACTCGATCTGGTCGGCGTAGATGTTCGGGGTGGCGACTTCCACGGTAGCGGGCAGGTTGAGGATCACCTTGCGTTCGGGCGTCGGGTTCCAGACTTCGATCACTGCGTCGCAGACTTCCTTGGCAAATTCCAGCTCAGTGGCGCTGAAAGTCTCTGGCGAATACTCGAACTGCCACTGGGTTTCCGGTTGCTGGGCGGCGTATTTGACGAACAGCTTGGCCGCGTTCACCGCGATTTCCTTCACGCCTTCCTTGTCCTGGTTGAACACGATGCGGCGGAACGATGGGCAGGTGGCGTTGTACAGGTGGACGATGGCTTTTTTCGCGCCGCGCAGGGATTCGAACGTACGGGCGATCAGGTCTTCACGGGCCTGGGTCAGCACTTGGATGGTGGTGTCGTCCGGGATGTGGCCTTCTTCGATGAGGGTGCGCACGAAGTCGAAGTCGGTTTGCGAAGCGGCTGGGAACGATGCTTCGATTTCCTTCACGCCCACCGCGACGAGGGTTTTCCAGAAACGCAGTTTCTTGACCGCGTCCATCGGCTCGATCAGCGACTGGTTGCCGTCGCGCAGGTCGGAGCTGCACCAGATCGGCGCGGCGGTGATGGTCTTCGACGGCCAGGTGCGATCCGGCAGGTTGATGGTCGGGAAGGCGCGGTATTTGGAAGACGGGTCTTTGAGCATGCTCATGGGGAAATCCTTATTGTCGTGGCCGGAAAAAGGCGGCCTGCCGGTGGTTCGAATGGGGTGGCTTGAAGCCTGGACGAGATGCCGCGATTCAGCCTGGCAGTCGTGCGCTGACGAGGCACAGGCTGCGGTGCTGGCGAAGCTGAATGAGGGTGTGAGAGGTTTTCATGCCTTCAACCCTAACCGCGTGAGGGAAGGATCGCAAGCAGTCGGAAAAAATTGAGATAAGTTCTGCTTTGGGGAGGTTTTGCGAGATTTAATCGCGAGTTTTTCGGAAATTTGTAGTTTTATTGCGTCGATGTTTGTGGCTCGGCAATTCAGGAAGAGGCGGTGCTACTGCCGGCCCCATCGCGAGCAAGCTCGGCTCCCACAGGGTAGCTCGGTACTTGTGAAAGAGTGCTGTACCTGTGGGAGTAGGTACTTTTAAGAACAGCGCTGTACCTGTGGGAGCTGAGCTTGCTCGCGATGAGGCCAGTAGCCCTGGCACACATCTCAGGGCTGAAACGCACCGATGAAAATCGCCGGATCCACCCGCGCATCGTTCAGGCTGATGTTCCAGTGCATGTGCGGCCCGGTCGCGCGACCGGTGGCGCCGACCTTGCCCACCACGGTGCCCCGGGCCAGTTGCTGGCCGACCTTCACATCGATCTTCGACATGTGGCAGAACATGCTGATGAAGCCTTGGCCATGGTCGACGAACACGGTGTTGCCATTGAAGAAGTAATTACCGGTGAGGATCACCTTGCCGGCGGCCGGGGTCTTGATCGGCGTGCCGGCGGGCACGGCGAAGTCCAGGCCGGCGTGGGGGTTGCGTTCTTCGCCGTTGAAGAAGCGGCGCACGCCGAACTTGCTCGACAGCGGGCCGTTGACCGGTTTGTCCAGCAACAGGTTGCTGGGGATGTTCGGGCTGAAGCTGCGGTAGGCCTTCAGTTGCACCGCCAGCTCGGCATCGATGCGCTTGAGGTCCGCCGGGTTCGGGTTGACCTGGCGCTTGTTCTTCAGGGTGATGTGTTGCTCGGGGTACTTCTTGTAGCCGACCACGAACGGCTGGGTGCCGCCGCCACTGCTGATCTGTTGCGTGCCGGGCTGCACCGTCAGCGGGATGCCGACAATCGCCAGCCAGTTGTCCTGTTCCTTGACCACCAGCACTGGCTTGCCCTGGTAACTGGCTTTCGGTGCCTTGGCGGCGCTGCCCAGGTCCACCACGGCCACGCCGCCGGGCACCGGTTTGTTCAGCAGGCGGGTGATGTAACTGTCGGCATGGGCGTTGAAGGCCAGGCACAGCAAGAGCAAAGGGGCGAGATATCGCGGCATGAATCAATCCAGTAAAGAAAGGGTGACCGGCGTGAGGTGATTGTCTTCGACCCGTACCAGCAGCTCACCTTCGCCAAGGCGGGCGGTCAGGCGCTGGCCGGTCTGGGTTTGCCCGGCACTGCGGATCGCCTGGCCGCGTTCGTCGAGCAGAATGCTGTAGCCGCGGCCGAGGGTCGCCAGGGGGCTGACGATGTGCAGCGTCTGCATCTGGTTGTGCAGCTGCACGCGTCGCGCTTTCAGGCCTTCGCGCATCGCCCGGGGCAGGCGTTCGGCGAGGCTGTCCAGGCGCTGGCGTAGCAACGCCAGGTGCCGGCCCGGATGTTGCCCGGCCAGGCGGGTTTCCAGGCGGATCAAGCGTTCGCGGCGGGTATTGAGGCTGCGCTCGAAGGCCCGGCGCAGGCGCATGTCCAGATCGTCGAGGCGCTGGGCTTGCTGGCGCAGGCGTTCGCCGGGGTGGCGCAGGCGTCGGGTCAGGCCTTCGAGGCGCAGTTGATCGCGCATCAGGCGGTCGCGCATGCGCATCACCAGCCGGCGATGCAGGCTTTCGACCCGGCGCACCAGGTCGCCAGCATCCGGTGCCAGCAGTTCGGCGGCGGCGGACGGGGTCGGGGCGCGTACGTCGGCGACGAAATCGCTGATGGACACATCGGTTTCATGGCCCACGGCGCTGACGATCGGCGTGACGCAGGCATCCACCGCCCGGGCTACGGCTTCTTCGTTGAAGCACCACAAGTCTTCCAGCGAACCGCCGCCCCGGGCCAGGATCAGCGCATCGAAACCACGGGCGTCGGCCAGCTTCAGGGCGCGGACGATTTGTGCGGTGGCTTCGCGCCCTTGCACGGCGGTGGGGATCAGGGTCAGGGCGATCTGCGGCGCGCGGCGGCGGAAGACACTGATGATGTCGCGGATCACCGCGCCGGTGGGCGAACTGATGATGCCGATGCGTTGCGGATGGGCCGGCAGCGGCACCTTGCGCTCGGCGCTGAACAGGCCCTCGGCGCTGAGTTTTTCCTTCAAGGCATCGAAGGCCAGGCGCAGGGCGCCATCGCCGGCTGGCTCGACGGTGTCGAGGATCAGTTGATAATCGCCACGGCCTTCGAACAGCGAGACCTTGCCGCGCACTTTCACCGCCAACCCGTCTTTCAAGGCCTGGCGCACCCGCGCGGCGTTCTGCCGGAACAACGCGCAACGCACCTGGGCACCGCTGTCCTTGAGGGTGAAGTACACGTGGCCGGAGGCCGGGCGGGCGAGGTTGGAGATTTCGCCCTCGACCCAGATGTTGCTGAACACGTCTTCGAGCAACACCCGCGCACGGCCGTTGAGCTGGCTGACAGTCAAGACCTCACGGTCCAGGCCCAGTCGGGCAAAGGGATCTTTAATCATGGGCGGCATGATAAGGGGATTCGCCAATGGTGTGCAGACAATTAGACCGGGTTGCCCTGCGACATGGAATCTCCCGCAGGGGACCTATGTCGCACTGAAGATCAAATGTGTGCGAGCTTGCTCGCGATAGCGACAGGCCTGTCACCACAAATGCTGGATAAGCCCCCGACCTCTGGCTAAAGTCGCCGCTCTCCTCATCAAGGAAGTGCCGGATGAATCTTCTCCCATGGTTGGGCCAGTGGGCATTTACCCCCACGCAATGGCTGGTGATCGGCTCGGCCATTGCCCTGGCCTACATCGTCTTCGGCATTGCCGGGTTCGGCACGGCGCTGGTGGCCGCGCCCATCCTGCTGCTGTTCATGCCCCTGTCGAAAATCGTCCCGCTGCTGGTCTTGTTGGATTTTGTCGCGGCCTTTGGCAACTTGCTGCCATCGCGTCGGGACGTGTCCCGGCCGGAGCTGCTGCGGTTGTTGCCGTGCATGGCATTGGGCTGCACCCTCGGGGTGATTTTCCTGCTCAACCTCAAGTCCGACCTGTTGTTGCTGCTGATGGGGGTGTTCATCAGTTGCTATGCGATCTACAGCCTGCTGATCAAGACCCGGCCGACACAGTTGTCGGCGCTGTGGGCGGTTCCGATGGGTACGGTGGGCGGGATGTTCGGCGCGTTGTTTGGCAGTGGCGGCTTTTTATATGCCATCTACCTGAACAGTCGCTTGCCCAAGGACCCGGCCCGAGCCACGCAAAGTGCCCTGATCAGTTGCAGCACCGTGGTGCGCCTGAGCCTGTTTATCGTGGCCGGGGTCTATGCCGAGCTACCCTTGTTGGTACTGGCGCTGTGTTTGTTGCCGGCCATGGCGCTGGGGTTGTGGGTAGGGCGTCGCTTGACCATGAAAATGTCGCGAGAAGCATTCGTGCGGCTGGTCACCTGGCTGGTGCTTGCCAGCGGTCTCGCGTTGATCGGGCGCTACCTGAGTGCTTGACCTGGCCTCGCCAGGGATTAAGCTGCCGGCCTTTGATCAGACCCTGCCAGGGAAACAGCCAGGCCTCGCCATGAACTCGCAAAGCATCATCGTTCCGAAAATTTCCACCCTGCCGGTCCACGAGCCCCGGGCCCGGGCGATCGTGCGCTGGCTGGTGCGCAAGAATATCGTCGAAGAACAACTGACCACCTGCGGGCGCACCGGCAATCGCATGGCCCACGCCATCGCCCCCGGTGCTCGCGAGGTGGTCCTGCATCCCGAAGCCTTGCCGTTCGGTGAAGCGATCAATGGCCTGGAGATCATCACCAAACGCTGCATCTATACACCGGCCAAGGGCTTTCTCGAAGAAGCCGGTTGCGCCGAGTGCCGCAGGGAAGTCGGCGAAGCGCTGTTCGAAAGCCTGGAAGACTGGATGCCGGCGCGCACCGACAACTTCACTTGCCCTGAATGCGGTCATGAAGACGACATCAATGGCTTCCTGTTCCTGCAGCCCTGCGGGTTTTCCAACCTGGGGTTCATTTTCAACAATTGGCTGGAGGCGGGGTTCAAGCAGGACTTTCTCGATGAATTCGCCGACTGGCTCGATCAGCCGGTGAGTTGGGTGAGGGTGGAGTTGTAGATAAGCGCACCCCCCCGTGGCGAGGGAACTTGCTCCCGCTGGGCTGCGAAGCGGCCCCCTGTATTCCTGCCATGACATCGCAAGGGGACGCTGGCGCGTCCAGCGGGAGCAAGCTCCCTCGCCACGGGGTTCGGTGTATGGCCGGAACGCGGTGATTAGCTCCGTCAATCAGCCCGGCAATAATAGACAGAGTTTTACATTGAGCCAGACGGGGTCCATGAGTATAATGGCGCGCTTCCATTTTCCCGCTCGGGAGCCCCCGCGATGCTGCGTATCAGCCAAGAAGCTCTGACCTTCGACGACATTCTCCTAGTGCCCGGTTATTCCGAAGTACTGCCTAACGAAGTCAGTCTCAAAACCCGTCTCACCCGTGGCATCGAACTGAATATCCCCCTGGTTTCCGCCGCCATGGACACCGTGACCGAAGCCCGTCTGGCCATTGCCATGGCCCAGGAAGGCGGTATCGGTATCATCCACAAGAACATGACCATCGAACAGCAGGCCGCCGAAGTGCGCAAGGTCAAGCGGTTCGAGGCTGGCGTGGTCAAGGATCCGATCACCATCGAGGCTGACGCCACGGTCCGGGATCTGTTCGAACTGACCCGTATGCACAACATCTCCGGCGTTCCGGTGCTGCACGATGGCGACCTGGTCGGCATCGTCACCTCCCGCGACGTGCGTTTCGAGAACCGCCTGGATGCCACCGTCCGCCAAGTGATGACGCCTAAAGAGCGCCTGGTCACGGTCAAGGAAGGCACCAACAAGGACGAAGTCCGCGAGTTGCTGCACAAGCACCGTATCGAGCGCGTGCTGATCGTCGACGACAAATTCGCCCTCAAGGGCATGATGACCGTCAACGACATCGAAAAAGCCAAGGCCTACCCGCTGGCCAGCAAGGACGACCAAGGTCGTCTGCGCGTCGGCGCGGCGGTCGGCACCGGCAAGGACACCGGTGATCGCGTCGCGGCCCTGGTCAGTGCCGGTGTTGACGTGGTGGTGGTCGACACCGCCCACGGCCACTCCAAAGGCGTGATCGACCGCGTTCGCTGGGTCAAGCAGAATTTCCCTGACGTGCAGGTGATCGGTGGCAACATCGCCACTGGCGCTGCGGCCAAGGCCTTGGCCGAAGCCGGCGCCGACGCGGTCAAGGTCGGTATCGGCCCTGGCTCGATCTGCACCACCCGTATCGTTGCCGGTGTCGGCGTGCCGCAGATCAGCGCCATCGCCAACGTCGCCGCCGCCCTTGAAGGCACGGGCGTGCCGTTGATCGCCGACGGCGGTATCCGCTTCTCCGGTGACCTGTCCAAGGCCATCGTCGCCGGTGCCTCCTGCGTGATGATGGGGTCGATGTTTGCCGGTACCGAAGAAGCACCGGGCGAGATCGAACTGTTCCAGGGCCGTAGCTACAAGGCTTATCGCGGCATGGGTTCGCTGGGCGCCATGTCCCAGGCCCAGGGCTCTTCCGACCGTTACTTCCAGGACTCCTCCGCGGGTGCCGAGAAGCTGGTACCGGAAGGCATCGAAGGTCGCGTGCCATACAAAGGCACCCTGAGCGCCATCATCCATCAACTGATGGGCGGCCTGCGTTCCTCCATGGGCTACACCGGCAGCGCCAACATCGAAGAGATGCGCACCAAGCCGGAATTTGTGCGTATCACCGGTGCCGGTATGGCCGAGTCCCATGTCCACGACGTACAGATCACCAAGGAAGCGCCGAACTACCGCGTAGGTTAAGGCTTCCAGCAAAACGTTAATCACCGGGGCTGTTCATTCAGCCCCGAGTTGTTTCTGATTCACTACATGAGAATGAGTCATGGCCCTCGACATTCACGCTCACCGCATCCTGATCCTCGACTTCGGTTCCCAGTACACCCAGCTGATCGCCCGCCGCGTGCGTGAGATCGGTGTGTACTGCGAATTGCATCCGTTCGACATGGATGACGAAGCGATTCGCGAATTCGCGCCTAAAGGCGTGATTCTCGCCGGCGGCCCCGAGTCCGTGCACGAAGCCGACAGCCCGCGCTGCCCGCAAGCCGTGTTCGACCTGGGTGTACCGGTCTTTGGTATCTGCTACGGCATGCAGACCATGGCCGAACAGCTGGGCGGCAAGGTAGAAGGCTCCGACCTGCGTGAGTTCGGTTATGCCCGCGTTGACGTCGTCGGCAAGAGCCGCCTGCTGGACGGCATCGAAGACCACGTCGACGCCGACGGCCTGTTCGGCCTGGACGTGTGGATGAGCCACGGTGACAAAGTCACCAAGATGCCGGAAGACTTCCACATCCTGGCCAGCACCCCGAGCTGCCCGATTGCCGGCATGTTCAACGATGATCGCCGTTACTACGGCGTGCAGTTCCACCCTGAAGTGACCCACACCAAGCAGGGCGGCCGCATCCTGTCGCGCTTCATCCTCGACATCTGCGGTTGCGAAGCCCTGTGGACCCCGTCGAAAATCGCTGAAGACGCCATCGCCCAGGTGCGCGCCCAGGTCGGTACCGATAACGTGCTGCTGGGCCTGTCCGGCGGTGTGGACTCCTCGGTGGTCGCTGCGCTACTGCACAAGGCCATTGGCGATCAACTGACCTGTGTCTTCGTCGACAACGGCCTGCTGCGTCTGCACGAAGGCGAGCAAGTGATGGCCATGTTCGCCGAGAACATGGGCGTCAAGGTGATCCGCGCCAACGCCGAAGAGCAGTTCCTGAACAACCTGGCCGGCGAGTCCGACCCGGAGAAGAAGCGCAAGATCATCGGCCGCACCTTCATCGACGTGTTCGATGCCGAATCCTGCAAGCTGGACAACATCAAGTACCTGGCCCAGGGCACCATCTACCCCGACGTGATCGAGTCGGCCGGCGCCAAGAGCGGCAAGGCCCACGTGATCAAGTCCCACCACAACGTCGGTGGCCTGCCGGAAGAGATGAACCTCAAGCTGGTCGAACCGCTGCGCGAACTGTTCAAGGACGAGGTTCGCCGCCTCGGTCTCGAACTGGGCCTGCCCTACGACATGGTCTACCGCCACCCATTCCCGGGCCCGGGCCTGGGCGTGCGGATCCTCGGTGAAGTGAAGAAGGAATACGCCGACCTGCTGCGTCGCGCCGACCACATCTTCATCGAAGAACTGCGCAAGGCCGACTGGTACCACAAGGTCAGCCAGGCGTTCGTGGTGTTCCAACCGGTGAAATCCGTCGGCGTGGTCGGCGATGGCCGTCGTTACGCCTGGGTCGTAGCCCTGCGTGCCGTGGAAACCATCGACTTCATGACCGCTCGCTGGGCACACCTGCCATACGAGCTGCTGGAAACCGTTTCCGGGCGCATCATCAACGAAATCGAAGGCATCTCCCGCGTGACGTATGACGTGTCGAGCAAGCCGCCGGCGACGATTGAGTGGGAGTGAAGGGAGGTCTCTAGAGGCCATCTCCAGCTATCTTGAAATCGATGCAACGTCGATTCCGTAGTCGGACAGAGGAAGGGTGCATGTTCAGCCCCTTCCTCAGCTCTGACGAGCTGGATTGCAGGCAATAATCGCTTTTGTTCGTTTCTCTTGTTTTCTAATTGTTTTTGTCTGATCTTAAGCATCAATTAACAAGATTAGGCGTCTCGCATCATTTTTGAATCCCTGAAAAGCCTTCTTGTCCGCAGAGGTCCCTTATGATCGATTTGCCCGCCGATCCCATAGGCGCCAGCTGGCTGGCCCGACTCTATGGCGTGCTGCCGCTGGGGAGACTGCCTGTGACGAGCCAGGCGGGCGGGCGACGCGCAACCCAGATCAACGATGGTTTTAGTCTGGAAACCTATCCCGAGGCGATGCGACCGGATGCAAAGCCTGCCGCGCATCTGCAGTTCCACCTACGGCATGAAGTCCCCCATCTGGAGTTCCTGGCCCGTCTTTTCGAGCGGACGGGGCCTGATTTCGTCCAAGCCTGGGTCGCGGCCGAGCCTACCGGGCAGTATGCGCGTCGCGCTGCGTTTCTGTATGAATGGCTGACCCGGGACACCCTGGTCGTACCCGAGCGTCTGGGGGGCAACTACGTCGATGCCATCGACGAAGCCAAGCTGGTTTCGGCATCGCGGGACCGGGTGGTCAAGGTGCAGCGCTGGCGGGTGAATGACAATCTGGCCGGTACGCGCGAATTCTGCCCCTGCGTAGTCAAGACTGAGGCGATGATGCGTGCGGCCAGTCTGGACATTCCACGTTTGTTCGGTGAGTTGACGGACGAGTTCGGCGAGGATCTGCTGATACGATCGGCGGTCTGGATGACGTTACGCGAAAGCAAGGCCAGTTTCGCCATCGAAGGCGAGGCTGACCGGGTAGGGCGAGTACAACGTTTTGCCGACGTGATGGCGCGCCGCACCGGACAAGGTCTGGTGCCATTGAGCAACGCTGCACTGGCGGAGTTGCAGCGGGAAATTCTCGGTGATCGGACGACGATCGCCCACTTCGGCGTGCGCCAGTCACCGGTTTTCGTCGGCGAAACGGTGCGCTACCAGGAGGTCGTACACTACGTCGCCCCTGCGGCCGATGAAATCGGCGCGATGCTTGAAGGGCTGAGGGTGTTCCTCGAAAGGACGCAAGGCCAGTCGTCGGTGATGCGCAGCGCAGTTGCAGCCTTTGGTTTCGTCTATATCCATCCACTCGCTGATGGTAACGGCCGTGTGCACCGGTTTTTGGTCAACGACGTACTGCGACGCGACGGCGTAATCCCGGATCCTGTGATTCTGCCGATCTCTGCGGTTATTACAGATGACGTAGGCGAGCGTCGCGGCTATGACCGAGTGCTGGACCAGGTGTCCAGGCCGCTTATGCAGGCTGTACGCGAGCGAGTAGTCTTCGAGTCCAGACAGACGACCTATCCAGATGGTGTTGTGTCGAACTTCTCTTTTCAGGGCGCTGACCAAGCCCGACCGCTGTGGCGTTATCCGGATCTCGGACCTCATACCGTGTTTCTGGCCAATATCATTGGCCGGACTTTGACCGAGCAGATGCGCGAAGAGTCTCGTTATCTGCGCAGCCATGCGCGTGCCCGCGCGATGCTGAAGGAGGTGGTCGAGATGCCCGACCAACAGGCGGATCGGGTGCTGCGCTCAATTGAGCAGAATCGCGGCGAGTTGAGCAATGTGCTTGCCAAGGAAATGCCCGTGCTGCAACAGGTCGGGGTCTGGGCCGAAATCGTTGATGCCGTTTCGCGGGCGTTCGAGGAGAACGGCGGAGCGGGTGCTACTGTGATTGATCGATATCGCCCGGGAAAGCCCGTCGACCGTTGAAGCCGTTCATGCAATTTCCGTCCTCCTAGGGGAGGTTCTTCTGCCAGTCGGTTTCCCCGTCACGTTTCGCTACGACTACCGCCTCCGCGGGCACCGAGCTGCGTTTATCATCGGGCGGTATGCTTGCGGGTATCACACTGGCACTTGAGTTCACTCGGGATGCGCCTGATGCGGTTAAGGCAGTGCTTAGTGCGCTGGGCGACGTTCGCCGCGCGGTGCCATCGGCCAGACTGATCGAGGTAGCGCCTGATTTCGTCGGGCTGACCGACGTAGCCGAGATCGTCGGTGTATCTCGGCAAAACATGCGCAAGCTGATGTTGGCTCATCCGGGCAGCTTCCCGACGCCCGTGCACGAGGGGAGTGCGTCTATCTGGCACTTGGCAGACGTTCTGAGCTGGCTCCAGGCCAAGGGCAGCTATTCGCTTGCCAAGAGCGTTTTGGATGTGGCCCAGGTGGCGTTGCAGGTCAACGTTGCGAAAGAAGGCCGACGGTTACCGGGCATGGCTTCCAAAGAGCTGGAAGCTTTGGTTGGGTGACAATCCTGTGGCGTCGCTGAGCTGGGATTCCTCACGACTTCAGCGCCGCGCCACGTCCGAAAAATAAAACTTATCCAGGGTATGCCGTGATTCGGTGTACTCGAACTGTCGGCCGTCCTGGAGAAAGGTCTGGTTGCTGACCACGATGACGTGGCTCTGGCCGTCGAGGTCCAGGTGTTGCTGGTCGTCCTTGCCGCAGCGAATCGCTTCGATGGTGCGCTGGGCATAGGCGATTTGCAGCTGCAGGGTCTGTTCGATGAAGGCGTAGATCGAGCGCTCGGCGATGTCGCGGGTCAGGCCGGGGATCACGTCGCTGACGAAATGGTTGATGTCCAGGATCACCCGTTTGCCGTCGATTCGCCGTACCCGCTTGATGCGCGTCACCTGGCTGCCGGCGGGTGCCTTGATGTGCTCGAGCAGGGCGCCTTCCAACGGCAGTTGAGTGAACTCGACCACATCAGTGCTGACATCGTCGCCCAGGCGCGGGTAGGTCTCCTGGAAGCTGACGATGCCGCCGAGCTGGAATTCGATGGGGGAGGTCGACAGCACGAAGGTGCCCTTGCCGTGGATCTTCTGGGCAAAACCACGTTCCTGAAGCTGTTCGATCGCCTTGCGCACGGTGCCGCGACTGGCCTGGTAGCTGTCCATCAGTTCGGTTTCCGAAGGCAAGCGGGCGCCACGCTCCAGGCGTTCGGTGGTAATGCTGGTCAGCAGATCGTTGTAGATCCGGTTGTATTTACTCATGGAGAGGGCTCTGTACCGCGCTGTTCACCGGGGCGGAACCTTAAGGGCCAAGTGGGGGATTTGTCCATTCGACTGTCATTATTTGATGAGAGGAGCGTAGGACGTTTCCCGTTTTGTCATGGGTATCATAAACAATTTCAAAACTCGTCTGTACGAGTTGTTGATTTAACTCGTACAGACGAGTACTTTCGCTTCCACGTGCTGTCGACTCTCAATAACAAGAATGACGCGGAAGAAAAAAGCATGAGCCACGATTACTCCAAAATCGCCAGTGAGCTGCTGCAAAGCCTCGGTGGCGTCGACAATATCGAGCAGGCCGCCCATTGCGTGACGCGCCTGCGCCTGTCCCTCAAGGATGCCGCCCGGGTGAACAGCGCCACGCTGAACCAGATTGATCTGGTCAAGGGATCGTTTTTTACCGGTGGGCTGTTTCAGGTGGTCATCGGGCCGGGCGAAGTGGAAAAGGTCTACGCCGCCCTGCGGGAACTGACTGGCCTTGCGGCCGCGACCATTGCCGACGTCAAGCGCCAGGGCGCGCAGAAGGGAAACGGCATGCAGCGCCTGGTACGGGTGCTTTCCGACGTGTTCATGCCGATCCTGCCCGCCTTGGTGATCGCCGGTCTGTTGATGGGCGTCAACAACCTGCTGGGGGCCAAGGGCATGTTCATTGCCGGCCAGACGTTGCTCGATGCGTATCCCAACCTGGACGGTGTCTGGAGCCTGATCAACCTGATGGCCAACACCTCCTTCGTCTTTCTTCCGGCCCTGGTAGGTTGGTCGGCGGCCAAGCGTTTTGGCGGCAGTGAAATCCTCGGCATCGTGCTGGGCCTGATGCTGGTCCACCCGGACCTGCTCAACGCCTGGAACTACGGCAAGGCCGTGGCGGGGCTGGACGGCCAGAGCCTGCCCTATTTCGATATCTTCGGCTGGTTCCGGATCGAAAAAGTCGGCTATCAGGGGCAGATCCTGCCGATCCTGCTGGCGGCCTATGTCATGAGCGTGATCGAGAAATGGTTGCGTGCCAGGGTGCCCAATGCGATCCAACTGCTGGTGATACCCATCACCACCATCGTGGTCACCGGAGTGCTGGCCCTCGCCATCATCGGTCCGGTCACCCGGCACCTGGGGATCCTGATCACCGAGGGTATGGTGGCGCTGTTCGACCTGGCGCCGGTGATCGGCGGGGCGATCTTTGGCCTTCTCTATGCGCCGCTGGTGGTCACCGGCATGCACCACATGTTCCTGGCAGTGGACCTTCAGTTGATCTCGACCCAGGGCGGGACCTTTATCTGGCCGATGATCGTCATGTCCAACCTGGCCCAGGGCAGTGCGGCGCTGGCGGTGTTCTACATGACCCGCAATGCCCGGGACAAGAGCATGGCGTCCACCTCGGCGATTTCCGCTTACTTCGGCATCACGGAGCCGGCGATGTTCGGGGTCAACCTGCGTTACAAGTTCCCCTTTTATTGCGCCCTGGCCGGCTCGGCCCTGGGCTGTATTTTCCTCTCGTTGAACAAGATCAAGGCCTCGGCCATTGGCGTGGGAGGCTTGCCGGGTTTCATCTCGATCGTTCCCGACGCCATACCCATGTTCGTGATCGGCATGGCCATCGCCATGAGCGTGCCCTTTGCCCTGACCTGTGCATTGAGCATGAAGATCGTCCGGCCGGGGTATCGCGTCGCCTGACACTCGTGGGATCCGGGCTGGCCCGCGATGAGGCCTCCCGGTTCGGTACCCAACAGACTGAAGGAATCTCGCCATGCAAGACTGGCAACGTTCAGTGATCTACCAGATTTATCCGAAGAGTTTCTACAGCCATGGTGGCCAGGCCACCGGCGATTTGCTGGGCGTCGTGGACAAGCTCGACTACCTGCACTGGCTGGGTGTGGATTACCTGTGGCTCACCCCGTTCCTGCGTTCGCCGCAACGGGACAATGGCTACGACATCAGCGATTACTACGCCATTGACCCCAGCTACGGCACCATGGCCGATTGTGAATTGCTGATCGCCGAAGCCCACAGTCGCGGTATCAAGCTGATGCTCGATATCGTGGTCAACCACACCTCTATCGAGCATCCCTGGTTCCAGGCCGCTCGCAGCAGCCTCGACAACCCGTATCGCGATTTCTACGTCTGGCGCGACCAGCCCAACAGTTGGGAATCCAAATTCGGTGGTTCTGCCTGGGAGTACGAAGCACAGACCGGCCAGTATTACCTGCACCTGTTCGACCACACCCAGGCCGATCTGAATTGGGACAACCCGCGGGTGCGCGCCGAAGTGTTCAAGATGATGCGCTTCTGGCGGGACAAGGGGGTGGGGGGCTTCCGTCTCGATGTGATCAACTTGATCTCCAAGCCGGCCGACTTTCCTGACGATCACACCGATGGCCGACGTTTCTATACCGATGGCCCCAACGTACACCGCTATCTGCAGGAAATGCATCGGGAAGTCTTCGAAGGTTTCGACCTGATCAACGTTGGCGAGATGTCGTCCACCAGCCTTGAACACTGCGTTCGCTATTCGTGCCCGGACTCACGGGAGTTGTCGATGACCTTCAATTTCCATCACTTGAAGGTGGATTATCCGAACCTGCAAAAGTGGGTGCGGGCCGACTTCGATTTTTTCCAGCTCAAGCGCATCCTGTCCGACTGGCAGACCGGCATGCAAGCCGGTGGCGGCTGGAACGCACTGTTCTGGTGTAACCATGATCAGCCGCGGGTGGTGTCGCGCTTCGGGCATGACGGAGAATATCGGGTGGTCTCGGCGAAGATGCTCGCCACTGCGCTGCACTTTCTGCAGGGCACGCCTTTCGTATACCAGGGCGAGGAGCTGGGAATGACCAATCCGGGCTTCGATCACATCGATCAATACCGCGATGTGGAAACCCTGAACATCTATCGCCTCAAGCGCAACGCCGGCATGCCTGAAGCCGAGGCCATGGGGCCGATCATGCAAAAGTCCCGTGACAACGGGCGTACGCCGATGCAATGGAATGCCGGGCCGAACGCGGGTTTCAGCCGTGCCGAACCCTGGATCGACGTACCCGCCAACGCGGCCTTCATCAATGTCGAGCAGCAACTGCAAGACCCGACCTCGGTACTGCATTACTACCGTCGCTTGATTGCCCTGCGTCGCAGCGAGGCCTTGATCCAGGACGGGGTCTATCGCCTGCTGCTGCCCGAGCATCCCCAGGTGTGGGCGTACCTGCGCGAAGGGCAGGGCGAGCGCCTGCTGGTGGTCAGCCACTTTTACGATGGCGACTGCGAAGTCCAGTTGCCGGAAGGAATTCTCTGCGCCGACACGAAGCAACGATGGGTGATCGGCAACTACGACCGCCAACACCGTGAGCGACGATTGTTCCTACGCCCCTACGAGTCGTTCGTGCTGCACCTGAGCGACTGAACAAACGTCATTTCTGACCCAGGCATCGCCTGATAGCGACCACGTTGCGCTCGACGCACCGTGTGCCTTTTGTCGCCCATTCGCTGGCAGGCGAAGGGAGATTGAAGTGCATCAAAAAACAATAAAAAAGAAGGAGCGGCATATGAAAACAACAATAAATCGTGGTCTTGCAGTGTCTTGTATTTGCCTGGCATTGCCATTCCCCGCCCAGGCGCTGGAGTTCTCCGGCTACCTGCGCAGTGGCGTCGGCAGTGCCACCAATGGCCGCTCCCAATCCTGTTTCCAGTTGCCCGGGGCGCAAAGCAAATATCGATTGGGCAACGAGTGCGAACAATATGGCGAACTGGAGCTGCGCCAGGACCTTTTCACCCTCGACGACGGTTCGGTGCTGAGCGTGGATGGCATGGCTTCGTTGTATAACCGCTACGACCGCACGCCGACCTTCCAGGGCGAAAACGGCGCGGCGCGGATGCCGCAGATGTATGCCCAGTGGTCGAACATGCCCAGCCTGAACGGAGGCTCGCTATGGGCCGGTCGGCGTTACTACAAGCGTAACGACATCCATATTTCCGATTTCTACTACTGGAACCAGAGCGCCACTGGGGCCGGAATCGAGGATGTGTTGATCGGCGGGCTGAAATACAGCTACGCCTTTTCGCGCAAGGACAACCTGTACCAGAAAGACCCGGTCAACCGGCATGACTTCAACGTGGGCGGCTTCGATACCAATCCCGGTGGCGAGCTGGAGTTCGGGGTGAGTCTCATCGACCGGGCGAGCCGGCGCGATGCCCATCGCGGTTGGGCCTTGACCGCCCAGCATGTGCAGCAGGACTTCCTTGGCGGCAAGAATAAACTGGCCTTGCAATATGGGGAGGGGCCCGGCACCGGACTGGGTTATACCGGCGATACCGGACTGGACGACAGCAACAAGAGCTATCGTCTGGTGGAGTTTTTCGATTGGCAGATCACGCCGCGTTTCGGCGGGCAAGTACAGGCGGTGTACCAGAAAGACATTCGTCCTGACGGCGTCGATCAGGACTGGCTGTCGTTGGGGGTTCGCCCGGCCTACGCCATCACCGATCAGTTCAAGTTGGTGACCGAACTGGGCCATGACCAAGTGCAGGCCAGCGATGGAACACGCAAGCTGAGCAAATTCACCTTTGCCCCTACCTGGTCGCCCAAGGGCCCGGAATTCTGGGCTCGCCCGGAAATACGACTGTATTACACCTACGCCAGCTGGAACGCGGCGGCCCAGCGCGCAGCCAATGAACTGGCGGCCGGTTCGGCGCTGTCCGACACCGGTGCATTTGGCGGCACGCGGCATGGTTCCAACGTGGGCGTGCAGGTTGAGTACTGGTGGAAATGACCCGTGTGACGCGGGTCGGTGGATGCGCTCTGCCCGCGATGCGAAAAGAACAGACAGCAGCAGGTGAAGTCATGAACACAACGCAACCTTTGCAATTGCTCGCACCGTTGTCCGGGGTCTTGATGCCCCTGGACAAGGTGCCGGACCCGGTCTTCTCCGATCGTGTCGTGGGGGATGGAATCTGTATCGATCCGACGTCGCAGACCCTTTGTGCGCCGCTCTCCGGTGTCGTCGGCACGCTCCAGGACAGCGCCCACGCAGTGAGTGTCACCAGTGACAACGGTGTTCAGGTGTTGATGCACATCGGCCTGGATACGGTGAACCTGGCGGGCAAGGGCTTTACCTCGCGGGTTGAAATGGGGCAACGAGTGGAGGCGGGCCAGCCGCTGATCGATTTCGATGCTGATTACATTGCCTTGCACGCGCGCAGTCTGTTGACGCTGATGTTGGTGGTCAGCGGCGAAGCCTTCACCTTGATTCCGGCCCAGTCGTCCTGCGTGGAAAGCGGTCAGCCGTTGCTGCAGGTGAGTCAAGGAACGCAAGGGCAGGACGCGCAGACGCAACAGGGCTCGGTGCTGTTTTCCAAGCCGCTGATCCTGCCGAATGACAGCGGTCTGCATGCGCGTCCCGCTGCGGTGTTCGCCCAGGCGGCAAAAGGCTTTGATGCGAACATCTGCCTGCACAAGCAGCAGGCCAGCGCCAACGGCAAATCCCTGGTGGCGATCATGGCGTTGCAGACGGTCAAGGGCGACAGTTTGCAGCTCAGTGCCGCCGGTCCACAGGCCGAACAGGCGCTCGAGGCGTTGACGCAACTGTTGCTGGCGGGCTGCGGCGAATCCGTCCAGGCGCAGCCGACGCCAGAAGTGCCCGTGTGCGTCGAATCGCCCGCGCCTGAGCGCTGGCATGGCGTGTGTGCCTCGCCGGGCTCGGTGTCGGGGGTGGTGGTGCAGGTCGCGACCCAGGCGTTGGAAGTGCAAGAGCCAGGCGCGGGAATCGAAACCGAGCAGGCCCTCCTGGACCAGGCGTTGAACCAGGCGAGCCAGGCATTGAAGGCGTTGCAGAGCGAGAGTGCAGGCAGTGTCCAGGCCCAGATTTTTGCCGCGCATCAGGAGTTGCTGGAAGACCCCACCTTGCTGGAGCAGGCTCGGGATCTGATCGTCGAAGGCAAGAGCGCGGCCTTTGCCTGGAAAACCGCAACCGAGTCGACCGCCACGCAGTTCCAGCAATCGGGCAATGCCTTGCTGGCCGAGCGCGCGATGGATCTGGCCGATGTCGGGCATCGGGTCCTCAAGCTGATCCTCGGCGTGCAGGACCACACCTGGGACCTGCCCGAGCAGTCGATCCTGGTGGCCGCGCAACTGACGCCGTCCCAGACCGCGAGCCTGGACACCACGCGAATCGCCGGTTTCGTCACGGTGGGTGGCGGTGCTACCAGCCATGTGGCGATCCTGGCCCGTGCGCTGGGCCTGCCGTCGTTGTGTGGCGTGCCTGAGCAGGCATTGACCATTGCCAACGGCACCCCGGTGTTGCTGGATGCCGACAGCGGCGAACTGCATTTGAATCCAGACCCGGCGCGGATCGAGCAACTCCAGGCCTCCCGTGACCGACAGTTGCGACGGCAGCGGCGTGACCTCGAACAATCGGCCCTCGCGGCCCGTACCCTTGATGGTCATCGAGTCGAGATCACTGCCAATGTCGGCTCGCTTCGGGACGTGGAGCAGGCCATGACCCTGGGGGGCGAAGGGGTGGGGCTGTTGCGCTCCGAACTGCTTTACCTGGATCGCGCGCACCCACCTGGCCATGACGAGCAAGCGGCCTTGTACAGTGC
Organism: Pseudomonas sp. NFACC51; assembly: GCF_900103575.1. Taxonomy (NCBI): domain Bacteria; kingdom Pseudomonadati; phylum Pseudomonadota; class Gammaproteobacteria; order Pseudomonadales; family Pseudomonadaceae; genus Pseudomonas; species Pseudomonas sp. NFACC51. Next base: position 318,804 of record NZ_FMXH01000005.1, on the reverse strand, counting down.
CGTCGCCCGGGCCCTGGGGGTTGAGCGAAATCTGGTGGTGCGTACCCTGGACGTGGGCGGAGACAAGCCGCTGGCCTATGTGCCGATGGCCCACGAGGCCAATCCGTTTCTGGGCATGCGTGGTATTCGCCTGTGCCTGGAGCGACCGCAGTTATTGCGTGAACAGTTCCGGGCAATCCTCGCCTGTTCGGGGCTGACGCGGCTGCACATCATGCTGCCAATGGTCACGCAGTTGTCGGAATTGCGGCTGGCGCGGCAGATGTTGGACGAAGAGGTGCGCAACCTGGGCCTGTCGCAAGCGCCGAAGCTGGGCATCATGATCGAAGTCCCGGCGGCGGCCCTGATGGCCGACCTGTTTGCTTCCGAAGTGGATTTCTTCTCCATCGGGACCAACGACTTGACCCAGTACACCCTGGCCATGGACCGCGACCACCCGCGCTTGGCCAGCCAGGCCGATGGACTGCATCCGTCGGTATTGCGCCTGATCGCCCGGACAGTCGAGGCCGCTCACGCCCATGGCAAATGGGTCGGAGTATGTGGCGCGCTGGCATCGGAAACCTTGGCGGTACCGGTGTTGCTGGGGCTTGGCGTGGATGAGCTATCGGTCAGCGTGCCGCTGATTCCGGCCATCAAGGCCTGCGTGCGTGAATGGGATCTGAGTGAATGCCGCACGCTGGCCCAACAGGCCTTGGCCCAGGAAAGCGCCGAGCAGGTGCGCGACCTCTTGCGTATTCATTCACCCACGGCCAATCCGGCCCCCCTGGCCATGGAGCATTGAACATGTTCGACAAACTGCAACAGGCATTCTGGAAAGCCCTGACCCCGGACCTGGTACCGGAAGAGCCCAGGCCAGCGGCAGCGGTTGATGAACTGTCACCGGCCATCGTTGCCGCGCTGGGTGGCGCGGATAACCTCAAGCACCATCAACCCGTAGCGCTGACGCGGCTGCGGGTGGAGTTGCGGGATGTGGCCCGGATCGACCGGACGGGGCTGAGCGCGGCCGGGGTGGCCGGGGTGATGACACTGGAGAACGGCGTGGTGCATCTGATTACGGGCTTGCCGGCCTGAACCGCCAGATGTCTGAAGGTATCGGTTGACGGGGTATACACCGGGGAGCGTTCTATACTCACGGGCATCCAGTTACGGCAACCCGCCGCAATAAGGAGCCCGCCATGAACGACACCCAGCGGCTCGCCGCCTTGCGCATCGTCTTGATTGTGGTCGGTCTGATCGCCATCTTCGCGATCGGGCCGCTGATGCTCCTGTGGCCGTCCGGCTGGACGTGGCACAGCGGCCATTCCCAGTACCCGCTGATGATCGTCGGCATCTACGCGACACTCGGTGTGTTCTTGCTGATGGCGTCGCGCGATCCGATGAAACATTTGAGCCTGATCTGGTTCACCGTGTGGTCGAGCGTCGTGCACGGCGCGATCATGGCCGTGCAGTCCTTCGGCGTCGATATGGACGGGACGAGCCACGTTGGCCATCTGCTGGGCGACGTGCCCGCGTTGTTCATTGTTGCGGCGGCGTTGGCTTTCTTCACGCCGCGGCGCAGCAATGCGTAACCCGCGAATGAATTGATCCTGCCGATAAGCTCTGCTTCGATGTGCACGAAAAATGCCCTGTGGATAACTTTCCCCAGGGCATTTTCATTTTGTTTTTTTCATTTTCGCTGGCCTTACCGTTTCTCATCTGCGGGTGTATCGTATTCGCCTTTTGCGGACCCACCGGTTCGCGCGGATTCAATAGGTGGTTGCGTTCATGTCCTTTACCCGTCGCCAAATACTCGGTGGCCTGGCCGGTCTTGTTGTCGTTGGCGTAGGCGCGGGGGGCGCATCGCGGTATTGGCTGGGCAAGCGCGCCGATGCCGAGGCTGGTCACGACTATGAACTGATCGCCGCACCGCTGGACGTGGAACTGGTGGCCGGGCACAAGACCCAGGCCTGGGCGTTTGGCCCCTCGGCGCCGGGCACCGAACTGCGGGTGCGCCAGGGCGAGTGGTTGCGGGTGCGCTTCATCAATCACCTGCCGGTCGCCACCACCATTCACTGGCACGGTATTCGTTTGCCGCTGGAGATGGACGGCGTGCCGTATGTCTCGCAACTGCCGGTGCTGCCGGGCGAGTATTTCGACTACAAATTCCGCGTGCCGGACGCCGGCAGTTACTGGTATCACCCCCACGTCAACAGCAGCGAAGAGCTCGGGCGTGGGCTGGTGGGACCATTGATCATCGAAGAGCGTGAGCCGACTGGCTTCAAGTATGAACAGACCCTGAGCCTCAAGAGCTGGCATGTGGACGGACAAGGTCAGTTCGTGGAGTTCAGTATTCCCCGTGAGGCGGCGCGTGGCGGCACGGCCGGGCGGCTGGCGACCATCAACGGTGTGCCGCAGGCGGTGATCGACCTGCCGGCCGGGCAGATCACCCGGGTGCGTTTGCTCAACCTCGACAACACCCTGACTTACCGTATCAACATCCCAGGCGTTGAAGCGCAGATCTATGCGTTGGACGGCAACCCCATCGAACCGCGCCCGCTGGGCAAGGAATACTGGCTTGGCCCGGGCATGCGCATTTGCCTGGCGATCAAGGCGCCGCCGGCCGGGGAAGAGCTGTCGTTGCGCAATGGCCCGGTTCGCTTGGGGACGCTGCGCTCGGTGGCCAACACGGATGCGCCGGGCCAATGGCCGCCGGCCCTGCCGCCCAACCCGGTGTCCGAGCCGGACCTGGCCAATGCCGAGAAACTCAACTTCAATTTCGAATGGGTCGGTTCGGTGTCGGTCAACGTCGACAACGGCAAGCCGCCGAGCCTGTGGCAAATCAACGGCAAGGCCTGGGACATTACCGACAAGACCTGCGCCGATCGGCCGATCGCCACGCTGAAGAAAGGCCAGAGCTACATTTTCGAATTGAAGAACATGACCCAGTACCAGCACCCGATCCATTTGCACGGCATGAGCTTCAAGGTGATCGCGTCGAACCGCCACAAAGTCGTGCCGTACTTCACCGACACCTACCTGCTGGGCAAGAACGAGCGGGCGCAGGTGGCGCTGGTGGCGGATAATCCAGGCGTGTGGATGTTCCACTGCCATGTGATCGACCACATGGAAACCGGCCTGATGGCCGCCATCGAGGTGGCGTGATGCGTCAGATTCGTCCCGCCAGAATCATCGACCGTAGCCGCGACCAGGACTTCATGCGCGAAGCCCTGGCCCTTGCCGCACAAGGCGCCGCCCTGGGCGAAGTGCCCGTGGGCGCGGTGCTGGTGCAGGACGGTGAGATCATCGGACGCGGTTTCAACTGCCCGATCAGTGGCCACGACCCCAGTGCCCACGCGGAAATGGTCGCCATCCGCGCCGCCGCCCAGGCGGTGAGCAACTATCGCCTGCCCGGCAGCACCCTCTATGTGACGCTGGAACCCTGCAGCATGTGCGCTGGCCTCATCGTCCATTCGCGTATCGCCCGGGTCGTCTACGGCGCCCTGGAGCCCAAGGCTGGCATCGTACAGAGCCAGGGGCAGTTCTTCAGCCAGGGTTTCCTGAACCATCGGGTGATGTTCGAGGGCGGGGTGTTGGCCGAGGAGTGCAGCGCGGTGTTGAGCGAGTTCTTCAAGGCCCGAAGAGCCAAATCGCAAGATTGAACACACAACCCCGTGGCGAGGGAGCTTGCTCCCGCTGGGCCGCGAAGCGGCCCTGGAACCCGGCGACGCGGTGGATCAGGGTGATTGAGTGAGCTTGAGAGGGGGCTGCTGCGCAGCCCAGCGGGAGCAAGCTCCCTCGCCACAAAAGCCTAAAAGCTCAAAAGCTCAAAAGCTCAAAAGCTCAAAAGCTCAAAAGCTCAAAAGCTCAAAAGCTCAAAAGCATTCCGGTCGACCAACCGATTTGCTCTTGAAATTGACACTGATTCGAGGCATTCCCTTGACCCGCGCCGTGCCCAATTCCCGTGGCGAGGGAGCTTGCTCCCGCTGGGGCGCGCAGCGGCCCTGGAGCCCGGCGACGCGGTGGATCAGGTTGATTGAGTGAGCTTGAGAGGGGGCTGCTGCGCAGCCCAGCGGGAGCAAGCTCCCTCGCCACAGTGACTCTGACCATCTCCAGTGAACAGCATTGGCCTCCAATAAGGCTGGGCTATTTACTTACGCGCCACAATCACCGCCCGCATCGGCGCCGGCAATCCTTCGATGGTTTTGCCGTGGTCGGCGGGATCGAGGAAGTCGCTCAGCGACTGATACTTCATCCACTCGGTGCTGCGCTGTTCCTCTACGGTGGTCAGGCTCACGTCCACGCAACGCACATCGCTGAACCCGGCGCGGCGCAGCCAGCGCTCCAGGGCCGGGACCGACGGCAGGAACCAGACGTTGCGCATCTGTGCGTAGCGATCCTCGGGCACCAGCACCTGGTGTTCGTCGCCCTCGATCACCAGGGTTTCGAGCACCAGCTCGCCGCCCTTGACCAGACAGTCCTTGAGCGCCAGCAGATGTTCGATCGGCGAGCGCCGGTGGTAGAACACGCCCATGGAAAACACCGTGTCGAAGCCTTCCAGCTCCGGCGGCAAGGCTTCGAATGGAAACGGCAGGTGCCAGGCGTTGGGCTGCGACAGGTAGCGCTGCACCGCCTGGAACTGGCAGAAGAACAGCCAGTTGGGGTCGACGCCGATCACCGTGTCAGCGCCGGCACCGAGCATCCGCCACATGTAGTAGCCGTTGCCGCAGCCCACATCGAGGATGCGCTTGCCTTTCAGGTCCAGGTGCGGGGCCACCCGTGACCACTTCCAGTCCGAGCGCCATTCGGTGTCTACGTGCACGCCAAACAGGTCGAAAGGTCCTTTGCGCCATGGCGACAGGCCCATCAACGCGGTACGCATCTGCGCGCGGGTTTCGTCGGAACAATCGGTGTCGAGCGTCAGGCCGTTCAGCAGATCGACGGTGGTGGGTTGCAAGGCCGGCAGCGCATCGAGGGCGCTTTGCCAACGCTCCAGGTCGCCGTGACCCTTTTCCATCTTGCTGTCGAGTTGCGTCTGCAGCGTCGCGGCCCAATCGGCCAGGGGCGTGCCGGCCAGATGGCGGGCGAGGGGGGACAGATCGATCATGGCAGGGCAATCAACGAGGCGAAGTTAAGACACTGGAACCACGGCACGACTTTCGAGAACCCTGCCGCGAGCAGGCGTTCGCGGTGTTCTTCGAGGCTGTCGGGCTTCATGACGTTTTCGATGGCGCTGCGTTTCTGGGCAATTTCCAGCTCGCTGTAGCCGTTGGCGCGCTTGAACGCCACGTGCAGGTCGGTGAGCAGGGCGTGTTCCTCTGTATCGTTGAAGCGCAATTTTTCCGACAGGATCAGCGCGCCACCCGGCAGCAACGACTGGCGGATGCGGCTCAACAGTGCGGTGCGCTGGTCCGGCGCGATGAATTGCAGGGTGAAGTTCAGTGCCACCACCGAGGCCGGCTGGAACGTCAGGGCGAGGATGTCGCCTTCGATCACTTCCACCGGCAGCAGCTCCTGGAACATCGAGTCCTGGCCGTTGAGGTATTCGCGGCAGCGCTCGACCATGGCCGCCGAGCTATCCACCGCGATTACCCGGCAACCGTCGGTGCGCACATGGCGGCGCAGGGCCTGGGTCACCGCGCCCAGGGACGAGCCCAGGTCGTAGAGCACGCTGCCCGGCTGGGCGAATTGCGCGGCGAGCACGCCGAGGTTTTCGACAATGGTCGGATAACCCGGCACCGAACGCTTGATCATGTCCGGAAACACCCGCACCACGTCCTCGTTGAAGGCGAAGTCCGGCACTTGGGCCAGGGGTTGGGCGAATAGGCGATCAGGGTCTTTGCTCACGGCGGTTCCAGCGGCATGGGTGGTGAAAAGGCCGGCATTTTAACCAAAAAACCTGTGGGAGCGAGCTTGCTCGCGATAGCGATGGTTCAGCCAGCGATAATGTTGACTGATAGACCGCTATCGCGAGCAGGTTCGCTCCCACATTATTTGGCTCCGTGTGGCTTTTGGGTAAACGCCGACGCTGTAATGCCCCATTGGCCCAGCCAATAACTGATGATGATCAGGTAAGACGCGGCATGGAAGGGGTGCACGAACCGGTTGATGCCGATGAGGCTGTCGGAAAACACAAACGCCAGCGCCCCGGCGGCGGCCAGCCACGCCGAACGCTTGGGCACACCGGTGCCCAGCCGCGCCAACGCCCGCCAGAGCATGGTGCTGATGACCAGGCCGTAGACAGTCACCGGCACCAGCAACGACCCTAGGCCGTTCGACACCAGGACTCCCAACAGCATCGCACCGATGCCCAAGGCAAGGGCCAAGGGCAGCAGCGCCGGGCGGCGGCAGTCGCTGAGGTAGGCTTTCAGGTAGGCCAGGTGCGCCAGCAGGAACGCGCCGAGGCCGAACACGAACAGGTCCCCCGGCCAGGCCAGCAATACGTCGCCCACCAGCGAGAAAATCAGCCCGAGACTGACCCAGCGCCGATAGTCACTGGGCGGCGCATCGTGCAGCCAGCCGAGCAGGGCCAGCACCGGCATGGGCTTGACCAGCAGGCACAAGAGTGTGGCGTGCACGGTCAGGCCGTACAGGTAGGTAACTGCGCCCATCAGTGCCAGGATCAGCCAGCCCACGGTCAATTCACCGAAATGGCGCAGTCAAAGGTTTCCACGGGCGGCACTTCCGGGGCCCAGGGCTGTTGATAAGTCAGGCGCAAGCGCCCGGTGCCGGCGCTGAACGCCTGGAAGCGCCAGGTCGAAACACCTGCGGCGCCAACGATGCCGGCGTCTTCCGGGTTGCGATAAACCTCCGGCCCCAAGCCCTTCAATACACCACCGGCCGAATCCTGGATCGCCCAGCGATAACCGGTGCTGGGGTTGCTGGGCAAGCTCAGGATCAGGTTTTGCCCACTGTTGAGTCGCACCGGGCACTGGCTCAGTTTTTCCACGGTCACGTTGTGTTTCGGTTGCGTGGCACAGGCGCTCAACAGGGCGAGGCTGACGGGGACAAGCAGGCGAGTGAGGGACATAAGGGCAACGGCTCCGGCATTCACGACGAACGGCGAGCATAACCGAAGATGCTACTGGGTGTGTCAGGTGAGGATGTGTTGTCTGTCAGGGCCCCATCGCGAGCAAGCTCGCTCCCGCAGGGACTTGTGGCGTTCACAAGATTCCTTTGTGGGAGCGAGCTTGCTCGCGATGAGGCCGGTACAGCCGCTGTATAACGATCAGAACAACACCTTGGCCACATCTGCAAACCGCTTGGCAAAGTGCACCGTGACGCCTTCCTTGAGGTAGTCCGGCAGTTCTTCGAAATTGCCCCGGTTGGCTTCCGGCAGGATCAGTTCGTTGATTTTCTGCCGCCGCGCCGCGATGACCTTCTCGCGCACCCCGCCAATCGGCAGGACATGCCCGGTGAGGGTCAGTTCGCCGGTCATGGCCACGCCTTTTTTCGGCGGCTGGTTGCGGGCCAGGGACAGCAACGCGCTGGCCATGGTCACGCCGGCGCTCGGGCCGTCCTTGGGCGTGGCGCCTTCCGGTACGTGCAGGTGAACGAAGGCCTCGTCAAAGAACTTCGGATCGCCGCCAAATTGCTTCAGGTGCGAACTGACGTAGCTGTGGGCGATTTCCGCCGACTCCTTCATCACGTCCCCCAGTTGCCCGGTCAGCTTGAAGCCGCGATTGAGGGTGTGGATGCGCGTCGCTTCGATCGGCAAGGTCGCGCCGCCCATGCTGGTCCAGGCCAGGCCGGTGATTACGCCGATGCCGGACAACACCTGCTCGTTGCGGAATACCGGTTTGCCCAGGGAGGCCTCGAGGTCCTTTGGCCCGAGCTTGATCACGGCCTTGGGGTCGTCGATCAGCTTCATCACCGCCTTGCGCACCAGTTTGCCCAGCTGTTTCTCCAACTGTCGCACCCCGGCTTCACGGGCATAGCCATCGATCAGGGCCTTGAGGGCGCTGTCGTTGATACTCAGGCTGCCCTTGGACACGCCAGCCTTGGCCAGTTGCTTGGGCCACAAGTGACGCTTGGCGATGGCGACTTTTTCTTCGGTGATGTAACCCGACAGGCGGATCACTTCCATTCGGTCCAGCAGCGGGCCGGGGATCGAGTCCAGGGTGTTGGCGGTGCAGACGAAGAGTACTTTCGACAGGTCCAGGCGCAGGTCCAGGTAGTGGTCGAGGAATTCGACGTTCTGCTCCGGGTCGAGGGTCTCCAGCAGGGCCGAGGCCGGGTCGCCCTGGTAGCTCTGGCCCATCTTGTCGATTTCGTCGAGCATGATCACCGGGTTCATCACTTCGACATCTTTCAGCGCCTGCACCAGCTTGCCCGGTTGGGCGCCGATGTAGGTGCGCCGATGGCCCTTGATCTCCGCCTCGTCGCGCATGCCGCCGACGCTGAAACGGTAGAACGGCCGCCCCAGGGATTCGGCGATGGATTTGCCGACGCTGGTCTTGCCCACGCCCGGCGGGCCGACCAACAGCACGATGGAGCCGCTGATCTCGCCTTTATAGGCGCCGACGGCGAGGAACTCCAGGATGCGGTCCTTGATGTCGTCCAGGCCGGCGTGGTGCTGGTCGAGCACCTTGCGCGCGTGCTTGAGGTCAAGCTTGTCCTGGCCATACACGCCCCACGGCACCGAGGTCGCCCAATCCAGGTAATTGCGGGTGACGGCATATTCCGGCGAGCCGGTTTCCAGGATCGAGAGTTTGTTCATTTCCTCTTCGATGCGCTTCTGCGCCTGGGCCGGCAGCACCTTGCCTTCGAGCCGCTGCTCGAACTGCTCGATATCGGCGCTGCGGTCGTCCTTGGTCAGCCCCAGCTCCTGCTGGATGACCTTGAGCTGCTCCTTGAGGAAGAACTCGCGCTGATGTTCGCCGATCTTGTTGTTGACCTCGGCGGAGATCTCTTTCTGCAGCCGCGCCACTTCGACTTCCTTGCGCAGCATCGGCAGGACTTTTTCCATGCGCTTGAGCATGGGCACGCAGTCGAGCACTTCCTGCAGCTCATTGCCGGTGGCGGAGGTGAGCGCAGCGGCAAAATCGGTCAGCGGCGAAGGGTCGTTGGGGCTGAAGCGGTTGAGATAGTTCTTCAGCTCTTCGCTGTACAGCGGGTTGAGCGGCAGCAGTTCCTTGATCGCGTTGATCAGCGCCATGCCGTAGGCCTTGACCTCATCGGTCGGCTCGCTCGGCTGGTGCGGGTATTCGACTTCCACCAGGTACGGTGGGCGATGGTGCTTGAGCCAGGTGCGGATACGCACGCGGGTCAGGCCCTGGGCGACGAATTGCAGTTTGCCGCCTTCCCGGCTGGCATGGTGCACCTTCACCAGCGTGCCGTATAGCGGCAGTTTCGAGGTGTCGAAATGGCGCGGGTCTTCCTGGGGCGAGTCCATGAAGAACAGCGCCAGGGAGTGATGGTCGGACTTGGCCACCAGCTCCAGGGTTTCGGCCCACGGTTCTTCGTTGACGATGACCGGCAGCACCTGGGCCGGGAAGAACGGACGATTGTGGATCGGGATGATGTAGACCTTGTCCGGCAAATTCTGGCCAGGCAGCGCCAGGCCGGTGCCGGAGGAGGTGTGTTCGATGTGGTCGGAATCGGCGTAATCGTGAGTGGCTTCGGTAGAGTGCTGGTCGCTCATGGGGCACCTGCGCAATGGGGTATGGGTCTTAGATGGGGCAGGTGGGGGGTGGTTTCAATGGTGGGTGAATGTTAGCGGGTATTTCATTGAGCGTTGTTCAGGCGTCCGACAGGTCTGGAGCCGGGCCTGTTGCCAGGCCCGGCTCCCTGTTCAGGCGACCCTGTTCAAATCGTTGTGGCGTGTCTCTTTCAGGCACAACACGGCGATCACACTGAGCACCGCAGCCCCTGATACGTAACCGCCGACGTAGCTCAGGCCGCCCATCGCCACCAGTTTCTGGGCGAAGAACGGCGCGGCCGAGGCGCCGACGATGCCGCCCAGGTTGTAGGCCGCCGAGGCGCCGGTGTAGCGCACGTGGGTGGGAAACAGTTCCGGCAGCAAGGCGCCCATGGGGGCAAAGGTCACCCCCATCAGGAACAGCTCGATGCACAGGAACAGCGCCACGCCGCTGGTCGAGCCGTGGGTCAGCAAGGGTTCCATGAGGAAACCCGAGGCAATCGCCAATACGCCGCCGCCGATCAGCACCGGCTTGCGCCCGTAGCGGTCGCTGGCCCAGGCCGACAAGGGCGTGGCGGCGGCCATGAACAGCACCGCAAAGCACAGCAGGCCCAGGAAGGTCTCGCGGCTGTAGCCGAGGGTGGATACGCCGTAGCTCAGGGAAAACACCGTCGAGATGTAGAACAGCGCGTAGCACACCACCATCGCCGCCGCGCCCAGCAACGTTGGCGCCCAGTACTGGCTGAACAGCTCGACCAACGGCACCTTTACCCGCTCCTGTCGGGCCATGGCATTGGCGAATACCGGGGTTTCGTGGAGCTTGAGCCGTACATAGAGGCCGACGATCACCAGCACGGCACTGAGCAGGAACGGAATCCGCCAACCCCAGGCGCGGAATTGCTCATCATCCAGGCCCATGGCCAGGGTCAGGAACAGCCCGTTGGCCGCCAGGAAACCGATGGAGGGCCCCAGTTGGGGAAACATGCCGAACCAGGCGCGCTTGCCTTTGGGCGCGTTCTCGGTGGCAAGCAGCGCCGCGCCGCCCCATTCACCGCCCAACCCCAGGCCCTGGCCGAAACGCAGCACGCACAGCAGGATCGGCGCCCAGGCGCCAATACTGGCGTAGCCGGGCAGCACACCGATGAGGGTGGTGCACACACCCATCAACAACAGGGATGCCACCAGCGTGGACTTGCGCCCGATCCGGTCACCGAAGTGGCCGAACAGCGCAGAGCCCAACGGGCGGGCAAGGAAGGCGATGCCGAACGTCAGGAAGGACGACAGCATCTGTGCCGTGCCTGAGGTTTGCGGGAAGAACACCGGCCCGATCACCAGGGCCGCAGCCGTGGCGTAGACGTAGAAATCGTAGAACTCGATGGCGGTGCCGATGAAACTCGCGGTGGCCACGCGGGTGGTCGAGTTTGTCGGCTGGGCAGACACAGCCTCGTTGCAGGTAGCGGTCGTCATGCGGTTATCCCTGACAGTCATGTGCTCCATTGGAGCGAATTATTATGGTCGAACACCCAGGGATGTGGGCGGGTATCCTTTCGCTGTTTCGGGTGGGAACAGTCGAAGGACTGATGCGGATTTTGCCGATGGTCTGGCCGGAACCGGCTGGGTGCGGGGTAGGCACGGGGTTCGGGCGGGGCTGGGTAAGCGGATGGAGTATAGGAAGGAGGCTAACGAATCAACAAGTGAGCCTGCGCACGTTCGTGACGCTTGCGCAGAACTCTGTGGCGAGGGAGCAAGCTCCCTCGCCACAAGGGCTACCCTGCGCCCGGTCCAGGCAGGAGTTTCAGGAAGCGGCAGGCACCAAACTGTTATGCCACGCCAGCACCTGGCTGACACGGTTGTCCACGGTCTCGATGATTTCCAGTCGATAACGGCCGATCTTCAGGCACACCGGGCTTTCGGGGATGGTTTCCAGGGCTTCGGTCACCAGCCCGTTGAGGGTCTTGGGGCCGTCGCAAGGCAGATGCCAGCCCAGGGTCCTGTTCAATTCGCGGATCGACGCCGCGCCATCGATCATCAGGCGACCATCGGGCTGGGGGTGGACGTGGGGGTTGTCGAGGCTGTGCTCGCTTTCGAATTCGCCGACGATTTCTTCCAGGATGTCTTCCAGGGTGACGATGCCCAGCACTTCGCCGTACTCGTCCACCACCATGCCCAAGCGCCGTTGCTGCTTGTGGAAATTCAGCAATTGCAGTTGCAATGGCGTGCTTTCAGGGACGAAGTAAGGCTCGTGGGAGGCGGCCAGCAGCGCTTCTTGGGTCAGGCTCGCATCCGCCAGCAAATGACGGATCTGGCGCGTGTTGAGCACCGCTTCGACCTGGTTGATGTCGCTGTGGAACACCGGCAGGCGGGTGCGACGGTTCAGGCGCAGCTGTTCGATGATCTCGCCGATGGGGTCGTCGAGGTTGATCCCATCGACCTCGCTGCGGGGCACGAGGATATCGTTGACGGTGATGTTGTCCAGGGCGTGGATGCCGGAAATCGGGTGCAGTCGGCTGCTGCCGTGCTCAGGTTCGTGTTCGCTGCGCGGTGGCGCGGGCATCTCGTCGTCGCTCTGCTGCACGATGCTGGCCTTGCGCGCAAAGGGGCGCAGCAACAATTGGCTGGCACTATTCAACAGCCAGGCAAACGGATAGAGGATCTTCAACGGTATGCCAAGCAACGTGTTGCCCAGCGCCAGCACCGCTTCGGGCTGGCGGGTGGCCAAGGCGCGCGGCAGGTAGTCGGCAAGCACCAGCAGGGCGGCGCTGGTGCCGAGCCAGGCGACCCAGGGGCCGTTTTCCAGCCAGGTAAAAATCGCCAGCAAGGTGCCGATGACCACGGCCAGGGTGCGACAGAGGGTATTGCACAGGATCAGGCTGGCCAGTGGGAATGTCAGCGTTGCCAGCGGTTTGTCACTGGCGCGCGAGGCCGTGCGCTGGGCCAACAGATGCTGCTGGGCGGCTTCGATGGCGGTGAACAGGGCCGACCAGAGGATCAGCACCACCAGCACGGCAAACAGCGGCGCCACGGGCAATGTATCCATCAGGGCCGTCCGTCAGACATGCAGGATGTATTCGCGAACCAGCTTGCTGCCGAAGTACGCGAGCATCAGCAGGCAGAAACCGGCCAGGGTCCAGCGAATCGCCTTGTGGCCGCGCCAGCCGAGGCGGTTGCGGCCCCACAGCAGCACGCTGAAGACGATCCACGCCAGGCAGGCCAGCAGGGTCTTGTGCACCAGGTGCTGGGCGAACAGGTTCTCGACGAACAGCCAACCGGAGATCAGCGACAGCGACAGCAGGCTCCAGCCGGCCCAGAGGAAGCCGAACAGCAGGCTTTCCATGGTTTGCAATGGCGGGAAGTTGCGGATCAGCCCGGACGGGTGTTTGTTTTTGAGCTGGTGGTCCTGCACCAGCAGCAGCAAGGCCTGGAACACTGCGATGGTGAACAGGCCGTAGGCGAGGATCGACAGCAGGATGTGGGCAAGGATGCCCGGCTCTTCGTCGATGATCTGCACCGTACCTGACGGCGCGAACTGCGCCAGCAGCACCGTCGCCAGCCCCAGCGGGAACAGCAGCACCAGCAGGTTCTCCACCGGGATGCGCGAGCAGGCGATCAGCGTCAAGGCGATCACAGCCACGGCGATCAGGCTGGCGGCGTTGAAAAAATCCAGGCCCAGGCCGATCGGCGTCATCAAGTGGGTATAAAGGCTGGCCGCGTGGCCGAGCACCGCCAGCACGCCGAGCGTGACCAGCAGGCGTTTGTTCGCCTTGGCGCCGGTGGCCAGGCGGGTGCCTTGATAGAGGGTCGCAGCGGCATAAAGGCAGGCGGCGGCGAGCGTGGCAAGCAAGCTGGGTGACAAGGGGAGCATAAATCCTGTTAGGCAAGCCCGAAAGGCGCTGAGTTTGGCATAGAACCGCCTCCGCACGAAAGACCACAGCAACTGACAGCAAGGTGTACGTTGCCCGCTTCTTCGCTATAATCCGCGACCTGCCCACGCCGCAGGCTCGCCGAGCACATTTTTCACGGTCTGGGCCGCCATTATCCCGGTCTCATCTGGGCCTGAAAGGATCGCGCATGTTTGAAAACCTAACCGACCGTCTCTCGCAGACGCTGCGCCATGTCACCGGCAAGGCGAAACTGACCGAGGACAACATCAAAGACACCCTGCGCGAAGTGCGCATGGCGTTGCTCGAAGCCGACGTCGCCCTGCCGGTGGTCAAGGACTTCGTCAATTCGGTCAAGGAACGCGCCGTCGGCACCGAAGTGTCGCGCAGCCTGACACCGGGCCAGGCGTTCGTGAAGATCGTCCAGGCCGAACTCGAAAGCCTGATGGGCGCCGCCAACGAAGACCTGAACCTGAGTGCCGTACCGCCAGCGGTGGTGCTGATGGCTGGTCTGCAGGGCGCGGGCAAGACCACGACAGCCGGCAAGCTGGCGCGCTTCCTTAAAGAGCGCAAGAAGAAGTCGGTGATGGTGGTGTCGGCGGACATCTACCGTCCGGCGGCGATCAAGCAACTGGAAACCCTGGCCAACGACATCGGCGTGACGTTCTTTCCGTCCGACCTGAGCCAGAAACCGGTGGACATCGCCCAGGCGGCTATTAAAGAAGCCAAGCTGAAATTCATCGACGTGGTCATCGTCGATACCGCCGGTCGCCTGCACATCGATGAAGAGATGATGGGCGAGATCAAAGCGCTGCATGCTGCGATCAACCCGGTGGAAACCCTGTTCGTGGTCGATGCCATGACCGGCCAGGACGCGGCCAACACCGCCAAGGCATTCGGCGATGCGCTGCCGTTGACTGGCGTGATCCTGACCAAGGTCGACGGTGACGCCCGTGGCGGTGCCGCGCTGTCGGTAAGGGCCATTACCGGCAAGCCGATCAAGTTCATCGGTATGGGCGAGAAGAGCGAAGCGCTCGAGCCGTTCCACCCCGAGCGTATCGCTTCGCGCATCCTCGGCATGGGCGACGTGCTCAGCCTGATCGAGCAGGCTGAACAGACCCTCGACAAGGACAAGGCCGACAAACTGGCCAAGAAGCTGAAGAAGGGCAAGGGCTTCGACCTCGAAGACTTCCGCGACCAGCTGCAACAAATGAAGAACATGGGCGGCCTCGGCGGGCTCATGGACAAACTGCCGAACATCGGCGGCGTGAACCTGGCGCAGATGGGCAACGCCCAAGGCGCGGCTGAAAAGCAGTTCAAGCAGATGGAAGCCATCATCAACTCCATGACCCCGGCCGAGCGCCGCGACCCTGAGTTGATCAGCGGTTCGCGCAAACGCCGTATCGCCATGGGTTCCGGCACCCAGGTGCAGGACATCGGTCGCTTGATCAAGCAGCACAAGCAGATGCAGAAGATGATGAAGAAATTCTCCGCCAAGGGCGGAATGGCCAAGATGATGCGCGGCATGGGCGGTATGTTGCCCGGCGGCGGCATGCCGAAAATGTAAAAAATCTGCGCCGGCTGTCATGTCGGCGTTGCCCCGCACGGATGCGGGGATCTCCAGCAAACCCGCGCTACGCGGGAGCTGACTTGCCGTTTTTCATGACGGCTCTATGGCAAATCTTGATCGCATGGCGCCAGGCGCCGGAAAAAGACATTTGCAAAAGGCCGGATATTCCTTAGAATATGCGGCCTTTCGGGCACCTATGCCCGCTGTGCATTTAGATTTGCAGCACCGACTACAGGAACGATGTTCACATGCTAACAATCCGTCTTGCCCTTGGCGGCTCCAAAAAGCGCCCGTTTTACCACCTGACCGTAACCGACAGCCGCAACCCGCGTGACGGTTCCCACAAGGAGCAGGTTGGTTTCTTCAACCCTGTTGCCCGTGGTCAGGAAGTTCGTCTGTCCGTGAACCAAGAGCGCGTAGCCTACTGGCTGAGCGTTGGTGCACAACCTTCTGAGCGCGTTGCTCAGTTGTTGAAGGAATCGGCTAAGGCTGCGGCCTGAGCAATATGAACGCGACGCCAAAAGATGCTGATGATTTGATCGTTGTCGGCAAAATCTACTCTGTACATGGCGTTCGCGGCGAAGTGAAGGTGTATTCCTTTACTGATCCGATCAAGAACCTGTTGGACTACAAAACCTGGACGCTCAAGCGCGAAGGTAGCGTGAAACAGGTGGAGCTGGTCAGCGGACGCGGGAACGACAAGTTCCTGGTCGCAAAGCTCAAGGGTCTCGATGATCGTGAAGAAGCGCGTCTTCTGGCCGGTTATGAGATCTGCGTGCCGCGCAACCTGTTCCCTGAACTGACCGACGGCGAGTACTACTGGTACCAGCTGGTGGGTCTGAAGGTCATCGACCACCTCGGGCAATTGCTCGGGAAAATCGATCACCTGCTCGAGACCGGTTCGAACGATGTCATGGTGGTCAAGCCTTGCGTCGGCAGCCTGGATGATCGCGAACGCCTGTTGCCCTATACCGAGCAATGCGTGTTGGCCGTCGACCTTGCCGCAGGCGAGATGAAGGTGGAATGGGATGCGGATTTCTAAACGTGGCTAACTTGCGCGTTGAAGTCATCACATTGTTTCCCGAGATGTTTTCCGCCATCAGCGAGTACGGCATAACCAGCCGCGCGGTGAAACAGGAGCTGTTACAGCTCACTTGTTGGAATCCGCGGGACTACACCACGGATCGGCATCACACTGTGGACGATCGCCCGTTTGGCGGTGGTCCGGGCATGGTGATGAAGATCAAGCCCCTGGAAGATGCGCTGGTTCAGGCCAGGACGGCAGCCGGGGAGGGTGCGAAGGTAATTTACCTGTCGCCCCAAGGCCGCCAGCTGACTCAGTCGGCGGTACGCGAGCTGGCGAATTCGGATGCATTGATCCTGATTGCCGGCCGTTATGAAGGCATTGACGAGCGTTTCATTGAAGCTCATGTCGATGAAGAGTGGTCGATTGGCGACTATGTACTGTCTGGCGGCGAGCTGCCGGCGATGGTCCTGATCGATGCGGTTACACGACTGCTGCCTGGAGCTTTAGGGCATGCAGATTCCGCTGAGGAAGATTCCTTTACGGATGGTCTGCTGGATTGCCCGCACTACACCCGACCGGAGGTGTATGCGGATCAGCGTGTTCCCGACGTGTTGCTAAGTGGCAACCACGCGCACATCCGGCGTTGGCGTTTACAGCAGTCCCTTGGTCGGACCTATGAACGACGCGCCGATCTTCTGGAAAGCCGCTCGCTTTCTGGAGAAGAGAAGAAGCTGCTCGAGGAATACATCCGCGAGCGGGACGATAGTTAACAACGTATCGATGGTGAGTCCGACGACTTGCCTTAGGAGCACAGCATGACTAACAAAATCATCCTTGCACTCGAAGCAGAGCAGATGACCAAAGAAATCCCTACCTTTGCCCCAGGCGACACCATTGTCGTTCAGGTGAAAGTGAAGGAAGGCGACCGTTCCCGTCTGCAAGCGTTCGAAGGCGTCGTTATCGCCAAGCGTAACCGCGGCGTGAACAGTGCATTCACCGTTCGTAAAATCTCCAACGGTGTTGGCGTAGAGCGTACTTTCCAGACCTACAGCCCGCAAATCGACAGCATGGCTGTCAAGCGTCGCGGTGACGTACGTAAAGCCAAGCTGTACTACCTGCGTGACCTGTCGGGTAAAGCAGCTCGCATCAAGGAAAAACTGGCTTAAGTCCAGCTTCCGATGCAAAAAAAGCAGCCTGCGGGCTGCTTTTTTGTTGCCTGCGATTTGCGCTTTGAGCACCCTGCATAGCTTCATTTGCCATTTTGATGCTGTGTGTGCCCGCATCCTTCAAGAGTTCTTATGCCCGCCATCGATCATCCGCTGATAGACCAGTTTCTCGACGCCCTGTGGCTGGAAAAGGGGTTGTCCGATAACACCCGTGATGCTTATCGCAGTGACCTGGCGCTGTTCAATGGTTGGTTGCAGGAAAACCACCTGGAACTGATCAATGCCGGTCGGGAATTAATCCTCGATCACTTGGCGTGGCGCCTGGAGCAGAACTACAAACCACGCTCGACGGCGCGGTTTCTCTCTGGCTTGCGTGGTTTTTATCGCTATTTGCTGCGGGAAAAATTGATTGCGGTGGACCCGACCTTGCGCGTGGAGATGCCGCAATTGGGGCGTCCATTGCCCAAGTCCCTCTCGGAAGCCGATGTGGAAGCGCTGCTGGCGGCCCCCGACCTCAGCGAAGCCATTGGTCAGCGCGACCGGGCCATGCTGGAGGTCTTGTACGCCTGCGGCCTGCGGGTCACCGAGTTGATCAGCTTGACGCTGGAGCAGGTCAACCTGCGCCAGGGCGTGCTGCGGGTGATGGGCAAAGGCAGCAAGGAACGCCTGGTGCCGATGGGTGAGGAAGCGATCGTCTGGGTCGAGCGCTACATGCGCGATGCCCGCCACGAACTGCTGGCCGGGCGCCCCAGCGACGTGCTGTTCCCCAGCCTGCGCGGCGAGCAGATGACCCGCCAGACGTTCTGGCACCGCATCAAGCACCAGGCCAAGGTGGCCGGGATCAATAAATCCCTCTCGCCCCACACCTTGCGCCATGCCTTCGCCACGCACCTGCTCAACCACGGCGCCGACCTGCGGGTGGTGCAGATGCTGCTCGGCCACAGCGACCTGTCCACCACCCAGATCTACACCCACGTCGCCCGGGCGCGGTTGCAGGACTTGCATGCCAAGCATCACCCGCGCGGCTAGGCGGCGTATTGCTGTTGTGGCGAGGGAGCTTGCTCCCGCTGGGGCGCGCAGCGGCCCTGAATCCACACACCAGGAACTGTCAGGAAAAACGGGTGCGTCATTAGCGACTGCTGCGCAGTCGAGCGGGAGCAAGCTCCCTCGCCACAAAGTTACTGATGCTCGTGCATTGCATGTTGTCTTGCGACAGGTGCATTCGGTCACGCGGGCCTTATGTGGTAGGCTTTCCCGGTTTGCACAGTGGGCGGTTGGAACCCGAATCTGCGGGTCGGCGTTTCCCGTCTCATTTGTTCGCCTCAGGAGTCCCCATGCGTTTGATCCAGATATTCACCGCCGCCGCCATTGCGCTGGCCAGTACCTTTGCCATTGCCGACGACGCGGCCGACAAGGCTATCCGCAAGAGCCTGGAAAACCTTCAGCTCGAAGTGCCGATCGAAACCATCTCGGCCAGTCCCATGGCAGGCCTGTATGAGGTCAAGCTCAAGGGCAGCCGCGTGCTTTACGCCAGCGCCGACGGTCAGTACATCGTCCAGGGCAACCTGTTCGAGCTCAAGGACGGCAAGCCGGTCAATCTCACCGAGATGACCGAGCGCCAGGGCATTTCCAAGTTGATCAATGGCATTCCAGTTGCTGAAACCGTGGTCTATCCGGCCATTGGCGAAACCAAGTCCCACATCACCGTGTTCACCGACACCACTTGCCCGTATTGCCACAAGCTGCACGCCGAAGTGCCGGAGCTGAACAAGCGTGGCATCGAAGTGCGCTATGTTGCATTCCCGCGCCAGGGCCTGGGCTCGCCGGGCGATGAGCAGTTGCAGGCGGTCTGGTGCTCCAAGGACAAGAAAGCGGCCATGGACAAGATGGTCGATGGCAAGGAAATCAAGGCCGCCAAGTGCGAGAACCCGGTTTCCAAGCAGTTCGCCCTTGGCCAGTCCATTGGTGTGAACGGCACGCCGGCCATCGTTTTGGCCGACGGCCAGGTGATTCCGGGCTACCAGCCGGCGCCACAAGTCGCCAAACTGGCCCTGGGCGCGAAATGATCATGGGCGATCCGCTTCTGAAGATCACGGCTCGGCGAAAACCTTCGTCGGGCCGTTAAACACAAAGTCGCGTTGCTGCGCGGCTGTATTTCACGGCCGACCTTGTGTCGGCCGTTTCATGGGGAGTCAAGAGTGAATCCGGTCAAAGTAGGCATCTGTGGGTTAGGTACCGTCGGTGGCGGCACCTTCAACGTACTTCAGCGCAACGCCGAGGAAATTGCTCGTCGTGCCGGGCGTGGGATCGAAGTGGCACAAATTGCCATGCGCACGCCAAAGCCTCAGTTCCAGACGACCGGTATTGCGATTACCAACGATGTCTTCGAAGTGGCCACGAACCCTGAGATCGACATCGTCATAGAGCTGGTCGGCGGCTACACCGTTGCCCGTGAGCTGGTACTCAAGGCCATCGAGAATGGCAAGCATGTGGTCACCGCGAACAAGGCGCTTATCGCTGTTCACGGTAATGAGATTTTCGCCAAGGCCCGCGAGAAGGGCGTGATCGTGGCTTTCGAAGCCGCCGTGGCTGGTGGTATCCCGGTGATCAAGGCGATCCGCGAAGGCCTGTCCGCCAACCGTATCAACTGGGTCGCGGGGATCATCAACGGCACCGGCAACTTCATCCTCACCGAGATGCGCGAGAAGGGTCGTACCTTCGAAGACGTGCTCGCCGAAGCCCAGGCCCTGGGCTACGCAGAGGCTGATCCGACGTTCGACGTGGAAGGCATCGACGCAGCGCACAAGCTGACGATCCTGGCCTCCATTGCGTTCGGCATCCCGTTGCAGTTCGACAAGGCCTACACCGAAGGCATCACCAAGCTGACCACCGCTGACGTGAACTACGCCGAAGCCTTGGGCTATCGCATCAAGCACCTGGGCGTGGCGCGCAGCACCGCCAATGGCATCGAGCTGCGTGTGCACCCGACCTTGATCCCGGCCGATCGCCTGATCGCCAACGTCAACGGTGTGATGAACGCGGTGATGGTCAACGGCGACGCCTCCGGCTCGACGCTG
Source organism: Pseudomonas sp. NFACC51 (assembly GCF_900103575.1). NCBI lineage: Bacteria > Pseudomonadati > Pseudomonadota > Gammaproteobacteria > Pseudomonadales > Pseudomonadaceae > Pseudomonas > Pseudomonas sp. NFACC51. The sequence continues at coordinate 298,473 of NZ_FMXH01000005.1, read as the reverse complement.
TTCTACGGTGCTGGTGCGGGCATGGAACCGACGGCCTCTTCGGTGATCGCCGACCTGGTGGACGTGGTTCGCGCCATGACCTCGGACCCGGAAAACCGTGTGCCGCACCTGGCCTTCCAGCCAGACTCGCTGTCGGCTCACCCGATTCTTCCGATCGAGGCATGCGAAAGCTCCTACTACCTGCGTATCCAGGCCAAGGACCATCCGGGTGTGCTGGCCCAAGTGGCGAGCATTCTCTCGGAACGCGGTATCAACATCGAGTCGATCATGCAGAAGGAAGTCGAGGAACACGACGGCCTGGTGCCGATGATCCTGCTGACCCACCGTGTGGTCGAGCAGCGCATCAACGACGCGATTGCGGCGTTGGAAGCGCTCCAGGGTGTCGTTGGCCCGGTGGTCCGTATCCGCGTTGAACATTTGAATTAATCAGCGGCAAGCTCCGAGCCGCAAGCGACAAGTAAAAGCCGATTCGCTTTCAACTTGTCGCTTGCAGCTTGAAGCTCGAAGCTCAAACCAAAGGTTTGCCCCCATGCGCTATATCAGCACCCGCGGCCAGGCACCGGCCCTGAATTTCGAAGATGTCCTCCTGGCCGGCCTGGCCACGGACGGCGGTCTCTATGTGCCGGAAAACCTGCCGCGCTTCACCCAGGAAGAAATCGCTTCCTGGGCCGGCCTGCCGTATCACGAGCTGGCGTTCCGGGTCATGCGCCCGTTCGTCACCGGCAGCATCCCGGACGCCGATTTCAAGAAAATCCTGGAAGAGACCTATGGCGTCTTTTCCCACAACGCCATCGCACCGCTGCGTCAGCTCAACGGTAACGAATGGGTCATGGAGCTGTTCCACGGCCCCACCCTGGCGTTCAAGGACTTCGCCCTGCAATTGCTCGGTCGCCTGCTGGACTACGTGCTGCAAAAGCGTGGCGAGCGTGTGGTGATCGTCGGTGCCACTTCTGGCGACACCGGTTCGGCGGCCATCGAAGGCTGCAAGCATTGCGAGAACGTCGACATTTTCATCCTGCACCCGCACAACCGGGTCTCGGAAGTACAACGTCGGCAGATGACGACGATTTTTGGCGATAACATCCACAACATCGCCATCGAAGGCAACTTCGATGACTGCCAGGAAATGGTCAAGGCCAGTTTCGCCGACCAGAGCTTCCTCAAGGGCACGCGGCTGGTGGCGGTGAACTCGATCAACTGGGCGCGGATCATGGCCCAGATCGTTTATTACTTCCACGCGGCCCTGCAATTGGGCGGCCCGGCCCGCTCCGTGTCGTTCTCGGTGCCGACCGGCAACTTCGGCGATATTTTCGCCGGTTACCTGGCGCGCAACATGGGCCTGCCGATCAATCAATTGATCGTCGCCACCAACCGCAACGACATCCTGCACCGCTTCATGAGCGGCAACCAGTACGTCAAGGAAACCCTGCACGCCACGCTGTCGCCTTCGATGGACATCATGGTGTCGTCGAACTTCGAACGCTTGCTGTTCGACCTGCACGGTCGCAATGGTGCGGCGATTGCCGGCCTGATGGACAGCTTCCGCCAGGGCGGCGGTTTCAGCGTCGAGCCTGAGCGCTGGACCGAAGCCCGCAAGTTGTTCGACTCCCTGGCCGTGGACGATGAGCAGACTTGCGAAACCATCGCCGAGGTGTTCGCGCAGAGCGGTGAGTTGCTCGATCCGCACACGGCCATTGGCGTCAGGGCCGCTCGTGAGTGCCGTCGTAGCCTGGACATCCCGATGGTGATTCTCGGCACGGCGCATCCGGTCAAGTTCCCGGAAGCCGTGGAGAAAGCCGGTGTAGGAAAAGCGCTTGAACTACCTGCACATCTTTCTGATTTGTTTGAGCGAGATGAGCGTTGCACCGTGTTGCCCAACGACTTGAAGGCTGTGCAGGCCTTTGTCAGCCAGCATGGCAACCGCGGCAAGCCGCTCTGATAGCCTAGACCTGTCACATTTTGAAGCCCGTCTCCTGACGGGCTTTCTTGTTTCTGCATGCCAAACTGACCAGGTTTTCGCCCTTGGAGGGACGGGCGAGTCATCTCGAAGGAAATGCAGATGTCGTTTTTTAGCAAATGCAAGCCAGCCCGGGGCTGGGTAATGGGTCTGGCCCTGATGCACTGGGTGCAAGGGGGCAATGCGACGCAGTTGGTGGCTTTCGAAACGCCGCCGTTCAATCCTGGCGAGCGGCTGGTATTGGATGCACAGGAATTGAAGTGGATCAAGGAGAACCCCCGCGTCATTGTGGCCACGATGCAGTTTCCGCTGTACCTGTTCAAGAATGAACTGGGGCAGTGGAACGGTCTGAACCACGACATTCTCCAGCGCATCTCGCAAATGACTGGCCTTGAGTTCGTGCATCGGGAGTCGTTCTCCCCCGGCGAGTTGCTGACGATGCTGGAGAACAGCGAAGCCGACATGACGACCCTCTTGGCGATGAATGACGAACGCAGGGATTTCCTGAGCTTCAGCCATGCATTTGGTGGCTCGGGCTGGGTATTTGTTGGCCGTGACGGAGAGTCGATCCTCCATTCGCTGGAACAGCTGGAAGGGAAGGTCCTGGCGTTGCCGGCGCGGCATGCCCTGGAAGCGGAGATCAGGCGCGACTACCCGGCCATCAAATTGCGCACGACCAAGACCTATGGCGAGGCGCGGGCATTGGTCGAGAGTCGGGAGGCCTATGCCACCATCGAAAATGAAACCGGGGTGCATCTCTATCCGGCGGGGCAATTGCAGGTAGGAAGGGGGCTTGAGGGCAAGTGGGAACCTGACTACCTCGCGGTACGCCAGGACCTGGCCGTGCTGCTGAGCATCTTGAACAAAGCCCTGGAAGCCTTCCCGGCCAAGGACATGCGCGCGCTGCGTTCCAAATGGATGGCCGGCAGCACACCCGCGCCGGCGCCATCGATCTGGGAGCGATTTTCCCGCTGGGGGTACTGGTGCGTGACCGTGGTCGTGGTGTTCGGCCTCCTGTCCCTGCTATGGAACCGCCGTCTGCAGATACAAATCGACCAGCGCCTCAAGGCTGAGGCGATCCTCAAGGACCAATTGATGCTCCAACGCGCCTTGATGGACGCCATTCCCGACCCGATTTTCATCCGGGACCTGGAAGGGCGCCTGGTCATGTGCAACAAAAGCTACGAGGACCAGTTAGCGACCCGCTTCGAAAAGCTGCGGGGCACGCGGCTGACGGATTCGGCGGCATTTCCACCGGCCACCGCCGAGTTGCTCCATGGGGAGGTGATGGAGCAATTGCGCACCGGCCAGTCTCGGTTCTTCGACCGGCAATTGATGTTCAGCAGCGGCTTGCGGGAAATCTATCATTGGTCGGTGCCCTTCTATGGGGCTGATGGGCAGTTGCGCGGCATTCTGGGGGGCTGGACCGATGCCGGGCGTCGGCGGCGCCGTTGCGACAAGTTGATGGCCTGACGCCGACCGTCACCACGCCAAGGCCTCAAGAGAAGGCTGTTGTTTGCCTGTCATATTGGGCGCGCATGCTCGGTTGAACAGGTTGGAGGCGTGCCGGTCCGGTGCGCTGACGAACTTTCTGCTGCGGCCCACGGTCACTTACTGTGAACATGCAGTTGTTTTCGGACTATTGAAGGGTGAGCGAATGGAAAGTATCAGCCTATTGCTGAGTGAGGCTTTGAGCCCGTATCTGGTCACGCTGACTCCCTCCGGCGCCAAGGGCGAATGCCTGGTGACGCTGAAGAATGCCTCCGGGGCCATCATGGTCGAGCGAGTGTTCAATCAGGCCCAATTGACCGACAAGCGTCAGTTGACGGATGTGGTCGATGGCCTGCATCGCGATGTATTGATTGCCGAGGGCCGCCTGGAGCCCTGTGTGATTGCGGCGCTGCGCAATCTGGCGCGCGACAAGGTCATGGTCGGGGCGAATTGACTGGGGGTTTGTGGGAACCTTCCTACGTCCTGACGAGTCAGACTCTTTACCAACAAGAGCAAGCATTGTGCTCCGGTGCTTGTCGCTTGTTGTACGGACCATGAATGGTCACGTTTAACCCCGAGTCGTCTCCCCACTTCTCGGGGTTTCTTTTTGCCTGGCTTTTACGTTTTTAGCGCGTTCTGTCAGGCGCTCCCACAGGTCTGATCTTCTGTGACGGCCTGCTGCGGTGTGTCAAATGGCACCCTCGGTGCGCAGCTTGGCGATCTGTTGTGCATCGTAGCCAAGCTCGCCGAGCACTTGTGCGTTGTGTTCACCCAGCGCCGGCCCGACCCATTCGGAGGTGCCCGGGGTGTCGGAGAGTTTCGGTACGATCCCCGGCATCTTGAACGCCTTGCCGTCCGGCAACTTGGCCTGCAGGAACATTTCACGGGCCAGAAACTGTGGGTCGCTGAACATATCCTCGGCGCTGAAGATCCGACTGGCCGGCACTCCGGCCTGGTTCAATTGGTGGATAACGCTATCGAGCGGCAGCGCGTTGACCCAGCGATCGATGACGCCGTACAGCTCGTCGCGGCGGCTGTCACGGCCATCGTTGCTGGCCAGTTGCGGGTCATTGGCCAGGTCGTCGCGGCCAATGATCTGCATGAAGCGCTTGAAGATTGCGTCGCCGTTGGCGCCAATCTGCACGTGCTTTCCGTCAGAGCTGGTGTGGATGGACGAGGGGGTGATGCCGGGCATGATGTTGCCGGTGCGCTCACGGATGAAGCCGAACACATCGAACTCCGGCACCATGCTTTCCATCATGGCGAAAATCGCCTCGTACAGCGCCACGTCCACCACTTGCCCGGTGCCGCCGTTGATCTCGCGGTGACGCAGGGCCATCAAGGCGCCGATCACGCCCCAGAGGGCGGCGATGGAGTCGCCGATGGAAATCCCGGTACGCACTGGCGGGCGGTCCTCGAAGCCGGTGATGTAGCGCAGGCCGCCCATGGATTCGCCCACCGCGCCAAACCCCGGCTGATCTTTCATCGGCCCGGTCTGGCCGAAGCCCGAAAGCCGCACCATCACCAGTTTCGGGTTCAGTGCGTGCAGGACATCCCAGCCCAGGCCGAGCTTTTCCAGGACGCCGGGGCGAAAATTCTCGATCAGGATATCGGCTTCGCCGAGCAGTTTTTTCAGGATCGCCAGGCCTTCAGGGTGCTTGAGGTTCAAGGTCAGGGACTTCTTGTTGCGTGCCTGGACGAACCACCACAGCGAGGTGCCTTCGTATAGCTTGCGCCACTTGCGCAGGGGGTCACCGCCGTCGGGCGATTCGACCTTGATGACTTCGGCACCGAATTCGCCGCAGATGCGCGAGGCGAAAGGCCCGGCGATCAAGGTGCCGAGTTCGATGACTTTGACGCCGGCAAGGGGTTTGGCAGTAAGCGACATGACAGATCCTGTAGGACAAAGGCAGAACGAATAGAGCGTTTTATCATAGGCCAGCGTCAGTCGCCGTAGGTTGATGGTCGGCAATTCGTGGATTGCCCGCGTCATCGGTTAGACTTGCCGCCTTTCCTCGTATCAAGAAGCCCGTTCATGGCCCAGCCGTCCACGACTTACAAGTTTGAACTGAACCTCACCGATCTCGACCGCAATGTGTATGAGAATGTGAAGCAGACCATCGCCCGCCACCCTTCGGAAACCGAAGAGCGCATGACCGTGCGTCTGCTGGCCTACGCGTTCTGGTACAACGAGCTGCTGGCGTTTGGTCGGGGCCTGTCAGACGTCGACGAGCCTGCGCTGTGGGAAAAAAGCCTGGATGACCGTGTGCTGCACTGGATCGAAGTCGGCCAGCCGGATGCCGATCGCCTGACCTGGTGCTCGCGCCGGACCGAGCGTACCAGCCTGCTGGCTTACGGCAGCCTGCGGGTGTGGGAAGGCAAGGTGATCCCGGCGGTCAAGAACCTGAAGAACGTCAACATCGCCGCTGTGCCCCAGGAAGTGCTCGAAACCCTGGCCCAGGACATGCCCCGGGTGATCAAGTGGGATGTGATGATCAGTGAGGGCACGATTTTCGTGACCGACGACCGTGGCCAGCATGAAGTCCAGCTGCAATGGTTGCTGGGCGAGCGTGGTTGAGCCGTTGACCCGGTATTGAGTGAACTCATTGTGGCGAGGGAGCTTGCTCCCGCTTGGGTGCGCAGCACCCACAAAAAGGGGCCGCTTCGCAGCCCAGCGGGAGCAAGCTCCCTCGCCACAGTCCAGGATCCAAAAAATAGAGAAATGTCCGTCACCCCATGCGCATAGAACCCCGCCAACTGCCCGACACCCTGCCATTTCTCGGTGACCTGCCGCCCCTGTTGACCCGCCTGTACGCTGCGCGTGGTGTGCAGTCCGAGGCTGAACTGGACAAGAGCCTGGCGCGCTTGATTCCCTTTCAGCAGCTCAAGGGGATCGACGCCGCGGTGGATCTGCTGGTGACGGCGCTGGAGCAACGCCAACGCATCCTGATCGTGGGTGACTTCGATGCTGATGGCGCGACCGCCAGCACCGTGGGCATGCTCGGGTTGCGCCTGCTCGGTGCGGCCCATGTCGACTACCTGGTGCCCAATCGCTTCGAATATGGCTACGGGCTGACCCCGGAAATCGTCGAAGTCGCCTTGGCCCGCGAACCACAGTTGCTGATCACCGTGGATAACGGTATTTCCAGTGTGGAAGGCGTGGCGGCGGCGAAAGCGGCGGGGCTCAAGGTGCTGGTCACCGACCACCACTTGCCCGGCCTCGAACTGCCGGCAGCCGATGCCATCGTCAATCCGAATCAGCCGGGCTGCGAGTTCCCGAGCAAGGCCCTGGCGGGTGTCGGGGTGATTTTCTATGTGCTGATGGCCCTGCGGGCGCGTCTGCGCAGCCTGGGGTGGTATGCCAGTACACCTCAGCCGAACATCGGCGAATTGCTCGACCTGGTGGCCCTGGGCAGCGTGGCCGACGTGGTGCCCCTGGACGCGAATAACCGGATCCTGGTGCACCAGGGCCTGGAACGGATTCGCGCCGGGCGTGCCCGGCCCGGCATCAAGGCAATCCTGGAAGTGGCCAAGCGCGACGCTTCGCGTATCACCTCCACCGACCTCGGCTTTATCCTCGGGCCGCGTCTGAATGCGGCAGGGCGCCTGGACGACATGAGCCTGGGCATCGAGTGCCTGCTCACCGACGATCCGGCCCTGGCGCGGGAGATGGCGGCGCAACTGGACGGCATGAACCAGGACCGCAAGTCCATCGAGCAGGGCATGCAGCGCGAAGCCCTGGCCCAGCTCAAGGACCTGCCGGTGGAGTCGATGCCGTTCGGCTTGTGCCTGTTCGATCCGCAGTGGCACCAAGGGGTCATCGGCATTCTCGCCTCGCGGATGAAAGAGCGCTATTTCCGTCCGACCATTGCTTTTGCCGATGCCGGGGACGGCTTGCTCAAGGGCTCGGGGCGCTCGGTGCCGGGCTTTCACATTCGTGATGCGCTGAGTGTGGTGGCGGCGCAGCATCCCACCTTGATCAGCAAGTACGGCGGTCACGCCATGGCTGCGGGGCTGACGCTGCCGGAAGCGAATTTTCCGTTGTTCGCCGAGGCGTTCGATGCGGAAGTGCGCCGGCAGTTGCGCGAAGAAGACCTGACCGGCCGGCTGTTGTCCGATGGCACCCTGGCAGTGGAGGAGTTCCACCTCGAACTGGCCCGGGCGCTGCGCCATGCCGGTCCCTGGGGCCAGCATTTCCCGGAGCCGATGTTCCATGGCGTGTTCCAGTTGGTCGAACAACGCGTGGTGGGCGAACGGCACCTTAAGGTCGTCCTCAAGAGCGAGTGCGGCTCAGTGAAGCTCGACGGCATTGCCTTCGGCATCGACCGCGAGATCTGGCCCAACCCTACCGTGCGCTGGGTGGAACTGGCCTACAAGCTCGACCTCAACGAGTTCCGCGGCCAGGAAACGGTGCAGTTGATGATTGCCCATATCGAACCGCGCTAGCCGACAGGCCTTTGTGGCGAGGGAGCTTGCTCCCGCTGGGGCGCGCAGCGGCCCTGGAGCCCGGCGACGCGGTGGATCAGGTTGATTGAGTGAGCTTGAGAGGGGGCTGCTGCGCAGCCCAGCGGGAGCAAGCTCCCTTGCCACAAAAGCCCAAAAGCCCAAAAGCTCAAAAGCTCAAAAGCTCAAAAGCTCAAAAGCTCAAAAGCTCAAAAGCTCAAAAGCATTCCGGTCGACCAACCGATTTGCTCTTGAAGCTGACACCGATTCGAGGCATTCCCTTAACCCACGCCGTGCCCAATTCCCGTGGCGAGGGAGCTTGCGTCACACCGTCGGTTTTTAAGTTCTGAACCCTCCGTCCCTGCGGGTTGTCGACTAGGCTCTAAGCACTGCTTGATAGCCCTTGTGACGTCTTGTCGAATTTTTTGCCCGCGGGGGCGGGTGTTGCACCTTTTGTCACACGTCGACTTTTCAAACAGAACCCTGGAGCCTGCCCACTGATTCGAGAGGTGCCCCATGAGTCTGCTGCTGGAACCCTATACCCTTCGCCAATTGACCCTGCCCAATCGCATCGCGGTATCGCCGATGTGCCAGTATTCGAGCACCGATGGCCTGGCCAACGATTGGCACCTGGTGCACTTGGGCAGCCGTGCCGTGGGCGGTGCCGGCCTGGTGTTCACCGAAGCCACCGCCGTCACCGCCGACGGTCGCATCACTGCCCAGGACCTGGGGCTGTGGAATGATGAACAGATCGAACCCTTGCAACGCATCACCCGGTTCATTACCGCCCAAGGGGCCGTGCCGGGCATACAACTGGCCCATGCCGGACGCAAGGCCAGCACCTGGCGACCCTGGCTGGGCAAGCATGGCAGCGTAAAACCGGCGGACGGCGGTTGGGTGCCGGTTGGCCCATCGCCGATTGCCTTCGACCCGCAGCACACCCAGCCGGTCCAACTGGACGAAGAGCAGATCGCCGGGGTGATCCAGGCCTTCGTGGACTCGGCCAAGCGTGCTCTCACGGCCGGCTTCAAGGTGGTTGAGGTCCACGCGGCCCATGGTTATCTGTTGCATCAGTTCCTCTCGCCCTTGAGCAATCAGCGGCGCGATCAATATGGCGGCTCGTTCGAGAATCGCATCCGCCTGGTGCTGCAAGTCACCGAAGCGGTGCGGGCCGTATGGCCTGAAGAACTGCCGGTGTTCGTTCGCGTTTCTGCCACCGATTGGGTCGAGGACGGGTGGAACCCGGACGAAACCGTGGAGCTGGCACGGCGGTTCAGGGCCCTGGGAGTGGATTTGATCGATGTGTCATCGGGTGGCACGGCCGCCAATGCGGAAATTCCCACCGGCCCGGGTTACCAGACGCGCTTTGCCGAGCGGGTGCGCAAGGAGTCGGAAATCGCCACCGGCACCGTCGGCATGATCACCGAACCGGCCCAGGCCGAACACATCCTGCGCACCTGCCAGGCCGATATCATCTTCCTGGCCCGCGAATTGTTGCGCGATCCGTACTGGGCCCTGCATGCCGACGATGACCTGGGCGGACGCAAGGCCACGTGGCCCGCGCAGTACCAGCGGGCCACGCATCGGGACCAGCCGATTCATGAGTCGGATTTGCGTGATTGAGTGAGGGATAAAAAAGCCCCGGTCTTGTTGGCCGGGGCTTTTGCTTATCTGGCGGAAATATTCGGTGTCTATAGCTGTCTCATCGCGAGCAGCAGGGCTCAGGGGTACTTGCGCTTATCCGGCGCCGGCGGGAAGTACTGGTACAACCAGGTCTCGCTCAAGGTGCGGTCCTGGGTGCGAATGAACAGGCGCATCTGCACCGGCTCCACACTGTCGTCGGTCGGGTGCCAGTCGAAGGTAATGCGGTAGCCCTTGATCGCATCCAGCACCAGCACATTGAAGTCCTTCACTTCGCCGTGGGAGCAGGTCACCACCGGTTCGATGCCGGTGCCCGGCGGCAGTTGGTCGAGGCCGCCGCCGCTGAAGTCCACGGCAAAGCGACGGGCCCAGACGGTCGGGTAATGCTCGCCCGGTGCCCAGCCTTCGATGAAACCGCCCATGCCTGAGCGGGTGGCGTCGACGCGGGCCAGGTCCGTGCTGACCGGCGGCAGCGCGCTCCAGTAGAGCTTGTAGCCATAGTTCAGCGAGTCACCGGCGGCCACCGGTTTTTTCGGTGTCCAGAACGCGACAATGTTGTCCAGGGTTTCGCCGGTGGTAGGAATCTCCAGCAAGTCGACCGAGCCTTCGCCCCAGGCCGTCGTCGGTTCGACCCACACGCTTGGGCGCTTGCTGTACCAGTCCACAGTGTCCTGGTAGCTGGCAAAGTCGTGGTCGGTCTGCACCAGGCCGAAACCTTTCGGGTCCTTGTCGGCGAAGGCGTTGAATTGCAAGGTGGCGGGGTTGTTCAACGGACGGCACACCCACTCGCCGTTGCCGCGCCACATGGCCAGCCGGTCGGAATCGTGGATTTGCGGGTGAATGGTGTCGCACATGCGCCGTTCGACGGTGCCACAGCTGAACATGCTGGTCATGGGCGCGATACCCAGTTGCTCGATGGCGGTACGGGCATTGATGTGCGCGTCGATCTCCATCACTACCCGGGTTGGCTGGCAATCGATGTCAAACCGATAGGCTCCGGTGGCGCTGGGGGAGTCGAGCAGGGCATAGACCACGAACCGGGTGCTGTTCTTTTCCGGGGTTTCGAACCAGAACTTGGTGAAGTCCGGGAATTCTTCGCGTTGCTTGGCGTAGGTGTCGATGGCCAAGCCGCGGGCCGACAGCCCGTACTGGCCGCTGGCATCCACGGCGCGGAAGTAGCTGGCCCCCAGAAACGAAACGATGTCGTGCCGGTCCAGTTCCGGCGCCTTGAAGACGCGAAAGCCGGCGAAGCCCAGGTCACCCTTCAATTGCGCGGTGTTGACCGTGGTTTTCTGATAGTTGAACAGTTCCGGACGGAAGTGCACCTCACGGGCCATACGCGTCTTCGGATCGACGCTGTACATGCGCACCGGTTGCTTGAAGCCCATGCCGACGTGGAAGAACTGCGCATCCAGTTGCCGCCCGTCCAGGTCATTCCACAGCGAGTGGTTGACGTCGTACTGGATGGCGTTGAACTGCAGCGGAGACATCAGGGCCAGGGTTTCTGGCAGGACTTGCTTGGTGTCGACATAGCGGCTCTCGGCCAGCCGTCGGGCTTGATCTTTCAAACCGTTGAAGTCGAAAGGACGGGCTTCGCCGTCGGCAGTCTGATCGGCGGCCCAGGCGCGTGCGGCCATGAGCCCGGAGGCTGAAAGCCCGGTGTAGGCGGCGAAGGCCATGGAGGCCTTGAGCAGATTCCTGCGGTGCATAAATACAACCTTTCTCGAAACAATCCCGAGCCGTTCCTGGCAACAAAGACTGATAAGGGAGTTCGGACATGCCTTTGGCCAAACGCGACGAACGTTAGAACAGATGCCTGAGAGCTGGATCGGTTCACCGAGGCGCAAAATCATAGGGGAAATACGGGCTTTGAGAGCAAGGAAAGCGTGGCTTGGTCAAATTTTCTTACAGTTATTTCTTTTTTTATATCGATTTCGACTTTTTTTGACTAATTACTCTAAAACTCCCTTTTCACGCTTTGAATCCTCCCTATTCTTTAGCGTGATAGACGATCTAATCCGGGTTCAGACGGGGCTATCAGGTCAACCTCGACGTAAAGAAGGACAACTCATGACAAAAATACAGGGCATTACCGAAATGCTGGGGATCTTTCCTGGCCTGACCAACCCGCGCAGGCCACGCCGGCTCAGCCTTGAAGAATTGAGACTGGTGGAGCGTTATCGGGAGTTGTCGGAAAACGACCGCATCGCCATGCGCTACCTGGTGGATGCGATGAGGAGTGTTTCGCGGTTTTGAAGCGTGGCGCAGGTGAGCGGTCGGGGCAGGCGCGCCGGCCGACATCACTCCACCGACCAGTCCTGGGGACGTTCGGTGCGCTGGTGCAGTATCCGCAGGACTTGTAGTTGTCCCTGCTCGAGCCGGTACGGGGCAACGAACGGGTAGCGTGTCAACACCAGCTCTCGAATATCGGGAACGACCGAAGGACGGCCCGAGCCGGGAAAGCGTTGCAGTTGGCGCAATGTCTCCAGGATGGCGAGGATGACCTCATCGGCGCCTTCTGCGCCGATAGCGCTTTGGTAATGTTCGTGGATCGAGTCGAGGTCACTCTGTGCTTTGTCGGTCAGTACGATGCTCGGCACGCTTTGCCCACTTAGCCTTCACGGCGTCCAGATCGGTCAGATTTCCAGCGTCGGCATCGGCCATGCCTTCGCTGATGGCTTGCAGATGCCAGGATTCGGCTTCCACATATCGAACCAGTGCACGCTTGAGGTGATATTGGCGGTCGCGGTCGGTGGCGGCAGCCAGCAAGTCCAGCTGTTGGGCCAGACCTTCTTCCACACGAAAGGACAAAACGGGCGAGGCCATGGCTGATCTCCAAGGTGTATACGTTGTAGACACCCTAGGTGCTGCCAGGATTTCCGTCAACCGGCGGGCGTGCACCGATCGACGAAAACCTTAGCAGGACGAACGCCGGGCAGGCGCGAGCATGTGTTGCCAACGTTGTCTTGTCGTCAATGCTTGAACATCACATGTCGCACCACCGTGTAATCCTCCAGCCCATACATGGACATGTCCTTGCCATAGCCGGAACGTTTCTGACCGCCATGGGGCATTTCGCTGACGAGCATGAAGTGCGTGTTCACCCAAGTGCAGCCGTATTGCAGGCGTGCCGACAGGCGATGGGCACGGCCAATGTCGGCGGTCCACACCGATGAGGCCAGGCCGTAGTCCGAATCGTTGGCCCAGGCCAGTACTTGTGCTTCGTCGAGGAACGGGGTGACGGACACCACTGGCCCGAAGACTTCCCGGCGGACGATTTCGTCATCCTGCTGGGCGTCGGCCAGCACCGTCGGTTCGAAGAAAAAACCGTTGCCGTCCACCGCTTTGCCGCCGGTGACCAGGCGGATATGAGGCTGGGCGATGGCCCGCTCGACGAAAGCGGCCACGCGGTCGCGGTGCTGGGCGGTGATCAGCGGGCCCATTTCGGTGTCCGGCGCAGTTTGCAGGCCGTACTTGATGCTGCCCACCGCGGCACCGAGTTTCTCGACGAACTGCTCGTAGATGCCTTGCTGGGCATAGATGCGGCAGGCGGCGGTGCAGTCCTGGCCGGCATTGTAGAAACCGAAAGTGCGAATGCCTTCCACCGCCGCGTCAATATCGGCGTCGTCGAAAATGATCACCGGGGCCTTGCCGCCCAGTTCCATGTGCATGCGCTTGACGCTGTCGGACGTGCTGGAAATGATGTTCGAGCCGGTGGCGATGGAGCCGGTCAGCGACACCATGCGCACTTTCGGGTGGGTGACCAGCGGATTGCCGACGGTCTGCCCACGGCCAAAGATCACGTTGAGCACGCCGGCCGGGAAAATTTCCGACGCCAGTTCCGCCAGGCGCAACGCTGTCAGTGGGGTTTGCTCCGACGGCTTGAGCACCACGGTATTGCCGGCCGCCAGGGCCGGGGCGATTTTCCAGGCGACCATCATCAGCGGGTAGTTCCACGGCGCGATGGAGGCGATGACGCCCACCGGATCGCGACGGATCATCGAAGTGTGCCCCGGCAGGTACTCGCCGCCCGCCGAACCGCTCATGCAGCGGCTGGCGCCAGCAAAGAAGCGGAACACGTCGGCAATCGCCGGGATCTCGTCGTTCAGCGCGGCGCTCAAGGGTTTGCCGCAGTTGTCCGACTCCAGCTTCGCCAGTTCTTCGCCGTGGGCTTCGATGGCATTGGCCAGCTTGAGCAGCAACAGGGAGCGGTCCTTGGGCGGTACTTGCGACCAGGCTTCGAAGGCGGCATCGGCGGCGCGCACGGCGGCATCGACCTGGGCCTCGCTGGCCTCGTTGATTTCCACCAGTACTCGCCCCAGCGACGGGTTGAACACTGCCTGGCCGGGGCCTTCGCCGTTCACCAGGTGGCCGTTGATCAGCAGTTTGGTTTGCATGTCCAAGTCCTCTTCAATCTTGTTTGTGACTCCTGTGGGAGCGAGCAAGCCCGCTCCCACAAGGGATCCGGTTCCACCGTGACTATTTCCCGCCGCTACCGGCCACGCTCTCACCGCCACGGGTCAGGTAATACGCGCCCAATATCGGCAACATCGTGACCATCATCACCAGCATCGCCACCACGTTGGTCACCGGCACATCGCGAGGGCGGCTAAGCTGGTTGAGCAGCCACAGCGGCAAGGTGCGTTCGTGGCCGGCGGTGAAGGTGGTGACGATGATCTCGTCGAACGACAGCGCGAACGCCAGCATCCCGCCGGCCAGCAGTGCCGACCCCAGGTTAGGCAGGATGATGTAGCGAAAGGTCTGCCAGCCGTCGGCGCCCAGGTCCATCGAAGCCTCGATCAGACTGTGGGAGGTGCGGCGCAGGCGGGCGATCACGTTGTTGTAGACGATCACCACGCAGAAGGTTGCATGGCCGACGACGATGGTGAACATCCCGGGTTCGATGCCCAAGGTCTTGAAGGTCGCCAGCAGCGCGATACCGGTGATGATGCCCGGCAAGGCAATCGGCAGGATCAGCATCAGCGAAATGCCCTGTTTGCCGAAGAAATCCCGGCGGTACAGCGCCGCCGAGGCCAGGGTGCCAAGCACCATGGCGATCAGTGTGGCGATGGCTGCGACCTGCAACGACAGCTTGATCGCTTCCAGCACATCCGGGCGCGAGAAGGCGACGCTGAACCACTTCAAGGTCAGGCCCTTGGGCGGGAAGCTGAACGCCGCGTCCTCGGTATTGAAGGCGTAGAGGAAGATGATCAGGATTGGGAAGTGCAGGAACACCAGCCCGCCCCACGCCGCGATCCGCAAGCCCCACGAGGCCCGGTCTTGAGAGTCAGAGTGCATCGAAAGCTCCCAGTCGCTTGACGATGGATAAATACAGCGCGATCAGCACGATGGGCACCAGGGTGAACGCCGCGGCCATGGGCATGTTGCCGATGGCGCCTTGCTGGGCGTAGACCATGCTGCCGACGAAGTAGCCCGGCGGGCCCACCAGTTGCGGCACGATGAAATCTCCCAGGGTCAGCGAGAAGGTGAAGATCGAGCCGGCGGCGATGCCGGGGATCGACAGCGGCAGGATCACCTGCATGAACGTCTGGTGTGGCCTGGCGCCCAGGTCGGCCGAGGCTTGCAGCAGCGATGGCGGCAGGCGCTCCAGGGACGCCTGGATCGGCAGGATCATGAACGGCAGCCAGATGTAGACGAACACCAAAAAACGCCCCAGGTGTGAGGTGGACAAGGTGCTGCCGCCCACGCCGGGGATCCCCAGCACGAACTGCAACACCGGCCCCAGGCCCAGGTGCTGGACGAACCATTGCGCCACGCCGCCCTTGGCCAGCAGCAGTGTCCAGGCATAGGCCTTGACGATATAGCTGGCCCACATCGGCAGCATCACCGCGATGTAGAAAAACGCCTTGGTCTTGCCACTGGTGTAGCGCGCCATGTAATAGGCAATCGGGAACGCGACGATGGCGCTGGCGATGGACACCGCTATCGCCATGCTCAGGGTGCGCAAAATGATGTCGAAGTTCGACGGTTGGAACAGCGCCGCGAAATTCGCCAGGGTCAGGTCCGGCGTGACCGCCATGGTGAAGTCGTCGAAGGTGTAGAAACCTTGCCACAGCAAGGTCAGCAGCGAGCCCAGGTAGATTGCGCCGAACCAGATCAGTGGCGGCACCAGCAACATCGACAGGTACAGGTTGGGGCGCCGGTACAGCAGGTTGGAAAAGCGCCGCAACGGTGAGCCGGGCGCGGGCGTTTGAGCGATGGCCAGGGTGTTCATCTCACACCTCGCCACTGACGGTGTCGTGCAGCGCGACCATCGCCTCCCGTGCCCAGCGTACGCTCAGATGCTGGCCGGTCTGGTGCTGCGCCGTGTTGTCGAGCCACTGGGTGTTGGCCTGGCTGAGGTTCAGGGTCTGGCCGTTGGCAAGTTTCAACTCGTAGCGCGTGGCGCTGCCCTGATATTGGATGTCGTGCAGCAGGCCGTGGACTTCGATCTCACCACTGGCCAACGGACCCTCGGCGAAACGCACGTGTTCCGGGCGAATCGAGAACGGCTGTGGATAACCGCTCAGTTCCCGGGCCAACTCGCCGCGGATCACGTTGGAGGTGCCGACGAATTCGGCGACGAAGGTGGTCGCCGGTTTCATGTACAGGTTGCGTGGGGTGTCGACCTGTTCGATGCGGCCCTTGTTGAACACCGCCACGCGGTCGGACATCGACAGTGCTTCGGTCTGGTCGTGGGTGACGAAAATGAAGGTGATGCCCAGCTGGCGTTGCAGCTTCTTCAACTCGCCCTGCATCTGTTCACGCAACTTCAAGTCGAGGGCGCCCAAGGGTTCATCGAGCAGCAACACCCGTGGGCGATTGACCAACGCGCGGGCCAAGGCCACGCGTTGGCGCTGGCCGCCGGAGAGCTGCACCGGCTTGCGTTCGCTGTAGCCGCCCAGGGCAACCATCTCCAGCGCTTCGTCGGCGCGCTTGATGCGCTCGGCCTTGGCGACGCCTTTGACTTTCAGGCCGTAGGCCACGTTGTCGCGCACGTTCATATGGGGGAAGAGGGCGTAATCCTGGAAAACCGTATTGACGTCCCGCTGGTACGGCGCGAGCCCGGTGGCCTCTTCGCCATGGATGCGGATCGAGCCGGCACTGGGTTGTTCGAACCCGGCGATCAGCCGCAGGCAGGTGGTCTTGCCCGAACCGGATGGGCCCAGCATGGAAAAGAACTCGCCGTCCTGGATGTCGATGCAAACCCGGTCAACGGCTTTCACCTCGCCGAACTGACGGGATACCTGGGTGAATTGGACTGCAAGCGTCATGGTGCGGGGCTCCAAAAAGCGGGGCGGGTATGAAATTTCAGGGATTGGAATGCGATCCCGTGGCGAGGGAGCTTGCTCCCGCTGGGTGGCGCAGCCACCCCAAAACCAGCCGATGCGGTGGGTCAGGTCATACCGCGTTGGTCTGTTTTGGGCGTGCTGCGCACGCCAGCGGGAGCAAGCTCCCTCGCCACAGGGTTAACCAGGTCCCCCCAAACAGGCTAATGCGCTTTAGCGTCCGCCCATGATCGCAATGTAGTCCTGGGTCCAGCGACTGTACGGCACGAACTTGCCGCCCTCGGCCTGTGGGGTTTTCCAGAAGGCGATCTTGTCGAACTGATCGAAACCGTTGGTCTTGCAGCCCTCGGCGCCCAGCAGCTCGCTGCCCTTGCACGCCGCCGGCACCGCCGGCAAGGAGCCGAACCAGGCGGCGACGTCCCCCTGGACTTTCGGTTGCAGCGACCAGTCCATCCACTTGTACGCGCAGTTGGGGTGCTTGGCCTCGGCGTGCAACATCGTGGTGTCGGCCCAACCAGTGGCACCTTCTTTGGGAATGGTCGAGGCGATCGGTTGCTTCTCGTTCATCAGCCCGTTGACCTGATACGGCCAGGCGCCGGACGCCACCACGCCTTCGTTCTTGAAATCGCTCATCTGCACGGTGGTGTCGTGCCAGTAGCGGTGGATCAGCGGTTGCTGGGCCCGCAGCAATTCCAGCACGGCCTTGTACTGCGCCTCGTCGAGTTGATACGGGTCCTTGATGCCCAACTCAGGCTTGGCGGTCTTGAGGTACAGCGCCGCGTCGGCGATGTAGATCGGACCATCGTAGGCTTGCACGCGGCCTTTGTTCGGCTTGCCGTCGGGCAGGTTCTGGGCGCTGAACAGCACGCTCCAACTGGTGGGCGCCTGCTTGAACACGTCGGTGTTGTACATCAGCACGTTCGGGCCCCACTGGTACGGGGTGCCGTAGGTTTGCTGGTTGACCACGTACCACGGTGCATCCTTGAGGCGCGGATCGAGGTTTTTCCAGTTGGAGATCAGCGCGGTGTTGATCGGCTGCACACGCTTGCCGGCAATCAGCCGCAACGAGGCGTCGCCCGAGGCGGTGACCAGGTCGTAGCCACCCTTGGTCATCAGGCTGACCATTTCGTCGGAGGTGGCGGCGGTTTTCACATTGACCTTGCAACCGGTTTCCTTCTCGAAACCGGTGACCCAATCGTAAGCCTTGTCGCTTTCGCCGCGTTCGATGTAACCCGGCCAGGCGACGATATCCAGTTGGCCCTCGCCGGCGCCGACGACCTTGAGCGGTTCGGCGGCCTGGAGGCTGACGCTGGTCAGCAGCGCCGTGGTGATTGCACTGAGCAATACGGTCTTGTGCGCGTACATGGAAATCCCTCTTGCTTTAATTATGGTCGGGGCAGTGTTTCAACGGGGTGAAGCGCCATTGAAGGTCTGTTATTAGAGTAGTGCTGTTATCTACAGATGCTGGCCGTGGCGGGCCATGATGTGGCGCACCACGCTGTAGTCCTGGAGCGAATCGCTGGACAGGTCTTTCCCGTAACCCGAACGTTTCAGGCCGCCGTGGGGCATTTCGCTGACCAGCATGAAATGGCTGTTGATCCAGGTGCAGCCGTATTGCAGGCGCGCCGCGACCTGCATGGCCTTGTCCAGGTTCTGCGTCCATACCGAGGACGCCAGGCCGTATTCGGAGTCGTTGGCCCAGTCCACTGCCTGGCTGAGTTCGTCGAAGCGGGTCACGGTGACCACCGGGCCAAACACTTCGCGCTGGACGATTTCATCGCTTTGCTTGCAGCCGGCCAGCAGCGTGGGCTGGTAGTAGAAACCGGCGCCGGAATGCACCGCCGCGCCGGTGATGCGTTCGATGTGCGGCTGGCCGAGGGCGCGCTCGACGAAACTGGCGACGCGGTCGCGCTGGCGGGTGCTGATCAGCGGGCCGATCTCGTTGTCGGCGTCGCGCTTGCCGGCAAAGCGCAGGCTGCTGACCGCCGCACCGAGTTCGGCCACCAGGCGATCGTGAATCGCGCCTTGGGCGTAGATCCGGCACGCCGCGGTGCAATCCTGCCCGGCGTTGTAATAACCGTAGGTGCGCACGCCTTCGACCACGGCCTGGATGTCGGCGTCGTTGCACACGATCACCGGTGCCTTGCCGCCCAGCTCCAAGTGCGTGCGCTTGAGGTTTTTCGCTGCTGCCTGAAGGATCTTCTGCCCGGTGACGATATCGCCGGTCAGCGAGACCATGCGCACCTTGGGATGGCTGACCAGATGGCTGCCCACACCTTCGCCGCCCCCGCAGAGGATATTGATGACGCCTCGAGGCAGGATCTGGGCCAGTGTCGGCGCCAGGGCCAGGATCGACAGCGGTGTGTGTTCCGACGGCTTGAACACCAGCGTATTGCCGGCCGCCAGGGCCGGGGCGATTTTCCACGCGGCCATCATGATCGGATAGTTCCACGGTGCGATGGACGCCACCACGCCAATCGGGTCGCGGCGCACCATGCTGGTGTAGCCGGGCAGGTATTCGCCACTGAGCTGGCCGGTCTGGCAGCGCACGGCGCCAGCGAAGAAACGGAATACATCCACCGTCGCATTGAGGTCGTCCTGGCGCGCCAGGTGCAGCGGCTTGCCGCAGTTCAGGGATTCGAGGCGGGCCAGCTCATCGGCGTTCTTTTCGATGGCGCTGGCGATGTCCAGCAGCAGGTTCGAGCGTTGTTGCGGCGTGGTGCGCGACCAACCGTCGAAGGCCTGATGGGCGGCGAGGATCGCGGCTTCGACTTGCTCGGTACTGGCCTCGGCGATATGAGCCACCACTTCGCCGGTAGCTGGGTTGAGAATCGGCTCGACAATGCCTGCACCGGGAACGAGTTCCCCGTCGATCAGCAACGCGGTGCACAACGGGGTTTGCATACCAGCCATGTCCGATTTCTCTTTTTATGTCGGTTGAAACACCGAACCTGTGGGGGCGAGCTTGCTCGCTCCCACAATGGAATGTGGTGATGCAGCAAGACTAGTGCTCAGCCTCAAGGCCGACAAATTCGAAATACTCAAGGCTGCGTTCGATTAAATAGATGGCTTGCGCCCGCCATGAGGCTGTTCCCGGGCGACGGCCAGGAACGGGTCGACCGACGCCGGTCGCGCCGTGCCCCGGCGCCAGGCCAGGCCGACGTCGAGGGTCTGGTTGAGGTCGGCAATCGGTCGTGCTTCGATGATGTCACCCTCCAGCGACCAAGGCCGGTAGGTCATGTCCGGCTGGATCGACACGCCCAACCCCGCCGCCACCAGGCTGCGCACCGCTTCGGTCGATGCCGTACGCAGGGTGATCTTCGGTTGCAGGCCGGCACCGCGCCACAGGCGTTGGGCGTTACGGTCCATTTCATCGACGTTCAGCTGGATCAGCGGTTCGCGGGCCACGTCGGCCAGGTTGATGCTGTCGTGTTCCAGCAATGGGTGCTGCGCCGGCAGCCACAAGCGGTGTGGTGAATGCGTCAGCACTTCGGTCTGCAAGGCATGGCGGTCTTCCAGGTTGGACAGGATCAACACCCCGACGTCGATTTCGCCGCTGACCAGTAAATGCTCGATGTAGGGCCGCTCGTCCTCCATCACCCGGATTTCCACGTTGGGATAGGCGCGCTGGAAACGGGTCAGCAGGTCAGCCAGGTAATAGCCGGCGACCAGGCTGGTGACGCCGATGGTGACTTGGCCGGCGACCTGGTCGGTGCTCTGTTGCAGGCTGCGCTTGGCATTGTCGACCGTAGCCAGGATCAAATGGGCCTGGCGCAGGAATTGATGACCCTGATGGGTCAGGGTCATGCCTTTGGCGTGGCGGTTGAACAGGCTGACGCCGATTTCCTGCTCCAGTTGCTGGATGGCCAGGGTCAAGGTCGACTGGGAAATGAACGCCGTTTGCGCAGCGGCGGAGATCGAGCCGGTTTCGGCCACAGCGATGAAATGGCGGATCTGGCGCAGGGTCATCATGGTCGAATACCCGGTGGGCGATTTTTATCAATGTGCTGGAGTGTATATCGTTTTTTTAGAAGGGTAGGTAAGTGTGTCTTTGAATGAGCCAGGCAACATCTGGAAGCAATCTCGCCAACGGCGCCGGGGCACTTTCGATCTACGCTGGTGGCCTTAAGTTGACCCGAATAGGTGGAGACAACAAATGAACACCCGTGGATTGCTCGATCAGCTTCTCAAGTCCGGCCAGGAAATGTTGCAGAACAAGGCTGGCGGGTCCCAAGGCAAGTCATCCGGCGGTCTGGGTGGATTGCTCGGCGGCTCCGGCAACCTGGGCGGGATGCTTTCCGGCGCGGGCGGCGGGGCACTGGCCGCCGGCGCCATGGGCCTTTTGCTGGGCAACAAGAAAGCCCGCAGCTTCGGCGGCAAGGCCTTGGCTTATGGCGGCCTCGCAGCCTTGGGCGTGATCGCCTACAAGGCCTACGGCAACTGGCAGGCCCAGCAAGGCACCGCGCCGAAATCCGAACCGCAGACCCTCGACCGTGTACCTCCGGCGCAGGTCGAGCAGCACAGCCAAGCGATCCTCAAGGCGCTGGTGGCGGCGGCCAAAGCCGACGGCCATGTGGACGAGCGCGAGCGGCAGTTGATCGAAGGCGAGTTCACCAAGCTCGACAACGACCAGGAACTGCAACACTGGCTGCACGCCGAACTCAACAAGCCCCTGGACCCCACCGACGTCGCCCGCGCCGCCAGCACCCCGGAGATGGCGGCAGAAATGTACATCGCCAGCGTGATGCTGGTGGACGAGGAAAACTTCATGGAGAAGTCCTACCTCGATGAACTGGCGCGCCAACTCAAATTGGAGCCGGGGTTGAAAGTGGAACTGGAAAAACAGGTGCGCCAGGCGACCGCCTAGAACAGCCCCAGCGCTATTCCCTGATCCACCGCCATCGCGAGCAGGCTCCCACAGAAGGGCGCAACCCCTGTGGCGAGGGAGCTTGCTCCCGCTGGGTGGCGCAGCCGCCCCAAACCAGCCGATGCGGTGGGTCAGCTCATACCGCGTCGGTCCGTTTGGACGTGCTCCACACGCCAGCGGGAGCAAGCTCCCTCACCACAGGGCTCTCATCAGGCCCTGGGCGATTAATGAACCTTGCCTTCGCCCCACGCCGCCCTTAAGTCACCACGCAACCCTCGGCTATACTCCCCAGCATTTTCAAGTGCCCGAGGTTTTACTGTGAAGAATTGGACATTGCGCCAACGCATCCTGGCGAGTTTTGCGGTGATCATCGCCATCATGCTGTTGATGGTGGTTGTCTCGTATTCACGGTTGTTGAAGATCGAGGACAGTGAAGAAAACGTCCGGGTCGATGCGGTGCCTGGGGTGTATTACAGCTCCATGATTCGCGGTGGCTGGGTGGACAGCTACGTCTTGACCCAGCAAATCGTCGGCCTTTCGGGCAACCGGGAAATCACCGCCGAGGACAAGGCCCGCTACCAGGGCTTCGAGCAGCACCTGCGCGAAGAAATACAGAACTATCAGAAACTGATCCAGGACCCGGCCGACCAAGTCTCTTTCGACGAGTTCGAAGTCAATCACCAGGATTTCAACAAGGCCTTGGCGAAGGTCCTGGACCTGTATCAGCGCAAGGATTACGAAGGGGCGCGACTGGCGTTGAACACGGAGCTGACCAAGGCGTGGCTCGACGGCCGCGGGCACTTGAACCAGATCATCGAGCGCAATCGCGAACTGGCGCAAAGTGCCACCCAGACCATTGGCGACGCGGTAACGGCGGCCAAGATCGCCATGGGCCTGTCGTTACTGGTCGCGCTGGTCGTCGCCGTACTCTGTGGCCTGTTACTGATGCGGGCGATCATGGGGCCGATGAACCGCATCGTCGAGATCCTCGAGGTCATGCGCAGCGGCGACCTGAGCGGGCGCCTGAACCTGGCGCGCAAAGACGAATTCGGTGCCGTGGAAACCGGCTTCAACGACATGATGGCCGAGCTGACCTCACTGGTGTCCCAGGCCCAGCGCTCTTCCGTGCAGGTCACCACCTCGGTCACCGAGATCGCTGCGACCTCGCGCCAGCAACAGGCCACGGCCACCGAAACCGCCGCCACCACCACTGAGATCGGCGCGACCTCCCGGGAAATCGCCGCCACCTCCCGAGACCTGGTGCGCACCATGACTGAAGTGTCCACCGCCGCCGACCAGGCCTCGGTGGCCGCTGGCTCTGGCCAGCAAGGCCTGGCGCGCATGGAGGAAACCATGCATTCGGTGATGGGTGCCGCCGATCTGGTGAACGCCAAGCTGGCGATCCTCAACGAGAAGGCCGGCAATATCAACCAAGTGGTGGTGACCATCGTCAAAGTGGCCGACCAGACCAACCTGTTGTCCCTCAATGCGGCCATCGAGGCCGAAAAGGCCGGTGAGTATGGTCGTGGTTTCGCCGTGGTCGCCACTGAAGTACGACGCCTGGCCGACCAGACCGCCGTGGCGACCTATGACATCGAGCAGATGGTGCGCGAGATCCAGTCCGCGGTATCGGCCGGCGTGATGGGCATGGACAAGTTCTCCGAAGAAGTGCGCCGAGGCATGGCCGAAGTGCAACAGGTGGGTGAGCAGCTGTCGCAGATCATCCATCAGGTCCAGGCCCTGGCACCGCGGGTGTTGATGGTCAACGAAGGCATGCAGGCCCAGGCCACCGGTGCCGAGCAGATCAACCACGCCCTGGTGCAACTGGGCGATGCCAGCAGCCAGACCGTGGAGTCCCTGCGCCAGGCCAGTTCCGCCATCGACGAACTGAGCCAGGTAGCCGTAGGGCTGCGCAGCGGCGTCTCGCGTTTCAAAGTCTGATGGGCGAACTCGAGACCCGGCGTGGCGCCGCACCGACGGCCCGCCAGTCGTTGTTCCTGGTGTTCTGCATCGGCAACGAACGTTACGCCCTGCAGGCCATCGATGTGGTGGAGGTGCTGCCGCGCCTGCCCCTCAAACCGATCGCCCGGGCGCCGTCCTGGGTGGCGGGGGTGTTTGCCTGGCGTGGCACGGTGGTGCCGGTGATCGACCTGTGCGCCCTGACCTTTGGCCAGAGCGCCGAGGCCCGGACCAGTACGCGACTGGTGCTGGTGCGCTATCAGGGCGACGCGCAACAAACGGGACAGGTGCTGGGCCTGATCCTTGAGCAGGCGACCGACACCATGCGCTGTGACCCGGCCGATTTCAAACCCTATGGCCTGGACAACCGGCAGGCGCCGTACCTCGGCCCGGTACGCGAAGATGCCCAGGGGTTGCTGCAATGGGTGCGGGTCAATGACCTGCTCGATGAGTCGGTTCGGGCGCTGCTGTTTCCTGCGCCGCCGCTGAACCTCGACGACCTCGAGGCAACGCCATGAACAACGACCAGCGTTTTTTCGATTTTCTCAAGGAGCGCATCGGCCTGGATGTGACCTCCGTCGGCACCGCGATCATTGAGCGAGCCGTGCGTCAGCGCATCGGTGCCGTGCCCGGGCGAACCGCCGATGAATATTGGCAGGGCCTGCAGTATTCGGCCCAGGAGCAGCAAGCGCTGATCGAAGCGGTAATCGTCCCGGAGACCTGGTTCTTTCGCTACCCTGAATCCTTCGCCACCCTCGCCAGGCTGGCCGTCAAGCGCCTGGCCGAGATCAAGCACCTGCGCGCGCTGCGCATCCTCAGCTTGCCGTGTTCCACCGGCGAAGAACCTTATTCGATTGCCATGGCCTTGCTCGACGCAGGCCTGGGACCGCATCAGTTCAAGGTGGACGGCCTGGATGTCAGCCCGCTGTCGGTGGCGCGGGCCAAGGAAGCGCGTTACGGCAGGAATTCCTTCCGTGGTGCGGAGCTGGGTTTTCGCGAGCGGTACTTCGACGCCGAAGACGAGGGCTACCGCCTCAGCGAGCGGGTGCGCGAACAGGTGCGTTTGCAAGTGGGCAACCTGCTGGATCCGGCCTTGTTGGTGAACGAGGCACCTTACGACTTTGTGTTCTGTCGCAACCTGCTGATCTATTTCGACCAACCGACCCAGCAGCAGGTGTTCGAGGTGCTCAAGCGCCTGACCCATCAGGACGGTGTGCTGTTTATCGGCCCCGCCGAGGGCAGCTTGCTGGGCCGATTGGGCATGCGCTCGATCGGGATCGCCCAATCGTTCGCCTTCAGCCGCCAGGGGGCACCCGAGCCGCAACCGTTGCCGGCCTTGATGCCGACCCCGCTGCCGGTTCGTCAGCCACCGCCCCGCGTTGTCCCGCCGGTGATTCGGCCGCGGCCGTTTGCGGCAAGCGTGACGCCGATTGCCGAACCCAAAAGCAGTGACGCTGCGGCCTTGCTGGCCAATATTGCTGCCCTGGCCAACGGTGGCAAAAGCGCCGAGGCCCGCGTGGCTTGCGAGGCCTACTTGCGCAGCCACGCGCCAAACGCCCAGGTGTTCTATTGGTTGGGCCTGCTCAGCGACATGGCTGGCAGCGCCCTTGAAGCCCAGGGTTTTTATCGCAAGGCGCTTTATCTTGAACCGCAACACGCCGAGGCCCTGGTGCATCTGGCGGCGCTGCTGGCTTCCCAGGGAGACGCGGCCGGAGCCCGTCGATTGCAGGAACGCGCCGCCCGTAGCGGGCGCGCGGCAGACAGTGAGCACAAACGATGAGCGGTTCGGCTTCTTACACCGTTACCCATGACGATGCCCTGGCTATCGACGATTGCTGGAATCGCATCGGCGTGCATGGCGACAAATCCTGCCCGTTGTTGGTCGAGCATATTCACTGCCGCAATTGCTCGGTGTATTCGGCGGCCGCCACCCGGTTGCTCGACCGTTATGCCTTGCCGCAGGATCAGCGGGATCTGTCTCTTGCCCCTGCGGACACCGATGTGGTCACGCGCTCGCTGTTGATGTTCCGCCTCGGCGAGGAATGGCTGGGCCTGACGACGCGCAGCCTGGTGGAAGTGGCGCCGTTGCAGCCGATCCATTCCTTGCCTCACCAGCGCTCGCGGGCCTTGTTGGGGGTGGCCAATGTACGCGGGGCGCTGGTGGCCTGTCTGTCGCTGGTGGAGCTGTTGGACCTGGAACCCGGCGCGGCGGTGGTTTCCGGCGCGCGGGTGATGCCGCGCATGTTGATTGTCGCGGCCAAGGGCGGGCCGGTGGTGGTGCCGGTGGATGAGGTCGACGGCATCCACGCCATCGATGAACGCGTCCTGGCGAGCGCTTCGCAATCGACGGGCAAGTACACCCGTGGTGTGCTGCCCTTCAAGGGCCGTAGCCTGCGCTGGCTGGATGAAGAACAACTGCTGTCCGCCGTGGCTCGGAGCCTGTCATGACCCCTGACCAGATGCGCGACGCCTCGTTGCTGGAGCTGTTCAGCCTGGAAGCCGAAGCCCAGGTCCAGGTACTGAGTGCCGGCCTGCTGGCCCTGGAGCGCGATCCGACCCAGGCCGATTACCTGGAGTCGTGCATGCGCGCGGCGCATTCCCTCAAGGGCGCGGCACGTATTGTCGGGGTGGACGCTGGGGTCAGCGTGGCCCATGTGATGGAAGATTGCCTGGTCAGCGCCCAGGAGCAGCGCCTGGTGCTGGGCGCTGAACACATCGATGCCTTGCTGCAAGGTACTGACCTGCTGATGCGCATCGCCACCCCGGGCAACAGCGTCGGTGCCCCGGATATCGACGCCTATGTGGCGTTGATGGGGCGGCTGCTTGATCCCAACGCGCCACAGGCCCCGGCAGTGGTCGTACCAAGCGTCGAGACAGCGGTCGAGCCGCTACGCATCGAGCTGCCGGACGTGGAACCGCCTCCGGCAATGGAGCCGGCCCCCAAGCGCAAACGGGTCACCGAAGGCGGCGAGCGGGTCTTGCGGGTCACGGCCGAACGCCTCAACAGCTTGCTCGATCTGTCGAGCAAGTCCCTGGTGGAGACCCAGCGCCTCAAGCCTTGGCTGGCGACGATGCAGCGGCTCAAGCGCCAGCAAAGCACCGGTTTGCGCGCCCTTGAAGAGCTGAATGTACACCTCAAGGACCATGCCCTGAGCCTGCAAGCCCAGGAAGCCCTTGGCGATGCCCGCCGTTTGCTCGCCGAAACCCAGCAATTGCTGGCGCAGAAAACCGCCGAGCTGGATGAGTTCGCCTGGCAAGCCAGTCAGCGGGCGCAGGTGCTGTACGACACGGCGCTGGCCTGCCGCATGCGCCCGTTCGCCGATGTGCTTTCGGGTCAGGCTCGCATGGTCCGTGACCTGGGCCGCAGCCTGGGCAAACAGGTGCGCCTGGAGATTGAAGGCGAGAAAACCCAGGTCGACCGCGATGTGCTGGAAAAGCTTGAAGCGCCACTGACCCACTTGCTGCGCAACGCCGTGGACCACGGCATCGAACCCCCGGAACAACGGATACTGGCCGGCAAGCCTGCCGAAGGCGTGATTCGCCTGCGCGCCTCCCATCAGGCTGGCCTGCTGGTCCTGGAATTGGCGGACGATGGTGCCGGGGTAGACCTGGAACGGGTGCGCCGCAGCATCGTCGAGCGCGGCCTTTCCCCTGAGCAAACCGCCGCCAGCCTGAGCGAAGAGGAACTGCTGACTTTCCTGTTCCTGCCCGGCTTCAGCTTGCGCGACAAGGTCACCGAAGTGTCCGGGCGCGGCGTCGGCCTGGACGCGGTCCAGCACATGGTCCGGCAACTGCGCGGCGCGGTGGTACTGGAGCAGACGGCGGGCGAGGGCAGTCGTTTCCATCTTGAGGTGCCGCTGACGCTGTCGGTGGTGCGCAGCCTGGTGGTGGAAGTCGGCGATGAAGCGTACGCCTTTCCCCTGGCCCACATCGAACGCATGTGCGACCTGGCGCCGGAAGACATCGTTCAGGTCGAAGGCCGCCAGCATTTCTGGCACGAAGGCCGGCATATCGGCTTGGTCGCCGCCAGCCAGTTGCTCAATCGCCCGGCGACGCAAGGCAGCAGCCAAACCCTCAAGGTCGTGGTGATCCGCGAGCGCGAGACGATCTATGGCGTGGCGGTGGAGCGCTTCATCGGCGAGCGAACCCTGGTGGTCCTGCCCCTGGACGAACGCCTGGGCAAGGTCCAGGACATTTCCGCCGGAGCCTTGCTCGACGACGGCTCAGTGGTGTTGATTGTCGATGTCGAAGACCTGCTGCGTTCGGTGGACAAGTTGCTCGATACCGGACGCCTGGAGCGCATCGCCCGGCAGAACCAGGCCCAGGCCCCGCGCAAGCGGATCCTGGTGGTGGACGATTCCCTGACCGTGCGCGAGCTGCAACGCAAGTTGTTGCTCAATCGCGGCTATGACGTGGCGGTGGCGGTGGATGGCATGGATGGCTGGAATGCATTGCGCTCGGAGGATTTCGACTTGCTGATCACAGACATCGACATGCCGCGCATGGACGGCATTGAGCTGGTGTCGCTGTTGCGGCGTGACAACCGGCTGCAATCGCTGCCGGTGATGGTGGTGTCCTACAAGGATCGTGAAGAAGATCGCCGCCGTGGCCTCGACGCCGGCGCCGACTATTATTTGGCCAAGGCGAGTTTCCATGACGACGCCTTGCTTGATGCCGTGGTCGAATTGATCGGAGGGGCGCGCGCTTGAAGATCGCCATCGTCAATGACATGCCCCTGGCGGTCGAGGCCCTGCGCCGGGCCCTGGCGTTCGAGCCGGCGCACCAACTGGTCTGGGTGGCCGCCAACGGGGCCGAGGCGGTGCAGCGTTGCGCCGAGTACACCCCGGACCTGATCCTGATGGATTTGCTCATGCCGATCATGGATGGTGTGGAGGCCACTCGGCGGATCATGGCCGACAGCCCCTGCGCGATCGTGATCGTCACCGGGGACAGCCAGCAGAACGTCCACCGAGTGTTCGAGGCCATGGGCCATGGCGCGCTGGATGTGGTCGATACCCCGGCCCTGGGTGTCGGTAATCCGGCGGACGCGGCGGCACCGCTGTTGCGCAAGATCACCAACATCGGCTGGCTGATCGGTGAGCGCAACAAGCATGAGCGCCCCGCGCCGGCGGCGCAGCGTGCGGCAGTGTCGCGCAAGAGCCTGGTGGCCATCGGGTCGTCGGCGGGCGGGCCGGCGGCGCTGGAAGTGCTGCTCAAGGCGCTGCCGCGTCACTTTGCCCCGGCCATCGTGCTGGTCCAGCATGTGGACGAGGTGTTCGCTGCAGGCATGGCCGAGTGGCTGGGCAGCGTGTCGGGCCACACGGTGCGCCTGGCCCGGCACGGCGAGACGCCGCAAAGTGGTACGGTGTTGCTGGCCGGGACCAACCATCATCTGCGTTTGTTGAAGGACGGCACCCTGGCCTATACCGCCGAGCCGGTGAACGAGATCTACCGGCCCTCCATCGACGTGTTTTTTGAAAGTGTTGCCCAGTACTGGAGCGGTGACGCGGTGGGCGTATTGCTCACCGGCATGGGCCGCGACGGTGCACAAGGGCTTAAACTCATGCGCCAGCAGGGCTATGTGACCGTCGCCCAGGACCAGCGCAGCAGCGCGGTGTACGGGATGCCCAAAGCGGCGGCCGCCATCGACGCCGCCGTCCATATTCTCGCCCTGGACGCTATCGCGCCACGGTTGTTGGAGATTTTTACCCCATGAAGAATTCCGCCCGCGTTGCCTCAGGCCGTACTCAGGTAAGCCACCATGAATGATCTGCAGCTCGACGAATTCAAGCGCGAAGAGAACGCCGCCATGGTCTTGCTCGTTGACGACCAGGCGATGATTGGCGAGGCGGTGCGGCGCGGGCTGTCGAATGAAGACAACATCGACTTCCACTTCTGCTCCGACCCTCACCAGGCCATCGCCCATGCGGTTCGCATCAAGCCGACGGTGATTCTCCAGGACCTGGTGATGCCCGGCCTGGATGGCCTGAGCCTGGTGCGCGAGTACCGTAACCATCCGGCCACCCGTGATATCCCGATCATTGTCCTGTCCACCAAGGAGGACCCGCTGGTCAAGAGCGCGGCGTTCGCCGCCGGGGCCAACGACTACCTGGTCAAGTTGCCGGACAACATCGAACTGGTGGCGCGCATCCGCTATCACTCGCGTTCCTACATGATGCTGTTGCAACGCGACGCGGCCTATCGGGCACTGCGGGTCAGCCAGCAGCAACTGCTCGACACCAACCTGGTGCTGCAACGCTTGATGAACTCCGACGGCCTGACCGGCCTGTCCAATCGCCGGCACTTCGACGAATACCTGGAACTGGAATGGCGCAGGGCGATGCGCGACCAGAGCCAACTGTCGCTGCTGATGATCGATGTGGACTACTTCAAGGCCTACAACGACAACTTCGGCCACTTGGAGGGCGACGAAGCGCTGCGCAAGGTCGCCACGGCGATCCGCGAGGCGTGCAGCCGTCCCTCCGACTTGCCAGCCCGTTACGGCGGCGAGGAGTTCGCCCTGGTCCTGCCCGGGACCTCGCCGGGCGGCGCCCGGCTAATGGCCGAGAAACTGCGCCAGGGCGTCGTCGCCCTGAAAATCCCCCATACCACGCCTGACGGCGGCGAGAACCTGACCATCAGCATTGGCGTCTCGACCGTCACGCCGCAGCAAGGTGGCGATTGCCGGCAACTGATCTCGGCGGCGGACAAGGGGTTGTACCTGGCCAAGCACAATGGGCGGAATCGGGTGGGTTTCGAATAACCCCTAGCCTGGCGAGATTGCTTTTGTGGCGAGGGAGCTTGCTCCCGCTGGGCTGCGCAGCAGACCTGAAACCAGGCGGCTCGGTGTATCAGATGAGTTTTGTGGCGAGGGAGCTTGCTCCCGTTGGGCTGCGCAGCAGACCTGAAACCAGGCGGCTCGGTGCATCAGATGAGTTGAGTCGCTCCTTTTGGGGCTGCTGCGCAGCCCAGCGGGAGCAAGCTCCCTCGCCACAGGTCCGTGTTGACCCACCCCCGAGTATCATTGCCCCTAAAGCCGCCAGGCGGGCTGCCGCTGGCGCTTGATTACGTTATACTCGCCGGCTTTCAAAAGTTCGCCAACGAGTGCTGCCCGCCATGGAAATCAACCCGATCCTTAACACCATCAAGGACCTGTCCGAGCGCTCCGAAACTATTCGGGGGTATCTTTGACTACGATCAAAAGCATGAGCGTCTGACCGAAGTCAATCGCGAGCTTGAAGATCCGAATGTCTGGAACAACCCTTCGTACGCCCAGGAGCTGGGCCGCGAGCGTTCTGCGCTGGCGCAGATCGTCGAGACCCTGGACGAGTTGTCCAGCGGCCTGGCCGATTGCCGCGACCTGCTGGACATGGCTGTCGAAGAGAACGATGAAGGCGCGGTCGGCGATGTCGTCGCCGAGCTGACACGCCTCGACGAGAACCTCGCCAAGCTGGAATTCCGTCGCATGTTCAGCGGCGAGATGGACATGAACAACGCCTACCTGGACATCCAGGCCGGTTCCGGCGGCACCGAAGCCCAGGACTGGGCCAACATCCTGCTGCGCATGTACCTGCGCTGGGCTGACAAACGCGGTTTCGACGCCACCATCATGGAACTGTCGGCCGGTGAAGTCGCCGGGATCAAGGGCGCTACCGTGCACATCAAGGGTGAATACGCCTTTGGCTGGCTGCGGACCGAGATCGGCGTGCACCGCCTGGTGCGTAAAAGCCCGTTCGACTCCGGCAACCGTCGCCACACCTCGTTCTCGGCCGTCTTCGTTTCGCCGGAAATCGATGACAACATCGAGATCGAGATCAACCCGGCGGACTTGCGCATCGACACCTACCGTTCCTCCGGGGCCGGTGGCCAGCACGTCAACACCACCGACTCGGCCGTACGGATTACCCACGTACCGACCAACACCGTGGTCAGTTGCCAGAACGAGCGTTCCCAGCACGCCAACAAAGACACCGCGATGAAGATGCTCCGGGCTCGCCTTTACGAGCAGGAAGTGCAGAAGCGCAACGCGGCGTCCCAGGCACTGGAAGACACCAAGTCGGACATCGGCTGGGGTCACCAGATCCGTTCGTACGTGCTCGATGCCTCGCGGATCAAGGATCTGCGGACCAGCATCGAACGCAGCGATTGCGACAAGGTGCTCGATGGCGATATCGATGAATACCTGATCGCCAGCCTCAAACAAGGGCTGTAACGCGACACCCATGCGGCGGGCAGGCACGCTTCCATCAAGGAGCAGGCTGGCCCGCAAACTCCGGCCCGGGGCCGGGGGCAACGAACCTGTGATGGAATCCTTAAAGACATGAGCGACCTAGAACTCGACCCGCAAGCCCTGCAACAGGAAGAAAACTCCCTGATCGCCCTGCGCAAGGAAAAGCTTGCTGCCGAGCGCGCCAAGGGCCAGGCCTTCCCCAACGACTTCCGCCGCGACGCCTACTGCGACGTCTTGCAGAAGCAGTATGTGGACAAGACCAAGGAAGAGCTGGCCGAGGCGGCGATTCCAGTCAAGGTGGCCGGTCGTATCATGCTCGACCGTGGTTCGTTCATGGTGATCCAGGACATGACCGGTCGCATCCAGGTCTACGTCAACCGCAAGACCCTGCCGGAAGAAACCCTGGCCGCCGTCAAGACCTGGGACCTGGGCGACATCATTGCCGCCGAAGGCACCCTGGCCCGTTCCGGCAAGGGTGACCTGTATGTCGAAATGACCAGCGTGCGCCTGCTGACCAAGTCCCTGCGCCCGCTGCCGGACAAGCACCACGGCCTGACCGACACCGAGCAGCGTTATCGCCAGCGCTACGTCGACCTGATCGTCAACGAAGACGTGCGCCAGACGTTCCGCGTGCGCTCGCAAGTCATCGCTCACATCCGCAGCTTCCTGATGAAGCGTGACTTCCTGGAAGTCGAGACGCCGATGCTGCAGACCATCCCCGGCGGTGCGGCGGCCAAGCCGTTCGAAACCCACCACAACGCCCTGGACATGGAAATGTTCCTGCGCATCGCGCCGGAGCTGTACCTCAAGCGGCTGGTGGTTGGTGGCTTCGAGAAAGTCTTCGAGATCAACCGCAATTTCCGTAACGAAGGCGTTTCGACCCGGCACAACCCTGAGTTCACCATGCTCGAGTTCTACCAGGCCTACGCCGACTACGAAGACAACATGGACCTGACCGAGGAGCTGTTCCGCGAGCTGGCGCAGCTTGTTCTCGGGACCACCGACGTGCCGTACGGCGACAAGGTGTTCCACTTCGGCGAGCCGTTCGTGCGCCTGTCGGTGTTCGACTCGATCCTCAAGTACAACCCTGAACTGACTGCCGATGACCTGAACGACATCGAAAAGGCTCGCGCCATCGCCAAGAAGGCCGGTGCCAAGGTGCTTGGCTTCGAAGGCCTGGGCAAGCTGCAAGTGATGATTTTCGAAGAGCTGGTCGAGCACAAGCTGGAACAGCCGCACTTCATCACCCAGTACCCGTTCGAAGTGTCGCCGCTGGCCCGTCGCAACGACGAGAACCCAAGCGTGACCGACCGTTTCGAGCTGTTCATCGGTGGTCGTGAAATCGCCAACGCCTATTCCGAGCTCAACGATGCAGAAGACCAGGCCGAGCGTTTCATGGCCCAGGTGGCTGACAAGGACGCCGGCGACGACGAAGCCATGCACTACGATGCCGACTTCGTGCGTGCCCTGGAGTACGGCATGCCGCCGACCGCAGGCGAAGGCATCGGCATCGATCGCCTGGTGATGTTGTTGACCAACTCGCCGTCGATCCGGGACGTGATTCTCTTCCCGCACATGCGGCCTCAAGCGTAAGTGCTTCAACTAAAAAGCCGCCTCGATGGGCGGCTTTTTATTGCCTGTCTGGTACAAACGTATCAATTGGTTAGTTTTTCAAAGAGCGAGGAAGACCTGTCGTGAATCGTGCAATGGCTTCAGAAGGTGCCGCGGGCGTCGCCACGGCTGTCGCTGAAAGTGTTCAGTACCAGGGCCGCAAGGCCAGCCGACAGGGCAGTGAGCAGCGTCGCCAGGAGATTCTCGACGCGGCCATGCGCATTGTGGTGCGCGATGGCGTGCGGGCGGTGCGGCACCGCGCCGTAGCTGCCGAAGCGGGCGTGCCGTTGTCGGCCACCACGTATTACTTCAAGGACATCGACGACCTGCTCACCGATACCTTCGCCCAGTATGTGGAGCGCAGCGCGGCGTTCATGGCCAAGCTGTGGACCAACAAGGAAGGTCTGCTGCGGGAAATGGTCGCCTACGGGGACGGCAGCGCCGGAGCCCGCTCGCAACTGGCGGACGATATGGCACGCCTGGCCGCCGACTATGTGCAACATCAGTTGCACACCCGCCGCGAATACCTGATGGCCGAACAGGCCTTTCGCCAGGAAGCGCTGCTCAACCCTCGACTGGCTGAACTGGTGCGTTCCCATCAGCAGATCCTGCTGCAAGGTACCTGTCAGATTTTCCAGGTATTGGGCTCGCGTGATCCGCAACAGGATGCCAAAGTGTTGACGGCGATTATCGGAC
Organism: Pseudomonas sp. NFACC51; assembly: GCF_900103575.1. Lineage (NCBI taxonomy): Bacteria > Pseudomonadati > Pseudomonadota > Gammaproteobacteria > Pseudomonadales > Pseudomonadaceae > Pseudomonas > Pseudomonas sp. NFACC51. Next base: position 264,289 of record NZ_FMXH01000005.1, on the reverse strand, counting down.
GGATGGAATATCAGGGCTTGCTCAATGGCGCCGAGCCGGTCGCGGCAGAAGAAATGCTCGGCATCCTGACCCGCTACATGCACCTGGTACTGGCGTCGGTGTAGTTGAAGCACCGCAGTTTATGTGGCGAGGGAGCTTGCTCCCGCAGGGCTGCGCAGCAGCCCCTTTTTTGGTGAGCGCTGCGCGCTCAAGCGGGAGCAAGCTCCCTCGCCACAAAGGCAAGGCGCCACCTACCATAGGGAGTTCAAATGAAAGCCTGGCGTGCCGTTGTCCTGGCCGTGTCGTTGCTGTTGCTCAGTGGCTGCCTGGTGTCCTTCAAGGCACCGTTGCCGCAAAGCGAAGCCGCGCCAGAGGGCCTGCTCGGTCACTGGACCAGCACCAATGCCTGGGGCGAACCGTTGAACCTGGAGCTGACGAAGGTCGGCAAGCACCGCTACCAGGCCATCAGCTACTTCAGGGCCAGGCCCCATGAGCGTGAAGCCATCCCGTTGACTGTTTCCCGTCATGGCAGCCGCTGGTACGTGTCGGCCAAGGTGCCGGCCCGGTTTGGCGGCCACTATTTGATCGCCGGTTTCGAGTTGACCGACAAGCAAGAGTTGGTGGTCTACAACCTGGACGTGGATCAGATCAACCAGGCCATCGGCCAGAAACGCCTCAGCGGCCAGCCGAACCAGAGCGAGGAAGGTGATGGGGTGCTGGTGGACAGCGACATGAACAAGGTGTTCAGTTACCTCGACGACCCGGCCAATTCCGATGTGTTCTCGGAGGCCGTGCGCTACCAGCGGCTGGTCAAACCCCAATAACAGCGACAAGCGGACGTTTTTTCACAGGAGTTCCGGGTGGACGATTACCAGCAGACGATACGCACCTTGTCCGATCGCATTGTGCTGGCGCAAACGCCGATTCGCATCCTCGACGCGGTGAAGTGGGACGAGAACATCCGCAAGGGCTTTCTCAAGGCCAAGGGCAAGGAAATGCCTGCGGTGGATCGCGACTATTACCTCAACCGGCCACTGTCCTTCGATTCGAGCAAGGTGAAGCTGGAGTTCCAGAACATCGAGCGCGACATCACCCGCCAGCTTGGGCAGTTCAACCCGGTTGGCCAGATCATGCGCCGCATGTGCAAGGAATACCGCATGGTGGTGCGCATGCTAGAGGCCCGTGGCACCGAGGATTTCGGGCTGATCTCCCAGGAGCTCTATGGCGCCGCCTCCGATGCCTTCCACGCCGGCGACCCGACCCTGGCCGACCTGGGCCTGATGCTCTCCGATTACCTGAACAACATCGATGGCCGTGGCGACCTCAAGGACGAGCCGAAAGTCCTCAGCGCCAAGGAAGCCGTCAGCCTGCTGCAACACCGCCTCAACCGGGTGTTTGGCGAAGCCGAGGAAACCATCCGGGTATTCGAGTCCGATGGTATCGTGGCCGACGCAGCGGCGGGCGCGGACTACATCAAGATCCGCACCGATGCGATGTTCAACGAGCGCGACGTGCGTGCGTTGGAAGTTCACGAAGGGCTGGTGCACGTCGGCACGACGCTCAATGGCCTCAACCAGCCAATCTGCACCTTCCTGTCCAAGGGCCCACCCTCGTCCACGGTGACCCAGGAAGGTCTGGCGATCCTGATGGAAATCATCACCTTCGCCTCCTACCCGAGCCGCCTGCGCAAACTGACCAACCGTACCCGGGCCATTCATATGGTGGAGGAGGGCGCCGATTTCCTGCAGATCTTCGAGTTCTTCCGCGAGCAGGGTTTTGAAATGGCCGAAAGCTACGGCAACGCCAGCCGGGTGTTCCGTGGCTCGGTGCCGACGGGGCTGCCATTTACCAAAGACTTGTCCTACCTCAAGGGCTTCATCATGGTTTACAACTACATTCAGTTGGCCGTGCGCAAGGGCAAGCTGGAACAGGTGCCGCTGCTGTTCTGCGGCAAGACCACCCTCGAGGACATGCGTACGTTGCGGCAACTGGTGGACGAAGGCCTGGTCGTACCGCCCAAGTACCTGCCCGAGCAGTTCCGCGACATGAACGCCTTGTCGGCCTGGATGTGTTTCTCCAACTTCCTGAACCACCTGAGCCTGGACCGGATCGAAGCGGATTATTCCAATATCCTTTGAGCATCACACTGTCCAATTGTGGGAGCGGGCTTGCTCCCGCAGGGGACCGTGTTCCAATTCTGTTTTTTTGCGAGGCTTCACCGGATGCGAACCCTCGGCATCATTTGCCTATTGTTGGCCCTGAGCGGTTGCAGTTCCCTGCTGTTCTACCCCGAGCACGGCCTGCCGTTCACCCCGGAGCGGGCCAGGCTCGAGTACCGCGACGTCACCCTGACCACCGCCGACGGTCTCAAGCTTCACGGCTGGTGGCTGCCCGTCAAACCGGGTGTGGAGGTCAAGGGCACGGTCCTGCATTTGCACGGCAACGGCGGCAACCTGGCCTGGCACCTGGGCGGGAGCTGGTGGTTGCCGGAGCAGGGCTACCAGGTGTTGATGGTCGACTACCGGGGTTATGGCCTGTCCGAAGGCGAGCCGAGCCTGCCGGCGATTTACCAGGACATTGACGCCGCGTTCCAATGGCTCGACCAGGCGCCCGAGGTGCAGGGCAAGCCGCTGGTGCTGCTCGGCCAGAGCCTGGGCGGTGCGCTGGCGGTGCATTACCTGGTCGAGCATCCGCAGCGCCAGCGACAGCTCAAGGCGCTGGTGCTCGATGGCGTGCCCGCCAGCTATCGCGACGTCGGCCGTTTTGCCCTGAGTACGTCCTGGCTGACCTGGCCGTTCCAGGTGCCGTTGTCCTGGCTGGTACCGGACGGTGACAGCGCGATCAGTTCCGTGGCGCAATTGAATGGCGTGCCGAAATTGATCTACCACAGCCTGGACGATCCCATCGTTCCCCTTTCCAATGGCATCCGCCTGTATCAAGCTGCGCCGCCGCCGCGGGTCCTGCAATTGACACGCGGCGGCCATGTGCAGACGTTCGCCGACCCAACCTGGCGCACTGTGATGCTGCGCTACCTCGACGATCCCCAGCACTTCGACGGCCTGCGCCGCCTGGGCGAGGTCCCGAATTACCCGAAATCACCCGTTGAATCACCAGAGAGCCCGCAATGAGCGAAGAACGTAACGCCATCCCCCTGATCATCACCGGTATCTGCAGCATCCTCGGCACCGTTGCGACGCTGTGGTACTACGGCTACCTGCACTTCGCCAAGCCTGAGGATGCGTTGCTGCTCAACCAATTCACCATGCTCAAGACCGTACCGGGCGAGGACTATAAGGTTTCCCTGGAGCCGGCCCCCCAGGTCGCCCAGTGCATCGATGGTGTGCTGGTGTTGTTCGACACCGAGCAGAAAGGCCTGACCGGCGTGCTGATCAACGAGAAGAAACGCGCGGTGCGCTGCATGGGGCAGGAGACGCCGCAGAAACTGCAGCCGTAACAATTCTCTGTGGGAGCGAGCTTGCTCGCGATAGCGGTGGATCAGTCAACACCTATGTCGACTGACCTGCCGCCATCGCGAGCAAGCTCGCTCCCACAGGGGATACGACCCGCTCAACAAAATGTGCAGCCATTAAAAAGCCCCGCCTGATTGAAGTCAGGCGGGGCTTTTTGTTGCCCTCAGTCGATCAGTTGGCGCTCATGGTCGAGCGCGGGGCCACTGGCTGGTTGTCGTTGGAGATGGTCACTTCCACGCGACGGTTCATGGCACGGCCCGAGACGCTGGTGTTGTCAGCCACGGGGAATTCCTTGCCATAGCCTTGGGTCACGATACGGCCCATATCCACGCCCATTTTCACCAGAGCCATACGCACCGAGTTGGCGCGGCGCTCGGACAGCGACTGGTTGTAGGAGTCCGAACCGGTGCTGTCGGTATAGCCTTCGATGATCACCTTGCGGTCCGGGTTTTCCTGGAGGAACTGCGCCAGTTTGTTCACATTCGTCATGCCGCTGGCGCGCAGGTCGGACTTGTTGGTGGCGAACAGCACGTCGCCGAAGGTCACCAGCGTACCGCGTTCGGTCTGCTTGGCGTTGAGGCTGTCCTGCAGTTGCTTGATCTGCGCGTTACGCGCATCGAGCAAGGCACGCGCACGTTCGTCACCGGCGTTTTTCAGCTCGGCTTCGGCGTTGCGCAGGGCGATGGTCTGCTTGGCCACTTCGACGCGCTGGTTGGTCAGGTAGGCCAACTGGTCGACCTTGGCTTCGTCTTCCTTGTCCATATAGGCCTTGTCAGCCTTGGCCAGGAAGTCGGCGGCGTCCTTGGTTTCCAGTGCGGCCACTTTGGTCGCCGCTGGATCAGCCTGCAGGCCGTTGTAATTGGTGCGGGCCTGTTCCAGGTTCGCGTTCGGGTCGTGGGAGCAAGCGGCCAGGGCTACGCAGGCAGCGAGCAGGGCGGGCATCATCAAGTGTTTGTGCATCATAGTCTGTCGTCCTTTTATCAATGAGAAGTACGTCGTGGCGTGAACGGCTTACTGAACCTTGTTCATGCCTTCCTGACGCAGTTCCTGAACCCCTTTCTGAGAATCCTTGAGTGCTTGTTCGGCCTTGGCGGCCTGAGCCTTGCGCTCGGCGACGCGGGCGTCCCACTCGGCCTGTTCGGCCAGACGCTTGGCTTCGTCGTACTTCTTGTCATGCATGGCGATTTCCGCCTGCTTGAGTTTGTCCTGGGCCGACTTCATTTCCACAGCAGCGAATTCGGTACCGCCGGCGCTGACGGCGCTGTTGACCGCCGATTGGGTCACCGCGTACTGCTCCGAAGGTGGATTACCGGCGCAACCGGCGAGAATGAAGCTGCTACCGATCGCCAGGGCAGCCAACTTCAAGCCGCGCAGGCCAGTGGATGAGGGTTTGGCAGTGCAGGTATTCATAGGCTTCAACTCCATTGGAAAACTCCTGAAAAAACGACAAATCCATGCTGGGACCGAAGCCGTGACGTCTGATTTGGCGCTGGCGCCAAGGCGCGTTTATTTAAACAACCGTTCCAGTATGGTTACTCGGTGTGACCCGAGGCGTTTTTCAAAAGTTCAGCGAAGATGGCCATTCGCCAAAAGAATTACTGACTGATCGGTCAGCGGCAAAAAAGCTGAACTTTCAAGGCGCGCAGCGGTATTGCGGCGCGGGTGGAAAGCCACCGCGCCGGAAAGTCGCAACCAGGAATGAAAGCCGTCAGTGTTTGGATTTGTCGTTCTGCGAAGAAAGGTCGTGCAGATGCCGCCGGGACAAGGCGAGGAATCGTGGGGTCGGACCCACGTCTTCGTACAGCGGGTCGCCTTCTTCATCGGTGGCGACGACTTGCGAGCCCTTGATGTAGGGGAAGCTGGCTTCCAGCTCTTCCAGTGCCGCTCCGATCAGCTCGCCGAGCAGCTCCTCGGGCTGGCGCTTGGGGTACATGTCGCAGATTGCTGCCAGCCGGGCGGCGGCTTCCACGTCCAGGTGAATCGTGTAGCCAGTCTCGGTCAGACGGCCCTTGGCGTTTTCTTCCCAATGCTGGGCAAGCTCACGAATTTTCATGATGACCTCAATAAGCCTGCTCGTGGCAGGCGCGGTGAGTGACAAGCCGTTGTGTGGCTTAATCATGAGACTAGCTTTGTCCTGCAAGGTTTAAAGTCCCTTCGTCGCTTGTCAGAAACGGTGGGCATCGGCACTCTCTAATCCAAGAGCTGTCCGGATTTTTTGCTGGAGAAATGCTGATGACCGATATCGATGCACGCTTGCGCGAAGACGTTCACCTGCTGGGTGAGTTATTGGGCAACACCATCCGCGAACAATACGGGGATGCGTTTCTCGACAAGATCGAGCAGATCCGCAAGGGCGCCAAGGCTGACCGACGCGGTTCCGTGGACGCCGAACTCAGCGCCAGCCTCAACCAGTTGAGCGAGGACGAACTGCTGCCGGTGGCGCGGGCATTCAACCAGTTTCTCAACCTGGCCAATATCGCCGAGCAATATCAACTTATCCACCGCCGCGAAGAATCGCAGCCGGAACCCTTCGAGGCGCGGGTGTTGCCCGAGCTGCTCGCCCGGTTGCGGGCCGAAGGCCATGGCGCCGAGGCCCTGGCCCGGCAATTGGGGCGGCTGGAGATCGAATTGGTCCTCACGGCACACCCCACGGAAGTGGCTCGCCGTACACTGATCCAGAAATATGACGCCATCGCCGCGCAACTGGCGGCCCAGGATCACCGCGACCTGACCAGCGCCGAGCGCGCGCAGATTCACGAACGCCTGCAACGCTTGATCGCCGAAGCCTGGCACACCGAAGAAATCCGCCGCACCCGGCCGACCCCGGTGGATGAGGCCAAGTGGGGGTTCGCGGTGATCGAGCACTCGTTGTGGCAGGCCATTCCCAATTACCTGCGCAAGGCCGACCAGGCCCTGCATGCCGCGACCGGCTTGCGCCTGCCGCTGGAGGCCGCGCCAATCCGTTTTGCCTCGTGGATGGGCGGCGACCGTGACGGCAACCCGAATGTCACCGCTGCCGTGACCCGCGAGGTGCTGTTGCTGGCGCGGTGGATGGCGGCGGACCTGTACCTGCGTGATGTCGATCAACTGGCGGCCGAGCTGTCCATGCAACACGCCAGCGAGGCCTTGCGTGCCCAGGCCGGCGACAGCGCCGAACCTTATCGCGCCGTGCTCAAGCAATTGCGTGAACGCCTGCGCGCCACCCGCAACTGGGCCCACGCCTCCTTGAGCGCCGCCACGCCGCCAAGCGCCGACGTGTTACAGCACAACCGTGAGCTGCTGGACCCCCTGGAGCTGTGCTACCACTCGTTGCACGAATGCGGCATGGGTGTGATTGCCGACGGGCCGCTGCTCGATTGCCTGCGCCGGGCGGTGACGTTCGGTCTGTTCCTGGTGCGCCTCGATGTGCGCCAGGACTCGACGCGCCATACCGCCGCCATGACGGAAATAACCGACTACTTGGGGCTGGGGCGCTATGAGGATTGGAACGAGGAGCAGCGCATCAGCTTCTTGCTGGCGGAACTGAGCAACCGGCGTCCGCTGCTGCCGGCCCATTTCAAGCCATCGGCCGATACGGCGGAAGTCTTGGCGACGTGCCGAGAAGTGGCCGCGGCGCCAGCGGCGTCCCTGGGGTCCTACGTGATCTCCATGGCCGGTGCGGCTTCCGATGTCCTCGCGGTGCAGCTGTTGTTGAAGGACGCCGGCGTGTTGCGGCCAATGCGCGTGGTACCGCTGTTCGAGACCCTGGCCGACCTGGACAACGCCGGGCCGGTGATCGAGCGGCTGTTGCTGCTGCCCGGTTATCGCTCGCGGCTGCAAGGTCCTCAGGAAGTGATGATCGGCTATTCCGATTCGGCCAAGGATGCCGGGACCACTGCGGCGGCCTGGGCGCAGTATCGGGCCCAGGAGCGGCTGGTGGACATCTGCCGCGAGCAGCAAGTCGAACTGCTGTTGTTCCATGGTCGCGGCGGCACCGTGGGCCGTGGTGGTGGTCCGGCGCACGCGGCGATCCTGTCCCAGCCACCGGGTTCGGTGGCCGGGCGTTTCCGCACCACCGAGCAGGGCGAAATGATTCGTTTCAAATTCGGCCTGCCGGACATCGCCGAACAGAACCTCAACCTTTATCTCGCCGCCGTGCTTGAAGCGACGCTGCTGCCACCGCCGCCGCCCACGCCGCAGTGGCGGGACCTGATGGACGAGCTGGCGGCCGATGGCGTCCGTGCCTACCGCGCCGTGGTGCGGGAAAACCCGCAATTTGTCGAGTACTTCCGCCAGTCCACCCCCGAGCAGGAACTGGGGCGCCTGCCCCTGGGCAGCCGTCCGGCCAAGCGTCGGGCCGGTGGCATCGAAAGCCTGCGGGCGATCCCGTGGATCTTCGGTTGGACCCAGACCCGCTTGATGCTGCCGGCCTGGCTCGGCTGGGAAACCGCACTGAGCAAGGCACTGGAGCGTGGCGAAGGCGAGCTGTTGGGGCAAATGCGCGAACAGTGGCCGTTCTTCCGGACCCGCATCGATATGCTGGAAATGGTGCTGGCCAAGGCCGACGCCGACATTGCCCGCTCCTACGACGAGCGTTTGGTGGAACCTGGGCTGCTGCCTTTGGGTGCGCATTTACGCGACCTATTGTCGCAGGCGTGCTCGGTGGTCCTTGGGTTGACCGGTCAGTCGCAGCTACTGGCACATAGCCCAGCCACGCTGGAATTCATTCGCCTGCGCAACACTTACCTCGACCCACTGCACCTGCTGCAGGCCGAACTGTTGGCGCGCTCGCGGCGGCAGGATGTGGCCCAGGGCAGCCCCGTGGAACAGGCGTTGCTGGTGTCTGTGGCGGGGATTGCCGCCGGTTTGCGCAATACCGGCTAAGATCAGGCAGCGCACCGAAACGGCTCGCCCGGCGTTCCCGGGCGTTGTCCGTGGGGGGAGGGTAAGGGTTGGCCAGGCGACAGTTTGTTGCCCGGTTGCGACTCTCGCCACCTCCTCCGAAGGTCGTATCGGGTGCGGGTTCCTCCGACTTTCGGCGGCTTGTGTGGGTCGGGCCTGCTGTGTATCTTGATCAGCCTTTGGCCGTTTGGGCGGTCACGATCCTGTTTTTCGAAGATTGGCCCCACGAGGCGAATCCGAGCGTTTTACATAAAAAAATTGAGGAGCACATCGATGCGCGTCATTCTGCTGGGAGCTCCCGGGGCCGGTAAAGGTACTCAGGCAAAGTTCATCACCGAAAAATTCGGTATCCCGCAAATTTCCACTGGCGACATGCTGCGTGCCGCAGTCAAGGCGGGCACCGAGCTGGGCGTCAAGGCCAAGAGCATCATGGATGCCGGTGGCCTGGTGTCGGATGACCTGATCATCGCCCTGGTCAAGGACCGTATCGCTCAAGCCGATTGCGCCAACGGCTTCCTGTTCGACGGCTTCCCGCGCACCATTCCCCAGGCCGAAGCCCTAGTGACTGCCGGTGTTGAGCTCGATCACGTGGTCGAAATCGCGGTCGACGACGAAGAGATCGTCCAGCGCATTGCCGGTCGTCGCGTCCACGAGCCATCTGGCCGTGTCTACCACACCGTCTACAACCCGCCGAAAGTCGCGGGCAAGGACGACGTTACCGGTGAAGAGCTGGTGCAGCGCAAGGACGACACCGAAGAAACCGTGCGTCATCGCCTGTCGGTCTACCATTCCCAGACCAAGCCGCTGGTGGCGTTCTACCAGAACCTGTCGGCTGCCCAGGGCAAGCCGAAGTACAGCCACATCCCGGGCGTTGGCTCGGTCGATGCGATCACCGGCAAGGTGCTCGAAGCGCTGAGCTGAAAAGTCTGATCAGTTGCATCAACTACGGCCCGCTTGCGGGCCGTAGTTGTTTATACTGGCGCACTTTTTTCCACCTGATTTACGGACACACCGATGAGCACCTTGCTGGCCCTGGACACCGCGACTGAAGCTTGCTCCGTTGCCTTGCTGCACGACGGCAAGGTCACGAGCCATTACGAGGTGATCCCGCGCCTGCATGCGCAGAAACTATTGCCGATGATCCAGAAACTGCTGAGCGATGCCGGGACGACCTTGCAGGCAGTGGATGCGATTGCCTTCGGTCGCGGGCCGGGGGCTTTTACCGGCGTGCGCATCGCCATCGGCGTGGTGCAAGGGTTGGCGTTTGCCCTGGAGCGGCCGGTGTTGCCGGTGTCGAACCTGGCGGTGCTGGCCCAGCGCGCCTTGCGTGAACAGGGCGCCCGCCAAGTCGCAGCGGCCATCGATGCGCGCATGGACGAGGTGTACTGGGGCTGCTATCGCGAAACCGACGGCGAGATGCGCCTGGTCGGTGCTGAGGCGGTATTGCCACCCGAGGCCGCGGCGTTGCCAAGCGGGGCCGACGGTGCATGGTTCGGTGCCGGTACCGGTTGGGGCTACGGCGAGCGCATCGCCGTCAGCCTGACCGGCCAGGACGCCACCCTGCTGCCTCACGCCGAAGACCTGCTGGCCCTGGCGCGCTTCGCCTGGGAACGCGGCGAGGCCATTCCCGCCGATGATGCGCAGCCGGTGTACCTGCGGGACAAGGTGGCAACGCCCAAGTCCGAGCGGTAAAAAGCATCACGCCACTCTCAAGCGGGCAGCGTTGTGGCGAGGGAGCTTGCTCCCGCTGGGTGGCGCAGCCGCCCCCGTTTTCCCCAAACCACTGAAGATGTTCCAGCCCGGCGACAGTGGCGTCTGCTGCGCAGCCGAGCGGGAGCAAGCTCCCTCGCCACAGAAGCTCGCTAGCCCATGACATTGGCGAACGCCCATGCATTGGATGCCTGCACAAGG